>NZ_BAAHBD010000031.1:239599-449114 GCF_054776975.1 Spirosoma harenae | reverse complement strand
GTTACACGGTGGTGGCTCAGGCCAGCTCAGGCTGTACAGGTCGACAACTCGTTTCTATTATAGTCGCGGGCTACCTCAACGCCATCCAGACGCTACCTCTGAGTGCTTCTGTGGCCTGCGTGGGTGCGAACCTGAGTGTGCCCTTCTCCACCACGGGTAGTTTCTCCGGTAGTAATGTCTATACCGTCGAGTTGTCGGGGCCTGATGGTAGCTTCGCTTCGTCGACTACCCTGAGTAGTGGGACCACTAGCCCGATTATCGTACCTATTCCGGCCAACCTGGTTGGGGGTACCTATCAAGTACGGGTGGTTAGCTCGTATCCCCCAACGACAGGGTCATCCGTAGCCTTGAGCGTGTCGGCACCGCCTTCACTGTCGGCTAGTAGTAACAGCCCGGCTGGCGAGTTGAGTTGGGGCGATACGCTTCGGCTGAGCACGAGCGGTCAGCCTGTAAGCGGGGCTACATATCAGTGGACGGGACCCAACAGCTTTAGTAGTTCAGCTGCTACTCCAGTGCTACCAGTTAGTAGTTCAGCTCAGTCGGGCGCCTATACGGTAGTGGTGAGCACACCGGGGGGCTGTACGGCCACAGCTCAGACAAGTGTATCGGTCTCGACAGCCTGTTTGCTACGTTTTGATGGGGAGCCACTGGTTGGCTGCGACACGCTGGCGGCCGACACCACCCGCCAGGGTATGATTGTGGTCAAGCTGGCCAATGTGCCAGCGCATGGCCAGCTACGCATCAGTCTGTATCAGCAGACTACACTGGTGGCGACTCAATCGAGTTCACCGGCTAGCTTTACCGGACTGCTGGATGGGACTTACCGGCTAGAAGCGTATGTGCTATGGGGGAGTGACACGTGTCGGGCGGGAAGTCGAAGCCTGACGGTCCACTGTGACCAGCGGGTGCGTACCATCCGCATCAAGTCGGTGGATGCGACGGCTGCGGAAACGGATGTAATTCCTCGAGTCAGTGGTGGACTAGTTAGTCTGAATTTATCGGTGGACGAGTTGGCTGGTCTGGATTTGTAAGGCTACAGCTACCTGTGGCGTGAGCCGACCAGCACAACAGTGACCACCAGTACCGCAACCACGACCACATTGGTAGCAGGCAGGATCGGGGAGTACAAGGTGACCTTGGTGCGGGGCGCTGATACGTTGGTTGCGTATACGACCTTACGTTCGAAGCCTTGTAGACAGGTAGCTCATACCTACCAATGTGGGCGTCCGGCTACACCAGTAGTAGTCTGGGCGATACGGGTATCAGCAACCTGGCTGCAGGGGACACGATTCGCACGGGAGATTTCGATGTGATCGTGACGGAGGTATTGAGTGGGGGATCGGGAGGTTGGACGGATTGGAGCTATATATAGGTGACAATCGGAGTGCAGTCGAATTTACCAATACTAGGTAGTTCAATTGCTTATGATTTAAAAAAATCAAGCTAGTTTTTATTCCGTTTCAACCAAGGCTTCTCAATAAAATTCCAAGACAAAATGGCGATAAACAATACAGTAATAATTAATAGCACTATGCTTGGGTATAATTTAATTTTGTCAAATATATTGTAATGGATAAAAATTTGTATAATCGGAAAGTGATATATATAGATGCCATATGAAAAATCGCCATATTTCCCGAAATTATTAAATGCCGGGAAATTATAGGCTACATAAATCAATATAACCGTGAAACACAACGGTCTAAGTATCTCTAAGTCGACAGAATACTCCAATGAAAAAATACATATAGACAGTATAAGTAAGAGCGTTTGGTTTTTATTTATGTAAAAATCTCTGTAGTAATAAAATGAAATACCACAAATAAAGTAACAATAGAATCCAGGGGTTTGCCTACTTAGAAAAAGCAGGAAGTCATTGCTCGAATTCGATAAGTAATATTTGTATGTGAGTGATAGAGTATACAGAATTGCCAATAAAATAATTCTATTATATGATCTATACTTGTCTGTATAATAGAGTAATATAGGCAATGATAAGTAGAATAACACTTCTACCTTAATTGTCCACAGAGCACCATTTATAGCGGGTTGTGGGTTTGTAACAAAAACACCAGGTAAAGTCGGTTGTAAAAAATTCAGGAAAAATAAATTTGAAAGAAAATAAGAATACAGCTGCTTGCTTGTAAAATAGCCAATTAGAGATAAATCGCTTGACAATGAAAAAAAGATAGTAGCTAATAGAACAAACACTATATAAGCCGGAAGTATGCGCCGGACTCTTTTCTGTAAATAGCTAGATAGTCTATCGGAATTTTTATAACTTTTAGTTATGAGGTAGCCGCTTATTATGAAAAAACCTGTTACGGCACTGTACGAGTCTAAATATTTTTGTAACCATGATATTCTATTTTCTTCCATTAATTCGACCAAGTGCCTAAGTAAAACTACAAACGCCAATACAAACCGAATAAAATCAAAATTATTCTTCTGCATAAAAAAATACTGATACTGTTAGTAACAATAGTTTGTTGACTTAATGTTGTATATAGTTAATAATTGTTTTATTTTATAATATGTTAATAGTATAAGTGTATAAATAAAAATTAATAAGTAATCCTTTATCTAAGGATAGTAGTTTCAAGATGTGTATGAAAACAAGTAAGCTTACTCTCAAAAAATAACTGGTCATTTCCTTGAAGTCTGTTGAAAATCTCTTTTTATTTTACCCGAACATTTGATTTAACTTGACTTAGACAATCATTCGAATAGAAAGTAACAGTGTATTAATAAATTATGTATCTAAATGAAGAAGTACTGATATATAGTATAATTAATCTGCCATAATCGGTGGGAGATCCTTAAATTAATCTATATAGTAAGCTGCCCCTGAAACGGAGGCCATTTCCTGATCGGGCGCAAAATGAAGACAGAGTTAAATGATATAGTAGTTGGATACTTAAGTTCTGAATGGCATTATATATGCCCCGCAAGATTTAGGCCATAGGTTATTATGGCCCACTGTAGTCAATCCGAATCAGAAAAATGAATCTGACAAATCAATTTTGTGACTAGCTTGATCGGCACATCCACTCAATCCATACAATTATACGTTTGTCGAACCTGCTAATATTCAACTTAGCTCAATAGACTATTTGTTAATTTTTTGTAGTTAATGCTGTCTTAAAGTATATTAATAAAAATGCTAAAATAAAAATACTTTATATTTAACTATTTGTTTGGCAAGGTTTCTGTATTGGTCATACTAATTAGAAAGTTTAACTCAGTCCAATTGTGAACGTCTTTCCCGCCTTGATTTAATTCTTAATTCGATTCGGTAATTCCCGTACTTTTTGTTAGCCGGCTTATTGACTCCATTGGGTCGATTGAGTATTTATTGTGCTTATGTTATGACTATTACGGTTACTTTTCTTAGACATCTGTTTGGGGTTCTTTGGCTCTGGCTGATGCTTTTGCCCAGTACATGGGCTGCGAGTTCATCCTTTAATGAAGATCTTCCAATTCCTGCAAGGTCGTTTTGGGGGAGTGGGCAGAGCCAATTAGCGCCCGCTCTGATCGTGGCTATTGAAGAAACGAAAGCCCGGCTGGTTGCCCGTACCCAGTATCTGCAAACTGAAGCCCATCAGTTTGATGCGGTCGTAAGTGCAGCGGCTCAAGCTGAACGCGACACCGCTGCGGGTTTATTCAGCTATCTCGATAGTCGGGGTGGGTTTGTCGATAGTCTGCGAGGTAATGATCTGACGGTATTGCCCGTAGGTATTCGGAAAACGTTGGGAAATGGAAACGGAACATTGGATATCGGGATTTTAAAAGTTCGGTTTCTCTCAGACAAAGCCTTACTAACCGTTTTCGTTCGACTTCGACTCCCGGCGCCTGATAATAACTCTACTATTAAGGAACGAGAACTGTTTTTTGGTGCTGATGATGTGGTCTTTAGCCGGGATGGAGGTCTTGCGGGTGATTTTAAGCTAGTGCTGCTGGGGGACTTTGTTCAACCTCTGGGCAACATGACTCTGCGTTTCAAAGGAGGCTTAAACCGATATACGGGAACCTCGCAGGATCTTACCTATGCCAATGTAAGCTGTCAGTCTCTGGCGGGTTTGCGGATGTCGGGCGATGTAATTTTCTCCCGCTCCATGCTCGTTCCTATTGACCCGCTGACTGGTGCTGTGATACAAGACCAAAGTAAGATCAGCGCTTCTTTTAGCATTGATGCTCCCGACTTTAACGATTTGCTGGCGGACATCCGCTTCAGCCAGCCCTTTGCTATCGCCAAATACCCCAAATTTGGGTTTATATTGACAGGTGCCTCACTGGATTTGAGCGATAAGCGGAACTCCCCAAATGTAATCTATCCAACTGGTTATTTTGATAATCCTCAGAATGAATCGGCCAATGCATCGGCTGATCACGCAGACTGGCGAGGGGTATATGTTCAGCAATTTGATCTGTTGTTACCCAGTGAATTCAAGCCAGCCAGTAGTTCGGGACGCCTGGCTATTTCAGCGACCAATCTGCTGATCGACCGACAGGGAGTCAGTGGCCAGATTGGCATGAACCGGTCGACAAATCCCTATGATATGACTGCTTCGGGTTGGGCCATGTCGCTCACCGATTTTGCGCTCAACTTTGAGAAAAGTCGACTCATTGGTGGGCGGTTTGGTGGTTTCCTCCAGCTACCGATTGCTCCGGATACGCCCCTGCGGTATACCGGTAAGATCGACGATTCCGACGATTACGGACTGGCACTCTCGACTATTAATACCCTTTCGATTCCGATGTGGCGTGCTCAGGCCGACTTGTCCCCAAACTCCACGGTAGTGATGGAAGTCGTCAACGGAGCATTTAAAAACCCAGAGCCATCCTCCACGGAACTCTCGGTATCTATACTAACGTGAGTGGTGCACAGAAAACGGCCAGCGATGCTCTATTCAAATTCGAAGGTATTCAGTTTGCTGGCCTGGTCCTCCAGACTGAGCGCCCTTACATCAGCGCCACAGCGTTCGGCTACGAAGGCGACGTGAAATTAGCTGGATTTCCGGTTACGCTCCATGGTATCAACGCCCTGTTTCAGGGAGATTCAGTGGGTCTGGGTATTAATATGGAAGTCAACCTGATGGAGAATGCTTTTGGGGCTTAGGCGGCTTTCACTGTCTTTGGCAAAATCGAGACAGGGTCGGTTCATCGCTGGTCTTTTAAACGGGTTAAACTATCTGAGATCTGTGCGCATGGTACTGTCAGCCTGTTTAGTCTCAATGGCTGCGTTGCCATTTTTGAAGACGATACTACTTATGGCACGGGGTTTCGGGGCAGTGTAAACTTCAGCATGTCGAAGTTCGCAAAAGTTAATATAACAGCCATCGCTATGTTTGGGCGGAAAAGCAGCCCGGAAGACTTCCGGTACTGGTATGTTACCGGAGGGGCATCCGTACCCAAAGTTGCCCTGGTTGGTCCTCTAAGTATAAACTACGTATATGCAGGGGCATACTATCGCATGCGCCCCATCGCATCGGCAGCCATCGCTTATGCACCAGACAACACCTTTGGGTTGGGTTTTAAAGGCGGTATAGGGTTAGTGACCGGATCAGAGAAATTGTTACAGGGGGCGGCCGGATTTGAAATACTCTTCAATCGAAATGGGGGTCTGAACAGCGTAGGCCTTTATGGTGATTGCGCCTTAACCGGCGGGCGGACGGATAAAACCAATGACGATACATTCTTTGCCACGAAACAAAGTCTGCTCTATAGCCGCCCCTATGTGTCCGCTGAAACCTTCGATAATGCTGAGCTGGTTCGCAAAGCCAAAGAAGAATATATGGCTGCCAGTAATGCTACCAATGCACCCCTTTACGCCAGACTAGCTTTACTATATGATCATCAGAACCATATTTTTAAAGGGGTTTCCGACGCTTACGTCAATATCCGGGCGGCTGGTCGAAGTTTTGTGTACGGCGGTGGGCCAGGTAATCGTGTAGGGCTCATTGACCTCTACTTTGCACCCGATCAGTGGCACATCTACCTAGGGACAATTGCCCAGCCTTTCGATCTTACCATCGATTTCGGTGTCAAAGCCTCCACTCGGGCGTACATGATGGTTGGCTATGGGATTCCTGCAATGCCCTTACCGCCAGTTGAAGTGCGGAATGTTATTGGTTCGGCTTTAAAACAGACTCGGACGAATACCGAAAAAGAAGCCATAATTGATGGTACGGGCTTAGCTTTTGGGGCCAGCATGAACGTTAAGATTTGCGGTTGCGCCTGGGTAGGTTGCCTGGAAGCGCAGGCCCTTGCTGGATTCGATATTATGCTTCGAGACTATCCTGGGACCTATTGTGGCCGGAATCCGATTGGGGTAAACGGCTGGTACGGACGAGGGCAAATTTATGCGCTGGCGAGTGCCGGGCTGAGCGTATTTGGCTTTAGGCTCATCAGCGCGTCAGCCGCCGTTCTGCTGGAAGGTGGTGTGCCCAATCCCAGCTGGTTCCGGGGAACGCTAGCTGCTCAGGTTAAACTTCTCTTCATCAAGCCGCGCATTTCCTTTGGCATTCAAACCGGAGATGTCTGCGAACTCTAACCGAACCATCTCAGTACGATTTGACGTCTTCGCCCAACCAATTATGCCTAGATATATAGCCTTACTAATTTCCTTACTTTTTTTTCCGTTCGTTCGCATACAGGCACAAAGTGAACCATTGGCGATTCGGACACTGACCCGTATACGGGCCAATCAGATTCTGCTTCGGTGGGAGCCATCGACCGAGTCGTTATGGACTGCTGGTATTCAGGGAGGGTATTATGTGGAGCGAAAAGTGGTCTTTCGGAACAATGCTCTGGTTACCGGGGAGCCATTTGTTCGACTAACGACGCTGCCTATTCGCCCGGCCACTGGCACGATCTGGACTCCCTATCTGTCTCCGGATAGTGTTCAGCATCAGGTACTCTACCGGCTGGTCACGGGACAGGATACAGTCGCCGTGCAGGCCGATAGCAATAATTTGGTTCGTCAGGAATCGGATACGGATCGCCGGTTCTATTTTGGGCTAATGGCGGCTAGTCAAAGCTACTCCGCAGCCCGCCTGGCCGCGTTAGGTTATATTGATGCCACCGTTCAGGCCAATGAACGTTACGTGTATCGTGTAGTGCTGGCTACACAACCTGCCGGGATGTCAATAGCCTATGAGGAAACGACTCCAGTTGGGTTGGCTGATTACAGCCTACTTCCTGTTCTCCGGCAACCCAAGCTTACCTTTGAGCGATATTATGCTGATCTGAAGTGGGTTCATGATACCCTCCAGTCTCCACCCTATGTTAGTTATTGGGTCGAACGATCTGTCGATGGGGCTACTTTTCAGCGAGTTAACGATCGCCCGTTTGTTCAACTCGATGCCTCTACGACGATCTACACGTATAAAGATCCGGTTCCTAAAGGTCGCCGAACCTACTATTACCGCATAACGGGCAAAACACCCTTCGACGAACTGAATTCCTCCACAGTAGTCATTGGCCAGTCTAAAGATACGCTAGTATTTGCCCCACAGATCAAGTCGCTGCGGTTACTGTCCGATAACCGGGTTTATCTGAGCTGGCAGTTTCCGGGCGATACAACATTGACTAATTCCAGTCAGGCAGGAGCGGACTCGTTGTTAAAAAACTTTTTCATTAGTGTGGCGGCTAGCCCATCGGAAAAACCCACGACCGTAAAGGTTAATATTCCTCCGACTGATACGTTGGCGTATATCGACAATTATCTGGGAAAAGTTCCGAGTGGATCAACACTCTACTTTACCGTGGGTGCGGTTCGACAGGATGGCGATTCACTCCTGTCTGCTTCGTTGTTCGTTGAACCACTGGATACTATTGCTCCAGCGAAGCCTACGGGTTTGAAAGGACGAATTGAGGCAAATGGTCAGGTATATTTAAGCTGGAATCCTAACGAAGAGCCGGATCTCCTCGGCTATAAAGTATTCCGGAGTCAACGAAGAGGTGAAGAACCGTCAGCCGTTTCCGATACGATTCTAGTCCGTTCCGAGTTTCTGAACTCGGTCCTGCTCAACAGTCTTAATCCAACGGTGTTGTATCAGGTTAAAGCTATTGACAAACGATACAATGCCTCCGCATTATCGGCCCCTGTCGAATTGCTTAAGCCCGATATTCTCCAACCTACGGCACCACTGATCATTAGCGATACGCTGCAATATGGCCAGTTGGCCCTGACTTGGTCACTGAGCTCGTCAGCGGATGTGATTCGTCAGTTGATGCTTCGTCGTGAAACAACGGCTGACTCCTGGCTAACGCTGACTACTTTGTCAGCTACGCAATCGACCTATACGGATAATAGTATTCAGCCCGCTAAAAGTTATCAGTATCTGATTGTAGCCCAGGATCGTACTGGATTGTATTCTGATTCGACTCATATCTGGCGAGTTGAAGTCCCGGCCTCACAAGGGGCCAGTCATCCTCCTTTGACGGCTTTTAATGCCCAACCCGACGGAAATCTGCCCGGTATCCGACTAAGCTGGAGTTACAATGGGGCCGATGTGAGTGAATTTCAACTTTACCGGGCTACAGGCTCGAATGCCCTAGGTTTATGGAAAATGGTCTCGGGGCTTGAATCATCCGTTGACGATATGGAAGCCACAACAAGCGGCACATATCGGTATAAGATTCAGGCTGTCTTTAAAGATGGTAGCGTATCGAACTGGCAATCGGTATCCGCAACGATTGGGAATTCGAACACTGCAAGTCCCGGTCTGTCTCCTTATGTCTATCGTACGATACCGGCTCAATTGGTTTCCGTAGGCCAGTCGTTTACATATAGTATTCCTGATTCGGTTTTCGTACATCCTGCTCAGAGTGGACTAACTATCAGTATTTTACCGCAAGGTCTTCCCAGTGGAATAATGGCTTCGGGTAGTTCACTGAGTGGTATCCCCCTCCAGGCAGGCACCTTTATTGTTACGGCACAAGGTGTAACATCGGATGGCTATAGAGTCGCAACTACCTTCCCTCTTACGGTTAGCGGACTACCCATCGCAATAACGAGTGTTCCAAATATGACAGTAACTATCGGACAATCATTTAGTTATACTCTGCCGAATGGAATCTTTGCGAATGGTCAGGGGCAAACTCCGCAGGTGAACCTTTTGTCGACGGGTTTACCTGATGGGGTAACCGTTACTGGTCTAACGATTCAGGGTATACTAAGTAGCCCAGGTCCCTACACGGTCACGGCACAAGCTCAAAATGCACAAGCAGGCACATCGTCTGTCAGTTGGTTGCTGGTGGGTAATCAACCTCCCCTGGTCCAACCTCCGTTGACTTCCTGGAGTGCGTTAGTAGGACAGGTTGTTTCCTGGACAATACCGAATTCTACGTTTCGGGATATGGATGGGCAGTTGGCGGATGTTCGTATTCGAGCAACCGGTTTACCGCCGGGCCTGGTTGTGCAGGGAAACCAGCTGATTGGAGTGCCAACGCTGCCTGGGAGCTATACGTTGTCCCTCATTGCTACTGATGATCAGGGCTCCCAAACCGAAAATGCCGCAGCGATTCAGATTCTTCAGGCGGTCAATCAATCGCCGATTGTGACTGTAAGTGCAAATCGGGTAGAAGGATTGGTCGGTGATAGCCTGAGCTACATACTACCTGAAGGCCTGTTTTTCGATCCCGACGGTCGAATTGCGCAAGTGACCCTTTCCGGAACTCCTCCAACGGGAATGGTACTTTCGGGTCTTACCCTAACAGGCACACCCACTCAGACTGGTACGTTCACCCTCTCGGCTACTGCGACCGATGATCGAGGTATGTCGGTGAGCAGTCCGATTGAACTCATTATCCGGTAAGCCTATTTATTTCTCTACAAACGCAAATCGAGCCGGGTGAAAATCCGGCTCGATTTGCGTTTGTAGAGAAAATGAGATTAACAGTTTAATAGCCTGGATTTTGAACCAGACTTTTGTTGGTGTCGATCTCGCGCTGAGGAATCGGCAAAACCAGGTTGTTGGCATTATAAGCTACAGTACCAACCGTTCCGGCCGTTCGTTTGATGTCAGCAATTTGCTGCCCTTCGAAAGCGAGTTCGAGCCGACGCTCTAGCAGGATGGCTGCCAGATCAACGGAAGTGAGAGCAGTGACTTTTGCACGATTACGAATCAGGTTTACATCAGCTAGTGGAGTTGCACCGACACTAGTATTGAGCCGCAGATTGGCTTCGGCACGAATCAGGTACATTTCAGCTAATCGAACTACCGGAACATCTCCGTATTGATCGTTGAATTTGCTAGTAAATGTATTCTGACCAGCTGTGTTAAAGAAAGTACCCCGTACATCGCCAGCCGCGTATAGTTGACGGAATTTCGTTTGTACCCGTACATCGCCACGTCCCTGATTGAGCGCTGATGCGTAAAATGTATTCAAATCGTTAACGCCATCCTGATCCGTAACGATGATCTTGAAGATGATCTCAGGTTCGGAAGTCGCATCGTTGAATACATCCGCAAAATTCGTGAGGAGGCTATAATTGCCCGAGGTAATCACCCGATTGGCCGCATCGCGGGCGGCTGCGTAATTCTGTTGCTGCAAATAAACGCGGGCCAGGATAGCAGCCGCAGCGCCTTTAGTCGCAAACCCGTTATTGGCTTGTTTGGCGGGTAATTCACTTTCCGCTTTTGTTAGATCAGCGATCACCTGAGTATATACTTCGGCGACTGTATTCCGAGCGCGGTAGTCGGCATCCGTAATGCTGGTTGTTGGGGTTAGCACCAGGGGTACGCCCGGATTTGACGCTGGCGTGCCGTCGTTCCAGCTTTTGGCGAATGCTTTTACCAGTTCAAAATACAGGGCTCCCCGAATAAACAGGGCTTGCCCTTCAACGTTTGCCCGATTCGCTGTGCTGACTTTCGATAGGGCGGGTAGGATATTGTTTACCCGGTTGATGGCATTGTAGCCGTCCAGCCAGAAATCGCGCGTTACGGTGTTGGAGGTAGTAACGGTTTTGCGCCATATTTCGTCGAGCGTAGCGTAGGTTCCTCCAAAAACTACATCTCGGTTGTCGCCCATGAGATCACCAATGTATTGAATGCCACCGCCATAGAGATTGACGTCGCTGAGTCCATCGTAAGCACCTGTTAGCGTAATAATGACATCCTGCTCAGTATTTAACGCCTGACTTTGTTCAATACTTTGTGTCGGTTCTACATTTAGTCGGTTGTCGCAGGCGGTTATCAGCAGCGTGACAGTCCCGGCGTATAACCAATGTTTTAAGGATATATTCATGATGAAAATGCGGTTGAAGTTTTTTTAACGTCTCAGAATCAGAAGCCTATGTTAATGCCGCCCGTAATGGTGCGTGCTTGTGGAGCCGTATAGAAATCGTACCCTTGCGCAATATTCGATACGATGTAATCGGCATTCACTTCAGGATCCCATCCAGCGTATTTCGTAAATGTTAACAGGTTTTGTCCCGTTACAAATAGCCGAACGTTGTTCAGTTTAGCTTTGTTAATCAGCGTTTTAGGCAGATTGTACGCGAGCGTAACAGTCCGTAGTCGAACGAAAGCGCCATCCAGAACAAATCGGCTCGACGATTGAGCGCCATTATTAAAGAACAAACGTGCTTCTGGAACATTGGTGTTTGGGTTCTGCGCTGTCCAGGCCGCTAACTGATCAACTGTCTGGTTATCTTCAAACCGACCATTCGCCGACGAATATCGTCCGACACCGTAGAAATTGATTTTGTTTCCGAATACGCCGTTGAACAGAACGCTTAAACTAATGCCTTTATAACTGAACGTATTCGTAATACCCCCCGTCCATTTAGGTAGCGGGCTACCAACCACCACCCGTTGCGCCTGGCTGTATGTACTAGTCGTTGTTCGGTCGAGCGTACCGTCCGTGTTGAGGGTGTTTTTATACCAGAGTGCATTGCCATTCGCAGGATCTACACCAGCGTATTCCTGCGTGAAAAACACACCCAGGGGCTGGCCTTCAACGGCACGACTCATGGCATTAATACCCCCTTCAATAATCTGCCCCTGCAGATTGGTGATTTTGTTAGTATTGGTAGCCGCGTTGAAACTCGTGGTCCAGCGGAAAGCACCTGTCAGGTTTTCAGTGTTCAGTACAAACTCGAATCCTGAATTTTCCAAGCTACCCACGTTTCGGAATTGGGTAGAGAATCCACTCGTACCCGGAACGTTTACGTTCAGCAGAAGACCAGACGTTTGTTTGTTATAGTAGTCGATTTCGCCATTGATCCGGTTGTTCAGGAATCCGAAATCAACCCCTACATCGAATTGATTCGTTGTTTCCCATTTCAGATCGGGATTGGCTAATTGTGATGGACGCTGACCAGGTAGCGTACCGTAACTGGCATCGCCCGTATATAAACCTAGTTGTGGGAAGTTCTGAATTTCAGCGTTACCCGTTTGACCGTAGCTGGCGCGAAGTTTCAGAAAGCTGATCGACGTGTTGTTTTTCAGGAAGCCTTCTTCGGATAGTACCCAACCTGCCGAAACAGCCGGGAAAAAACCGTAGCGACTATTCCGTCCGAAACGCGATGAACCATCAATCCGGGCGCTTACACCTAACAAATACCGATCGGCAAACTTGTAATTGGCCCGTGCGAAATACGATAGGAAACGGTAGTCGGTCTGAGTTGATGATCCGTCGGTTTTACGAGCTGCGCTAATGATCTGACGATACGCATCGGATGGGAAGTCGCGGCCTTCCGTAAAGTTGGTTTTTTGCTGCGACTGCTGATACGACATACCAAGGGTCAGGTCGAGTACACTACGGCCGAATAAGGCATTGTAGGTGAAGAAGTTATTCGTCGTATAGTTCTCTACCCGAACATATCGGTTTTGGCCGACGCCCAGTGGAGCACTGAAATTCCGTTGCGTTTTGCTATTATAATACAACTCTTCCTGCTGATTGAGCACGTCCAGACCAAACTCGGTTCGGAACGATAACCCCTTGACAATCTGCAACTGACCGAATGCATTGGTGAGCGTACGATACACCGTTGTATTAAAATAAGCGTTCCCAATGTTAATCAGTGGGTTATAATAGACCGGAATGCTGATATCGCCAGGAGGAGAGCCTACTGGCAGACCCGTAACCGGATCTGTGGAGGGTGTCATTGGTGGTAACGCAACCATCTGCATGGGGTTATCGAACTGATTATCAGCGGATAGTCGGTTGTTGAGCGTACGTGTCAACCCCATGTTGAGCCCAACCCGAAGTCGATTAGAAACCTGATGATCGAGATTTAGTCGGCCTGAATATCGTTGCAGCGCATTGCCAACCAGAATACCTTTTTGATCCAGAAGTTGCCCCGAAAGGTAGAACGTCGTTTTGTCGTTGCCGCCGTTCAGGTTCAGGTCGTACTGCTGATAGGGAGCGTCCTGGTATGCCAGATCTCCCCAATTGGTACTCACCTGATTGGGTGTTCCGTAGGTTCCCAGCCCCTGAGATTCATAAAATCCTTTCATATAGGACGTGTATGAATCAGGGTCGTTAGCGGCAAGTCCATCAATGCGATCGGAGTTGGCAGCTGCCTGATTATAGAAGTTTACATACTGTTCCGTATTCAGAAATTGCAGTTTTTTGGTAGGCTTACTTGATCCGTATTGCGCGCCAAATGTAATGTTTGTGCGACCCGCTTTCCCTCTTTTGGTCGTGATCAGCACCACACCATTGGCCGCCCGTGCTCCGTAAATAGCACCTGCTGAGGCATCTTTCAGAATATCGACTGACTCAATATCCTGTGGGTTAATATCGGCCAGTGGGTTAGTGGACGCACTGTTAAAGCTCAGATTATCCGTTGTTACCGGCGTGCCGTCAACTACGTAAAGTGGCTGGTTCGAAGCGGAAACCGACGATTGACCCCGTACCCGCACCTGAATGCCCTGACCTAGTTTGCCAGATCCTGAATTGATCTGTACGCCAGCGGCTTTCCCTTGAAGCGCCTGATCGAACGTAGTGACGGGTTGATCCTGAATATCGGCGGCTTTGACTTTTGCAATGTTTCCAGTCAGATCGCGCTTGATCTGCTGACCATAACCCGTTACGACGACTTCATTCAGATTACGAACATCTGTTTTTAAGACGACATTGATCGTAGACCGATTATTGACGGTTTCTTCGACTGTCGAAAAGCCAATGAAGCTAAAAACGAGCGTGGCATTCGTTCCAACGTTGAGTCGATAAGTGCCTGTTGCATCGGTTAATGTGCCCTGGGTGCTGCCTTTTATACTGACCGATACGCCCGGTAAGCTAGCACCATCATCGGAAGATGTAACCCTGCCCGCAACAACCTGACTTTGGGCATGAGCGCTCCATGCTGTCATCAGCAGAAGGCTAATTATGAAGAGGTTTTTCATATTGTTTGTTAGGTGAAAAAAAGAATATTGGACGAAAAAATCCAATCAACGATGCGTAAATTAAATCGATATTAAAGAAATAGACAATAAAGTCTGCCTTGATTTTTAAAATTATTGTCTGAAAAGAAGTTAGATAGAGAAATAAAATAATTTAAAAAGGCTATATGTCCATATATAATTAAGTGGATAGTTATATGGCTTTCTGTTAGGAATTTTATATTGAAGTTATCAGGAAGTATAGACCGTATACCGGAAAGAACCCACTGTTCCGAAAGTATGAGATTAAACCTAAACTACCTGATGCAGTCAAACGTTTATAGAAACAAACCGCTCATAAACAACACCAATGAACTGTCGATTACTAACCTTTCTCGCTCTGATACTGGCCGCACCAAGCTTGTGGGCACAAGGAAACTATACAACCGAAAGTCCTCGCGTTGAGGATGTAAACGACCGCGATGTAACGATCAAACGGGTCGAATTAACGGATCAGTACACCATTATTTACATGAAGTTCGAAGCGCCTGCGTCGAAGCGTTCGCTGCCCTTTCAATTTCCGATGCCGAATGGACGACCGAGCCAGCCACTAAGCGAAAATAATATTGGTTTTCAGCCAACGTCACGTCTATACGTTAATCAGGGCGAACGATCGTACAAGTTTATTCGGGCAGAGAATATACCTGCCGAAACACGTCGCCCAGTTCGACCGGGTGAGCGTGTGGATTTTGTTGCCTATTTTGAACGGATCGATCCGGGCTACACCACCTTCGATTTGTTTGAGTGCCGGGATAGTAAAGGCTATATTTGTTTTAACTTCTGGGGAGTGCATATCACTAACCCCCTCCGTAAAGACAAATACTCACAACGAACCCCAAAAACAGCCCCGCCCGTTCAGCCTCAGCAACCAAAATATACTCCTCGTACCAGACCTGGTCTTGGCGATGACCCTACCACACCGACCCAACCGAAGGTAACGCCAGTTCCGGTTGAGGTAACTATCAATGGGGTCACACGTGATTCGAAAACGAAAGAACCTATTGTTGCTACCGTGACGTATCGACTCCTATCGGGCGCGGAAGCTTCTGGCGATGATCCTGCTGATTCGGTGCAGAGTGTTGATCCGACCGGAAAATATCAAATTTCAGTTAATCGAAAGGGAGTGTATGCGTTGACGGCTTCGGCAAAAGGCTATTTTAGTCAGAATGATACGTTGGCAACGAATCGGGTTGATATAACTCGTGATTTCAATCTGGTGCCGATTGAAGCGGGAGCCAAAATCACGCTGAAAAATATCTACTTCAATGTATCCCGCTATGACCTTAAAACCGAGTCGTTTCCTGAACTGGACCGATTAGTAGGGGTCATGCAAAGCAATCCAACCATGCAGATTCGGCTGGAGGGGCATACGGATACGGTTGGTGAATTTGATGCCAATGTGGAATTGTCGCGCAATCGGGTCAATGAGGTGAAGAAATATTTAGTGAGCAAAGGCATCAGCGCCGGCCGAATCGAAACGGTTGGTTATGGTCCGTCGAGACCCATCAATACCAACAAAACACTAAAAGAGCGTCCCGAAAACCGCCGGGTAGAAATGGTGATTGTCAAAGTTTAAACTTAACCGATTGTTTCAGGTTTCACGTTTACTGTTCCATGTTGACCTATGCATTGAACGTGAAACCTGAACTATGAAACCTGATTTTGATCTCAACGTTGTTCTGGCCCGGATTGAAGAAGCCATTAAGCCCTATCCTAAAGCGGCTATGTTCGATCTGTTCGAACGAGGTTACAATACGCTGTTCGAACAACTGATTTCGTGTATTATCTCGATTCGAACACTCGACGAAACCACAATTCCAGTATCGTTGCGGCTATTTGAGAAAGCGCGTACACCGGAGCAATTGCTGGCCATCGATATTCCCACTCTCACGGAACTCCTTTACGGAACGACTTACCCAGATCAGAAAGCTTATACGTTACACGGCATTGCCGAACGAATTATCCATGAATTCAATGGCAACCTTCCCGCCGATTATGATACGCTGACATCCCTGAAGGGAGTAGGGCCAAAATGCGCGAATCTGGCCTTAGGCGTAGCCACTGGACAGGCCGCCATCAGTGTCGATATTCACGTACACCGCGTTGTGAATCGCTGGGGATTTGTGCATACAAAGCAACCCGAACAAACCCTGAAAGTCCTTGAGAGTCAAGTGCCACACGAGCAGTGGATCAACATCAATCGGCTATTGATGCCCTTTGGTAAACATGTTTGCACAGGCACACTCCCGCATTGTTCCACCTGCCCAGTACTAGAGTGGTGCGAGCAAGTAGGCGTAGAGCGGCATCGGTGAAATTACGGTTAAATGTATTCTTTCCAAGGTCTGTGTCCTCACAGACCTTTCTTGCGACAGCCAATATCATCCGGTTAATGGTCTGTGAGGACACAGACCTTGGAGAAGAAGGATAGTTAAACCTCTAAATGTGACTCATCAATGCTGATTTCAGATTGGCTAACGTATCGCGACAGGCTCTGTCGATCTGTCGGTAGAGATCGGCCTGTTGCTGGGCGGTTTGCTCGATTACTTTTCGATTCGTCGTTTTGCCACCGGCTGCCTGCTCCATTTCTTCCACGGTACTACTGGCCCCTAAAATGGGTGTATTAAAGCCATTGTTTTCAGCAACCAAATCCGTTATCGTAGCCCGATAGCGACCAAACTTGGCTTCAGCTGTAAGTGAATACCGTATGGTTTGTCCATTAATTCGGTACAGAGATTTGATAAACATAATATTGTGTTCCGGATCGTATTGTTGCTCGGCAGAACCTCCTGCAGCATAGTATTTTTCAGCCCATTCATGAAATTGCCCCATCATTTGTTTGGCCGGGAGTTTGGCGTTGGGCACTTTTACAATTTCCTGATACTGAACCTGTCCTAATTCATTCGTGGGTAATCGAAATTGCGCCGATGCAGGAATCGACACAAGTAAGGCGAGCATAAATAAATACTTCATAATGATTCTTCTGCGACAGGCAAACGACGCTGCTGTTTGAGTTTCTGATAGCTGGCCTGGTATTTTTTGTTCCCCTTTACGCCAACGCTGGTCATAACGCCACTAAGCATGGTTTTGATCCAGTAGCCGAAAATAAAGACTTGCGGGTCACGATCATAAAAAATGCGCGAATCCGTTTCGTTTTTCTTGCGGATCACCTTGCCAATTACGAAGTTCTTTAACTTGGTCAGAAACGTTTTCTTCGTTGTATCGGCAGGGGTAAGTAAGGTGATTTTTAGGTCTTTATAGTGAAATCGCATGTTCCCCATCGAAGCATATTGATTACCTATAACACGAGCCGTAATGGGCTGAACATAACCACCGTCCAGATTGGCTGCAATCATGGGGTTGGTTAGTTTGGTTAGTTCGGGCAAATGGACATCCGACGTTTGCAACAGCATCCGGAAGCCAGCCAGCGAATCCCCGTATGATTCGCGATATTGTAGTCCATCAATATGCAAACCGAGTATTTGCGTGCTGGCTTTTAGACTTAGGCTATCCGATAGCTTTTTCGGACGATTGGTAATATTTTTCAGCACCCCGTTGATTTCCTTCATAGGAACATCGCCCACCCGATTGGTCAACTTGGAGGTTTCGTGATAGATTACGTTGCTGTTGACAACCGATATCGAATCAATGCGAAATGGAATTTTGATGTTTTGAATCAGCCGGGTGGGCATCAATTTGTCAGGTATATAAGCCGGGTCTGGCAGTCGCTTGTCACGCGATACATCGGTCGTTATGTTTTTGACAACCACATGCCGAACTGCAATCGTTGAATCACGACGCCACTGCCGCATGTTGAATCCGTAGAACTGAGCCTCATCGCCCTGAATCGTAATGTAATCGGCCTGTTTGTGCGGAGGCTTCATAAATTCCGATTTGGGAATGGTTGGCGTTACCTGAAAATTATTCAATTGCAGTCGTGACCCTTTGGCTCCCCAGTCGATCTTATCTGCCCAAATGGCCGTTTTGGAGCTTTTGAACGATACGTTTGTAACGGCTACATTCGCGTGATCCATCCAGGTAGACCACGGTATTTTTTTGCCCGCTGTCCAGCTAAAAGTAGGGTAGTCGATAGTCGCGGCAATGTGGCCGAGACTTAACTGATTGGGCTCCGTCTTTTTCTTTGTAGGCAGAACTGGCTCCAATTCATTGGCAGCTATCTTGCCCTGCAAATGGCCCGTTACCTGAAGTTCTCCAGTTTTAGTCGTTGACACTTTGCCATGTGTCAACTGGGCAGTGGCCGCAGGAACAACAGTGTTGAGTTTTGAGCTTGTCAAGGCGATAGTCGTTGGGGTTACGCGCCATGAATCGAAGGTTAGCCCGTCTTTAGAGCCCTTCAAATCGGCCGCGTCGATATCAACGAGAGTCTGTACGCGTATCGAATCAGCCGCTTTCTTTCGAACATAATTTACTCTGGCCCCATTGACGTGCAATTCCTGCAGTGTAAAGGCAAACGGAAGCGAAAGTCCTTTTGCTGAGGTTGTCTTTGAAACAGCATCAGCATCGCCTTTGATCATGACGATAGGCTGATCGATATTGACCGAATGGAGACGGACTGTTGAAAAATCGGTCGAGTTTAGCAACCCTGTTACGCGAAGCTGCGGGAGCGAAAGTTGAACTACTTTATCAGACCGATTATCGCCGTATCGAATTGTTCGGAATGTAGTCGTTGCCCGACTGTTCATGTCCACCTGGGCAACCGATAGTTGATTGTCGCCCGGCTTATCCACATAGAGATTAGTTAGTTTGCCGCCGAATTGCTGCCAGCCAATGTAGCCCGTTTCGGTTGTCAGACTATCGATCTGAATAGCTGATCCCTGAAAACCGGCCAGGGTTTGTTTCGGTAAGGCTGCTTTCAGATTGACATGATCGGCAACCAATCGACCAATGTGAACCAGCGGCAGTGGTTTTGCTGATTCTGAATCAGTCTGAACTTGACCTACCTTTGCCTTTTTTGTTGCCAGATTTGCGTTAATCGCTAGATTCTGAACACGAAGTAGATCGATCTGAACGTCTTTCGAGTGTTGAAGCGCATCCCAGGCAAAGGCTTCCCAATACAGTTTATTCGCCTGAAAGGTGATTCCACTGGTCAGGTTCATCTGCAATTGATCGACCTTATTGTAATGTTGCTTTCCCTCCATCGCGTATTTGGTTAGCAGTACATCGACCTTCCTGGTTTTCAATCGCGCATTTTCAATGGTTAGGCTCGGAATGGCGTGTTTCATGTCAATCAGCGAATCGCTGACTAAAAAATCGTTGAGGTAAACCGTGGCATTCATGTTTTTCATGGATACCTCCATCGGATCATCACCCAATAATTTATACTGTGCATTGGCGTTGATGATTCGGAAGTTGTCCACCTCCAGAATTTCGCCCAGGCCGTGCAGTGTTTTAAATAAATCCACTTTTTTAGGCGGAGCCGTTTTTCGAACGAAAGGCTTTGGATGAATCGCTGCCTTTTTTGTGGCTACTGCCACGATGCTGGGCTGGACCAGTTCAGCGGCCGACGCTACAATTCGCTTCTGCATTAAATCTTCAACGCTGACATTACGCAGATGTAGGAGGGGAGCCTTGAATGTCAGGCCTTTTCCTCTAATTCGTTGCGATGCGGTTCCATACATCACATTTCGAAAAATTACATCTTTCCGAACCATATGAAACGATTCTACCCCAATTTTGAACAGGCTATCCGGCGAGAAAAAAGCAATGTGATGTAGACTCAGATTAATACTGTCCGTACTAATAGAATGCTCGCTATTCTGATTCAGAGTTAGGTTGTAGATGCTGACGTTAGCCTGTTCAGAACTGCCTCTGGAAATCGGACTGGTTTTATTGCCCAATAAGATTTCGCCGTCTTTAATAGCCGTATAGCCAATCGTGACGGTTTTGAATAGGTTTTTAACGTTTGCCTGAATGGTGCCGCTCGTATCTACGATTCGCTGTTTCCCTTTCGAGCGTTCGAGGGGGAGGTTAAGCACGGGTCTAATGCAAATGAGGGTATCGAGCCAGAGTTCGCCTTTCTGATAAACGGCCGGCAAATGCGTTGAGTTGAAGAAAAATTTCTCAGCCTGCAAGCTCATTTCGCCTTTTTCGGCTGTAGCCGGTTTCCGAAAATCGATTGAATCGATCTCAAATAACTGCGTTGAGCTGATAAAGTGTAATCCACGAAAACTCAGCGTGTTTTTTCCATCCGAGAGCACCCATTTCTGCCTGCCCAGTGCGAGTTCAATATGATCTGACCCTAAGATTCGCCGATTATCGTTGTCGATTCTGGAAAAATTACGAACGGTCAGATTAATGTCTTTAACCGCAAACGGTGCTGTTGATCCGTGTCGAAAAAGCGCGAACGATCCTCCCTGAACGTTGAATGAATGGGCGTGTAAATGATCTAATGTTTTTTGCAGATTCTCAAGAATGCTTGAGGTATGAAAGCGGGTTTGATGATGCGTCAGCGGATCGGCCCGATAATCGTGAATGACAATTTCGGGCTTTACAACCGAAAAGCTGTCAACTAATAATCGCTTGTTAATCAGTAATTCACGCCATGAATCGACAGATAAATAGGCGCTTGGAATGCGTACTGTATAGTAGAGAGGAACGTTGGCCGTATCTTTTCGGGCAAATGTCAATCCATCAATCGTAACCTTTCGGTTCAGAATCGACAGACTTAGTTTATTGCTTTGGAAATCATAGCCACCTTCGGTTTCTTTATCAATCGCGAAAATGATGACTTCTTTCAGGTTATGCACCAACACATAATACGCGATTCCTCCTGCCAGAACGGGAAGTGCCAACACAAGAAGAAGTATGTATATCCAGTGTTTTGAAGGCACCTTCATAATCAATTCGTAAGTCGTATAGGGAATATGGGGGATAGAGTGTCTTCCTATCTGCTACGATTAACTAAATAGTACGTAAATGGGTTTTGGATCGATTAGTCGGGAAGATTATTTGTAGATTAATTTATTGTTGATCAGTAGCTTGGCCTTAAACCGTTTTTGCGTGCCCTTCTCGTTGCCAGACAATGTAATCTGTAACAGGCGCTTCGGCGAGTAGGGGACGAGTGAGTTGGACAACCTGACCTCGGTGATAGGCGGCATGGTGACTCATGTGCATTAAAATATCGTACGGCGAATTCTGAAATGGCTCTCCTTGCGAATTGGCGTAGCTAATAAGTTGAAACAACTCTTTCTCCTGAAATCCATCTACATAGCCGACAAGTTGCCGATGCTGACGTTCAGCCGTTTCGCCCATCCAGCTAACCGGAATATCCTCCCAGATCGATACAAATACGGGTTGTTTGGTCAATCGACCAAGCCAGGTTAGCTGCGCCGATAGAATATGCCCCATCACCGCGACGGCTCGTGCAGGCGGATTCGGTACGGTTTCGAGTGCGTCGATAACGCGTCGATTGGCCCAAAGCTCATAATCGAGAAGTTGAATCAGATGCTCTTTCATTGTATGCCGCGTTTTGTTGCCTGGTATAATACCTCAACGATATTGGTTCGGGTATTGAGATTGCCAAGTGTGGGATTATTACGGGTTGGATAGACGCGATTGCACAAAAAGACGTACGTCAGATTATAAGCCGGATCGGGCTCAACCCAAACAAACGTCCCCGTGAAACCCGAGTGACCATAACTAGCTTTCGTGGCCGAGCGTGGGCCATTGCCGCTATAGGTAAACGAGGGCTTATCGAATCCCAATCCACGTCGGTTTCCTAATTCCGGAAACTGGTAGCGCGTAAATTCAGCAATTGTTTTTGACGAAATGAACTGTTGGCCACCGTAACTACCCATCCGACGATACATTTCATACACCTTCATCAAGTCATTGGCCGATCCAAACAAGCCCGCATGGCCAGAGAGCCCGTCAAGCATGGCAGCTCCTTCGTCGTGGACTCGACCCCAGATGAGCGTTTTGCGAAATAACGAATCGTATTCTGTAGGAACAATGCGATTGAGTGAATAAAACCGTCGTGGATTGAAGGTAAGCGTTGTGGCACCCAGGGGACGATAGAATGTCGTTTTGAGGTAATCTTCAAAGTTTTCACCCGTAATGCGTTTGATGATCTGCGGGTAAAGAATGAACGATAGATCAGAATAAACGTACTCTTTTTTTGGATTGAGCGGAGAGTCGCGGATTTGCTCGAAGATGGTTTGAGGATATCTGCGGAACTCATACAAACTATCTGTCACCTCAATTGGATAGCGCGCTGAGCGTTCTGCCTGAAAAGTTTTAGGTTTCCACGAACCGTCTGGATTTTTGGTGTCCATCCAGAACGGAATCCACGCTCTTAGTCGGGCCTGATGCGTCAGCACATCGCGCCAGACTAAATCGGCTTTGTTCGATTTTTTGAAGTCGGGCAGATAATCGCCCATTTTACCGTTCAGGTTGAATTTGCCTTCGTCTACCAAACGCATCAATGCTGGCGTAGAGGTACTTACCTTCGTGACGGATGCCATATCGTACAGATCGTCTAGCTGCACAGGCTTGGGTTCCGCTCCCAGCGACGCATCGTAGGTATGCGTCCCGTATGCCTTCCGGAAAATCACTTTTCCATTTCGGGCCATCTGCACTACGCAACCTGGAAATGCTTTCTGGCTAATTCCAACATTAACCAGCGAATCGACTTGCTGTGTCAGATATCGGCTGTCGATGCCCACTTCTTCGGGAATGGTGTATTTCATTCGGCCAATCGGCTGGATCGCTATTCCATCGCCATATCGAAAACCCTGATTAACCGTGACGGGTAGTTTTCCTGACGCACCGATAGCGCCAAAAATTAATTGCGCCGACAATTCTTCGGTATAATTGGTCAATTGATAGGGCAGGACAAGGGCGCGCGCCTGGTCGATATTCCGTTTCTGTTGACTTGAATCGTTCGGGAATGTGAATTTATCCAGCGCATAAGGGTTCCCAAAAACCGTAACAACCGCTTTCCCGGTAGCAATGAATTCGCTCACCAGAGCGGCTGTTCGGGGCTGTATGCCGTAATTAACAGTAGGGCGAATATTATTCAGGTGAACGTCGACCAGAATCAGATTGTAATTTTTGAGCGAATCGCGGACCTGCGCCAACGTCGAATCGGGTGTTTTGGACGTTATATTAAAATGATTGATCAGGGTGTAATTACCTGCCATTTGCTGGAAAGCCGTGATCTTGTTGCTTTCAATCGCTACTGACGCGATACGCAACGTATCCAGTCGTTGAAGCGGAAGCAGATTCTTATCATTTTTCAAGACCGTCAGACTAGCTTCTGTAAGCTTACGATTCAACAGATCGTCTTTTGGTAAATTCAGATCATTTACCAGATTGGTCAGGTCGATGGGCTTGTATTGATCCAGACCTGCCCAGGCTTTTGCTTTCAGAACTTTCAGGCAACGTGCATCCAACGAAGCTTGAGTGAGTCGTCCGCTGGCAATGGCCTGTTTGATCTTTGCCAGCGCTGCCGGAACATCTTCCGTAAATTCCAGTACATCCATACCCGCTTCCAAGCCAAGTTGGTCTGCCTGACCCGATGGGAAATATTTCGTAACGCCTTTCATGTTCATGGCATCCGAAAAAACCAGTCCCTGAAAACCTAATTCGCTTTTAAGCAGATTATTAATAATCGCAGGCGATAGGGTTGATGGGCGATTCTTAGTTGTGTCGAGCGCTGGAATACTTAAATGAGCCACCATGACGCCAGCAGCTCCCGCGTTAATAAGTTGCCGAAACGGATATAACTCAAGGGAGTCGAGCTGGGCTCGGCTTTTACTAATTATTGGCAGATCATAGTGCGAATCCGTACCAGTGTCACCATGTCCGGGGAAATGTTTGAGACTGGTTAGCAGTCGATTATCCTGCATACCGCGTACATAAGCCAGTGCTTTGCGAGCAACATCGTATTTATTCTCCCCAAACGACCGAAAGTTAATGACCGGATTATTCGGATTGTTATTTACATCGACTGTTGGGGCAAAATTGATATGCATCCCCAATCGACGAGCTTGTCGAGCCAGATTCGCCCCCATTTGATAGATCAGACTGTCGTTTCCCTGAATAGCCCCCAGCGTCATTTGGTATGGGTAGCGAACGGTACTATCCAGCCGCATGGCAATGCCCCACTCGGCATCCATCGCAATCAGTAGCGGAACCTTCGAACCAGCCTGTAGTCGGTTTGTGAGTTGTGCCTGTCGAACCGGGCCACCCTGAAACATAACAACTCCGCCGAGCTTATTTGTCTGCACGAGCCGCACCAGCGAATCTTCGTATGAAGGTTTTCGGTTGGAATAACCCGCTACCATAATCAACTGAGCAATGCGGTCGTCGGGCGACATGTTGGTAAACACCGAATCGACCCAGCAGCTCTGGCGCGCATTGAGTTGAAGAAAGGCGGGCGCGGTTCGCTGCGCTATAGCCATCGAGGTAAGGATAAAGCAAAATAAACCAACTAAAAAAGGTCGGCAAAAAGACATGAGCTACTAATTGGGACGTGAAGAATCAAAAATACAAAAAAACTCCTCGCCACTTCCGAAAACGAGAAACAGCGAGGAGAAAGGAATGTATGATGTATGATATAGGGGGTATGTTGTATACGATGATCCTCTAGAATACATCATATATCATACATATTACTTTCTGAATCGGCTGCGGTATTCGGGGCCTACGCCGAAGCCGTAACCGAGTGTTAATGTAACCGTTGAATTTTGGAGAGAACTTCGGGCTCCCCATAAATTGGGTAAGCCAGCTTGTACATCGGACAATCCTAAAGTGTAGCGAGCATCAATCAAAAAATGTTGTCGATTGCCTGTTCCCCAGTTGAGCTGGAAGCCACCCGTTGCTCCCAAGTCTAGAGAGTTAAAATCACCGCTGTTATCGACATTAATCGCAGGCCCTGTGCCGCTTAGGTACTCGCCTTTTATTCGCTTGGCGTTCAGCTTTACGCCTAATGAAGGACCAATGAAGAAATTCGGCCTGAAATTGCCTTCCAGCGTTAAAAAATAACGGGCAACTACCGGGATTTCGAGGTAATTGACTCGTTGAATAAACTTCACGTTATTGCCCTGATAACTCGTGCCGCGCTGCGAGTACAAAATGTCACCTGAGATACCAAAGTGATTCAGGGAACTGTACATCAAAAAAGCACCTGCTGCTAATCCTGGTGTAAAGCTCATTCCGTCGGCACTACCCCAATAATTAGATAAATTCAAGCCAATACGTGGCCCTGCTGTAAAGCGTTGTTGAGCAAAACTAGCTGATAAACAGCTGGGAATGATAAAAAATGAAAGAATGATAGAACGTAGTGAATGTGCACGAAACATAAAAAAATCAATGGGTTGATATGCCGGGTTAACGTCTGACGCTCTGCAAATGTTTTACAATTGCACCATACTTCGGCTATTTCGAGCAGATTTTTTGCCTTGGTTGGCATTCAATCTTGTTACCATCTGACAGAAGTTACAAACAGATGAGCCTGAACAAATCAAAACTGAGGCTACTAAACAGGCAGTTCGATGGTAAATTGAGTACCTTCTCCCGGCTGACTCTGTACCAGAAGTGAACCATTATGTCCTTTGGTAATAATGTCATAGCTTAGGGAAAGGCCTAATCCAGTACCCTGTCCGGTTGGCTTTGTGGTGAAAAAGGGCTGGAATATTTTAGCTTTTATACTATCGGGCATTCCGGGTCCATTGTCTCGCACTCGAATTATCACCTGTCCATTAACCTGATCCGTACTCACCCAAACTGTAGGTTGGTACTCTACCCCAGGCCCTATGCTCCGCGCCCTTTCCTCGACCGCGTAAAAAGCGTTATTGAATAGATTCAGTAATACTCTGCCAAAGTCCTGAGCCACAACGGGTACGTCTGGTAAAGTAGAATCAAAGTCAGTTACCAGCTCGCAGGTAACGAGTTTATTTTTTGCGAGCAGACTATGGTAGGCTAATCGCAAATATTCTTCGGTTAAAGCATGCAAATCAGTGGGCTCTTTCTGCCCCGTTGAAGCTCGGGAATGTTCCAGCATTCCTTTGACAATACTATCCGCTCGTTTGCCATGATGATTAATACGCTGTAGATTTTGTTTAACGTCATCGGCAATCGCTCGCACTTCTTCGAGATCACCTTTGGCCAGTTCTTCATGCATTTCATCTACCAGTTCGGCAGATACTTCGGAGAAGTTGTTGACGAAATTGAGCGGATTCTGAATCTCATGAGCGATGCCTGCTGTCAGTTCACCCAATGACGCCAGTTTCTCCGACTGAATTAATTGACTTTGGGTAGTTTTGAGTTGCGCTAATGATTGTTCCAGTTCGGCAGTACGCCTGGCAACCTCGATCTCAAGGGTTTCGTTTTGGGCAGCAATCAATTGATTACGCTCTATTTCTTTCTCTTTCGCTAATCGTTCATTATCAATGCTTTTCTGCGCATTTTCTTTTTGCAGGTTATTGAAACGCAGAAACAGATTAAACGCAAACAAGACAACTAACCAAATGATGCAACCTAATTCCCACTCTCTGAAATTGAATCGAAACTGACGGCTAAACATCAAGGCCGTAAACGACAAATTCAGCAGGATGTAGGGTAAAGAAGCGGCCATAAATGTCAGATAAAAAGCATCACGGCGCTTGTTGTACAACAGCAGGGTGACCAGCAAAGAGCCAAATAGGAGAAGACCTTGCGCTTCTGGAATGGCTAGTCGAATAGGAATTATTTTTACCTGGTACGCAATGGATAATACCTGATTCAAAATCAGCAAAATCATTAGTCCGACAAAAAACTTATCCCATTTCGGAAAGGTCGCAAATGTTTTAAGTGCATGACGAAAAAATTGAATCAAAAAATAGGTAATAAATATCCAGGCCGAGTAGAATAAAGGAAGATTATCAAGCAGGTCTCGACGACCCCAGTTTGCATACGAAATTGCAATGTTCGTTGTTCGATTGAACGCCAGAAATAACAAAAAGAGCGAAAAATGCAGATACATTTTTTCTTTGACCGTGGCGTAAAAAAACAGATTGAAAACGGCCGTAATAAGCAGAATGCCAATCATTAGCGCTTCTTCCAAATGAGAAAACGCATACAAGAAAAGTCGCCTGTCTACATAATCAACATAATATTTTTTAACAACCGAATCAGTACCTGTTAGCGCAATCTCAAATTTCTCGTCCAGCCCCGGTTTCTGGTTGTGAATGCGTTGATAAATAGTCAGTTCGTCCTGCGGTTGCAGCACAATTGGAATAATATCAGCCCCTTTAAACCCATCCTTCTTGTCCCAGTCGCTTAGCGAACCTGTTTGATAATGCTTCCACGTTTTACTGGAATCAGACACGTAAAAATCATCATAATCCGACACGGAGTTTAGATTGATACGCGCTTCCCGAGGCATTTTATTTTTAATCCGATAGCGAAACCAGTACGTGTGAGAAATTGTATCGAGTCTATTTTTATCGTTCTGATAACGAAATTGGTCCGCTCGTTTTATAATGTCATCCAACGCCCATTTGTCGGATTTGTCCTCAAGAATTTGCCAGTAGGCAGGGCTAAGTTTCTGCCAGTATGCTGTATCGGAAATGATTGGATAAGTTGGAGGCCAGGCAGCCTGCCCAAAGCCATTTACCAGGGTAAAACAGATGAGAAATAGCGTAGAAATGTAATGCTTCATAGGCATAAAAAACTAGTCAATAATTTTTCCCATCTGGCAAATCTGGATCAGCGTCGATATGTTTTTGGCGCCAGTACGTTCAAGCATGTTTTTGCGGTGAGTATCGACCGTATGTGGACTGATGAACAGTTTTTCAGCAATCTGTTTTGTCTCTAAACCACCGTTGATGCAGTGTAGAATTTCCTGTTCCCGATCCGACAAGATACTGCCTTTCTCAAACTTCTTGTGATCCTGATGGAAAGAGTATTTCTCGATTCCGTTAATGCAAAATTCGGCCCACCACGCTCCATCTTCTTTTATTAGGCCGCTTACGTCTTTGATAATCAACAACATAATTAACATGCTTCCGTCCGGTAATAATTCTAATGCATTTCCGACGAGGCTAATGTGATGCAGGTGCGAACCGGGCGGATTCAAAAGGAAATTGTGCATATACCAACTTAAGGACTTATGCTCTGCCGCATCACACAGTTTTTTCTGAACCGTATTTTTGAAAAACAACGTCATCTGCATAAAAAACCAGCTTTGGGCTAACGGCAGATCACGCATCCAATAAACGACCGACCATCGTTTGTAATCGTCTTCGGTACAGCTGTACCCCATTACATTCAGATAATTGTCGCTCATGTACAACACACGTTGCGCTTTTGTATTGAAGATAGAAATAAACTGATTATTGAGGGCTGCATACTGGCCCATAATCTTCGACAGTTCGGCGTATTTGGTATTAATTGGCTCGTCGGCAGTGGTTTGATTCATCTCGTGCCAAATGCGTACAAAATCACCATGAAAATGCGAAAATGAGTGATCAGTATCGGATGAATTCGACATGAGGATCGTATTGCTGTTTGTTGACAACCAATGGAACAGGCTGGAAGACAAATAGAAAGCCCGTAAAATACCCAAAATAGGTATTGCTTTCAGGAATGATAGCAGCCTACTTTTACCTCACCTAAAAAACGGAATTCTTTCCACATACCAACAGAGTTTTGAGATTACGGTATTTCCTCAATTAATCAGCAAAAAAATGAAAAACATCATCAGTCTCGCGTTATCGATAGCTATTACGCTGCTTATGAGCAGTTGTTCTGAGAAAGGGGTAGAAGGCGTTGATCCCGTTGTGTCGCATTCAGGGGCACGGACTTCGGGAAAACCTGATCTGAAAATTTTTAAGGCATCCTTTAGCGGAGGTTCGTACGGCGACGGGACCGGTGGGCGCGTGTACGTGGTGCACCTGATCGAGACCAACGTAGGTACTGAACTCTCTAAGCCGACGGATATTTACGTGTATCATCGAACTCGCGCTATTATTGGTACTACTGTTACGTATAGTCTGCGCTACCTTCGGAGTTTCAGACGCTCTTCCAATCTGGCGCCGGGCGATTTATGGGTGGCCCCGTCCTCAACAGCCGACCCTAGTACATATATCTGGATTCGGAGAGAATATCGGACTGGTGCCAACGAGGAACTGGTGTTCTCCGCCGATGGGCCGAATTATATCGACGAACTTGACGAAACCAACAATATGTCGAAGATTGTAACCGTGTACTGACGTATACACTAGTTGATTCTTATGCTTTGTATGTATGCCTTGTTGGGCACTCGTGCCGATCAATTCTTAGAAGTTGATCGGCATTTTGATGAATGACTGAAGTGGTTTTCTGGGGAGTTACGGGTTTGGATTTCTGCGAATATTTAGGCGCAAAAAAGATAAAATAAATAGCCATCGCCAGCATGAACAGAATGGCGGCCGTAGTCGTAGCAATCCAGAGGGGCCACAGACGCTTCCGATTAGCCGACTCATGAATCCGCTGATGCAGCGTATCCCGAAGATCGGCTATTTGATCGGTCATCTGACTTGTGGCGGTCTGTTGCATAGCTTCCAGGCCTGCCAGCGCATCCGCATAAAACGGATCTTCCAATAGGAGTCGCTCAACACGATGTCGTGCTGCTCCGCTCAGTCGTCCCGACTGGTAAGCCCGTAATTCATCGAATGTTAGTTGGTCGCTCATAGGAATTATTTACTCATACAAATTTTCAAATTTCGCCGACCATTTTGCAAATAACTTTTCACTTGTTTTAAATCGTAGCCTGTCAGCTCGGCTACTTCAGTATACGACTTTCGTTCTAAATAGAAGAGTGTCAGACAGGTTTTTTGTTCAATGGGTAAGTTTGATAAATAGGCTTCCATCCGCGTCAGATCTTCTTCCAGCTCGATCATATCGTTATCATCGCTAGCCAGTTGGCCAATGGGCTCATCCGTCGGATCGGCTTCAGTCTGATTGATCAGGGCTACTGTTGGGTGCGACTGATGTTTTCGCAACTGCATCAGGCAATAATTTCGAGCCACACTATGCAGCCACGGACCAAATTGCTGTACATCATGCCGACGCAAATCCGTAATTAACTGCTCAAACAGATTCATGACCGCATCTTTAGCTTCCTCTTCGTCGCGCAGGTAATTGTAGCAAACCGCATAGATTAATTCCATGTGCTGCTCGTAGAGCTCGCCCAAAATGGTCAGATCGCCCGTGGCGCGGTAAGCCGCGACCAGGCTGGCTGATTCGGTTCGGGTACGATCAGATGTGGATTTAGGTTTACGAAACAGTTTCAGAAACATAGGCTGTTGTCTGCTTACGTATGAAGATGCACGGACTGGCCAAATTCCATAACCGAATACGGCTGCTGATCGTTAGATAGTGACACAAGCTAGTCAACGTTATGAAACGAATCTTTTTTGTCGGTAGTCTATTGAGCAGTATCGTTTGCGGAAATGTATGGGGAGTATCTCTTTCGCGATCGACAGTAGAACCGGATTTAATCATCAATCAGCAACCGACCCCATCGCGACCGGTCACCCGCCCAACTAAGAGAAATACTGAGAAACCGCTGCCAGACTCTACATCGCCCGGAAAACGAAAGCAACCTCGCTTACGACCCGATTCACTCCGTCGCGGAGGAGCTACCAAAGTTGATACGGTGCGGTGATACTAGTGAAGGTTGAAGTCTTTTGAATAAATGCTAATGGAATGGTGTATTTGTCCTACTAACGACAGGAAAAATCTCAACGTTATTAGTCAAGCTCGAGATTTCTCCCGTCGTCGTTAGGACAAAAACAGGCTATTTGCCTTCCTTTTTCTTCTTTTCCCGTTCGGCTTTTCGTTCTTTTCGTTTCTCTTGCCGTTCCGCTTTGCGTTTGGCCCGTGCTTGTTTTCGTTCGGCTTTTTTCTCCTCGCGTTTAGCTTTGTAATCCTCTTTGATGCTTTTGATAGCATCATTCAGGGTAATGTTATTATCAAAGTTCTTTTGGAAAGCTTCGACATAGGCATTGCGTAACAACCCGAAAATCGTGGGCCAGACCGCTGTTTGAATGTTATCGTAAGTACCATTCAACGGAATACGGGTAGCGACCTGATCGTGCTTCTGATTTTTAAGAATGGCTGTACCTGCTTGTGCCAGTAATTCAGTGAAGAATTTGCCAACGGACCGATTTTCATGCTCATTGACTTTGAAAATCAGCATGTCTTTCGTGAGCGGTTTGATATAGCCATTCAGCTTCTTATCGAGCATGGCCATCTCACTAAATACGCTTACTGTACCCCGTTCAAAGTCGACATTCGCATATGCGCGAGCGAGTTTGTTGAGCTTAACTAACTGTAGATCATTGAATTTTAGATTGTAATCAAAATCGGGGACGATCTTCAGCAGATTCATATTTGCCGAGAAATTAATGGTGCCTCCATAACCTGGTACATCACCCGAAGCAACAACCGGCGAAGGGAGCTTATTACTACGATCCTCTACATTTCGAATGTTTCGGACTTCACCCTGAAATCGATGTAATGATAAATCGGCACGGGGTTGGGTAATTAAGCTGGTCAGATTGACTTTGCCATTGATCACGGCAAATCGGTTGATGTTAATCGGCAATAATTTCTTTAAATAAGTTGTCCAATCAACTTCGGCACCGGTTTGATTGGTGGCTTCTTCACTACTAAAGGCAAAATTGATTTCAGGTTCGTAGCACTCTACTTCACTCACCAGCCGACCTTTAAATAGCGATTTCCATTCGACGGAAAGATCAGTTTTGGGGATGTACAGAAAGGGTTCTTTTATCTTCCCGTTGATTTTACGAATGCGCAGGTCGTTAAGTTGGTAGGCGCCCCGAATAAGGGATATCCCAATATCATCGACGTGCCCTGTGTAGCCGCCCCCCATGTCGGCCAGCGTTTTATTAACATACCGCAATACGAAGTACGGCAATAGCAAACGGGCAATGATCAATAGAGCGACAAGGCCGATCAGGATTTTTGTTGACTTCTTCAAAACGTTGAGGGTGATTGGTGTAACGTTTTGGTAAACAAAAAAATAGCTTTCCGGTTTTGTTGAACCTCTCAGGTAACACGAGAAGCGCGGTATAAATGGGTAAAACAAGGATTTTCTGCCTCCTGTTACCCATTTATACCGCGCTTTTTACTGTCGGCTCGATTTTAATTTAGTATCGGCTTGGTACAAATTTTCGGCCAGCGAGTGTAGTGTATTTAAAATCCGTCGATCCCTCAAACCGGGTTTCATCGAAATTGCTGCCGCGTGGTAGATGGGTGTATTTAAAATCAGCATTGCCGGTGAAACGAGCTTGCTGAAAATCAGTTCCTTCGTCAAACTTTGTGTATTTAAAATCGGCTTGGCCCGAGAAACGGGCTTTCTGAAATACAGATTCTTCGTCGAAATGGGTATACTTGAAATCAGCAAATCGCTTAAACGTTGTTCCACCGAAATCGGCTGCGTTTCTGAATTTCGCATACTTAAATAGAGCGCCGTCTTCGAAGGTATTGTTTGTAAAAACAGCCTTCTGATCGAAATGGGAATATTTAAACGTAGCGTCGTCTTCAAATGTACAGCCTTCAATCGTTACTGACTCAGGAAAATCGGTATTGTAAACCGTATTGCTAACTCGGAATAATTTACCATCCTGATCGTCTGTTCGATAACCAAGGAACTTCCCTTTGAATGTGCAGTTTTTGAACGTCATAGGTACATCAACAATGCTCAGATAATGCTGAGAATCCCCCCAGTTACCATCCCGAATTTCTTTTCGGTTGGCCAAACTGGTTAGATCCAGGTCGCCGGTGATGGTGGCATTTTGGTAAGAAACAGCTTCTTTTCGGTTAATTTTTGCCATAATGTCTTTCGCATCAACAGTTGTTTGTGCCAAAGAAGGCGACAAGGCAACGAGGGCAACAAAAAGGGAAGTAATCAGGATTTTCATAGTTTCGTTTGCTTAGTAACGATGTTGTTTCCTGAAAGATGCAGGCTGAAGACTAAAGGTTGCACGTTTCTTAAAACGAAAAGCCGAATCTAAAAAAGGATTCGGCTTTAGGTCTTCGTGAAAACGTTTTATTAATCCATCCACATTACTTTTTCATAGGCAATTTCATAGTCCATTTCCTGAAGGGGTACGAGGCTTTTGAAATGACCTGTTTCGTCGGTCTGGATAGCATTCCAGCAACCTGAAGCATCGCGCAGGAGCAGTCGAAAGCCATATAAAGGGTGCATCGTATTGCTATCCGTACGATGATCCCAGCCGGTTTGCAGTTCGATGGCGAAGCCAATCCGTTCCATAACATCGCTCATATGGCCGGTCAAACTATCCGTACTATCTAATTCTTCTATCCAAAGCACTAGCCCATCCGTTCCCCAATCGAAATTGAGCGGAGTAGGAGCCAGGTTAATTATCGAAGCGTTCATACGTTGATGGTTGTTTACTCGTTTTTAAGCAATCATACTCCAGGCAGGCGTAACCAATGGCGTTGATTCCTGCTCTTCGCGCCATTTACGGAGCCAGAAACGATACTTCTTCCGACCATACTCCAGAAAGCCGGGAATCGACGAAGCGTCGACGGCAAAGAGTCGGTAAGGTTTCTGTTTCATAATCCCAATAAATACAAATCTGAATTGGCGCGTAGTTGCCCATTCACTATTGTCAGCATTTCGTAAGCTATCGATATAAAAAGCTGCCTGCCGATCGTAATCGTAGGTATAGCACGACTCCAGAAACTGTGCCTGAGTGCGGGCGGAGGTTGTTTTCAGATCAATAACCAATGCGTTTCGACGTTTGGGGCTGGTGTAAACCATATCCAGACGCGCTTTACAGGCCACTCCCGTTGTTAGCTCGGTTGATAAAACGATACGCTCCCGTTCGGAAGCCCGCAAATACCGCCGACAAAATGTATCCTGCCGAATAGTTTGCATCAGGGCTTCTAATTGCTTGCTTTGTGCGGGAGCTAAATCTGCGATACCAGACTGGCTCAATGGTTCGAGCAAATCAGGCTGCAACTGTTGCAGCACCGTTCCAACCGATTCGGGTTCGAGAAGGTGCTGATGAAAGGCCCGACCAAATACTTTCGTTTTTTCGGAAATAAACCGAGTCGATGGATCAGACCAGTAGCCTAAATGCTCTTCCTTCAACCGGGTCAGATCGGAATTTGACACACGCATCAATGCCCGATAATAATCGCCGGGGGCGCTAAACGGAGGAGCTATTTTTTCAACGACGGATGAAGTCACCATAAAAAGAGAGTTACCAGTAAAAAAAACGCTCAGGTGTAGCCATTTTTCAACCGCTACACCTGAACAGACTCAACACAAATGATTAGCCTACTGATAGCAGTTCAGGCTCATCCAGAGGGCTCAGGAATGGATTGTAGTAATTCATTGCCGTTTTGATGTTGGCAATATCCGTAAGGGTTTCCTGGCGGAAGATTTTTACATCCTGCGCAAATTGCTTCAGTTCAGCGGTTTGAGTTGCATCGCCAATTTTGTAGGAGAATGTAGCAATGTAGTAAACTCCTTTGGGTTGCGTTTTGGTATACTCTTTCTTTTCGGCAACGGCGGTAATCACCACATCGGCCAGTGTCAGATCATCGTAATAAAGCGGCTCAATCAGGCGGAAGATGTTATCGACTGAATAGCCGTGGAAAAGAATAGCAGATACACAATTGTTCTGGTCGATAAAAAAGATTTCCGCCCAGTTTTTGGTACCCATGTTCAAAATGTTGTCCGTAAAAATTCGCCAGGCGATTGGCTGAAAGGTGAGGGTACGGCCCAGCTTCTCTGTACCATTGATATTGAACACACCTTCTTTCGCATCAAACCGGTATTGACGGGGGTGTCCTTCCAGATATTTGTATTTATTGACTATCTCTCCGGTTACTTCGTGAATTTTTTGATACGGTTTAAGGGGGGTACCGCTTTGAATTGTCTCGATTTGGTCTTTCTTTTGTGTGTTCATTAGTATTTGTTGTTTACTGTTCAAGCAGGGGACCCATTTTGCGGTCCCTTTTGCCTTTTTTTACGACTTCATTTAGGATTTAAAAATACATAGTTTTGTGTAATTTTCAAAACTATTCTTTCGCTATTATTAACGATTTTTACGTCTTTTTGTGTAAAATTGCAAAGGGCAGAGGGCATAGGGTTGAATAGCCTGGCCCCTAATCATTAACCCTCTGCTCTCTGCCACATGACCATCCACTTACGTTTGCAGCAACTTATTGATACGCTTAACATAAGTGTGCTGGAATTTGCGCGCCAGTTAGGAGAGCGTCGCGGGGAAAAAGTGTATCATATTCTGCATGGTCGGCTAAAACCCCGATTCGATACGCTTGAAAAGATCCTGGTTGCCTATCCGCAAATCAACGCTGACTGGTTGCTACGGGGAGAAGGGATGATGTTTAAGGTGCTGGATTCACCTTCTGCCGCTATAACGACCGAAGAACGCCTACGGAACGTCGAATATCTGCTCTTTCAGCTCAATGAGCGAGTCGCCTTACTCCAGCAGACCAACGATCAGTTGCTGGCGGAATTGGCACGTATGGGGCAGCGGATAGAGGGGGAAGGGCAGGAAGTATAGTGATGGAGGTATTGGACTGCAAAGTTTTACCCTATGTCCTGAGCCCCACGCCCTCTGCCAAAAAACAACTCCATCTGATTTCGGGTTATAGAGAAAAACACTTAACGCTATGGCAACGATATCACCATTCGACCCCGAAAAAGTTGATCCTGAATATTATTCAAAAGATCCCAATCAACATGGCAATTCTGATTATGACCGCGAGTCGGAAGGAGTTGGCAATAACACCTTTGGAGGGTCCACATCTGGTATAGATATGGATCAGGACAATAGGGAGGATATGCAAAATACAAAAGAAGCCAATCAAGGTGTTGGCCGCTTTGGCGAACCGCATGGCGAAAGCCTGGGCGGTTTTCAGGAGTGGGACGTCGATGCTGATGCTATTGCTGAAAAGCCAAAAGGCCAAATGATGAGCGATAAAGCAGCAGAGAAACTGCGCGAAGTGGCTGAGAACCCATCGGATGATGCCCTGCTGCATCGGGCTGATGCTACCTATCTGGAAGAGGGCGATAATCCGAACGAAGGTTATGACCCTCACAATGTAGGTTATGATGGAAAAGATAAAACCGATATAAGCAAAAATCAGTAATAGATCAGTTGCTTTCTGAAAAAGGCGACCAGAAAATAAATCTGGTTGCCTTTTTTGTTGGATACCGGTCTGTCTACGGAATTTTTACTGAAAATTCTTTCGTAAACTTGTCGTTTCATTGTTTGATTAAGCTGGCAGACGAGAATTCTGCCCTACTGTTTTGCTCATCGAGACTCGTGCCTATGCCCGGGCGGGATTACTTGGAAACCCGTCTGATGGCTTTTTTGGCAAAACCATCGCCATTTCGGTGCGCAACTTTGGCGCATCGGTAACTCTTTATCAGTCGCCCGAACTGCACATCGAACCCCAACTACAGGATACAAACGTATTTCGAAGTTTGCACCATCTGCGCGATTCGGTCAGTACGCTTGGTTATCATGGGGGCGTTCCACTGTTGAAGGCCGCCATCAAGAAGTTTGCTGAATATTGCGAAAGCCAGCAGATTCGGTTGCCCAATCAGAACTTTTCGATCCGCTATAATACGTCCATTCCCCGCCAGGTTGGTTTATCGGGTTCCAGCGCCATTATTGTGGCCACCTTTCGGGCGTTGATGCAGTTTTATAACGTCGAAATACCGCAACCCATATTGCCAAATTTAGTGCTGGCTACCGAAGCGGAAGAGTTGGGTATTACGGCGGGTTTGCAAGACCGGGTTATTCAGTGTTATGAAGGTTGTGTCTATATGGATTTCGACCGGACGACGATGGAACGTCAGGGGTATGGAGAATACGAGCCACTTGAGCCCAAATTGTTGCCCAAATTATACATTGCCTACAACACGGATCTGGGTAAACAATCGGGGCAGGTGCATAACGATGTACGAGCGCGCTGGCTCAAAGGCGAACCTGTAGTCGTTGAGACCATGAGTGCCATTGCCGATGTCGCTCGCCAGGGCCGCGAAGCCATGCTGAATCACGATATGGCTGCTCTGAACGAACTTGTCAATCGTAATTTCGATCTGCGTTCCCAGATTTATAACATTAGCGCCCGAAACCGAAGTCTGATCGAAACGGCTCGGGCCTGCGGAGCTTCGGCCTCATTTACGGGTTCGGGCGGCTCAATCATCGGTATCTACCGCGACGATGCCATGCTCAACCGACTCTTTGTTGAACTAAAGAAAATTAACGCCCGCGTTATAAAGCCATACGTAGTTTAATTTTGACTGAGTGAATGATAGAATGATTGAATAGCATAAGAATCAATTCAATTATTCTATCACTCAATCATTCTATCATTCAAAAATGATTAAGAAAGCCGTTATTCCTGCTGCCGGATTTGGAACCCGGTTTTTGCCTGCTACCAAGGCGCAACCCAAAGAAATGCTGCCCATTATCGACCGCCCTACGATTCAGTACGTCGTACAGGAGGCCGTTGATTCGGGGATTGAAGATATCCTGATTATTACGGGAAAAGGCAAACGAGCGATTGAAGATCACTTCGACCGGAACTACGAACTCGAAGTTCGGCTCGAAGAAAAAGAAGATCAGTTGTTGCTCGATGAAATGCGCCGATTGTCGGATATGGCAAACCTGCATTACGTTCGGCAACGTGAGCTGAACGGCTTGGGCGATGCTATTCGATATGCTCGGCATCACGTTGGAAATGAGCCGTTTGCTGTATTGCTTGGCGATACAATCATGGATTCGGTGATTCCCGTGACGCAGCAATTGATCGATACCTATGCGCAATATGGAGGTTCGGTGATTGCGGTTGAAGAAGTTCCGCATGATAAAGTAAATCGCTACGGAATTGTTGGCGGGAAGTCGTTAAGCAATCGAATTCTGGAGCTGAATACGTTGGTTGAGAAACCTGCTATTAAAGATGCTCCGTCGAACTTAGCCATTGCCGGACGCTATATTCTAACGCCCGAAATTTTTACCATGCTCGAGCAAACGCCAGCGGGTAAAAACAATGAAATTCAGTTAACCGACGCGATGCTTATGTTGCTGAAACGGGAGAATCTTTACGCCCATTGCATCGAAGGAAAGCGCCACGATATCGGCAACAAACTCGACTTCCTGAAAACAACCGTTGAATTCGCACTTAAGCGACCAGAGTTTGCTGAAAAATTCCGGGCTTTTCTGGAAGAAATCGTTAAGAAGTAGATAAAACTGGTAGGGGCAGAGGGTAGTTAATTTCCCTAGGCCCCTACCACTCTCTACATCGTACGTATACTAACAGACGCTTCATCATCTTCGCCATTTGTATAGCCATTAGCTGGCGTTGAATCAGAATCGGATGGACTAACGCTCATAATTTGTGACCGAATCGTTCCTGAGTTAGTTACCCGAATAAACAAAGTCAATGAGCCGGAACTTCCGGCGGAAACGGAACCAATGTTAGCGGTTATCGTTTGACCAGTTACCGTTAGGCCAGTGGTAACTGTTGGTTGCCAGCCGCTGGGCAGAAGCGTACTCAGGATAACGTTAGTCGCGTTTGCACCACCCCGATTCGCTACAATGAGGTTGCATTTAATTACCTGATTTGCCCCAACGGCCAGTTTGTCGCTTTTAATCGTCAAACTTAAATCAGCTTTGGCTGGGTCGGTAGGAATCTGATAGCCGATCACAGGTGGTAAAGGAACCTGATTCGGATTCGGTGAAATCACTTGTTCGCCAGTCTCATTAGCCTCTAACGTCCTCATATCGACTATGGCCGTATCGTCCTGTCCGTCGCCTGTGCCCGATCCGGGTTGGCTATCGGGGTCGTTTTGACTGCTGGTCATTATTTGAGCGGAGGTAGCAAAATGACCGTTCTGGTTGGCTTTAATACGAAATTCAAAAGGTATACTGCTCCAGGGTGGGATGGAGCCCGCCTGGATACTGACGATGTTATTCGCTGCACTGACGGCTGAGTTCGGCGCATCAACAAATTCGATTCCAGTCGGTAATCGACTTTGGGCAGTAACGCCACTGGTCGACTGGGGGCCATCGTTGGTTAATACTAGCGTGAGTGTGATGGGTTCATTGACCGCTGGTACACGATTACTAAGCCTCATCGACATCGATAAGTCGGCATAACTGCAAACGGCAAAGGGTTGACTTGGCTGACTGGCAACAGCTGGATCTGAAGCCACAACTCGTAGACGGTAATTGTTCCCAGACGGTAAATTTGCCGGTATTGTAGCCGTGATAGGACTTGTATGGCCACTACCAATAATGGTTTCGGATGCAAATGAGCCCGTCGAATCGGATATGCGGACGCTATACGTATTATTATTACCTATCGTACCTTCCGATACCTCAACGGATACATTTATGCTCCTGGTCTGGCAGTTAACGGGTAATGGTAAATCTGTAATAGTGACCAAAGGGGGAGCCGTTGGAATCTGTTCGTTTTCGTATAGAATGGTACGCATATCTAAAAACTCAACGTCGTACCATAATCCCTGCCCTGTGTCGCCTTGCCGCCGTACGGAGTATCGATATCGGCCAGGGCTTACACCATCGACCCCAGGAATCGTTGGCGGGTAATTTCGGATGTAGTTGAAATTGGCAAATTCATCATAATTAGGAGCCTGATAACTCGGCGGGACAACATACCATCCTGAATCGGTAAAGCTACCGCCATCAATGCGCTCCAAACGCATTTCAACAGGAACCGATGATTCAATCATCGCAAAAAAACCATGAGTACCGGGTTCGTAGCGATACGTAAAGCGTTTTATCTCAGGAAAAGGTGTCCCACCAGGAATTGGTTGGCGGACTATACGCGTCAGAGCACTGGGCGAAGCAGATTGTTGTACAGTAAATGGTTCGCCTAGTGTACTAAGTAGCACCGGATTTGTTGATCGAGTTCGAAGGCGATACTGGCCATCTGGTAGGTTATTGGGTATTTTGACCAGGATTGGATTGTCGAGGGAAGGGGATGACTCGTAAACAACTACTCCATCAGCCGCTCGTATGATCTGTGCAACATATTGATTACCAGCGTTGTATGGGTTAGATCGTAATGAGGCAACGGCAAGAGTATCGCCTTGTTTACGAACGAGTGGTAACGTATAGCCACTTGTAATTAAGGTTACCGAATCGCCCGTTGGTACGTAAGGAATGGCATGCTGAAAGAAATCGGCCGTAAGCGCCTGATTCCAGCTATTTATAAATTTTACTAGTCCCGCTCCCTTCAGGTGAACGTTGTCGGGTCGATTGTCGGGACCAACAATGCTATCGGAGGCAGGCCCTGGAAATATATTTGTTAGGTCGGCAATGAGTTGATTCTGAGCCGTAATAATACCTGGACTCGTCATGTAGTTATTATAACTTACTCGCGAGACCATCCAGGCAAGCGGTTGAGGGCTTACTTGCTGACGGCTTTTCTGAATGACCGTATTGACGTTGTTATAATACGTCTGATTATTGACGCCGTAATAGGTATCCGTCTCTCCCTGATGCCAAAGCACGGCTCGGGCACCCGTTCGGGGAAGATAGTGTAACAGAACCTCGCCAAGCCGTCTGTATACTTGTGAATTAGTCGTATTCCCCAGGTTTCCAATAGCTCCCTGTTTCCATTCTGTGCTGCTGCTGCCTCCTAAAGCGGCTCCAAAAAATAAGACCGGTACATTTAAGCGTTGAACAAGTATGTCGCCCAGTGTACTCCACAAATGGGGCGGCTGTCCCGGTCCAATCGCACTGCCATAACTGGCTGGACTAAACCGAAGGGGTAACATCTGATCACTAATACTATCCTGCCGAAAGTCGAGACAGGAAACCCGATCTTCGACAGAGTTACTGGCTCGCAAAAAACCACCCGATGCGTTCGACTGACCGGCTACAACGAATACTTCTCCAACACCAACTCGGCCAACCTGTGTTTGGGTAAGTAGTGCGGCACCTGCTTTGGCTCTGACATCCAAACGATACCATCCAGCCGACACGGTCACTTTTCCTTGAAAAGCTGGGGTGCCTGATATAAAATTTAACTTCGTCCAGTTGGTGGCGGTACCTTGTCCCGCAATCAACGGCACAAAACGGGCTTCTATCAATGTGGCATTGGCAGGGCCCATACCCGCCACCAAAACAGCCGCTTCATTGGCTAAGTTGCGCTGAAAAACCATTCGGGAGACCGGGCTGGTAATGGTTAGTTGCGCATACAATGATGTTGACGGAAGTAATCCTATTCCCAGTAAAACGAGAATTAGCCATCGTAAAGAACAAATCATACTATAAGCATATAATGGAAGGGATAGGTAATGGGAAGACAAAATTTGTGCCTATAATACGCTCCCCAGTATATATTTTTTTGATGGAGAATCTTTCACAGGATGCTATACCTGGTAAATAATCTATGAAACCTGTCGGTTCACTTCTTGAGGTAGTTGTAGCGATGGTGTGATGAAAAGGTTATTATTGGTACTCGAATTCGCCTATTGCTATGAGTTATACTGTCAGATTCGCCTTTATTGGCATTTTGAGCTTTTTGGCCGGGATTTTAGAAGGCGATTATTGGCCCAGAAACAGCTTGTCCAGCTATAAATTAGCAGATGATCGCCCAAATATTGTGCTGATTGTAGCCGACGATCATGGGCGTGAAACGGTTGGATGTTATGGTAATTCGGCCATTAAAACTCCGCATATCGACGAGTTAGCAGCCGACGGCGTACGATTCTCGCACGCTTTTTGTACAACGGCCAGCTGCAGCCCCAGCCGGTCAGTTTTGCTGACCGGACTTCATAATCATGCCAATGGTATGTATGGATTGCAGCATCAGGAGCATCATTTCAGCTCGTTTGATACCGTAAGATCGTTGCCCGTTTTACTCGAACAGGCTGGCTATCGAACGGCTCGAATTGGCAAACTGCATGTGGCGCCCGAAATGGCATATCACTTTCAGAAAGTGTTAGGAGCGGGAGGTGTAAACGATCCGGCCTCGATTGGTCGGAGTCCGGTTGAAATGGCGCGGGCTTGTTATGGCTTTATCGCTGAGAAGTTAGTGACGCCAGAGAACGTTAAGCCATTTTTTCTCTATTTCGCTACTGATGATCCGCATCGTAGCAATAACGTTGCACCGGATGGAACACCAATTTTTGATGGAACAAAACCGAATTTGTTTGGGAATAAGCCTGGCGGGTATGCCCAGGTAAAAGACATTTTCTATCAGCCTCGCGACGTTCTGGTTCCCCCTTATTTGCCCGATACGAAAGCCTGTCGAACTGAATTAGCTCAATATTACGAATCGATTAACCGACTTGATCAGGGCGTTGGTCGATTGATTGACTACCTGAAAGAAACAGGGCAGTACGATAATACGGTAATTATCTATCTATCAGATAATTACCGTATTATCGTACTGCCCTGTTTCCAGGTGCCAAAACGACCCTATATGAACCAGGAATGCGATTACCTTGCCTGGTAAAACCACCGAAATCGCAAAAGAAGAACTTTGTGCAGGAGGCTATGATTTCCTGGGTCGATATAACGCCAACGTTACTGGATTTTGCAGGCGTCAAAGGCGTTGCCCGGCAGGGCCGTTCGTTCAAAGAAATTACTGAAAAAGAAGCCGTTTCGGGTTGGGATGAAGTGTATGCCTCACACTCGCTGCATGAAATTACTATGTATTATCCCATGCGCGTACTACGCGAGCGACGCTACAAACTGATATACAACGTTGCTAATGGCGTACCCTTCCCAATGGCACTCGACCTATATAATTCATACACCTGGCAGGATATACGGAAAACGGCTGCGAAGAATTACGGTAAACGATCTGTATCAGCGTTTCTAAACCGACCCCAATTTGAATTATACGATCTCCAAACCGATCCCGACGAAGTGCATAATCTGGCAGCAAATCCGAAGTATCAGACGACACTGAAGCGAATGCAGGAGAAACTAAAGCTGTTTCAAAAACAAACCCACGATCCGTGGGTCAGTAAGTGGGAGTTTGACTAGCTAATGTATGGTAAAGCTATTTATCAATTTTTTGTCATCCTGACCAAAGGGAAGGATCTCAAATCTTCCCCAATCGAGAGGTAGGAAACCCTAAGATCCTTCCCTTTGGTCAGGATGACAAAGATTAACTCATTTTGCTACCGTTGCAATTTTCAGCTCGTCCAGCTGACCTTGCGAAATGGTAGAAGGTGAATCAATCATCACATCGCGTCCTGAGTTATTTTTCGGGAATGCGATGAAATCGCGGATCGAATTTTCTCCACCGAAAATTGAGCACAATCGATCGAAACCGAAAGCGATACCGCCGTGGGGAGGAGCGCCGTATTCAAACGCATCCATCAGGAAGCCAAACTGTGCTTTTGCTTCTTCATCCGAAAAGCCCAGAATGCTAAACATACGAGCCTGTAACTCCCGGTTGAAAATCCGAATCGAACCACCGCCCACCTCGGTACCGTTGATTACCATATCGTAAGCATTCGCCCGAACAGAGCCTAAATCGCTATCCAGTAGTGGAATGTCTTCTGGCTTTGGTGAAGTAAATGGATGGTGCATGGCAAACCAACGGGCTTCCTCTTCGCCATATTCGAGCAATGGGAAATCAAGCACCCAAAGGCTACTAAATACGGCCGGATCGCGGAAACCCAATCGACTACCCATTTCCAGACGCAGTTCACTCAACTGTTTGCGCGCTTTGGCCGCATCGCCCGAAATAATCAACATCAGGTCGCCGGGTTTGGCCATAAAATGTGTTGCCCAACCTCTTAAATCGTCTTCCGAATAGAATTTATCGACCGATGATTTGAGTGTACCATCTTCGTTATACCGAACATAAATCAGTCCTTTTGCCCCAATTTGCGGACGTTTTACCCATTCGGTCAATTCATCCATCTGCTTGCGGGTATAGTGTGCGCAACCGGGTGCATTGATGCCCACCACCAATTCAGCCGAATCGAATACGCCGAACCCTTTGCCCGAAGTCATATCGACAGTATCGAACGTACCTTTCAGCTCCACAAACTTCATATCGAAGCGGGTATCGGGTTTATCGGAACCGTAGAATTTCATCGCATCGGCGTAGGTCATACGAGGCACTTCGGCCAGATCAATACCTTTTACCGCTTTGAACAAGTGCCGGATCAGTCCTTCGAACATGTTCAGAATATCTTCCTGCTCCACAAACGACATCTCGCAGTCAATTTGCGTAAACTCAGGCTGACGGTCGGCACGGAGGTCTTCGTCGCGGAAACACTTGACAATCTGATAATACCGGTCAAAACCAGATACCATCAGCAATTGCTTAAATGTCTGTGGCGATTGGGGCAACGCGTAAAACTCACCCGGATTCATCCGGCTAGGTACAACAAAATCGCGCGCACCTTCGGGCGTCGATTTAATTAGAACCGGCGTTTCGACCTCGATGAAATTTTGCCCATCCATGTACAGCCGCGTTTGCTGAGCCATCCGATGACGCAGTTCCAGATTTCGACGAACCGGATTCCGACGTAAATCGAGGTATCGATATTTCATGCGGAGATCGTCTCCACCGTCGGTATCATCTTCAATCAGGAAAGGGGGTAACTTGGCTGGATTCAATACTTCCAGCGCCGTAACCTTAATTTCAATATCGCCCGTGGGCAGGTTGGGGTTTTTTGATTTTCGCTCAATGACCGTCCCGGTTGCTTTCAGGACAAACTCGCGACCAAGTGAACGGGCAATCGTGAAGAGTTCAGGAGCGGTCTGGCCATCTTCGAGCAGGAGTTGTGTGATACCATAGCGGTCGCGGAGATCGATCCAGAGAACCCCTCCTTTGTCACGAATGGTTTGTACCCAACCGGTCAATGATGCGGTTTTGTTGTTGTCAGTAAGGCGGAGTTCCCCGCAAGTATGCGTTCGAAGCATGGATTTAATGAGCGAAAGAGTGAATGAGCGAATGAGTGAATAGCTGGCGCAACCTTCTATTCATTCACTCGCTCATTCACTCATTCCCAATTGATTTTTCGCAAAGGTAGCTACTTTGGTGAAACCCGACTATTCACTCATTCACTAATTCGCTCATTCTCTCATTATTTCCGGTAGTCAAGTGCCGGTTTGCGGTCGCCGAGGAGGGCTTCGTATTTGAAATCAGCACCACGTTTCTGCTTCCATTCGGCAGTGGCTTTCTCGATAAGGGTCGGGGTTTTGAATAAATCAAGGGCGGTCAGAGCTAATGTTTTAGCAGCTACCAGCATTCCTTTCTGCCCAATACTCATACCACTGGCGGCTGTCGATTGCCAGCTATGCGCCGACGAACCCGGCACCCAGGTTGCGGTAGATAAACCAACGGTTGGAACTGTCCAGCTTACATCACCAACATCGGTCGAACCACCACTAACTGGATTGTCCGATGCATCGCGGAAGTCTTTTATGGTAGCCGCTTCTTCAATAGGTACTTTCTTGTCGAAGGTTTCGCTAATCTTCCTGGCAAATGCGGTTTCTTCCGGCGTATAGTTTACACCACCAACGGTTTTCAGATTCTGGTGCATTACTTCGGCCAGCGTCACGTTGGGAAGCAGATTGAAAACACCGCCCAGAACTTCCCAGGTGACCTGTGTACCTGTTCCCTTAGCAGCTCCTTCGGCCGCATTTTCGATTCGTTTCCAGACGCTTTGCAGAACGTCACGATCTTTATGACGGGCATAATAATACACTTCTGCATAAGCCGGAACTACGTTTGGTGCTTCACCTCCACGTGTAATAACGTAGTGAATGCGCGTATCCGACGGAATATGTTCCCGCATCATATTGACCATAAAATCCATCGCTTCGACACCATCTAAAGCCGATCGGCCCTTATCAGGCGCTGCGGCCGCGTGAGCAGCAATCCCTTTGAACCGGAATTTCGCATTTTTATTCGCCAGCGATGTTCCCGCATCAGCTGAATTGGCGGAGCCTGGATGCCAGTGCAACACTACGTCGACATCATTGAACAGCCCTTCACGCACCATGTAAACCTTGGCCGATCCACCTTCTTCTGCTGGGCAACCGTATATTTTAACCGTTCCCGAATGCCCCGACTTTTTGAGCCAATCTTTAATTTCCGTCGCTGCGGCTACTGAGGCCGTTCCGAACAGATTATGTCCACAACCATGCCCCGCTTTTTGCCCGGCTATAGGCGTAAATTCAGGCTTGGCTTCTGTAGCAAGACCAGGTAACGCGTCGTACTCGCCTAAGATTCCGATAACAGGTTTTCCCGAACCATAGGTAGCGACAAATGCCGTTGGAATCCCCGCTACACCAGTTTTCACATCAAAACCTTCTTTCTTGAGTTGCTCTTCTAATAGTGCCGAACTTTTCTCTTCCATGTAGCCCATTTCCGCGAAATTCCAGATTTGTTTGGAGATTCCGGCATATTCAGGAAACCGCTTATCCAGGTCAGCCAGGATAGTTTGTTTGTCTGGATCTACGGATGGCGCAGCCGCTTTCTTTGCTTTCGGTTGGGCAAGTGCAAGTACGGGCAGCAATAAAGCTGCAGTAAGAAATTGTGTTTTCATTCAGAGGACCAATTAGGTTGTAAACCGATAAAAATACGGCGAAAAGGGGATGTAGGCAAAAGAATAAAAGCCAAATTGCCTTTATCTTGAAATTTTGCATTTTATGCCAACCTCATCTGACCAATCTCATTTAGCCACTTACACTCGAAAATTTACCAAACTCAAACAAGGTGGTACACGGTATGGGAAAGCTCCTCATAAGCCCATATTTCTTCTTACACTTATCGAATTAATTGATAATAGAATTGTTATCGACAACTGTGTGGTTATTACGCCTGAATTAGTGGCGACGTTTAAGGAGAATTTTTCATTACTGGTCAAAACAACTCATAAAGACGATTTTACCCAACCATTTTTTTATTTGCAAAGTGATGGATTCTGGTTTCTTAAACCGAAAGCAGGCTATTCGATAGACACGCATATCCGAAGTGTCCAAACGCTTAGTGACCGACTTGATTTCGGTTATTTCGCGGATGGGTTGTACGATTTGCTACGGAATGACTATGCTCGTTTAGCTCTGAGAAATACCTTGCTCAATTATTATTTTTCAGATACAAAAGCTGAATTTTTGCGAGTTAAAAATGCTGGACGTAGTTATGTAAATGATTTGGAAGCGTACTTGCTGAGTGAAAAAACAAGCCCATACGCATTACTACAGCCGACAGATGATGAAGAAATCCGTTTCGTACGTGGAGGTTTATTCAAGAGATTAGTACCCAAGGTTTATGATTTTACCTGTGCTATTTCGGGTATGAAAGTGATTTCTGTAGATGGGTCTTCGTTAGTAGAAGCTTGTCACATTGTACCCATCAGCATTTCTGGAGACGATAAAGTCACAAACGGTATTGCGCTTTGTCCGAACTTGCATACCGCTTTCGATAAGGGCATGATCGGGATAAATGAACAATTACGGGTAGTGGTGTCTCCTTCTTTAGCCGATAACGTAGCGAGCCCTTACAACTTAAAGCAGTTTCATGGTCGGTCAATCCGATTACCGTTTAGCGAAATGCACTATCCGAAAATAGAGAGTTTTCGTGGCATATGCAGGAACGATTTAAGAAGTAGCTGGCGCATCAATTAATAAACGGTTGAGTTTATGCTTCCCTGATGCAACTGCAAGATGGGAAAAATAAGATCCCAGTCTTTTCCCCAGACGACACTACCTCTCTCAATTCGGAATCGCTGGAAGTTTGATAAACGCCAATATTTATTGTGTTGAGGATGAGGATAATTTTGTAGAAATGACCCAAAATCAACCACTTGTGTAGTCCCCTCAGAGAAACTTAGGCGTAACCGATGGTCGCCAGCGTATTCTGCTTCAGTTACAGTTAGTGTTCTCATAGTAGTAGTCGAATGACGTACAAAACATCTTAAAATTTCGTTATCTTGCCAATAATCAATTGCATAATAGTATGAATGCTTCCCTTGATTTAGAGCAACTCATTACTGAAGGTATAAAAGGTCTGCCACAGCAATATTTAAGCGAAGTTGCAGATTTTGTTCTATTTATCCGTCGTCGTGCTTTGCAACAGCAACCTTATGATTTGCAGGAAATCCGTCAGGAATTACATCTGCTGGATGCTCACGAACGTCAACATCTGGAAGACGAATTCAAGGATTTTGATCAACAGTTCCCTAAAGAATGAATCAGTACGTGAGCGATACAATGGCTATTGTATCCTATTTGAGTAAGCGTCGACTTCCACCTTCTGTAAAGCAAATTTTTCAGACAGCAGACGTTGGACTTTGTTCCATAATCATTCCAGCTATCGTTGCTGTAGAGGTAAATTATTTATCAGGGAAAGGGCGCATTGACGTATCATTAGCTGATTTAAAGCTTTACATTCAGCAGTATGATTCCTATCATTTTCAGCCTTTAACTTTAGAGATTATTGAGTCGAGTGTTCAGATCAATGATATTCCTGAACTACACGATCGATTAATTGCTGCAACTGCTCTTAGTATAGATAATCCACTCATTACGAATGATCCTCTCATTCAAGCATCTGCCTTTCTGGAAACTATCTGGTAATACTTACAGCTGAATTAAAATTCCCGAAAACTAAAAAAGCGCATCACCTTGTGAGTGACGCGCTTTTTAGTTTTATACTGTGGTTTGTTAATTAATAATTATCGGCGCGGGAAGAGAATTGGTTGAAAATCAGGCTGACGGCTTCCCGGATTTTGCCTTGCTGATTGGCGAAACCGTTGCTTGTGGTAAAACCGGATGCCCAGCCTGTCCAAACGACCTGATCGGTTTTCGTATCGACGAGGTTAATGAGGATCGTTCCTGACTGTACGTTAACATCCTGTTCATCGCCTAGGCTTTGTACTTCGCCGGGGCCAAAATAGTCGGTACCTGTGCTGGCATAGCCTTTGATGGTTGCTGGTTTGTCGAATACGCGGAAGTTAACCAGGAGATCCGCGTTTTGACGCATCAATCTGTAGCCTCGTCCGTCCATAGCAAAGCCAACGGCATCGCGTACTTGTCGTTTCAGATTCGCATCGTTCATGAAGTAGCGACTCTGATTCGCTTTGTTATCTACCTGTACGGCCCAGGTGTACGTTTTATAGCGGCTGAAGTCGGTGTTAGGTTTCGTTTCGCTATTGACGGTCACGTTCTGTGCCTGAGTCAGGCGGGTCGCCAGGAGTAAGACGGCGACAAAAAATAATCGTTTCATGTGTGTTGAGTATTTAATTCAAAGTGGTATTTGTTTTCATAACAACTCAGAGACAAAGCAAATTGGCTATTAAAAGGTAGTTAAACCTGTGTACTTTTACAGGAAAGTTTTCTCGCGATTCATTTTTCCACGCGCTATGCATTGCCTACGCTATTTGCTCATTCTGCCGTTTTTATTCTTTTTTTTGTTGACCAGTATGGCTCAGAAATCGGCCAAAACAACATCTGGTAATCCTGTTTTTCCGGGCTGGTATGCCGATCCAGAAGGGGTTATTTTTGGAAAGCAATACTGGATTTACCCCACGTATTCAGCCCCTTATAATCAGCAGGTATTTTTCGACGCGTTTTCATCGCCGGATCTGGTGAACTGGACAAAGCATAGCCGTATTCTCGATTCAACGGCAGTTAAATGGGCGAAACGGGCTATGTGGGCACCGGCTATTGTGGAAAAAGAGGGCAAATACTTCCTGTTCTTCGGAGCCAACGATATTCACGACGATAAAAAGGAAGTGGGCGGGATTGGCGTCGCCGTCGCCGACAACCCGGCTGGACCATTCAAGGATTATCTGGGCAAGCCGTTGGTCGGACAAATTCATAATGGCGCTCAGCCCATCGATCAATTTGTTTTCAAAGACAAAGACGGACAATACTATCTGATTTACGGTGGCTGGGGCCACTGCAACATGGCTCGTCTGAAGGATGATTTTACCGGATTTTTGCCTTTCCCCGATGGCACCACGTATCGGGAAATAACGCCAAAAAACTATGTGGAAGGTCCTATCATGTTTATGCGCAAGGGAATTTATTATTTCATGTGGTCGGAAGGGGGCTGGACGGGGCCGAATTACTCGGTCGCCTACGCGACCTCGTCATCACCTTTTGGCCCGTTTGAGCGCGTGGGAAAAATTCTTCAGCAAGACCCGACCGTTGCCAGAGGGGCTGGGCATCACTCCGTCATTCAACTTCCCGGAACCGACGATTGGTACATTATTTACCACCGTCGCCCACTGACTGAAACCGATGGAAATCACCGCGAAACCTGCATCGACCGCATGTATTTCGATGAAAAAGGCGGGATCGCGCCGGTTAAGATTACCGTTGACGGTGTAAAAGCGCAGCCGCTTCGCTAACTGATTCCTACGCTATTGATAGCGAATTTTAGTTTCTGGTGAGCCATAATTTACTGTATTCATTTATCATTCAGAAAGCTTCATAACTACTTCGTTGCCAAATTTGCTTACCGCCTATACTGATGGCGGGAGCTTTTGTATGCCCTAACCCCATCCTCCCGGGTCGAAACGAAGTTCATTTCCCTTCTATAAAATAGTGTTAATGCGTTTTTAATAGCCTGTTAAAATCGTATCGGAAGCTGATACGAAACGAGTAGCTTGTTGGCTTATATCGCTGTCTATTTGCACTATTGAAATAATAATCTGACACAGTACAAGAAAGTTAACAGGCTATTGAAACGATAAGCCTGCTCTGATTCTGTGCGCAGTTGATTCGATATCGACTGTCTGGTCATCAAGATTTGATCGCTATTTATTTCCTAAACCCTATTTTCTGTGATGATGAATAATCTCTATTCAATTCTGGTGCCGGTCTTTCTAATGACTAGTGCCGTATCGGCAAGTCCCTCTCTGCCAGTGAAAACAGGGAATGCCGCGCAGCAAACGGTATTTTTTTCTGGTAGGTATAGGTTGGAAATTCCCGTTAAGGGAAAGGTTTCGGATGCTAAAGGTGAACCACTCACAGGCGTCAGTGTGGTAGTTAAAGGGTCATCGACGGGTACGATTACCGATGCAGCCGGAAAGTATTCCATCAACGTACCCGATGGGAATGCCATTCTGGTTTTTTCCTTCATTGGCTTTACAAAGCAGGAAATTCCGGTAAATGCCCAGACAACGCTGGACGTCGTGCTTTCCGATGATGCAAAAGCACTGGAAGAAGTCGTCGTAACCGGGTATTCGTCGCAACGGAAGAAAGATATTACGGGGTCGGTAGCGATTGTCAAGGTGAGCGATTTACAGGCATTACCTGCTTCGTCGGCTGAAAATCAGCTACAAGGTCGGGCAGCCGGAGTTACCGTAATCAGCAATAATCAGCCTGGTAGTGTGTCGACTGTTCGGATTCGGGGATTTGCTTCGTTCACAGGGAATGACCCATTGTACATCGTGGATGGGGTTCCAACGGGCTCCCTGGTCGGAATTAACCCTGGTGATGTCGAATCAATGCAGGTGTTGAAAGATGCGGCTTCGGCTTCTATTTACGGAGCTCGCGCGTCAAACGGCGTTATTGTCGTAACCACCAAAAAAGGAAAAGTGGGGAGTGCGAAAGTATCGTACGATGTATCCTATGGTGTTCAGAATCCCGGCAAAGGATGGACGAATATGTTGAATCCACAGGAGTATGCCGATCTGCAATGGTTAGCACTTAAGAACTCCGGTCAGCCTCAGCAAAGCGTTCAATACGGCAAAGGAGCTACGCCCGTGTTGCCCGATTATCTGTTGGCGGGTACGGCGTCTGGTGTTAAAGAAGGCGATCCGGCAGCAAATCCGGCCCTGTATGATTTAAGTTACGCCAATCTGGCTAGTTCGACCTATGCGCCCTATCTTATTGTGAAGGCAAATAAACAGGGAACAAACTGGTGGAAAGAAGTGACGCGCAATGCACCGATCGCGAACCACAATCTCACGGTTTCGGGTGGCGCACCCGACAAGAGTCGATACCTATTCAGTTTCAACTATTTTAATCAGGATGGGATCGTCATCAATAACTTTTACAAGCGGTATTCGGCCCGTGTTAACACGGAATTTACCCTGAAAAAGAACATCCGAATTGGCGAAAACTTACAGGTATCCACAACACAGGCCAATGGAGCAGCGAACAATACCGAAGCCAGCGAACTGGCTCTGGCCCGCTATATTCTCCCCATTATTCCGGTTTATACTATTCGGGAGGGTGATTTTGCCGGAACAAAAGGAAATGGCTTAGGTACGGCCGACAACCCGGTAGCGGTCCGGGATCGTATCAAAAATAACCGCGCCAACGCGTTCGGCATTTTTGGTAACATGTACCTGGAAGTCGACTTCCTGAAGCATTTTACAGCCCGAACCAGTTTTGGCGGTTCGTATGGCACCAATGACTACACCAACTATCCGACTATTGAGTACGAAGGGTCTGAAAATAATCGGAACCCAACGCTGGCTGTCGGATTTTTCAAAAACCAATCCTGGACCTGGACCAACCAGATAAGCTATAAAAACACGTTTGGCGATCATAACCTTCAGGTGCTGGCCGGAACGGAAGCAGTGGAAGATGCGGGTAATCGGATCGAGGGGTCGCGTAGTACCTATTTTACCTACACGAATCAGAATGCCATTACCCTCAGTTCGGGCACGGCGAATCAGTTGGTGAGTGGTTTTCCGAATACACCAGCGTCGTTATTTTCACTCTTCGGCAAAGTCGACTATGAGTATAAGAACAAATATTTAGCTAGTGTAACGGTCCGGCGCGATGGTTCGTCACGCTTTGGTCCGGATAATCGTTACGCCGTTTTCCCATCGGTCTCGGCGGGCTGGCGTATCTCGGAAGAGTCGTTCCTGAAAAATGTGCTCTGGCTGACGGACTTAAAACTGCGCGGAAGCTATGGAATGATGGGCAATCAGCGCATTAATCCAGCTAATCAATATACCCAGTTTGCTACAAGCAGGAGTGCCGCTGCCTATGATATTGCGGGTACAAACAACAACCCACAAGCTGGCTACTACCTGTCGTTTATTGGCAATTCGGCTGGAAAATGGGAGACAAACGTGTCGACGAATATCGGATTCGATGCGACATTATTCGGCGGTAAAACAGACATTAGCTTCGACTGGTATCAGAAAAAGACCAACGATCTGTTATACACCGTTGAGCAACTGGCCACAGCGGGCGGTATTGCCTCCCAAAACCCTCCGTTTTTCAATGTAGGCAGCATGAAAAATACCGGTATCGATCTGGCGATTTCGCAGCGGGCTAATCTGAGTGACGTAAAATTGGATGCGACGCTAACGTTCACAACGTATGCGAACGAAATCACCAAAATCGCGGATGGCATTACGTATTTCGATTATAACAGTCCGCTGAATGAGCAAAACCGGATTGGGGGCGTATTTACCCGGAATGCCGTCGGTCATCCGATCAATGCTTATTTTGGGTATGACGTAATCGGCCTGTTTCAAAGTGCAGATGATGTGGCCAAATCGCCAACGCAGCAGAGTGCAGGACCGGGCCGTTTTAAATATAGAGATGCCAACGGTGATGGGAAAATTGATGCAAACGATCGCGTTTTCTTTGGGAATCCAAACCCTACATTCACCTACGGATTAAACCTGAATCTGGCGTATAAAGGGTTTGATCTGGCCGGATTCTTTTACGGCGTTCAGGGCCGGGATGCGATCAATTACGCCCGATTTACGACGGATTTCTACGCGCAGGGCGTCACCAACAAGAGCAAAGATGCCCTCTACAATTCCTGGCGGCCCGACAATCTGGGTGCAACCGTACCGATTCAGGAAACGGTGGGTAATTTCAGCACCAATGCCATTCCAAATTCCTACTACAAAGAAGATGCGTCGTACCTCCGGTTGAAAAACCTGAGCCTGGGTTATACGCTGCCAACACCATTGTTGAGCCGGGTTGGGGTTGATCGACTGCGGGTGTACGTACAGGCTACGAACCTATTTACGATTACACGCTACACGGGTCTGGAACCTGAAATTATCAGTACGGACGATCGGGCTGCGGGCATCGATGCGAATGCCTATCCGGCCGTCAAGCAATACCTCGTTGGCGCCAGTCTTACCTTTTAATCCATTACTCCAATGCGAAAGTTTTTATATATACTCCTGACTCTGGGCTTTGTAGTTAGTGGACTCATTAGCTGCGACAAAGCCTATCTGGATCGAAGTACATACGGTACACTCGATGCAATGACCCTGGCAAATAAGAATGGAATCGAATCGCTGTTGATTGGCGCTTATGCCGTTCTGGATGGCTATAGTGTAGGTACCACAACAATTGGTTCCTGGTCGAGTGCGGCTTCCAACTGGATTTACGGCAGCATAGCCGGGGGTGATGCCCACAAAGGAAGTACAGGAACTGATCAGCCGGAAATCAACACGATCGAAAATTATACGCCCATCCCGACCAACGGATTTTTTAGCGATAAATGGAAAGCCGTTTACGAAGGCATAACGAGAGCAAACATTGTTCTGAAAACGATGCCCGATGCTCCGGATATATCAGCTGCGGATCGCAAGCGAATTGAAGGGGAAGCGCGATTCCTGCGGGCGCATTACCAGTTCGAAGCCAAAAAAATGTGGAATCAGGTGCCGTTTATCGATGAAACGATGACTGATTTTCAGGTGCCTAACGTTAAAGTGAACGTCGCAAATAATCAGGATATCTGGCCAAAAATACAGGCTGATCTCCAATTCGCGTACGACAATCTGCCCGAATTACAGGGGGCCGTTGGTCGGGTTAACAAATGGGCTGCCGGGGCTATGTTGGGTAAATGTCTGCTCTTTCAGAAAAAATATGCAGAAGCCAAAACGGTACTGGAGCAGGTCTATCAACGAGGTACAAATCCGTTGGGTGTTAAGTATGGGCTCCTAGATAGTTATCAGGATAATTTTAACGCAGCGACCAAGAACTCGAAAGAGTCGGTATTTGCGGTTCAGAATTCGGTAAATGATGGGGCCACTGCTGCCAATGCAAACTACGGCGATGTATTGAATGCGCCCTATGGCGGCCCGTTCGATTGCTGTGGTTTTTTCCAGCCTTCGCAGGATCTGGTGAATTCCTACAAAGTAAGCGCAACCGGATTGCCGAACGTCGATACGTATAACACAAACCCAGTCACGAGCGATGAAGGAATTGCCATTACCGATGCGTTTACGCCTTATGCCGGTTTGCTGGATTCGCGTCTGGACTGGACCGTTGGTCGTCGGGGTATTCCGTACCTGGATTATGGTCTGCATCAGGGAATTAGCTGGCAGCGCGATCAGGCATACGGTGGTCCTTACAACACCAAAAAGACGGTATATTATAAAGCGCAGAAGGGCGCGCTGACGGATGCATCGTTCTGGGCCAGTACGGTAACGGCCATCAATGTAAACCTAATTCGTTTTGCCGATGTCATTCTTTGGCTGGCGGAATGCGAAGTAGAAGCGGGTGGTCTAACAAAAGCCAGAGCCTACGTGAATGAAGTGCGGGCGAGGGCTGCTAAACCCAGCAGTTGGGTTATGAAAGATGGTACCACAACGCCCGCAGCGAATTATAAGGTTGGTTTATACGAGCAGGCCTGGCCCGATCAGGTCACGGCCCGAAAAGCAGTTCATTTCGAGCGAAAACTGGAATTGGGTATGGAAGGACACCGCTTTTTCGATCTGGTTCGCTGGGGTGAGGCCGAAGCTACTATCAACAAATATCTCCAGTATGAAAGTACCATACGTACCTATCTGGCTGGTGCGAAATTCATAGCCGGGAAGCATGAATATTTCCCGATTCCGCAACGCCAGATCGACCTGAGCAATAATGTACTTAAGCAGAATACGGGCTATTGATTGTAATGAAGATTCTGAAGCCCCTCTCCTGTAGTAGGAGAGGGGTTGGGGTGAGGTGGAATCCTCGAATTGACTTTTCCCTCACCCCCGGCCCCTCTCCCAAAACGGGGAGAGGGGAGAAAACTCAAAACTCTATCATTCCTGCGGATTGCTATTCCAGAGTTGTTTGCGGAAAGTTTGCGGGTTGCTGTTTTTAATGAGCCGAAACTGTCGGTTGAAATTAGAGAGGTTCTGAAAACCACACTCGTAGCAGATTTCAATGATCGACAGATTGGTATCCGTCAACAATTGGCAGGCATGGCTAATCCGAAGCTCGTTAATTAGATTGATCAGGGTTTTGTGGGTGCGTCGTTTAATGAACCGGCAAACCGACGGGACGGACATATTCATCAGATCCGCAATTTCGCTAAGGGCAATCCGGCGTTGATAGTGCTGGGAAATGTAATCGAAAACCAGGCTTACTTTCTCACTTTCAACCGGATTACTCCCTTCGATAATCTGGGTAGACAGCGTGCGTAGATGAGGAGATTCGGCCAGCGTGGTCAAAATATCCAGCAGGGTTATCAACCGGCGCATGCCTTCCTGCTGTGGTAGTTCCAGCATCCGGGCCGTTACGTATTCTTTGGTAGGCCCCAGGATTTCAAGACCTAAAGCAGCTCGCTGAAACAACTGGCGGATAGCGATCATTTCCGGAAGATCAACAAAGGAATCACCGAGGAAGTCTTCCAGAAAATGCACGATAACCGATTCTGCCCAGTGATCCGTCGAATGTTGGTAAAAAAGGGAATCGTTGCGGTAGATATGCGGTACGTTGGAGCCAATAAAAACCAGATCACCGTCGGTGAAATCGCCAATGCCATTCCCAATAATTCGCTGTCCGTGACTCTTGACAACCAGCACCAGTTCGTATTCCGGGTGAAAATGCCAGGGCGTCGGGAAGTACGGATAAACAAAATTATAGAGCTTAAAGGAAGATCGCTCGGTGGCTGGAAGTTTCTCTAATAGGGCTTTCATAGACTGTTAAAATCGTATCGCCTTCTGACTCAAAGCTAGTAGAATTTCGTTGTTTTTGCCCGTTTTTTTGCATTATGAAAGTAATATACTATTTGTGATAAAGAAAATTAACATCAACGTTTTATGTCTGTTTATCAGTTATCGGAGGTTCAGATAGCCCAATATCATGCGGACGGCTACCTGATTGTTCCGGCCTTATTTTCGTCGGTAGAAATTACGAAACTCTATCAGGTAGCCCTGGACGACGCCACCATTTCCCGTAACTCGTATGATTTGAATGATCAGTCGGGACGGAAAACCAAACTGGCCTTGTGGTTCACGCCGGGAAACGATATGTATAGCCTATTGACCCGTAGTGAGCGAATCGTTCATTCGGTGGATAAACTACTGGAAGGGTCATCACCCGTGTGTCATTTTCATTCGAAACTGATGCAGAAAGAGCCGCACGTAGGTGGCGCCTGGGAGTGGCATCAGGATTATGGCTACTGGTATAAAAACGAATTTTTGCTGCCCGACCAGATGTTTTCGGTCATGGTTGCCATTACCGAAGCAACCAAAGAAAACGGATGTTTGCAGGTGATTAAAGGTTCACATAAAATGGGTCGGATTGAGCATGGTTTCGCGGGCGAACAGGTGGGGGCTTCCCAACATTATGTAGATCTGGCTTTGAAAACAATGTCGCTTGTTTATGTGGAGTTAAAACCGGGCGATGCGCTATTTTTTCACAGTAATCTCCTGCATCGTTCCGAAGCCAATTTGTCGAAAAATGCGCGCTGGTCGCTTATTTCGTGCTACAACCGTCAGGGGAATGTGCCTTATAATGAGGTCTCTACATCCTGCATTACACCCCTGGAAACCGTACCCGACGATGCACTCCTGACCTGGGATGTCGCCGGAATTGCAGACCAGACGGATTTTCTCAATAAAGAAAACGACGTATCGCTGACCTAATCCGATGTAGCTTACACGTACTTAGTACTCACAGTTAATTCGTATCCTATGGCCATTGTAATTCCTGCACATACCAATTCCGCAACCGCCGTATCCAGTACATACAATTACAGCTATATCTATCTGCTCAGCACGGTCGCTGCGTTGGGCGGGCTGTTGTTCGGGTTTGATATGGCTATTATTTCAGGAACCGTACGCTTTTTCAGCGATTATTTTCGACTGGATACCGTCGAAACGGGCTGGGCTGTTGGGTGTATTAATCTCGGTTCGGCGGTAGGAGCACTAGTTACCGGAAAACTGAGTGATTCGTTAGGTCGCAGGAAATCGCTGTTGTTGTGTGCGCTCCTGTTTGCCATATCGGGTGTGGGTACGGGTTGGGCAACAGGGTTTACGACGTTCATTTTTTTTAGATTATTGAGTGGAGTGGCAGTAGGAGCGGCTGCGCTGGTATGCCCTATGTACATTGCCGAAACGGCTCCTGCACCCTTACGAGGACGTTTAGTGGCGATCTATCAATTGGCGATTACATCTGGTATTCTGCTGGCCTATCTCGCCAATTATCTTTTACTGGATACCGGCGAAAACAACTGGCGATGGATGTTTTCGTCGCAGTCGCTCCCCGCCATTTTTTTCTTTTTCAGCCTTTTCCTCGTCGCCGAAAGCCCTCGCTGGCTCATTCGGAAACAGCGCGACGATCTCGCCCAGCAGGTGTTGACGCGAATCGGTGGCGTTAGCTACGCCCGTCAGGAAATTGAAACGATCCGCCAGAGCTTTGCGCAGGAAATAGAGGAGAATATCCGGAATGTTTTCAGCAAAGACCTGTTTGGAATTGTACTGGTGGGGATAGGAATTGCTGTTTTTTCGCAGGCCGACGGTCAGAATTCGTTGTTTTCGTATGCTCCTCAGATTTTTCAACAGGCGGGTATGGCCGAAGACTCGGCTTTTCTGCAATCGGTTATTCTGGGATTGATCAATTTTACGTTTACGTTTTTTGCCATCGGAACCATCGATAAAATTGGCCGCAGATCGTTATTGCTGTATGGTTCGGCGCTCCTTTGTCTCGATGCACTGGCGTTGGCAACCGCCTTTTATTTTCAGTGGCCCAGCTACTGGGTTCTGACGTTCGTGCTGGGTTTCATTGCGATTTATGCCGCTACACTGGGGCCCGTTACCTGGGTGGCGCTTTCCGAAATTTTCCCCAACCGAATTCGGGGCAATGCCATGGCTTTGTCAACGCTTGCCTTATGGATCGCTAATTTCTTCACAACAGCATCGTTTCCGATTATGAAAGCCAACTTTGGTCTGCCCATTACTTTCGGCATTCATGCAGGTATCTGTCTGATTTACTTTGTGTTCGTGAAAGCCAATGTGCCGGAAACTAAAGGTAAATCACTCGAAGAAATCGAACGACTGTTGACAAAAAACAAGTGAAACTGAGTATTATTCGCTGGCTCAGAAATGATTTGTGCCGTATTAATTAGCTATTTTGAATAGCAATACACTATTGACTGGTTCTGCATAGGGGCCAGGCAGTTTAGGTTGGTTATAAGTCAGGAGTTCTTTACTAAAGGGCTCCTGCTTCATTGCCTTCATTTAACCCCCAACCCCCTGAAGGGGGCTCTATTTGACTATGAGTGGCTTAAGCCCCTTCAGGGGGGTGGGGGTAACACGATTATTCTGAAATGGCATTACTCTAATGTCGACTGATTCTCAGTCAAGAACCCTTACTGAATGAAGACTTTTTTGCTGCTGATACAGTACTTCGTCTATCGTCCGATCTTCATTTTTCTACTGCTCCTTGTCGGCTTCGACGCATCAGCTGGAAATATATTTTCGGTTAAATCTGACGGCTACGAATTTTATTGGGATATAGCCAAAGACTCCGCGTTACTCCGAAAAGAAAAGCCCGCTCAAACGCTCTGGAAAGGCAGTCTGTTGCCCGCTTTCTGGCTGCAAACCGCATCTGGCGATCGACAATACGTGAAAGCTACCCTTATCGACGCTTCTGATCTACGCGAAAACGGTGGCAGGGTAAAACTGTCATTCGGTACATTGGGAAATGGTAGTATAGAGCTGGCCTATAGCCAGGGCGTGATTCGTATGACCCGGCTAACCATCGACTGGACTGGAGCGCCCCCTCGGTTGATCTCGATGTATTTTGGTACGTCGCCCCTGCGAACCGAAGAATCCATCCCGGCTTCCTCGCGTGACTATCCTTTCTGGCCAGATTGGGAAGCCGCCGGGATTTGTATTCCGAGTGCGAAGGGAAATCCTGTTCAGAGTTTTTTTCGCATGTGGGATTTAGGGCAGGCTATCTTACCGCTGGGAAGTTTCGGGCCAAGTCTGGGAACACCTTATGCGGCAGCCTTTCCCCGACCATTCTACAGTTGCGCAATGGGGAATCAACCAGGCTGGATCGTTTTGGGGGCTGGAAGCATTCCCGACGCGGCCATGGTGTATAAGATTCAATCGTCCAACGGATGTCTACAGTATCTGTACCGGGAAGATTTATGGAGTAAAACGACACCTGCTCAGCGTATCTGGAATGAGCCATTACGGATCACCTGGGCAGCAACGGCCTACGACGCTTATAAGACGTATTTTGATTCATTTGGTCCGCTTGCGCCTTTGTCCGCCCATCATCAGGTGAATGTCTGGAATACCTGGGGAGATTTTAAAAACCGCGATTTCAATTTGAAAGCTATTGCCGACAAAGCCGTAGCGTTTAAAGCCGACTTGTTCGCCATTGATGATTCGTGGGAGAGTTTTCAGGGGAGTGGTTTGTGGTATGAAGCGCGTTTCCCGACCTATAAGCAGGATCTGGATTACGTTCGAGCGAAAGGGCTAAAGATTGGGTATTGGCAGAATATACTCTGGATAAACAAAGCCGATGAATTCGGACTTACCGCGGCCGATTTGCTCTGCGGAATCGACGGGCTGCCTGTGAAAACGTCTTGGAATATGAATCCGCACGGAGGTGGGCACTATTGTCTGGACCCCAGTTCGCCGAAAGCTGTAGCGCTGATCCGAAGTCGGACGCAACGAATCGTAAAGGAGTTGAAACCGGATTTGCTAAAACTCGACTTTGGGTACGGAATCCCCAGTCCCGACGTTGCGACGGCTCGTAATCCTGCGTTCAGAGGAGAAAATCTGGCGTATACCTTGCTCAAACTAATTGCGGATGCGGCACGTGAAATCAACGCGGATATTACGATTCAGTACTATTCTATTCATCCATTATTTCGCGGAGTGCAGAATCTACTGGCGCTGGACGATCTGGGTGATGCGGGTGGGCGTGAAGCTGAAGGACATGGCCAGTGGAGCGTCTGGAGTTCATTGGCGGGTCAGCAGGGAATGCCCATTATGGCGTCGAGTGGGTATGACTGGAATGCCGATGAAGACGTATTACTAAACACCGCTATTATTGGTGCACAGGGGGCTGTTTTGCCTCGTAAACTGGACGATGGTGCCCCCGTGCCTCCGCAGAAAATTAGCAAACGTGTAGCACTGGCGCTCTGGCATCGTCAAACGGTGGGTTGGACTCCTTTGTGGCTCAACAGTCAGAAAGGGAACTTTTCGCAGGAGCCAACGCCCAATTGCTGGGGACGGCTGGAAAATAACCAACTGACAGCACTTGCTTTACGGGAAAGCTCGATTCCTTTTGATAAATCAGCCATTCGGGCCATGCAGTGGCGTGGTCGATGGGCGATCATTTCGCAGGACGAGCACAGTATTTTCGATACGAAGAAACTCGCTTTAATTCCATTTGATGGCGGTTCGATAGAACTCTCACGAGTGAAGAAACCGACTAAAGTAGTGGTGGTTACGGACGGATCAGAGAAACCGTTCAATAGCTGGACGTGGAAAAATGGTCGACTAACCATACATAGTGATCCTGTACGAAATAACCCTTCGGTAAATGGCTTTCTTGTTTATCAATAAATTGATGAAAAGACTTCTTGTTTTATACATTTTATGCCTAGCGACTGGCGCGTTTGCCCAGCAAAAGTCTAGTCGAACCCGTCTCTTTGATTCGGATTGGCGATTTTTAAAAGACAGTACGATTCAGGCAGAACGGCCTGGCTACAATGACATGAACTGGCGAAAGCTAGATCTTCCTCACGACTGGAGCATCGAAAACTTACCCAACCCGGCTGTGGATAAGGTTTCAGGGCCGTTTTCGCGGGCAAGCGTCGGCGGCACCTCGACGGGGTATACTGTTGGTGGAACAGGATGGTATCGTAAAGCCTTTACGCTCAGCCCATCAGAGCAAAAGAAAAACGTATGGATTCAGTTCGATGGCGCGTATACGGAAACCGATGTCTGGCTAAATGGGCATCATTTGGGCTATCATCCGTATGGATATACGCCGTTTTACTACGATCTAACGCCGTATCTTTCGCCGTCAGGACAAGCTAATGTACTGGCCGTTCGCGTAAAAAATTTCGGTCAAAATAGTCGTTGGTATACGGGGTCCGGAATTTACCGGCATGTATGGCTAACCGTTGCCGACCCTATTCATATTGCCCCGTTTGGTTTGTCGATCACTACGCCACAGGTTTCCCAACAATCGGCTCAGATACAGATTACTACAACGCTGATCAATACAACGAAAAGCCAGGGATCTCTTGCTTTACAAACGACGTTGATTGGGCCGGATGGCAAACGTATTAGCACAAATCAACAGTCTGTAGTGATTCCGGCGCCTGGGAGTGCGGAAGCTAAACAACTATTAATCGTGGCTAAACCGCAACTATGGTCGCCGGAAACGCCCCATTTGTATCGGGCAACGGTTGTGTTGGTAGCGGGTAAAAAACGGCTGGACAGTGTAACGACAACGGTTGGAATTCGATCAATTGAATTTGACGCAAAACGAGGATTTGTCCTGAATGGAAAACGAGTTCTGCTAAAAGGGGGGTGTATTCATCACGACAATGGACCACTAGGTTCTGCTGCTATTGACCGGGCCGAAGAACGCAAAGTAGAACTGTTGAAAACCAACGGATTTAACGCCCTTCGCACCAGTCATAATCCGCCATCAACGGCGTTATTGGATGCCTGCGACCGACTGGGTATGCTGGTCATTGACGAAGCGTTTGATATGTGGCAGCGGCCTAAAAAACCCCAGGATTACCACCGTTTTTTCGATGCCTGGTGGCAGCGCGATTTGTCTGCTATGATTCACCGCGACCGAAACCATCCGTCAGTTATTCTGTGGAGTATCGGCAATGAAATCAACGAACGCGCCGACCCCTCTGGATTGGCAATTACCCGACAATTGACGGACGAAGTACATCGACTTGATCCAACTCGACCCGTAACCGAAGCGCTTTGTGTATTCTGGGAGCATCCTGGAAAAGTTTGGGAAGACTCCGATAAAGCGTTTGCGATCCTGGATGTAGGTGGCTACAACTACGAATGGAAACATAACGAATCTGACCACAAGCGCTACCCTGAGCGGATTATTGTCGGCACAGAAACCTTCGCCAAAGAAGCGTTTGAAAACTGGCAGCAGGTTGAAAAACATCCATACGTCATTGGTGATTTCGTCTGGACGGCTATGGACTACATGGGTGAAACGGCTATTGGACATACGATTATCCAGCCTAAAGCCGATAAAGACAGCACGAAAGCTGTATTGCCCTGGCCCTGGTTCAATGCCTGGTGCGGTGATCTGGACCTGATTGGTCAGAAGAAACCGCAGTCCTATTATCGCGATGTTGTCTGGCGAAACCGGCCTATTGCGATGGCGGTTCACAGTCCTATTCCAGATGGTATGAAAGAAACAGTGACAAATTGGGGCTGGCCGGATGAACAACAAAGCTGGTCCTGGTCGGGAGCCGAAGGTAAGCCGCTTCAGGTGCGTGTTTTCTCCCGCAGCTCGCTGGTACGACTAGAATTAAACGGCAAACTCATTGGCGAACAACATTTGCCAGATAGCACGATCACCACCAATTTTACGGTTCCTTATCAACCCGGACTCTTAAAAGCCACAAGCTTTGAAAACGGCAAACTAACAGGCACCGTCGAACTACGCACCGTAGGCAAACCGCATCGACTTCGCCTAACTGCCGATAGATCGACCCTCCGCAATGATCGTAACGACCTGTCGTACGTGACCGTTGAGGTAGTCGATGAACAAGGGCAGGTTATTCCTTCGGCAGCGGTTTCGGTTGATTTTCAACTATTTGGATTTGGTGAACTGGCAGGGGTTGGAAATGCAAACCCAACAGATGTAAGCAGTTTTCAGCAACCTCGAAAAACAACGTTTCGCGGAAAATGTCTGGCTATTGTTCGCCCAAAGGGCATAACGGGCGATATTACGCTAAAAGCTAGTTCAGCTGGATTGACATCGGATGAACTGCGTATTAGGGTCAGAGAGAATTGATTGAAAATGGTAGTTAAAAGGCCACAATCGTACAGAAGAATAACTTAGGGTATAGTACTATTGCGCTGATCGCCAGTTTCTTATTGTATGCCCGTAAACGGCATAGAATACCAGATAGAGGTAGCAGGGGATAAGTACCCAGTAGGCCTGCCGTAAGGAGTATTGATCGGCAAAATAGCCGTAGACCAACGGCATAATCGCATTGCCGCAAAGTCCCATAATCATCAACGATCCGCCTGCTTTGGTAAATCGTCCAAGTCGATCCAGAGCCAGCGGCCAGATGCCCGCCCAAATCAGCGAATTGGCTAACCCCAAACTGACTAGAAACCAGAGAGATATGTCGGCTTGGTAGCCTAGCAAAGCCACATTGCCGTGCGCAAACAGAATTCCCAGACTAAAGAATAGTCCAAGGAATGTGCAGACGCGCAGGGCGTTTACCTGTCGTATGAACGTAGGAATGGTAACAATGCCGACGAGATATCCGCAAATTGTTCCGAAGAGAATATAGGCTGGAAATCCTTTCGCGTCGAGCAACGAAATGCCCATCGACCCAGCGTAACCAATTACCGTATCAATAGCAATAACCTGAGAGCCAACGTGAAAGAAGATGCCGATAGCGCCTAGCACCAGATTTGGAAATTGCAGAACGTTGGTTTTTTCAGAATTAGCTATCGATAGCTCTTCACTTTCTTGCTCGGTATCGATTTCGGGTAGTGGAGAAAAACGGATAAAAATGCCCAAGCCTAACAAAACGATACTGACGCAGGCATACGGCACAATAACCCGCTGAATCAACTCATCCAGCGCCAGGCTCCGGTCGGTGGGAGACATACTGGGCAATTGTTTGAACAGTTCGGCATCTGATGTCTTCAGGATGACAGCCGCAAAGAGCAACGGGGCCAAAATGCCCGCCATTTTGTTACAAATGCCCATAATGCTAAATCGCTGGGCCGCCCGTTCGATGGGACCTAGAATCGTGATGTACGGATTCGACGCCGTCTGAAGAATGGCTAGTCCAGTTCCAATTGTAAACAGACCTGTCAGAAACAGGCCGTATGTTCGGGTGTAAGCTGCCGGAACAAATAATAATGCCCCAAGCGACATAATAAAAAACCCGACCATCATGCCCCGCTTAAAGCCTACTCTTTTTAACAAAACTGACGCAGGCATCGACATAACCAGATAGGAAATATAGAAGGCGAAGGCAACCAGATACGACTCGAAATGGGTTAACTCACAGGCTATTTTGAAATACGGAATCAGGATGGAGTTGATCCAGGTCACAAAACCGAACACGAAAAACATGATACCCACAATTAGAATAGGGCCCGTTGTATTTCGCTTTGGTAAGACTGCTTGATCGATTGCGTCAGGGGTCAGCATAGCCGGTAGAAATTAGGTCAGTTTGCGATTACTCCGTAAGAATCCCGATCTACGTACAGTGTGCAATGTGGATGTTGACGAAGAATGGACGCGGGGCAACTGGTCGAAATAGGGCCAGTCAGCATGATTTTGATTGCTTCGCGCTTAGTTGGGCCAGGCACGACGCAGAAAAGAAATTGACCCGATAGTAAAGTTGGGATGGTCAGCGTCAGGGCTTCTTCTGGAACATCGTCGAAGGTAGGGAAACAGCCATCGTTCACCTGTTGCTGGCGGCAAACGTCATCTAATTGGACACGCTTTATGATGTCTGGATCGTTAAAATCAGCCACGGGTGGATCGTTAAACGCCAGGTGTCCATTTTCACCAACGCCCAGGCAAACAATATCGATGGGTGCTTGGGTGATTAGGTGAGCATACCGCTCGCAAGCAGCAACGGCTCCTGCGGAATCGTCGATTAAATGGACTTGTCCTGGGCGGACTTTGCTAAATAGTTTTGTCGTCAGAAAATGAGCGAATCGTTGTGGAGAATCCGGCGCTAGTCCTACGTACTCGTCCATGTGGAATACGTCAATCCTCCTCCAGTCGATTCCTTCGGCAGTAGCTAGATAGTCCAGCATTTCATTCTGAGAAGGAGCGGCTGCAAATACAATACGCAAGCGGTCTTTTTCGGTCAATAGCTCCTTTATTTTAGCCGCAACCGCCTGACCAGCCGCAACTCCCATTTGTTGACGGGTATCGAATATATGTACTTGTAATTCATCAATCTGCTCAATTTCTGGCACCATACTCCTGGATTTTCTTGTTGAGATTTGATTTTCTATAACATTTCCTCACCTCTGACCCCCTCTCCTGTTTTAGGAGAGAAGAGCAGGTACGCCTGTATGGTTTTAGACTGTTGGCTCCCAGCCTTTCTGGTACTCGCGTTGCCAGAGTTTCTCAGCTTCTTTATTGTTTTTTATGTGCCCGTTGGATGGATCAACGCTAAGAGTTCCACCTGAACGGAGAGCAATATTACCCAATTGGCAAAGCAACGTGCTTTTGTGACCACCGACGATATCAGAAGCAAGAGCCGTTCCTTTTTTGATGCTATCGAAGAAGTTTTGGATATGGATAGCATCCAGCGCCTGCGACGGATTCATTCGATTACGTGGGTCAATCTGAAGGTCGTTTTTGACTTCTTTAACCAATTTATTCTCCAGATCGAAGATTTTGTAGGAATTGCCGGATTCGATCAGGAGCGAACCCGATTCGCCGTAAAACATAACCCCTACGCTATTGCCTTCGACGGTTCGCCCGTTGCAGCTTCGACCTTCCCAACTCATGGCGGTGTTGTTGGCGAATTCTAAATTAATTACCTGCGTATCGGGTGCTTCCCAGTCGTCTTTGTACCGATAGCGGCCGCCCGACGAAGTGACTTTTGTTGGGAAATCGACGCCCAAACCCCAACGCATCAGATCGAGCATGTGGGTGCCATTGTTGAGCGCTTCGCCGGTACCCCAATGCCAGAACCAGTGCCAGTTGTAGTGAATAAGGTTGTCTTTGAAGGCCCGGCGAGGAGCGGGGCCCTGCCATAAGTCGTAATTCAGCCAGGTAGGAACGGGAGCTTCTTTACCAATCCCAATCGACGCCCGATTGTTGGTGTACCAGCCTTTGGCAAAATAAGGCCGACCGATTATACCGTTTTGCAACTCCTTGATTCCCTGCGCTACATTAGGCCACGATCGTCGCTGGTTGCCCATCTGAATCACGTTCTTGTATTTTTTGGCGACGGCCAGCAAGAGTTCGCCTTCGTGCGGATTATGGCTGCACGGTTTTTCTAGATAAACATGTTTTCCGGCTTTGGATGCCAGGATGGCAGCGGGCGCGTGCCAATGATCGGGCGCAGCAATAATTAAAGCGTCCATGTTCTTGTCTTCCAGCGCTTTTCGGAAATCGGGCTGAGTCTTCGGTTTTGTCTGTTGAAGCCCTTCGACGGTAGATACGCATTTTTCAGCCGCCCTTGTATCAACATCCGATATAGAAATAACCTCTGCGTTGGGCTGGAGAGCGAAGTTACTGGCCAGCGCGAGGCCACGACTATTAACACCCATCATGCCGACCCGTACTTTTTCATTGGCTCCCAGAATCCGGGCGTAACTTTTGGGGCTGAAACCGGGAAGAATACCGCCTACCGATAAGGCCGCTGTGCCGATAATGGATTGACGAAGAAAGCGTCTGCGTGCGTTCTCAGAAGAGTCATTTTTCGGGATCGTCATGCTGATTGGTATCGTTTGTGAACAGGAAGTAAGTTCGGGGAATTGCGCTTTATCGGATGAAGCTTGTTTTGAGCTTTTGTTACTCTTCTCTTTACCCAGCGGATAGCTTGTTTTGGTCAATTCCAGTCAACGATGACTGCTGTATAGCCCGGAATCCGTTTCATACTACCGTCAATGCTCCGGCTTGACTTTATGGCTTGACAAACGCAAGTCATTTTGTGGAATCCTGACGCTATATAGGCCCAAAATCGCTAGCTATCATCTTAGATCGACTCGTTGTCAATTTGTAGTAACGACCTTAGGTTAGTTAACTTACTTTTGACATAGTAGAACATACCCTATAACGTTGTTCACTTTCCGCTAAACGTGAAATTACTCCATATACTCCTGTCGATTCTTGGTTTAGGCATCCTGACATCGTGTCGGAATTCCAGCTATCAGAAAAAGAATGGTTCGATCTATTTTAAAGACATACTGATCAGTTCGGCTGATTATGAATCGTTTGAATTCCTGAACGATGTATTTGCGCGGGATAAAAACCAAGCTTATTACCGGGGGCGATCCATTGATGGCTCTATTGGAGCTACCTTTTCTGCACTCGATGAGCATTATGGCAAAGACCAGACGTCAGTTTTTTATTGTGACAATTACATCGATTTTAAGCTATTCGAAACGACCCGGAAAAATAAAATAGTCCAGGTTTCTTTGGCTGATGCGAGTTCATTTCAGGTGCTGAATAGCGAATATGCAAAGGATAAAATTCGTTGTTATTACCAAGGCAAAGGCTTCGCTGTGAAGGATATAGCTTCCTTCGAAGTACTTTCCTATGATTTTGCAAGAGATAAGGAAATTGCCTATTTCGATTTAAAGCCCACACCCGGTAGCGAAGGTGGCTCATTTGCTGTGTTGAGTAAGAATTTCTCGAAAGATGGTCAGCATGTTTATTATTCCTGGACTGTAGTCGATACGGGTGAATCAGCAGGTATTCGCGTAATTGAGAAGGCTGACCCGGCGAGTTTCGAAGTGATGAATATGTATTATGCCAAAGACAATTCTCGCGCTTATTATCAGGATAAGCCGTTGAAAGACGCCGATCCTGCAACGTTTAAGCAGTGGGATAACTATACCATTAATTACGCGGCTGATCGTCAACGCATTTATTACCATGAGAAACAGCTAAAAGTCGCCGATAAAGCCACGTTTAAGCTATTAAACGATGACTATGCTCAGGATAAAACGAGCGTTTTTTACGAAGAAAAACCATTAGACGGGTGCTCCGTTGCGACTTTTCAGGTGTTAGAACTGGGCTATGCAAAAGATGGGAAACACGTCTATCATAACGGGAAACTACTGAAAGGGACAGAGCCTGCTTCATTCAATCTGGTGAGCAATGAAGCCCATCGGGATGCGGCTGATAAAACGCATTCGTATAAAGAAGGACAGCGAGTGAACCTTTCTGAACTGCAATAGCGACAGTTAAATTAAACCCATATCGTCACGAAGACTAACTCATGAAAATAGTTGGTATTACTCTGCTTGCTGGTGTAATCGGCTATATCCTGATCGCGTTTCTAAGTTACTTTCTGATTGGTAAATTTTCATCGAATAGCCACGACCGAGGTGTGGAAGCTAGTATAACCAGCATTTTTGTCTATGGTCCGATTGGCTTTGTTTTGTTCTTTATCGCGGGCTATTTATGGGCCAAAAGCTAGTTCTCAGAATTGTAATTGTCTCATAAAGAGTAGGTAAGTCGATTAATAATCGTATACGTGCTCAATTTTCACCTGTTGATCCTGAATAAGTCGGATGGTTTTGTGTAATCGGGTGACTGTCGTTACCAGCGCAACTCGTTTCAAACCGGGTTTGGTGACGATCGGTTGTGTGAATACGGGTTGAAAATCGTCTGAAATAGGTTTCCAGGTTTCTGGAGCCAGTACGGTAAGTAGAAGCGCTGAGTTGTTTCCCGCAATTTCCCGGAACGTAACGCCTTGTTCGACAAGGGCCGATACGGCTGGATTGAACGCTTCGTAACGGGGCAGCAGAAGTAACGCCGAATGATCAGGGTACGTTTGCAAAAGTTTGGCTTTCGACACCGTTGGGAAAGTAGCGGGAGCCTTATCAACAATGATGCCGGTAGTGAGAAGAGCTTCATCGTAAGCCGCTTTGGTGCCCAGTTTAATGAGATACCCATAGCCCGCTTTTACCAGTAATTCCGTCAACAACATATACTTCCGTTCGCACTTGCGGATAAAATGAGGACCGAAAAAAGAAGTACCGCGGAGTAACTTCGGAATACGGGACGTAAAGTCGAATTCGTACCAGGGCAGCACGCGAATAAAATCGACGTAATCCTGGGTAAACTGTGCATTGAATTTATCCTCATCCGTTACTACTGCTCCATTTTTCGGATCAGTCAATCGTCCTACAACGGTTTCGTAAAGTGCTTTCAGTGCGTATTCGACGGTCGTGCTTACCCCAATCACCCAAATCATAACATGATAGCCGGTATTGAACGGGAACGCTTCTTTGATTTGGTCGTACATAACGCCGTAACTCTGCCAGAGCTGCCGAACGTGACTCATGTAAGGAAATGTTGTGGTTGTATGTCCATGCGCATAATCCGCAATTTCGGCTGGACTATGCACCAGAAACCATTCTGGAAAGGTCAGAAATGTCTGATCGGCAGGCCGGACGTGCTCGGCGGGTGTTACCGGATGCGGATTGCTGACCAACCAATCTTTGGGTACTACGCAACCCTTCCCGGCCGGAATGGTCAGGTTATTCCGTTTGCTGCGGAAAAACAGAAAAATGGCCAGTACGACCATAATAACCGTCAGAATCGGGAGTCGAAGCATGTAGTACGCTTAGTTATGTTATTGCAAATTTTGTCATCCTGACCGCAGGGAAGGATCTTAAAGTATCCTCACTTGAGTATTAGGGTATTATAAGATTCTTCCTTCGTCAGAATGACAAAAAATAGTATTAATGATTCCACTCTAAACCAGCCGTTCGAAACTCGATTTGGCGGCTACCTTGACCAGCGAAATCAACATCGATAATCATATTCTTTGCTGCTTTCATCTTCTTAATCAGCTCTTGTTCAGAATTGAAAAAGATGATGTTCGCACTACCATTTTCAGCGGCTGAAAACATATACATAGCAGGTGGACTTTTGTCGAATCGGACGCGAGCCTGACCTTCCTGATAGCTTCGGTTAAACTGACCTTTCGATATCTGAATGTACAAATGCGTATCATCCTCCCGTTTTCGAATGGTCAGTGTAGCAATTGCCCCACCATTATATGGAAAATCAAACTCCAATAAATTAGGCGAGTTAATCGATGCTTTGTAAACCGTACGCCCTTCTTTATCAGTTGTCTTTGTATACGCCCAGCTCTCACTTCCCGCGACATCACCTTTGCCGTTTGTAATGGGTTGCTTTTCAACTCCAGAACCAGCACCAGCAGGGACTTCTGCCTGCGGACTGGCTACAACCGAATCCGGTGCGCTTGCCTGACTCGATTCTTTCTTGCTGGAGCAACCCCAAAGCACAGACAGACCCGCTATGAAAAGCAGGTAACGCATTCGATGAATTCTCACTTCTTTGTAAATAAAACGAGTGTATTATCCGACGGATCGTTAGCCTGAAGAAGCCGTTTGCCCGCATCGGTGAACCCTGCTTTGGTGATGATTTTGCTCCACTCCTCAATGGGCTTGAAATCTTTATAATCCTCCTGATCCGTCTCCCAACTGATGTTTAGCCCCAGATTGAAAACCGTGTGAACGAGCGAAACGAATGTTGCCATATCGGGCGTTTTTACGTCGTGATCGCGAAGAATAAACCAGCCACCCGGCCGTAGAATTCGGTGAATAGACGCCAGAAAATCCGGCAATTTTTCAGGACGAGTGTGGTGCAGTCCAATCAGACAAGTTACCAGATCGACGCTGGCATCGGGAATTTCGCTCGGACTGATCGGTTCGAAATTGTGCGATTCGATAAACGTGCCGAGTTTAGTCAACTGCCCCCGCTCCATAATATCGGCTGGACTGTAAGAGGGCGCTACATCATTAATCAGGTAAATAGGCCCGCTAACGGGCAGGCTTTTCCGTAAATCGCTAATGTATCGACCCGGCGATCCAATCTCGACGTAGCCATTCACTTTCGCATCCTTAGGTAATAACTCCAACATTTGTCGGGTCATTTCCTTTTTCTGAACCTTGAGTGCAGGCAATGCATAGGTCAGTTCCGACAAAAATGGTTTGATGCTGGACAGTCGGTCCTGAATGGTTTTATAAATACGCTCGTCGGTTGTTTCCCTTTTTGTGACCTCTCCAATTAGGTGATGGAATTTATCTTCGGGGTACAGGTGAAAAACGACCTGCAGGAAGCGATAGAATGCATCGCGGGGTTTAGTATGATCAAAAACGGCGTGAAATTCAGAAATAGCGGCCATGGTTTAGCTAATTGACGGTTGATAATAGGTATCCCAGAATATATTACGAAACCGAAAATCGGGGTCCAGGTTTTTCTTGAGCGCAAATAGCTTTTCGGCATTCGGGTAGGCGCGGTGAAATTGCTCTAGCGTGGCATGCGCCTGATAAGGAAGGTAATACGCACCACCGACCGACAAAACCGCATCAATTAACTCGCGAGTCCAGACCACCACTTCGGCCTTGGCAACGTCGTTCGTTCGTTGTTTGTAATAAACCACAAACGCAAAAACTTCTTCCCGCGCCCAGGCCAGATAAGAACCTGAATCCGTGAGCGCATGCCGAACCGATACATTGATGACGTTGACGTTATATCGATTGAAAATCTCGCTCATTTTCTCGGCAAACGCTTCAAAATTCCGGACGGGAACGAAATATTCCTGCAAAACATACGTACGCTTGGTTCGGGAACGAGGTTCGAGTTCGGCCACGTCATAACCCGCTTCGTAGTTGCGCCAGTGAATCGGTTTCGTCAGGTAAAGAAGTGGGTCAACAATGTGTTCGCGACGCCATTTTCCAGCCATCGTCTCGGTAAACGCCCACATAAAATATCGCTCCAGCGGATACGATTCCCGAAGCGGCATCAACCGGGTTTTCACGGTTGGAGCCTTCGTTGTTTTTACCCACGTAACAGCTCGCATATTCTTGAACTCGGGTGGATACATATCGCCATTGTGGAAAACCGCTTCGGTATTATCGCGAGTCGTATCGAAAAAATATTGTCTGTATTCCGAATAGGGGAGTTTATGGAATTCGCGCTGAACGGCGAGGTTATCTTCCAGGTCAAGTTCGGCGGATACGATAATGCCTATACCATTATAACAGCCAATAGCTCCGTAAAAAAAATCTGGATTTTCGGTACGACTCGCGTGTACGAGCGAGCCATCGGCCAGCAAAAGTTCAATCGAACGAACCGACAAAATTAGTGGGCCGTGCCCCATATACCGACCGTGGCAATTTACGCTCAATGCTCCACCAACCGTGAAGTTGGCGTACGTCTGCATGATCTTGATACTCAGATCGTGGGTGTCGATAAAGTGTTGAATATCGCACCATCGAATGCCGGCTTGTACATTGATCGTTTTAGCCTCTTTCGAAAAATCAATGACCTGATTCAGCCCCCGCATGTCGATGTGCAAACTCTGCGGACTAGCCGTTTGCCCGCCCATGCTAAAGCGCCCTCCACCGACAGAAATAGGCCCTTTCGTCGTGCGAATCCGCTCCTGCAATTCCCCTATTGATTTGGGTCGGAATACTTCCGCTACGATAATCGGATTGAGATGTGTTACATCGTTAATGATTCGCTCGGAAGAATTTACAGCCGAGACGGGTTGTCCGAAATCGTTTTTGAGATAGTCAGCGGCTTCATTGGGTACCGTTCCAAATATGTTTTTCTGTTTATCACCCCGCCGAAAACCCAGGAGATAAATTAGCCAGATTGGCCCGATAACTGGAATCAAAATAGCTAATAGCCAATAACCGGAATGATTGGTATCATGCAATCGTTTGGTGGATGTGGCAAGAAGCGAACCGAGTAGGAGGGGATAAAGAAAATAAGTTGCACCTTCGCCAAAGCCGTCGTACAGAAGCGTATGGAGCACATAAAACGTACTCCAGATAAAAGCCGAAACCAGCCAATAAGTGGACCGCTGAATACGACCACGGATTGTAAAAAGAAGATAACTAAGAGGTAATTTGTCTTTTAGCCGCATAGATTGAGCAAATATAACGGCGCATTTGGTATCTAGCTGATTAACAGGAAAACCAGTTATCGTAAGGTATAATCGAAGCCGCCGAACGTGTCTTTACTGCTCAATCGTATCGAAATATTCCTTCAATTTTTGCGCACGGTCTTTCCCCACTACTTCGGCCACTTCATCGAAATTAGCATCCCGAATTTTCGTGACTCCTTTGAAATGCTTCAGCAGTTTGGCGGCCGTTTTCTTGCCGATGCCTTCCACATTTTCCAGTTCGCTAATCAGGCTATTCCGGCTGCGTTTGTCGCGGTGATAGGTGATGGCAAATCGGTGGGCTTCGTCGCGGATGCGCTGGATGAGCTTGAGCGATTCCGATTTTTTGTCGATGTAAAGCGGAAGGTTGTCTTCGGGGAAATAGATTTCTTCCAGACGTTTCGCGATGCCAATGATCGGCACTTTGCCATATAAATCCATCGCTTTCAACGCATCACAAGCGGCACTGAGTTGGCCCTTCCCACCGTCAATTACGATCAGATCGGGCATGTCCGTTCCTTCGGTCAGTACGCGCGTATACCGACGGGTAACAACTTCGTACATACTGGCAAAATCGTTGGGACCAATGACAGTTTTGATCGAAAAATGGCGATATTCCCGATTCGCGGGTTTGCCACCAATAAAGCAAACCATCGCCGATACGGGATTAGTCCCCTGAATGTTCGAGTTATCGAAACACTCGATTCGATTCGGAATCGTTTTCAATTGCAAATCCTGTTTCAATCGAATCAGCACCCGATCTTTTTTGCTGGCATTGGCGGTTGCTTCGGCGGCTGCACGTTCCTGCCGTTCGCGTCGGAAGTACAGTACGTTTTTCAGCGACATATCCAGCAATTTTTTCTTGTCGCCAATCTGCGGAACAGTTACTTCGACTTTCAAATCAACATCGAGCGGGATGTTGGAAATGATCTCTTTCGCATCGCTGCCGTATTGCTCCCGAAACTCGACAATCATCATCGTCAGCAAATCTGAGTCGGTTTCGTCCAGCTTTTTCTTGATTTCTACCGTATGCGTCTGCACAATCGTGCCGTTGGCAACCTTCATAAAATTGATGTAGGCCGACACTTCGTCAGACGCAATGGAGAACACATCGGCGTTCGTAATCTTGGGATTGACAACGGTCGATTTGCTCTGGAACCGCTGTAATACATCAATTTTCTCCTTGTATTTCTGGGCCTGTTCGAAAGCCAGTTCGCTGGCGGCTTCTATCATTTGGCCTTTGAAATATTCCTGTGCCGGTTTCAGATTTCCTTTCAGAATATGATGAATCTGCTCGATGTCTTTTTCGTACGATTCTTCACTTTGTTTTCCTTCGCAAGGCCCTTTGCAATTGCCGATATGGTACTCCAGACAAACTTTGTATTTACCAGCCGCAATATTTTCGGGAGCCAGATTGTAATTACAGGTGCGAATCGTGAATAGCTGGCTGAACATATCCAGCACCGTGTACATCGGTTTTAAATTCGCGAACGGGCCGTAAAAGGTCCCCAATTTGCGGTCAATTTGGCGAGTGACTAAAACACGTGGGAAATGCTCATTGGTGACGCAAACGAACGGGTATGTTTTGTCGTCACGGAGTAAAATATTGTACTTCGGCTGGTAGCGCTTAATGAGCTGATTTTCCAGCAGTAGCGCATCAAATTCCGTATGAACAATGGTGAATTCAAGTTTCCGAATCTGACTGACCAGACGAAGCGTTTTTCGGTCGTGCCCTTTGGAGTTGGTGAAATAACTGCTGACCCGATTCTTTAGATCTTTCGCTTTCCCAACATAAATAACCTCGCCCGTTGCATCGAAATACCGATACACACCCGGTTCGTGAGGGACTTTGGTTAGTTCTTGTTTATAGTCGAATTCAGCCATAAAAGCCCGTTTTAGCCGATTGGGGCTTAGTAATAACACACGGTAATCACGAAAGGTTGCTCGTCAGTAAAATCAATGTATAACCTGTTCGGAATTTGTATATGAGGAAGTTTTTTGTCATTCTGACGCAGGAAGAATCTTAACGTATCCTACTATTTAAGTGAGGAGTCTTAAAGATTCTTCCTGCGTCAGAATGACAAAAAACTATCAGTTACTGCAAAATCTCGTCTTCGTCCTCCGGTACTACCTTAGGTGGAATGTACCGTTGCGATGAATCGATTTGATAGCCACCACAGTCAATTTTGAAGTTATTGGGCTTTCGGAATGGCTCAGGACGATATTGGGTCAGGCCGGGGTCTTTGTAAATTTTCTGCATATACATACCCCAGGCAGGCATCGCCAATCGGCCACCCTGCCCATATTCGATAGTACGGAAGTGAATCGATCGATCATCACCACCAACCCACAAGCCCGAAACAAGGTGTTGCGTCATACCCATAAACCAACCGTCCGAATAGTTGGACGTCGTTCCCGTTTTAGCCGCGATTTCATTGCCGCCTTCCAGCAATTTATACTGCGTCCGAAGCCGCTGGGCTGTGCCGTTTGGCTCTTCGACGGCCCCACGCATCAGATACAGCATTTCGTAGGCCCGGTTCGAGCTAATGACCTGTTTGGCATCGACCGTAAATTTCTTTAGAATGTTGCCATTTTTGTCAGTAATCTGGGTCAGAATCATAGGGCGAACGCGCATCCCCCCGTTGGCGAATGCGCAATAAGCCGACACCATCTCGTAAACAGACACGTCGCTCGTTCCGAGACAAAGGGTTGGATCTTCCCGTAAATCTTTACTTTCAATACCCATTTCGTGGGCGTACTTGATTACTTCGGCTGCCCGTGTTTTCTTGATCAATTGTGCGCTAACGGTATTGATCGATTGGCCCAGTGCTTCGCGTAGGGATAGGCTCTGATAGCTGTAACGACCGGTCGAATTTTTGGGTGTCCAGGCAGGGCCGTTATTGTTATCTTCTCCATGATCGAACGTAGTCGGCTGATCGACCAGATGGCTGCATGGCGTCACAAATCCCTGATCGACAGCGGTTAGGTAAACGAACGGCTTAAACGTTGACCCCGGCTGGCGACGACTTTGCCTTACGTGGTCGAATTTCATGTATTTAAAATTGATGCCACCAACCCAAGCTTTGACATAGCCATTTCGGGGATCCATCGACATAAAACCCGTATTCAGCAATCGTTTATAATACCGAATTGAATCCAGTGGACTCATGGTCGTATCTTTTTCGTTGCGTTTGCCACCGTATACAAAAACCTTCATCTTGATCGGTTTTCGCATTTCCTGCCAGATCGCTTTCTCGTTTTCGCCGTAAACAGCTTTCAGGCTTTTGTAGCGGGTTGTTCGACGGGCCACTCGCTCAATAAAGCCTGCCATTTCAACGTATTTCTTGCTTTTTCGGTCTTTCTCTACCCACGGATTGCGGCCACGCCAGTGTTCATAGAATTTCTTCTGCTGATCGCGCATGTTGGTCATTACAGCTTCTTCGGCATAGGCCTGCATGCGTGAATCGATAGTCGTGTAAATTTTGAGACCGCTTGTGTACAGATCGAGTTCGGCACCTGGGTTCTCTTCATTATAGTCTTTAATCCACCGTTTTATGTCGTCTTTAATCACCGAACGGAAATAGGCAGCCATCCCCGTATTCTGATTCTCGACGCTGAAATCAAGTTTCAGCGGTTTACGTTTGTAGGTAAAAAGCTGCTCGTCAGTCAGAAACTTGTATTTCTTCATCTGCGCCAGCACAACGTTTCGGCGCTCCTTTGTCCGTTCTTCAAAGATTCGGGGATTGTAGAGTGTCGGATTTTTGAGCATACCGACCAGCATAGCCGCTTCTTCGACGTTAAGATTCCAGGGCTCTTTGCTGAAATAGGTTTTAGCGGCTGTTTTAATGCCGTATGTATTGTTACCGAACGATACCGTATTGAGGTACATCATCATGACCTCCTGCTTGGTATAGTTCCGCTCCAGCCGTACGGCCAGAATCCACTCTTTGGTTTTAGCGATGACTAACCCAATAATGGGAATATTGCCCAATGCACCACGTAATTCTTCCTGCCGTGTATCGAAAAGGTTTTTAGCGGTCTGTTGCGTCAGTGTACTACCTCCGCCCGAGCTAGATGCGTCCTTAAACGTTAAAAAACCACCTACCGCCCGGAAAAGGGAGCGAGGGTCGATACCGGAGTGTTTAATAAAACGAGCATCTTCGGTGGCTAATAAGGCAGAGGTTACGTTAGGCGATACCTGCGAAATTTCGATAGGTGTCCGATTTTCTACATAATATTTACCCAACAATTGATTGTCGTATGTATAGACTTCTGACGCTTCTTCGCTTTTAGGGTTTTCAAGCGCTTTCAGGCTGGGCATACCGCCGAAAAGCCACAGGAAGTTATAGCTAACGGCAACGACGTAAAAGATCAATAAGGCTATACCAAGGAGGGAATAGCGCCAGAGATTCCGGATAATTTTCCGGTAGGGGCCGGAAGCAAATTCAATCATTCTTTATGTTTTGGGTTTCAAGTTGCAGGTTTTACTTTTCAGATTACCAGACTTAGGAAGTTAAACCTATTTATAGCCTGAAAGATAAAACCTGAACCAATAACTTATTTGCGTTTTGCCGTTGCCTGATCGGCTGCGGTTTGCATGTCTTTAACGCGGGGTAGTAGCTGGCTCGACGGATAATCGCGTATAAATTCGGCCAAAGCCCGTCGGTAGGCATCCACATTCTGGACCTTGCCAACCAGAATAACCCGCAACAGTGCTAATTTATCTTCTAATTGCGAACCAGAAAAACTCTTCATGGCTGTTTCGGCTCGTGCCAAAGCTTCTGTCGGGTTGTTGGCCTGATAGAGTTCATAAATCGCCGTGTACGTTTTCAGTGCCTGTGCTTCCGAGTCGCTGGTTTGGGCAGCCGTTCGTCCGGTTAAGCGAGCGTAAGACGTGTTGGGAAATTCGGCCAACAGTTTCTCTTTCCAGGATGAGGATTTTCCTAACTGTTCATTTGACAGATGAAGTAAATAATAGACTTCTGGCTTCTGGAGCGTATTCGGATATCGAGTTAACAATTGTTCAAAGGTCGGAATAGCATCAGCGGGCTGATTAAGCTGAAGTTTATATAATTTCCCCAGTTTATACAGCACCGTTTCAATTCGTTGATTGGATGCTACCTGCGCTTCCTTGCTAAATGGAATCTTAGCCATCATCGCATCTTTCTGCGCTTTTCGACCAGAAGCTAATCCGGTGGCCCCCGCAGCTGACGCACTGGCATCTGATTGCGACAAAGGTGCATTCGGATTAAGGGAATTGGCGGGTGATGCTCCCGAAACCGGACTATTAACACCGGCTACAGCTATTGATGCTTCTTTACTAGCCCGTCGCCAGTTATCTTCGAGTTGCCGATTTCCCCATTTTACGGAAAACTCCTGCCGACCTTGCGTTATGGCAACTGGGTTATACAAGACCCAGCGTTCGGTAGGCTGTAGATTCGAATTCGTTGCGCCGGGCACCGAGCTAATGTTCCCATTGGTTGCCTTATCAATAATTTGCTGTGCCAGCGCAGCCTTTGCTTTGTCTTCTTTTTCCCGTTGATCGATCGTTCTGTCAAGTACCTTGTCGAGGGCTGCTGCGTCAAGTTTTGCCAGATTCAACAGACTATCTTCGGTTTGAATAGTGGTTTTGTATTCAACAAATTCGTCGAGCGTTTTTTTTCGATTTAAGAGTGTTAAATAATCAGGTGATTGCTTGGGCATTAGGGCCAAAGCACTATCGTAATAAGCTTTCGCGTGGAGGAAATCAGACTTTTTCTCAAAATACAACTTGCCGATTTCCAGATAGGTATAAGGCACTTGCGCGTTCGCAGAGCCTGCTGACTGAATCGATTGACTGTACAGCTGGATGGCTTTGTCGGTATGTCCGCGTCGGGCTTCGAGCAGCCCCATTGTAAAGTAAATTTTATCTTTTAGGTCTTCATTCTTGCGATCTCTCAGCAGAGCCTCGAACGTTTGAGTCGATTGCGCCATACGTTTCTCATCGCCGGTCAAACCATTACTTTGAATCGCATAGAGATTGGCGTAGAACGATTGATCGTAGCTAGGTCGTGATTTAAGCACTTGCCGGTACTGATCGACAGCTTTGGCAGGTTGTCCACTTAAATCATAAAGTTGACCTGCAATCAGGTGAAGCCGCGCCGTTGATTCTCCTTTTTTTAGCGCAGGAAACGTCGCTTCTAAAATACCGGCAGCGGTCGGATATTCCCCCTGACGTTCGTGCAAATAAGCCTTTGTTAGATAAAAATCGCGGGTATTTGTTTTGTTAAGCGGTTGATTGCGAAGATACTCCGCTACATTCAGCGCATTTACGTAATCGCTGGCTTCGACGTAGGACCGCATTAGCCCAACCAGAGCCGCATGTTTATCGTCCTCATTGGTGCCTTTTGTATTGACGTACTTAAATACTTCGATAGCGTTTGGTAAGTCCTGCTTGAGCAATCGGGCTTTACCAATCAGAATGTAAGCGTTGTCGAGCCATTTGCTATTCTGGTGCCGCTCCGGAATGAGCGATGCCTTTTTAATAGCGTCATCCAGTTGTTGCTTCACTGGCTGAATTGCCATTGAATCGACTGGTAACAAAATGGGTAACAGTTGGTTATAATTTTCCTGCCTCTTTTTAAATAGAAACTGTTCAACCTGGTCGATCTCATCGCGAGCAATAACATAGGCGTTATAATGAGCCGTCAGGTTGTGATAGCCTTTGCTAATTGGCTTGGTGCTATATTGGGAACAAGAAATCAGCCCGCCGGTCAGGGAAGCCAAGACCGTAATGAAGAGAAACAGAGAATTACGAAAAAAGCGGGACATTCGGAAATAACGCGTGATCACTCGTATTAAAACGTTGCAGGCCCGTTTGGTAATATGGAACGTTAGGCCAAATTAACGAATTTTGTCTGGCAAATAGCATGCCTGTCCTGAATCCTATGGAAAACACGCCCGAACAACCCGATCAAAATGGTCCCGGCAAACCGGTTCGGGAGAATGATCCGCTGAAAAATGCAACGGAAAAAACGACCTCATTTGTTCAGTTTAGTGGTATTGCCTTTCAAATGCTTGGCACAATTGGGTTAGGCGTATGGGCGGGTATGAAGCTGGATGCCTGGCAAAATAATCACCGTCCCATCTGGACCATCGTACTTTCCATGACCGCTATCGGCGCATCGCTCTATTTATTTATTCGCCAATTGACAAAAAGATAATTATAAGTCAATAGTTGTTAGCCGCTTGCTGATGGCTATTGACTTATAATTATCAACTATTTTTCATGCTCCGTACAGTACTATTTACAATTCTTCTCGCAATTGGATTTTTTGTAGCCGAACGATATTTGGTCGCCCCCTGGCTACACCCTGATTGGAAAATTCTATTAGTCTTTTTTTTAAGCGTTTCGTTTCTTACGTATCGACTGGTAGAGACTGGTTTACAGGGAGATCGCGAACGATTTATTCCTCTTTATTTAGCGGCAACCGTTGCCCGATTGATTCTGGGATTAGCCTTTGTCGGCTTTTTCCTATTCCGGCATATTGAGCAGCGTCGAGCCTTCGTTTTGGACTTTCTTGTACTATATATATTTTACACAGGCTTTGAGATTTGGACGCTTACTCGTAACTTGCGACGCAATTCGTAAAAACGATCTGTCACATCATATGATGCGTTCGTCAATTAATAGATTTCTAGTAGCAACGGCTCTCATTTTGAGCTCGTTAATAAGTGTTCAGGCTCAAGAACACAATCACGAAGGTGAACAGCACGCTCAGCACGACGCTGAAGCGCACGCCGATAAAGGAAAATTTAATGTGGGTGATATGATTATGCACCATATTAAAGACGACCACGGTTGGGAATTTGCTCATGGCGTTACCTTACCATTACCGGTTATTCTTTATTCAAACGATCGGGGGCTGGAAGTTTTCTCCTCTTCACATCTGGCACATGGTGAAGTATATAATGGCTACAAGAACGAACACGGTAAAATTCACCGGGTCGATGAAGCGGGTAAAACCGATCATGAAGCCAAAGTCTACGACTTTTCGATCACTAAAAACGTTGCATCGCTCTTGTTAAGCGCTGTTATCATGTTGCTGGTTTTCTCGTCTGTCAGCAAGGGATATGCGCAGAATAAAGGCAAAGCACCAAAAGGTATTCAATCGTTTTTAGAGCCAATTATCCTCTTTGTACGCGACGAAATCGCCAAGCCAAGCATTGGTCCTAAGTACAAGAAATTCCTGCCTTACCTGCTGACTTTGTTCTTCTTCATCCTGACGAACAATCTGTTAGGGCTATTACCGGGCGCTGCCAATCTGACAGGAAATATTGCCGTTACGCTTGTTCTGGCTGTAATTACCTTCCTGATTGTGACCTTCAGCGGTAATAAACACTATTGGATGCACATCCTTAAACCAACGGGTGTTCCTGTAGCGTTGTTACCCATCATGATTCCGGTGGAAATTGTAGGTGTGTTCATGAAACCTATCTCGCTCATGGTCCGGTTGTTTGCCAACATTACGGCAGGTCACATCATTATCCTGAGCTTGTTGGGGCTGATTTTCATGGCAAATGCCTTGGGTGGTGCTGGTACGAGTCTGGCTATTAGCCCGGTAGTTGTCTTCTTTACCTTGTTTTTAAATATGATCGAACTGCTGGTGGCTTTCCTTCAGGCGTTCATTTTCACCCTGCTGACCGCTATGTATATTGGTAGCGCGGTGGAAGAACACCACGAAGCTGACCACGGTATCGGTTACGAAGGCGCGGAAGCGCACTAAACTATAGTTATCAGTCGATAGTCTACAGTGGCTAACACTGCATAAATACTGTCGACTTCTGACTGACAACTATTGACTATTACGCAATCTTTTGTTTCACGTTTAATAAATCTGTTTGAAGGTTATGTTCGCAATGTTGTTTTCTATGCTGTTAGAAGCAAGCGGTAGTGTTTCGGTTATGGGTGCTGCTATCGGTGCTGGTCTGGCTGCTATTGGCGCTGGTCTGGGTATCGGTAAAATTGGTGGTAGTGCTATGGAAGGTATTGCTCGTCAGCCAGAAGCGGCTGGTCGTATCCAAACCGCCATGCTGATCATCGCGGCTCTTATCGAGGCCGTTGCTCTGTTCGCAGCCGTTATTTGTCTGCTGGTTGCTACAGCAGCCTAAGCGGTCATCTGAATTCGGGCAGGCTGGTTGCATTAGGCACTGGCACCACTACCCAACAATTTCCCGGAATCTGTTCATCCGTTTGGGATAGCCGGTGGATGGACAGATTCTAACAAAAGATTGAATTGAGTTACGATATATAGTTTATAGTAAAAACGTAATCGTGACAAAGAATACCAACATATCGTAAATCGAACACCGAAAATCGTAAATCCATGGATTTGCTTACTCCCGATCTTGGTCTTTTATTCTGGCAGGTATTGGTCTTCCTGGGCCTGTTCTTTATTCTCCGCACGTTTGCCTGGAAACCTATTACGGATAGTCTGAGCGAGCGCGAAAATAACATTCAAAGTGCATTAGATCTGGCTGAAAAAACCCGGCTCGAAATGACAGCACTAAAAGCAGACAACGAAAAACTGCTGGCACAAGCTCGTTCTGAGCGCGAAGCTATTCTGCGTGGTGCGAAAGAAACTGCCGATAAAATGGTGGCTGATTCGCGCGATAAGGCCGAAGCCGAAGGGAAGCGAATCCTGGAGCAGGCTCGTGAGTCGATGCAAAACGAGCGTCAGGCGTTAGTTACGCAAATGAAAAAAGAAGTCGTTACGTTGTCGCTCGATATTGCTGAGAAAGTACTTCGTAAAGAACTGAGTGATAAATCAGCCCAGGAGAAATTAGTGAATGAGCTGGTTTCTAACTCGCGTTTAAACTAATTCGATTATGGCAATTGCAACAGTAGCTGCACGTTATGCCAAATCGTTGCTGGATTTGGCGCAGGAAAAGGGTCTGACTGAGACTCTGTATAAAGATATGCAGTTCTTTAAAAAGACAGTTGAGGGCAGCCGCCCGCTACTGCTCATGCTGAAGAATCCAATTGTTCGGGCTGAGAAAAAAAGTGCTGTTCTGAAGGAGGTTTTCGCTAGCCACGTCGATTCAGTAACGATGTCGTTCTTCCAGATTATTGCGAAAAAGAATCGGGAGCCGATTATGGATGCTATTGCTGATGAATTCATCAGCCAGTATGATCGACTTAAAGGCGTAGAGCGAGCAACCGTTATTACGACTGTGCCACTCACGGATGCCTTGCGTGAGAAATTTAAGGCAATTGTGACTCAAACAACCGGTAGCAAGTTGATTGAACTGGATGAAAAGATTGATTCGAGGTTGATTGGCGGTTACGTGTTGCGCGTAGGTGACCAGCAAATCGATGGGTCAATTCGTAGCCAATTGAACGATATTCGATTGCAATTTTTGAATTAAGCTATCGAATCTTTTATAATCAAAAAGCCGCTTTCCTTAACAGAGAAGCGGCTTTTTGATTTATTAAATTTTTCCATTCATTCCGTCGCAAGAATAATGCCTTCGTAAATGTCTCTTAATGGCAACGTTATTTCCAGTAGAGGCAGATCGGTTACTGCATCAATACCTTCAATAACCTGATATTTCCAAAAGTCAACGTTCCGCTCAAATACCTCGACTCGATAGTCCGTTTGTGCGACTAATAAATAATAGAGTAAAGAAGGTAACTTGGTATAGTGAGGTCGTTTCTCATGGAAATCTTTGCTGTGTGTTGAATTGGATACAAATTCAATTAGCAAACTTGGCGAGTTTACCCAAACGCCTAAGTCGTTTTCTAAATCTGCTGGGTCGCAGGTATAAATAATGTCAGGATAGACGAAGCGTTGCCCCGTTTTTAATTTCTGCCGAACATTTTCTGCATAAACCTGACAACCGTTTTTGCGAGCAGAAGGGCGTAGTGTGAACGCTATATTTTGAACAATTGGGTTGTGCCGTTTTGTCGTACCAGCTATAGCAATAACCTCACCTCCCAGTACTCATAACGAATGCCCTCCGCCTGTTCAAGCGCAACGTATTCGTCAAATGTATATGTCTTAGGCATGGGTTGGGTAACTAGCATAGCAAGTAACGTTTTTTTAAGGCGAATATATTTTCATTTACGTTACAAATTAGCTGTTTTCTAAAACTAACTACCACCATTTTTCGTATCCTTCAGCAGGTATCCAGGAGTTTTTAGGCTCGAAGTGATGCCAAAGTATAGCGCCTACGGCGCGTAATAGCGTAAATCCTTCATTTGAGCGTTCCCAGCTTTGGTCCTGCTGGTTCTTGGTCATAACGCAATAAACGTATTCGCCGTGGGGTGCATGAATCAGCACAACTTCCGACCGAGCTTGGTTGACAGCTCCATTTTTTGTTGCTACTTTGATATCAGGCGGTATCTGTGACAAACCATCACTATCCCAAAATTGCCTACCAAGATTTCGGTACATTTCATCACTTGCATCAGGACTGATAGCTCGGCCTTGGCGAATGTAGGTTAACAGTTTCGCCATATCGCGGGGTGTTGTTTGGCCCCAGCCATATTGAGTTCGATTGGCCTCTCGACCGGGAGTTCTTGAGTTGACCCGTGTCTGGTGAAATCCATTCGTTTCGAGCCAGTTGTTAATTGCTGTTCCTCCACCTGCTAATGCCTGACACCACAAACTTCCAGTATTGTCGCTTACCGTTTCCATGAGCATAACTACTTTACTAAGTGAAATTTTAGCGCCATTTTTTAAGGAGCCAATAATTCCATCGTCGTAATGGAGCGAATCTGCATAAGTCAATTCCTGATCATAGGTTAGTTCACCTTTGTGGAGTTTGTCGAATAAACCGCATTGAATCGGAATTTTGATCATGCTGGCAGTTGGAAACAGCGTATCTGCATTGATAGCTATGATTTTATTTGTTCGAAAATGGTATACATAAATGCCTACGTTCCCGCGAAAATTAGCAAACGCAGCCTGTAGTTTTCGCTCCAACACCTTGTCCGTTCGGGGAATCGACTGACCATTAACCAATAAATTATAACTGAGATATACGAGGACGAAAAAAGAAGTGCGCATTAGTGTTTAATTGGATTAACGAGTTTAATATGCGTGCGTTTAAATGATTCTCGTTCATAAAATCGGATGGTGTCTATTCGTTTCTGATTCGTTGTAACCTCCAGATTGACAAAGTTTTCCTGGATGGCTAATGATTTAAGTTCGTCGACCAGTTTTTGACCAATTCTCTGATTGCGGAAAGCTGGCAGAACAAATAATTCCTGTATTTCACCCACCTTGCCGCAGTGGTGTAAAAGAATTTGGACATGGCAACTCACAAAGCCGACAACTTGACCGTTTAGCTCAGCAACTAAATAATGAATGGACGGATTGACCAGGTTTTGATTGTAGACAGTATCGAAAGCCGTTCGATCTAGAATGGACTCCTCCAGAGTACATAAAAAATCATAAACGATCGGCGCATCAGTCAAAGTTGCATCTCGAATTTGTAGATAATTTGTAGCAATCTCGGTCATTGCTGTACAGGATTATTTTTTCCAGATAACGTAAACAATTCAGTCATCATTCGGCCAAATTCAGCTTGCCAGGAAGCCGTAATCTTAACTGATTCTGATGTAAGAGGATGCTCAAATTCTAGTTTTTGGGCATGTAGTAACATGGTATTCATCGTAAAATGATCCTTGAAAAGCTTATTCTGTTTGTTGCAGCCGTGCGGGCGATCACCAATAATTGGATGCAGAATATGCGCCATGTGTTTGCGTAATTGGTGCATTCGACCTGTGGTTGGTGTTAACTCGACAAGTGAATAACGCGATGTGGTGTGTTTGCCAAACGGAAGTGGAATTTCCGTGCGTTGCAGCGTTTTCAGTTCTGTAATGGCATCCTGAATTATAGTGGGATCGTCATCTTTTCGGAGCGGATAATCAATGATCTGGTGATCAGGGGTATAGCCACGTACCATAGCCAGATACGTTTTTCGGACTTTACCTTCGGCAAAAAGAGTTTGCATCGCCGAATTCATCGATTCGTTTAAAGCGAATAAAAGTACGCCACCCGTTTTGCGATCCAACCGGTGAACCGGATAGACGCGCTGGCCTAGCTGATCACGTAGGAGTTGAACGGCAAATTCGCTGGCATCACTGGCAATCGGTGATCGGTGGACTAACAGGCCGTGCGGTTTATTAATAGCTACCAGATCTTCTGATTGGTAAAGAATTGGCAGTTCCTGAGTTGTTATATCAGGTGGATTCGTCGGTTGCATAACGCAGAAAAAGAGCAATGGAATTGTAACTTACGCCCATTACCAGAGAAACCCAAAGCCATGCGATTTCGATTTGTAATACTCTTGTCTTACTTCTTTTATATTGGCGACACTCATGCCCAAAAAGCTACTGAAATTCGGCGTTTTCAACTGGCACAGGTACAGCAGGGTGTGGCCGTCGATCAGGCGCATTTTTATGTGATCAATAACCATTCGCTGAGCAAACATAACAAATCTGATGGGAAGCAGGTGGCAGCGTGGCAGGATACGACGGGTTTATTAAAACACATGAATAGTGGGATAGTGCTAGGGCAGAAACTCTATTGCACCCATTCCAATTATCCCGACGTACCAATGGCTAGCTCTATCGAAATTTTCGATACGAAAACGCTCAAACATATTGGCAATCATAGCTTTGGTTTATTTCCTGGTTCGTTGACCTGGGCGGATTTCTATCAGGGGCATTGGTGGGTTGCCTTTGCCAATTACTCAAATAAAGCAATGGCAGAAGGGCGCGACAACCGATGGACAACACTAATCAAGTTTACCGAAAATTGGCAGCAAGTTGAAGCGTGGTCGTTTCCAACGAACGTGTTACAATCCTTTGCACCTTATAGTACATCAGGTGGTACCTGGGGCAGCGATGGATTACTCTACTGTACGGGCCATGATAAGCCGGAAATATATGTGCTGAAACTTCCCGAACGAGGCTCAACTCTGCAATACATAAAAACAATTCCGACTGTGAGTGAAGGACAGGCGTTTGCCATTGATCGAAGCATCAAAGACAAACGGGTGCTTTATGGTATTACCCGAAACGACAATTATGTAATTGTTTCCGTAATTGACTGATTGAGAATCAGCGTTTTGCTAATTCAACAATATCCTTGACTTCCAGAATTTTCTTGTCGAAGCCTTTCGTAGCAGCATTAACCATCGCGTCGCCCACTTCTTTTAGCGTACAAAAACCTGCCGGATAAATTGCTCGGCCAATCGGATACAACCAGGCAAGGTATCTGTAAAAACTCTTTAGATTTTTCTGGCCAGGCATGGCTTTCATAAATCCCGGACGGAACATATACCCGTTTTTAAACAAACGCATTACGGCATTTTCAGTAGCGCCTTTCACGCGTGCCCACGCAACTCGACCTTGTTCAGTGCTATCGGTACCCGCTCCCGTAACATAGCAGAAAGTCATGTCGGGGCTAAGTTTAGCCATTACTTCTGCTACATGCAATGTAAGATCGTACGTCAGATGTTTGTACTCCTCCTTGCTCATACCGACCGACGAAACGCCCAGACAAAAAAAGCAGGCATCGTAGCCACTCAACTGACTTTCGATTGGGGTTAGATCGAAGAAGTTTTTGTGAATGATTTCGCGCAGTTTCGGATGCGATACGCCACCGGGTTTTCGGTTGATGACGAGTACCTGTTCTACATCAGGATGATTCAGACATTCGAGTAAGACTCCCTCGCCAACCATGCCGGTTGCGCCGGTTATTATCGCTTTAATTTTCATAAATTGTGCGTTGACAATGGCCTAACAGTATTCTACCCGATCAATGTTCCTTTAAGTCTATATCCGTCAACCGCTAATCTATCTCAAACTATGCAACGCTTTTGTTGGCTGCTGCTGAGTGTCTTGCTCCTAGCTCCCTGGTCCTTGCTTTTTGCCCAGGAATTAGTGAGCAATCGTCAGCGCGATATTGTGTTCCGGTCGGTCAATGTGATTCCAATGGATCGGGAACGCGTTATCGAAAACCAGACAGTTATCGTGAAAAATGGCAAAATTGCTGCGATGGGCAATGAAGGAAGTGTGAAAGTGCCAAATGGCGCGCTGATCATTGACGCCAACGGACGATATCTGACACCTGGTTGGGCCGAAATTCATGCCCACGTTCCGCCCAACGACGATATTCAGGCCATGAAAGAGGTATTAACTCTGTATCTGGCGAACGGAATCACGACAATACGAGGAATGTTAGGCCATCCAAAACATCTGGAATTACGTAGTAAAATCAACAGTGGAGAGATTCTTGGCCCTCATTTTTACGCAACTGGTCCCTCGTTTAGTGGGCAAACCGTGAAAAGCGCCGAACGAGGAGCCGAAATGGTCCGCGAACAGAAAGCGGCCGGATACGACTTCCTGAAACTTCATCCCGGACTCACTAAAGAAACTTTTCCGGCCATTGCCAAAACCGCTCACCAAGTGGGTATTCCGTTTGTCGGCCATGTCTCGTTCAACGTTGGTATCTGGATGGCTATTGAGGCTGCCTATTCGTCCATCGACCATCTGGATGGTTTTGTTGAGGCTATTGTACCCCGCTCTGATACACTGGTTGAGCGGGAAACGGGGCAGTTTGGAGCCTGGATTGCCTATCGGGCCGACGCGTCGCAGATCCCAAAACTTGTGAAAGGACTACGCGAAAAACACATTCGGGTTGTGCCTACCCAAGCCTTAGCAGAAAGATGGCTGTCTCCACTTACCTGGGATGCTTATGCAAACGCGCCAGAGTTTAAATACATGCGTCCTCAGGATATAACCAATTGGATGAACGCGAAAAACAGCTATACCAACAATCCTAATTTCTCAAAAGAACACGCTGAAAAACTAGTACAGATTCGTCGTAAACTCATTTACGAATGTCAGAAAGGTGGAGTGGATCTATTGCTTGGTTCCGATGCTCCGCAGGTGTTGAACGTTCCTGGTTTCTCGATTCACCACGAAATGAAATACATGGTCGATGCGGGATTGACACCTTATGAAACATTGCGTACGGGAACGGTCAACGTTGCTTCGTATTTCAATAAGCCGGATTGGGGAACCATCAAAACCGGCAATGTGTCGGATCTGGTTTTATTGAGTGGCAATCCGTTGAAAGATATTTCGCAAACCAGATCGATCGAAGGCGTTATGATGGGAACGAACTGGCTGTCAAAGGAGTACATTCAGAGCGAGTTGAAGAAACTGGAAAAGCAATAATCGCCGTAATCCTAAATCAACTATAGTAATGTCTACTCGTTCTGTCAATCATACAACCGATCAAACCATTTGCGCGACTTGTGGTACGCAATTCCCTGTTGACAAGCCATTGCCTGAGCTATGCCCGATTTGTAACGATGATCGGCAATACATTGGTGATAACGGACAGCAATGGACAAGTCTGGCGACGTTAGCACAAACACGTACCATCCGATTTAGTCAGGCTGCCGAAAACCTATACGATTTACGAATTTCTCCTGCGTTCGCTATCGGTCAGCGTGCCTTCCTGATTTTATCGGTAAATGGAAATATATTATGGGATTGTCTGCCATTTATTGATGAGCCAACCGTCGCTTTCATCCGTTCAGTTGGCGGATTGAAAGCAATTGCAATATCGCATCCGCACTATTACAGCATCATGGCAGAATGGGCGCGAATTTTTGATTGCCCGATTTATATTCATCAACATGACGCTGAATGGGTGCAAAACCCTACTCCACATCGTCAATTCTGGACAGGTAATGAGAAAGAACTTTGGGATGGGATACGAATTATCAACGTAGAGGGACACTTTCCGGGAAGCTGCGTGTGCTATCTTCCCGGAAAGTCTACCCCGGCCAGTTTGCTAACTGGTGACTCCATTTATGTAGCTCGTGATCGGAAGACTGTAACGTTTATGTACAGCTATCCCAACCATATTCCACTCTCTAAAAAGGCCATTGAGCAAATCCGTGATCGCTTAAAAGCTTTCGAGTTCGACCGTATTTACGGTGCTTTTGAGTGGATGACGATTCCTGAAAACGGACGTGCCATATTTGAAACTTCCATCCAACGTTATCTCCAAATCATTTCCTGAATTGATAGCTTTGCTTCGTTAGTTGACATGCGAAACTATTAGCATCAAGATAGTCTCCTTTATTAAGGATCAATAGGTTTCTTTTTTCGGACGGGCGTGCTGCTTAAACGAGCCGTACCGCCAGTTTGATAAAAGTTGCACATTCCTTGTAACACACAGTCGCGGCATTTGGGGTAATACCAGGTGCAAATCCGCTGGCCGTGCCAGTAAAAATGCTTGTGGAAGTTGAACAGGAGTAAAGCATCTTTGGGCAAATGAGCCAGCAAAAACGTATGCGCTTTTTCGGCGCTCATTGTTGGACCGATCAAACCTATACGCTGCGTGACGCGGTGAACGTGCGTATCAACGGGTAGTACGGGTTTGTGAAATTTGAACAGCAACAGAATCGTCGCCGTTTTTAAGCCGATACCGGGCAGCACAGTAAGCCAATTCATGGCTTCCTCGGTGGATAAATCACTCAAAAAATCAAGGTTAGCACTTCCCCGTTCCTGGAAAAGATGACCCAACAAATGCTGAATGTAGGGTGCTTTTACTTCAGGATAATTCGCCGTTTTTATGGCATCGATCAAATCGTCTACAGGCGCGTCACGAACCTGCTCCCAAGTCGGAAATTGCTCGCGCATGGTTCGGTAAGCGGCCGCTTCGTTTGCGTGGGTTGTTCGGTGCGATAAGATCGTGCCAATCAGTTCGTGCATCGGATCGGAATATCCTTTAATTGGCTGAATACCATACACCTCGTTCAGCCGCTCGTGGGCATCAAGTATTCGGGTAGCTAACAAAGAATCAAACTGCATACATCACAAACTGGGACAAAGACACCATTACTGTTCGTTGATGAACGCATCCTTAACGAGAATGTTTAGATAACTAATCCATCCATTCCCAGGCGCTCTGATAGCCATTGAGATGTTCGGAATACGAAATAAAATCAGCGTAAAAAGGAAGACTGGCCAGTGTCGCACTATCGCCGACGATAATTAATTTCTTGCGAGCGCGGGTCATCGCTACGTTCATTCGGCGGACGTCTGATAGAAAACCAATTTCTCCTTCGGCATTGCTACGGGTCATGGAAATATAAACGATATCACGTTCCTGTCCCTGGAAGCTGTCGATGGTATTGACCGAAATTTTATCACCATAAGCACGTAATTCGGATGATTGCAATAGTTGCTCTTTCAGAATAGTGATCTGTTGTTTATACGGCGAAATAACCGCAATCGTTGGGAAGTTCTCGACAGAATAATGCTGACTCAAATCAGCTACGAGTTGCGTTAAATGCTTCATCAACAGGGCCGCTTCTTCTGGGTTGGTCGAGCTGGTTCCGTCTAGTTTTTCATCGAATCCGCAACCGGCGGTATCGACAAACGCTAGTGGCGTATCTCCCTCAAATAGGGAATGACTAGCCACCGACGGATGCGCTTTCACTTTGTTCTCATAAAATACCTGCGACGAGTAGCCCATGATGTATTCGTGCATACGATACTGCTCATCTAGCAACGTAACAGCTTCTGGGTGAAGGGTTACACATTTTTCTAGTAACGTAGTCGCTAACCCGTTTCGAGCCGCTTCGGGCGATTTGATGGTTGGCGGAAGTTGGCAATGGTCACCGGCCAGCACTACTTTTTGCGCTTTCAGAATGGGAATCCAGCAGGCAGGTTCGAGGGCTTGTCCGGCTTCATCGATAACGACGGTATGATACGTCAGATGGCGAACAGTATAATGATTTGCACCGACCAACGTAGCCGTAATCACCTGAGCTTTGGCAATGAGGTCATCGATGACATACTGCTCTGTATTAGCAACTTCTTTCATGATTCGGTGCGCTTCATCGAAGAGGGCTTTACGTTGTTCGCGTTCGGCTTTGCCAAAATTTCGCTTGTATTTATGCGCCATGTTCCGATACTCGTTGGCCTGTTTTTTTAGCTTTTTCGCTTCTTTCATGGCCGGATGCTCGGTTACTTTATGATCCAGCGTCAGCGCCATCAAACGCTCCGATACTCGGGCCGGATTGCCCACACGTAGCACGTTGAGCCCTTCATCATGCAATTTTTCACTGAGCAAATCGACAGCCGTATTGCTGGGGGCTACCACCAGAATTTTCTTATTATCCTGTTTATACATGGCTTTGATAGCCTGTACTAACGTGGTAGTTTTCCCCGTACCAGGAGGTCCATGGACAATCGCCAGTTCGTTAGCCGTCAATATTTTCCCAACAGCCGAAACCTGGCTCGAATTTAGTTTTGGAAGAAGAAGGGTAGGAGTCTCAGGATGAAATGTTGGGGATTGATCGCCAGTTAAAATACTGATTAACTTACTGTTGCCTTTCTCACTTAAGGTATTGGCCGTTTTAAGAGCCCCTTCCATTTCGTCGTAGCTATTGTCATCGAATAGCGCTTCGACACCTAGTTTGCCATCCCTTGACCAATCAGGAAGTTCATCGGTACGTAACGTAATTTTAAGGCGATTACCACTCTGATGCGAAACCGTCCCCTCAACCCGATCTGCTTTTGGATCATGATTGCTGAATAAAACGGCGGGCATGCCGAATCGAAGCTGATGCGGAATATCCTGATGCGTCGTTCGTTCGACTTCTACCGTCAAATAATCTCCACGACTCATTTCGGAGCCCCGGATGGCAATTGGATACCAGGTCAGGCCTGCTGCCCGACGGTCGGCAATAGAGGTTGTTTCAGTAAGTTTTTGGTATTGAAGCTGATCTTCTCTCCGTTCAATCTGGAGTAATTGTAGAAGCTTTTTGAAATAATCCATCCACAAAAATACGATTCGCCGGTATGGATTTTGTCTTTGTAGACCGAAGCGGTAAAAGTTTGATTCGGCGAAGCCAGTTGAAAGCGTAAAAAATGATAGATTTGACGTATTGTCCATACATTTGATCAAACAGATGGCTCAGCTAATTGCAAAAATTGGAGCAGTCACGGAAAATAACGACTGGTTAAACAAGCATTGGAAGCGGTCTGTGAAGCGAATCTTTTACATCTACGATGTTCCCGAACATACATCTCGCGGCTATCATCGTCATACCCTCTGCACTATGGGGTTGATATGCCTGAATGGGTCCGTCGATATTTATAGTCAAACACCTGAAGAAGATCAATATTTTCGGCTGGATTCACCTGATCAACTGCTGATTCTGGAGCCGACAGATTGGCGAATCATGCACAATTTCTCTTCGAATGCTATTCTGATGATTGTAGCTGATCGGGCTTTCTCTGAAACCACGTACATAGATGAATCTTACCGGGATTGGGTTGGGAAATGGCAAGCAGCCGCCGAACAAACGGCCTAAAATTCTATGACGTGCGTAACTTGCCGTCGATTTGCAGATTGGTTTAGCTGAATTTCTTTTCCATTGGTATGGCCCAAATTCGACAATTAACTACGTATCTGGAAGCATTCGCTCCACTTGCCTATCAGGAATCTTACGATAATGCAGGCTTACTCGTTGGCGATCCTACTACCGAAATCACAGGCGTTTTAGTCTCGCTGGATGCTACCGAAGCCGTTGTTGATGAGGCTATTGCCAAAGGTTGTAACGTGATTGTCGCCCATCATCCGATTGTATTTAAGGGACTGAAAAAGCTGAATGGCAAAACGTACGTTGAACGAACGGTTATCAAAGCTATTAAGCACGATATCGCTATTTATGCGACGCATACCAATCTGGATAATGTAGCGGGTGGAGTTAATTTTAAAATTGCCGAAAAATTAGGCCTACAAAACGTTCGGATACTGGTTCCGAAAAGTCAGGTGTTGAGTAAGTTGGTTACGTTCGTTCCTGTGGCCGATACGCAGCGTGTTTTGGATGCTCTTTATGCCGCCGGAGCCGGGCAAATCGGGAACTATAAAAATTGCAGTTTTCGTGTACCTGGTACGGGCACATTTCAGCCCAATCAAAACGCGAATCCTACCATTGGTGAAGTGGGAGAGTATCATGAAGAAGCCGAAAATCGGATTGAAGTAATCGTTCCGACGCATCAGCAAAATCAATTAATATCAGCCCTTCGAAAAGCGCATCCATACGAAGAAGTAGCATATTATCTGACTTCGCTAGACAATCAAAATCAGGAAGTTGGCTCAGGGGCTGTGGGTGAATTGCCCGAACCAATAGCTCCTGAACAATGGCTTTCGTATCTGAAAGAATGCATGAGCCTGTCGATGATTCGCTACACTCAAATGCCAGACCGCCCGATTGGCCGAATTGCAGTTTGCGGAGGGGCTGGTAGTTTTTTATTGCCCGATGCTATGCGGGCCGGAGCGGATATTTTTGTTACGGCTGATTACAAATACCACGAGTTTTTTGATGCTGATGGACGAATCGGTATCTGCGATATTGGCCATTATGAAAGTGAAGTCTTTACGAAAGAGTTGATTAAAGGGCATTTGGCAAAAAAATTCACTACTTTTGCGGTAATTTTATCCGAAACGGATACGAATCCGGTTCGATATTATTCATAAATAGTATTTAATAGCCTGGTGTACGTACTGAAACTATTGATTTTCAGTTAATTGTTATAGAGTCTATTACACACTATTTAGTCTGAATCGCTCAGGTGATTCATCATACATTAAAAACATCAAAATCCGAATGGAACTGACGATTGCGCAAAAATTAGACGCTCTCCTTAAATTACAATCCTTTGACTCTCAATTAGATGAACTGATTAAAATTCGTGGAGGTCTGCCCGAAGAAGTTCGTGATCTGGAAGATGACATTGCTGGATTTGAAACCCGAATCGGCAAGTTCCAGACGGAAATCAAATCATTGGAAGATGACATTGAGCGTAATCGCATTGCCAAAAAAGACGCCGAAAAGCTGATTACCAAGTATAAAGATCAGCAAATGAACGTCCGGAACAACCGGGAGTTCGATGCTATCTCGAAAGAAATTGAGTTACAATCGCTCGAAATCGAATTGGTTGAAAAGCGTGCTAATGAAGCTCAGTTTCGCGTTCGGGGCAAAGAAGACGAAATTAAAACAACGCAGGCGGCTCTTGACGAACGGAAGGAGGATTTGAAAGCCAAAAAGCAAGAGTTGGATCAGATCACTTCGGAAAGTCAGGAAGAAGAGAAAGAAATCATTAAACAACGCGAATTGCAGGCAGCAACGATTGAGCCACGTTTGCTGAATTCCTATAACAAAATTCGCGGTAATGCTCTTAACGGTTTAGCTGTTGTAATGGTGAAACGCGGAGCTTGCGGTGGTTGCTTTAACGTTGTTCCTCCTCAGCGTCAGGCTGATATCAAGGATAAAAAGAAAATTATTGTTTGCGAACACTGCGGCCGCATTTTCGCCGATGTAGAAGGTGTCCCCGAGCCAGCTCCGGTTGGTCGTGGTCGATAAGGTAAAGTCTTGATTATGAAATTGCTCTCAACAAAAACGCCGGGTTTTTATCCGGTGTTTTTGTTTTTAATCCTATTAACACCCGTATTGGCAAAGGCACAGGCATTTTCCTGGACGCCAGGTCTGCAACGGGCATACATAGACCTCCAAAAACTACAAATACAACCCGCTCAACAGCTACTCGCTCGCGAATCATCGGCAAACGGAATCCGTATTTTTCTGGATGATTATGCGGATATGATGACCCTCGTTACGTCGGATGATGATCAGGTTTTTGATAAACTAAGTGATCGCGAAGACGAGCGGCTCGATGCGCTGAAGAAATTAGACGATACGTCACCCTGGCAACGTGTTTTGCTTGCAGAAGTTCGGCTACATTGGGCCTTTGTCAAGCTCAAATTTGGTAAAGAAATCAGCGCCAGTTGGGACGTTATTCGAGCGTATAAACTGCTGGCAGAAAATCAGAAACGATATCCCGATTTTCTGCCTACCTATAAATCGTTGGGTACACTGCATATAATGATTGGCTCAGTGCCCGACAATTATGTTTGGGTGGCTAATTTGCTCGGGTTGCACGGGAATATTAAACAAGGACAATTAGAAGTAAAACGGGCGCAACAAGACTCGACGTTTCGGCTTGAAGCGCAACTGATTGAGCTGATGGTGCAGGCTTATGTGCTAAAATTCAGAAGTGCAGATGAGCAGGTTTTAGAACGATTGGTGGCTAATAATCCAGATAATCTGTTACTTCATTTTTTCGGTGCCACTATCGAACAAAAAGCAGGTCATAGTGGCCAGGCACTCACCTATCTGATGAAACGCCCCAAAGGTCCGGCTTATCAGGCGTTGCCGATTATCGAAAATATTCTGGGGGATATTTATCTCCAAAAAGGAGAATACAGTACGGCGATCACGCATTTTCAGGCTTTTCTAAGCAGTTATAAAGGGCGCAATTTCCTGAAGGATTCGTATTACAAATTATTTCTCTGTCACTGGCTGACCAATGATCCAGAAGAAGAGGGCAGGCCTTTCCTACAAAAAGTGTTAGCTGTTGGTCGGACGACGGTAGAATCGGATAAAGCAGCTCAGAAATTTGCTGAAATGTACCTGAAAAAAGGCGCTTCATCGAACCAGCGCGTACTGATGCGTGCCCGACTAGCGTCTGATGGGGGATTTATTGATAGCGCGTTGGGTTATCTTCGTCCGTATACCGAAGCCTCTTTTTCGTTAACGACGGAAAAAGCCGAATACAATTATCGAATGGGTCGTATTCATCAGCATCAAAATGCTCCAGATGCAGCAATCCCTTATCTCAATCGTGCTCTGACACTAAGTGAACCTGAGCAACTTTCTTTCGGCGCTACTGCTGCCCTGCAACTGGGCTATATCTATCAGCAAAAAAATGATCGTGTTCGCGCCCGGTCGTTCTTCGAGAAAGCTTTACGATTCAAGCATCACGAGTATAAAAACAGTGTGGATAATAAAGCGAGGGCTGCTTTGAATCAGCTATAGAAACGCTTTTGAACAGCTTTGATAAAATGACTGTTTAATCATTTATTGTGTTCCTGCTGGGGAGCCATATATTTGTTAACCTTTCCCTAACCCATTCATCTATCCATACAATGACCAGGTATTTCGATCAGGATACTGTGTTTATAAAACATCGACATTTTTTACTGACATGCCTGATCTTTCTAAGCCAATTTGTACGGATAATTGACGCTTCAGCCCAGCAAACACTTAGTACTCAGCCTTTAACAGTTACCTCGGTTTGCCCAGGATCTCAACTTGATGTTACTGGATTTCGCACAGTTGGTAGTAACGATTTTACAGTGGAACTCTCTGCAGATGGGATCAGCTATTCAGAAATACCAGCCTCGTTTCTGATGGCATCCGGGCGTTATGAAGTCACCTATCGAGCTACAATTCCAGTTACTACTTCCCCTGGCATTAATTATCGTATCCGTGTTGTATCGAAGAATCCGGCCGTTGTTGGCACACCAAGTTCAACGGCGTTGACTATACTTTCATTTGCTACCGCTAGTCTTTCAGGGAATCAACAAATTAACGAAGGCTATACGGCTAATTTGTCCGTGACCTTTACGGGCGATGGACCCTGGATGTTTGCCTATCGGGACAGCTCGGCAACTGGATTGGGAACAATTCTGTCAGTAGCTGCCAATACAAATCCGTATGTATTCGGAATAAGTCCCAGAAAAACAAGTGCTTATATCTTAACGTCCGTAAGCAATGGTTGCGGGAGCGGTACTTTATATAATCGAAAAATCGTTGTTGAGGTTAATTCCCTGTTGGGCACGGATGACTCCTCACTGCTTGAGACCATAGATGTATATCCTGTACCCGCAACCACTAGACTAAACGTTTATATCCATAAAATTGAAACAAAGGAAACGGCCCAGATAAAGGTTACTGATTTAATGGGAAAGATTATTTATCATCAGGAAATGCACAGAGGTGTATCTGCTCTTTCACTCGACCAATATTCCACCGGAACCTATCTACTGCACATTCAAATTGGGACTCGAAGCGTTACAAAACGAATTGTTAAGTTATAACCGTAACCTAGATAAAGTTGGTACAGTAGGTTAAAAAAACGGTAACTTGTAGTGAATACTAGTCATTCGCGTATGCCCTACTTTTTACGGACCAGTTTATTTGTATCCATACTTTTCCTTTTTGGTTTTGGTTTACAGGCGCAGCAGGCTTCCGTTGGCGCACGAGTCGTTGGCGTTTATTCTGAACAACAACCCTGCTTATCGTCTGCTGAGCATGCCGAAATTCAGCAAATGCTCCAAACCAAACTGGCGTTGCTAAAGCTAAACGGCGCTGGGGCTCGACAAACAGCTGCTCATCCAACGTTTTCCTTTCCTTTACAATGGGCCAAAGAGCGGCCGCCCTATGGTTTCTGGACGATTTCAAATTACGTAGATCTAAATCCGGCTCTTGGCCCGAATGAGGTTAACCAGTATTCAACCTTTAATCAGGATTACAACTGCGGAAATCGAACGTACGATCAGCGATCGGGTTACCAGCATCAAGGCACTGATTTCGCACTTTGGCCGTTCAACTGGTCGGTAATGGCGGGGCAGTATGTTAAAGTTGTGGCGGCTGCACCCGGTACGATTTTGTCGAAAAGCGATGGAAATGATGATCAGAATTGTGGCTCGTTTGCCAGTGCCACCAGCGATTGGAATGCCGTGTATGTACGGCATGACGATGGCTCTGTAGCTTGGTACGGGCATCTGAAAAAACAATCGCTCACGACGAAGCTTGTCGGTCAGCGTGTTCAGGAAGGCGAATTTCTGGGCTATATTGGGAGTTCGGGCCGATCGTCGGCACCGCACCTGCATTTTGAAGTGTACAATGCTGAAGGAAAGCTGATCGACCCGTTTCAGGGCGCGTGTAATAAAACCATTACCGATGCCTGGTGGAAAGACCAGCCGATTTATAAAGACAAAACCCTTAATCGGTTGAGCGTTCATCTGAAACAACCCGTAATGGGACAGTGCCCCGCTTCGGCCAATGCCACAAACGAAATACAAGTTGCTCAACCCGGCCAGGTGTTTTATTTCTACACATTTGGCCGCGAACTGGAACCCGGCGACGCTATCAAGTTTACCATTCTAAAACCGGATGGACAACTCTTTACTGAGTATACGGGTAACTATACTGACCAAACAGCCATAAACTTTTACTGGTATCTGTATACAACAATTCCTGCAGACGCGCCCGAGGGGGAATGGAAATTTCGTTCGACATTTAACGGGAAAACGTACGAAAAAACATTTATCGTAGCTAAAGATCTAAAGTCGGTTGTGCAACTTTCGCCATCCGGCAAAACGTCGTTTTGTACGGGCGATAGTGTTATCCTAACCACCAACATTGAAACCGATCAATACATCTGGAAAAAAGATGGCATTGTTCTGAATCGGCTTCCAGACAAAAAAATCGTTGTACGGGAATCTGGTAACTATACGGCTGAATTGAATGGAGCGGTTTCAAATACCATTACCGTAACCGTACAACCAGCAAAGTTGGCAACGGCATCGCTGGCAGACAATCTGATGATTTATGAGGGACAATCGGCGAAGTTGTCTGTCGCGTTTACGAACGATAGTCCCTGGAGTTTTACGTATCGGGATAGCACAGCAGCTGGTCTGGGAACCCCAGTTTCATTAACGACCGCCACAACTCCGTATTTGATTGATGTTAAGCCGCTCAAAACGACGGCTTATCTATTGACAAACGTTAGTAATTCGTGCGGTACGGGAAGTTTAATCAATCGGAAAGTGCTGGTGACGGTCTCGTCTTTGCTGGCTGCAGACGATCCATCGCTCGCGGCTGCGGTGGAAATCTATCCGATTCCGGCAACAAGTCTGCTAACGATTCGCATCAACGGATTACTGACGGGTCAAAAAGCCGTTCTGGAATTGATGGATATGCAGGGGCGTTTACTACAACGTTCCGAAACCCAGCAAACGGTTTCTTCTTTCCCCGTCTCATCGCAACATTCAGGAACCTATATAGTGCGCGTTCGCGTCGGAGAAAGAACGGCTTCCAAACGAGTTATTAAACTATAAATAAGCCTTTCAGACGATGGTTTCCGAGCGTCGAAGTTATACGATTGGATGAAATTTGGGGATGTACTTACATGGTAGCACATCCTGTGGGTAAATCGCAGATTCATAAAGGATTATATTGTAGATGGAGTAATAGGAACTGACTGATTTGGTAGATTAACAACAAGCGATTTTGTATTACTGACAAGTTAAACAATGATAACATTGGCTTAATCTTGAGGTAATATTGGGCTGGTAGTTTTGCGGTGCGAAAGCGACACCCAAACTATCTTTATGAACTGCAAATCAGTCTTCATTTTTCTCCTCTCCTTCATTTACACTACTTTACTAGCAAGGCCTGAGGGACCATCAGGAACAATCCGGGGCAACATACGGGATGGTCAAACCAAAGAAGCACTAATCGGATGTACCATCCGGATTGATGGGACCCAATTAGGGGTGACAACCGACATCGAGGGAAATTTTACGATCTCAAACGTACCCGCCGGAACCCAGAAGCTCGTTATCTCTTACGTATCCTATCAAACGAAAGAAATTCCAAACGTTCGGGTTGAATCAGGAAATACGACGGTAATCGAAACCGAACTAGTTGGTGAAGGTAAATCATTACAGGAAGTTGTTGTTAGAGCTAATAAGGCTACCAATACCGAGATTGCTGTAATCACCGAAATTAAGCAGCTGAAGCCGATGGCAGTCGGTATTTCGGCCCAGCAGATCGTAAAATCGCAGGACCGGGATGCGGCAGCCGCCATTCGTCGGGTGCCGGGCGTGAGTATTGTTGATAACCGTTTTGTGCTGATTCGGGGATTGGCTGCTCGCTATAACTCGGTATTAATCAACGACGTAATTACGCCTTCAACCGAAGTGGATACGCGATCGTTCTCGTTCGATCTGGTTCCGAGCAATATCATCGACCGAATGATTGTCTTCAAATCGAGTTCGGCCGATCTGCCCGGTGATTTTGCCGGTGGTATCATTAAGATATACACGAAACGTAAACCCGATCAGAATTTTTTAGATGCAGGATTAACGCTAGGCTATCGGGCCAATACAACTTTTCAGACGGTACAATCGCACGAGCGTAGTGGTCTGAACTGGTTGGGGCTTTGGGGAAAAGATCAGCAAATTTCGACCAGCTTCCCCGCAAAATCGGGCGAGTTTAATGCCTTGAATCCGTTGCAACGCGCATCGTACGCTCGGTTGCTGCCTAATTCCTGGGCTGTTACTCCAATGACGGTCAATCCTGATATTCGATTTGCGTTGAATTTCGGTCGTCGGTTCGATGTGGGCGATGTACGGATTAGTAACCTGACAAGTGTAAACTATTCGTCGACCAATCAATTCTCGAACATTGATTTCCGGCTCTTCAATAATGGTAATGTTGCAAACTCGACGGCAGAACAATATGCCGATGCGAATTACTCTCGTCAGTCTCGTTTAGGTATTCTTCATAACTGGTCGGCGCGTTTCTCGCCAGCGTTTACTCTGGAGTGGAAAACGTTATTTAATCAGCTGAGTACAACCGAAACGGTTGTCCGGAATGGCCAGCGGGTTACGGACGGACTCGACGTTCGCAGTTATTCGGAGCGATTTGAAAACCGGAGCATTCTGACATCGCAACTATCTGGCGAACACACAATTAATGAACAAACCAAAATAAACTGGATCGGAAGCTTCGGCTATACGGGCCGTTGGGAACCGGATTGGAAACGGGTGCGATTTCAGCGCGTAACCGGAGCGATGGGGGCCGATGGGCAACTTCAGCCGTTCTCGATTGCCGCACCAAACGATCCAAACCCAATTGATGTAGGCCGTTTCTATTCCAAACTGCACGAATACGTCGTATCGGCAATTGTCAATGGCGAACACGCTTTCGGAAACCCAACCGATCGCGAACCGAACCGAATCAAATTTGGCGCGTATGCCGAACGTAAAAATCGTGATTACGGCGCCCGATTCTATGGTTATCAGTCGGTTGGCGATGCAACAGCGGCCAAAGCGAGTGATATTGGTACAGCCTTTAGCACAGCGAACGTGAATGGACAGAACGGTTTTTCGCTGCTGGATGGTACTAAAGATTTGGACTCCTATAAAGGACAAAACACTTACCTGTCTGGATATGTAAGTGGCGATGTATACTTCGGACCGAAGGCTAACTTAACGGTTGGTTTCCGTGGAGAATACAACGATCAGGGATTGCGGGCAACGGTGGTCAATACCGAGAAACAATTGGTATCCAATAAAGTATTCAGTCCGCTGCCATCGCTCAATTTCATGTATAAGCTCACTGACCGGACGAATCTGCGCGTAGCGTATTCTTCATCGGTGAATCGGCCAGAATTCCGCGAGTTGGCTCCGTTCAGCTATTTCGATTTCAACCTGCTGGCTGATATTCGGGGAAATACCGATCTGAAAACGGCCAATATTCAGAACGCCGATTTGAAATGGGAGTTTTACCCGACGCAAAACGAAGTGATTTCGGTTACGGGTTTCTATAAACACTTCTCGAAACCGATCGAATCGTTCCTGCTGCTTCAGGCAAATGGACTGGCGTATACGTTTATCAACGCCAATTCAGCGCAGAACTACGGTGTTGAAGTCGAGGTACGGAAAGGATTTGAAAACTCAGGTAGCATTTTCCTGAAAAATCTGTCGGTTGTCGGTAATGTGTCGCTCATTAAGAGTACGGTAAATATTGGCGATGTCGTAACAGCCCCCGATTTGAGTGGTGCTGTACAGCAATACGATATTCGGGGAGTAACGGATACCAAACGAGCATTGGCCGGCCAGTCGCCTTACCTGATTAACGGAGGTGTTTACTACACGGCTCCAAGTTCTGGCTGGCAGGCTAACATTCTATATAACGTCTTTGGTCAGCGCATTTTTGCCGTCGGTAACCGCGACAACCCAACCATTTACGAAATGCCCCGCCATGTTGTCGACCTGAATTTGACGAAACAATTCAACAAGAAACTTGAACTCCGTTTGGGTATTCAGGATATTCTGAACCAGTATGTTCGTTACGTACAGGACTTCAATCGCGATGGCAAAATTGGTAGTGATTTGTCGTCTCAAACGGCTGACGCTGATCAGATTATTCGCAAGTTCAAGCGAGGTAGTTACTACACTGTAAGTGCTGTTTATACATTCGGTCGCCGAACAATAATCCCCTAATAATTAACTGTATACAATAAAAATTCCTGTTCGTATACAACCCCGTTTTAACTAAAAACCAATGTTTATGCAAGTGAATCAAATGCGCCAGCGTATGGCTGCCTGGCTGAGTATGTCCCTTATCGTACTAGGTCTGTTTGCCATTGTATCGGCCTGTAAGAACGAAGAGACGCCAGCTCCTGTATTGAGCATCACGTCGATCTCGCCAACGTCGGCGCCTGTAGGCTCAACAGTTGTGATTACGGGTACTGCATTTAATGCTACGCCAACCAGTAATACGGTAACGTTTGGAACTGTTCCGGCTACCGTATCGGGCGCTACAACAACCTCGTTAACCGTTGTTGTACCCGCTAATGCCGGTACGCCAATTACCGTTACGTCGGGTGGTGCTACCGTAACCAGTACAACGGCGTTTGCGCTGGGTGCTAAGCCTGTTGTTGAAGTAACGGGTGATATTTCGGCTGACACCAAATGGACCGCTGACAAAATTTACCTGATCAAAGGTTTTGTGAACGTAAAATCTCCGGCTGTTCTGACCATCGATAAAGGAACGATTATTAAAGGTGGTACCAAAGATCAGGACCCAAGCGGTCAGGCAAAAGGCGGAACATTAATTATCCAGGCAGGTGCTAAAATCATGGCCGTCGGTACGGCAGATGCGCCGATCGTATTTACCTCCAGCAAAGCTGCCGGTTCGCGTAACTATGGCGACTGGGGTGGCGTCGTATTGATCGGTAAAGCACCAACCAACCGTCCTGGCTCGACAGCCTTTGAAGGGGGTATTTCAGGAACGATCGGTACATTTTCGGACGTAAATGATAACTCTGGAACAATGCAGTACGTGCGTATCGAATTTGGTGGTATTGCACTAACCAACGTAACCAACAGTGAAATCAACGGCCTGACGATGTATGGTGTCGGTGCTGGAACGACACTTGATCACATTCAGGTATCGTATAGCGGTGATGATTCGTACGAATGGTTTGGCGGAACGGTAAACCTGAAAAATATCATTGCTTTCCGTGGTTGGGATGATGACTTCGATACCGACTGGGGCTGGTCGGGTAAAGTGCAGTATGGCGTATCGCTGCGCGATCCAGACGTAGCTGACCAATCGGCTTCTAATGGCTTCGAATCAGACAATTTTGCTAATGGCGAGCCTGCGAATGGCCCGAACGATGGCTTACCATTAACGGGTGGTGTATTTGCGAACATGAGTATTTTTGCTGCCAGCGGAACGCCTTCCAGTGCAGCTACCTCAAAAGGAAGTGGGTCGTATCAGTCAGCTATGCACCTGCGTCGGAATACTTCACTGAGCATTTTCAATACAGTGCTGGCGGGTTACCCAGAAGGACTTCGCTTAGATGGTTTATCAGCCACGGATACCTACGCTAATGTGACCAAAGGAACACTGCAATTACGTGGAGTTGTCTTGGCAAACATGAATACGCCGGTTCGGGGCGCTAACGTAATTACGAACGATCAGGCAACGACGTTCTTCAATACGGCTGCTTACAAAAATCAGATTATCCCAAGTTCAGGCGTAGCCGCTCTGTTGTTGAACTCCGCTACCTTCAATCTGACAGCTCCAAATTTCTTGCCACAGACGGGTTCGCCATTGTTTACAGGGGCTATCTGGGATGGCAAAGGTGCCGATGCATTCTTTACCAAAGAAACGTTCCTGGGTGCATTTGGGACAGCCGACTGGACCAAAGGTTGGGCTAACTGGAACCCCCAGAATGCTGATTACGATAAATAGGACGTAATAGTTGACCTCACCCCAACCCCTCTCCTAAACAGGAGAGGGGCTTTTTTTTGTTAGTTCTTTTCCCTTGAAAAGAGAAGAGCTTAGGTCTGAATTCTCCCCTCTCCTGTTTTAGGAGAGGGGCCGGGGGTGAGGTGAACCTCTATTCTTGCACCAATTCTGCCAGTCCAATCCCCGAATCAGCCGCGCCGTAATAGACCCAAATTTTACCCGGTTCATTGTTCGTAGCTGGCCACTGGACCCAGCCATTGGCGAATACGACGTTTGGGAAAAAACCTTCTTTTTCCCACAACAATTCAGGTGTTAGCAGCGGGCCACTTGAGCGATCCAGGATTTTCGTTGGATCTTCTTTGTCTAACAACGCCAGCGCTAGTGAGTAGGAGTGAGTAGGATCAGCTCCGTGATAACAGATCAACCAGCCTTCTTCTGTTAGAATGGGCTCGGGACCACCACCAATTTTTGCGCCTTCCCAATTGAAGGTATCAGCTAAGGAAGGGGTAAGTGGGGAGAGAATACTATTCCCGCGTCCACCGAACAAAAAGCGGTGATTTCCCCAATGAATACCATCCTCTGATTCCGCCAGCCAGATTGCCGATTTGCCGATGTCTGTCAGCATCGGCCGGTGTAGTAGCATATATTTACCGCCCACTTTCTGGGGGAACAGTGCAACATCTTTGTTGGGTGGGGCCAGAATCATACCCTTGCGCTCAATATTGACGAAATCGGACGTAATAGCTAGTCCTACACCAACTCCGTTTTCTGATACGGCCGTGTAGGTAATCCAATATCTCCCTTCCAGAAAGGTAATGCGAGCATCTTCAACGCCAAAGGCTTCGTCCTTACGGGCGGGGAATAGAAACGGCTGATCGTCGATGGTAAAATGTATACCGTCTTTACTTCGTGCTAGTCGTAAATGGCTTAGAGAGGTAAGATAGGTTTTGCCATTTAACGAAACAACGCGTGGATCGTACGGTTCCTGGGGTTCGGGAAATTCGTTAACGACGAGCGTTGGTACCCCATCCCGCTCTTCAATAAGCGGGACAAGGATTGTGCCTTCTTTGGCTTTTGGCGCTTCGGCAACACGTAATAGGAGGATAACTTCATCGTTGAAAAGACAAGCCGCCGGATTAAAGGCACCTAAAACCTCAAAACCGTCAACGCTTGGTTTGACATCCTGAGTCTGCAAAATAGGCTGGTCGGATAATCGCCGGAACCGGTAATTCTTCATTCCACTGAATTAGATAGGATTTTAGTAAACGGATTTAGCACTCTGAGAGTATTATAAAATAAACTTTACGATCACTGTATAGTTTTCAAACATTTATTCAATAAGTTTGAAGGCTGGCTAAAACCTTACAGGAGTAAGCCGCGTTAAGAGGATTGAACCAACTTTTATCTTTTTATTGACCATGATTTACCAGCCAACGTTTGATCAGGATGAAGACGTGCTGATGCTGAACCCTGATCCCGAGTTTGCCGCCTTCGATGAGGACGAAGATGAGTTCGACGAAGAAGACGATGTAGATTTCGATGAAATAGACCCCGGCGCTGATGCGGATGCTGAGTTTGGGGCAGATGATCTGGAAGACTTTGATGAAGACGATCTGGAAGATCTGGATGATGACGACATCGAAGACGATCTGGACGATGACAGTATGGAATAGAAAATTATGGCATACACAGAGAATACCCCCGATCCGGCCGAAGAGCTTTATGTAACCACTGAAAACGCGGAGACAGAAGGCACAGCTCCTGATGCCGACACGCAATCGTCGGCCGCCAGCGAAGCGGGTGATCGAACAGCCGAAGAAGGCTCTCGAGCACCCAACGATCCTGCCGAAGGAGCGTAGTTTTAGTGACGATTGAAGAACGATGAGTTATAAGTGCGCCTTAAAAAACACTTATAGCTCATCGTTCATCACTCATCATTACATTAAGCAATGTCTGGCATTTCATTTCGGTTTCCTGCCACTCGCGTTCGGGATCAGAGTCTTCTGTTATTCCGGCACCAGCGTAGAGTGTGGCCTGTTTTCCTTCGAGTTTCATGCAGCGGATATGCACAAAAATGTGGCTCGATACTCCTTCCTGAACGGTATCAATATTGACAGGGCCCAGAAAACCGCTATAGCATTCACGGTTGTGGCTTTCGTGTTGGCGAATGAATGAAAAAGCGGCATCGCGAGGAGTGCCACAAACGGCTGACGTTGGATGGAGTAGACGAAGCATCACGGTACCAAGCTGCGGATACCGAACAGCCTGTGTATCGACCGTAAATGATGTACCTAAGTGCATCAAATTGCCAGCAATAACGCTTTTAGGTCCTTCTTCAATGTATTCGCGCAGCCGGATTTTCTTGAAGCATTCAATAATATAGCGGCAGACAATAGCCTGCTCTTCAATCTCTTTCTGCGACCACATAGCCTCAGATGGTCGTTTAGCTGTCCCATCCGCATTAAAGGCTGATTGCGTTCCCGCCAGTGCGGCTGTTCGGAAGATACCATCTGCATTCTGACTGACTAACCGTTCGGGTGTAGCACTCATCCAAATTTGCCCTCTCTCCGGAATCGAAACCGCTGATACAAAGGCATTAGGGTGTTTTTGGCAGAGTTTATCGAATAACGCTATCGCATTTGGCGCATCAGAAAACTGCACTTGCTTCGTCCTGGAGAGTACGACTTTCCGCATTTCACCCCGCTTAATGGCTTCAATGGCATCCGTTACCATATGGACGTAGTTTGCCTGTGCCTGAGGATGCTCAATCGGAACAACGCTTTGCGGATGCGCCGAACCCATCGATTTAGTCTGTTTTCGGATTGCCCGCCAGAATTGATCGACATTCTCGTTCGAACTACTCTCAGTCGTATGATTCCTGGAAACAACCGCTGGATTTTCTGAAAAAACAGCCTGAATATCCGCCCGTAGAAATAGAGTCTGAGGAATCTCGTCGGTTTTGTCTAAATGCTCAGAAAGTATGGCTTCGACAGGAGCATTTTTAGCAAGATTATCGAACGGACTGATGACAAAACCAGCGGGTAGTTCATCCAAATCGGCTGATACACGGGGTAGTTGCTCATCAAAAGATACAATCAGGTGTTTATCCTGCTGATTGGGTAGTCGCCAGAGAGCTGCTGGAAAACCTAGCGATAATGCGGCTTCCCAGTAATCAATGGCATCAGGAGCCGTTACGTACGGACGACGTACGGTTGCTGGAATACTCGAAATTACTTTACTTACGGAATCAGATTGCATAGCAAAAACCAGCCAGACTGGGGCCAGCTATGTTAACAACAGATTAAGGATGAAATTTGTGCAAAACGCCTACAAAAATCCTTCCAATTATGGACGGTTTTACCTGCAATGCATACCCAATCAGTGCTTGGCCAGTCGCTGTTTGATCTGTACGTTTTCAGCCCGTAATGCATTAATTTGCTGTTGAAGATGAGCTACTTTGTTTTGCTGACGTAACGAATGCTTTTGTTGCTGTATCAAATACAAGGTCAATTCCTCCACCTTTTCTAATAGGATGGTATTCATCTTAACTAAGTCCACACCTTCCTTGGCTACCTGTTCAGCCGATGGAATCCCCGGTAAATGTTGATGAGCTTTCACATAGTTAGCTACCTCGTCCAGCGGTCGTAGGGTATAACTTGGGGTAAATACCTTATCACTCCACTCCGATGGATTATTGATACGTAACAGATAGCGTGCTTTGACTACATCGCCTTGCTGGTTGACGGTCAGAAATTGATCGGTCGATAGGGTAGGTTTACCCTGACTGGTTAGCTTAGTGAGTCGTAGGCCACTCGCATCGGCTTCAGCGGCTACTACCTCCAGTTTGTTTTTTGGCGCAGAAGTACCAATGCCCACATTGACTCCATTACCCAGAATGAGCGAATTACTACTGGCCACTTTGCTGTTCGAACCAATGGCAATGCCATTGAAAATACCTTCATCAGCCTGGCTATTGTACCCCATTAATACGTTATTACTACCGTCGGTGATAGCAGTACCTGATGTAGGACCAATTATGATGTTGTTGCTGCCGATAGTGACGTTATAACCTGCATGATAACCTAAGAAGGTATTGTACCTGGCGGTTGAGTTGTTATAGCCAGACTTAGAGCCAACAAACGTATTACCAGAGGTGATGTTGTTAAACCCCGCCGAGTCGCCTACCATCACGTTGAAACTGCCTACGGCATTAAGAAAATTGGCTGACGAGCCTACGGCTACATTGCCAGAGCCACTTTGGTTGGCTGAACTGGCAAACTGACCTACAGCCGTATTTTCTTGACCTATTGTATTGGTAATCCCAGCTTGGTTTCCTACAAACGTATTGTAAGAACCTGTGCTGGTGCTATACCCTGCTGAAAAGCCTATAAATGTATTATATGTCCCCCTTGTATTAGTTCGGCCTGCCGATGCGCCCACAAATGCGTTGCTATAACCTGTCGTGCTTGATTTGCCTGCTTCATAGCCTATATATGCATTATACCCCCCTGCTATGCTCGTATTGCCTGCTCCGATTCCGACCAGAACGTTCCCGGAAGATGGAGTGGCAGAAGCTGGGCTGGTTGCTACATAGTTGCTCTGACCCTGGGCTGATAAACTGTGTACTATCAGCAGTAGGGCTACTAAACCAGAATGATGTGTATCGCTTAATTTCATAGTTCTACTAGTTGGAAAGCGTTCAAATAGATCAAAGATAATTGGCTGATTTACAGAAATGACAAAAGGGGTTTCGCCCGCTTTAGTTTTGAGCCAACGGTAAACAAGGCCATAAAAAGGGAGCTAAGAAGACTCCTTCTAAAACAGGATGAACTAAAAGGAAATGATTAAAAGGACACGGCATTACGGGCCTTTTCTGCCAACTTTGCGGCCGGATAATTACTCCGCGCAACGAATATGATCCGTATCTTTCAACAAGACGAAACCGCCGTCCGTAAAATCCGGGATATTAACAATTTCTCCGATACCGAGCGTACCTTGTGGGTCGATCTGCAAAATGCGACGGCCAACGAAATCAAAAGTGTTGAGGAAAAATTCGATGTCGATTTTCTGAGTCAGCAGGAACAATTGGAGATTGAAAGTTCGTCGCGCTATATCGAAGAGGACGATTACCTGATTGCCAACTCCAACTTTCTGATTCCCGATCCTGAACATCGCTATGTGACAGTTCCCGTAAGTTTTATTCTGAAAGACGATACCCTATTTACCTATCGCAATGCCGATTTAAAATCCTTCGCGGATACCGTAAAACGGATCAAATCACGACGGGCTGTATTTAGTGATGGAGCACAGATTCTCATTTCTATTTTTGAGTCACGGATTGATTACGATGCAGATTTAGTCGAGATGGTGTCGGGTGAAATCAAGGCGATCAACCGGATGCTTGATCTGGATGCTAATCTGGATCGAGAAATGCTGCTGAACATTAACGACTATCAGGAATTGACAATGTCGATTCGAGAGAATGTTGTTGATAAACAGCGGGTTATATCGGCTATGATTCGCTCGGATGGCTGGTTCAACGAACTGGAACAACAACGACTTCGGACGTTGATCAAAGACATTAATTCGTTGATCGATCATACTAATTTTATTTTTGAGCGACTGGAGTTTCTGCAAAATACCTACCTCGGTCTGATTGATCTGGAGCAAAACCGAGTCGTGAAAATCTTTACGGTTGTCTCGCTGGTTTTTCTACCGCCCACCTTATTAGCCAGCATTTGGGGTATGAACTTCGATGAAATGCCCGAAGTACACTGGAAATATGGATATGTATTTGCTATAGGCATGATGGTGCTTTCTTCAGCATTAACCGTTTGGATATTCCGGCGTAAAAACTGGCTGTAAACTGTAGCGCCTATAGGATTATCGTATAAGAAGTTACTTTTCCAGGTATTCGCGTCTGATTGCCAACATATCTCCCATTTATATACTGTTATGGAGCAGGCGCAAACCCGATTGGAACTCTTCTACACACAGGTAGTCACCTTCGTTACGCTCTACGGCGGTCGTGTATTACTGGCAATTCTGACGCTTATCGTTGGGTTATGGGTAATTGGCTGGATCACCCGGCTACTCTCGTCCACTATGGCCAAACGGCATGTTGATCGCGATGTTCAGCCTTTTCTGCTTTCGTTGGTCAATGGATTGCTACGAGTGCTTTTGCTGCTTAGTATCGCGAGTACATTGGGTGTTCAGACAACGTCATTTGTTGCGATCATCGGGGCGGCTGGGCTAGCTGTTGGACTGGCGCTTCAGGGAAGCTTAGCCAATTTTGCGGGTGGAGTATTGATTCTGATTTTCAAACCATTCCGCGTTGGTGATCTGATTTCTGCACAAGGTTTTACGGGCAACGTTGAAGCCATCCGAATTTTCGATACGACACTCGTAACGCTGGATAACAAAACGATTATTCTGCCCAATGGCGGATTATCGACTGCAGCTATTACGAATATCAGTACCAAGGGCGTAATCCGTGTTGATCAGGTGTATACGGTTGGTAGTCAGAATGATCTGGATGCTACCAGATCGTCGATTCAAAAAGTAGTCGATGCCTGTCCGTATGCGATTAAAGAGCGTGGGCATGATGTGTTAATCGCCAAACTAAATGCCAATTCGCGTGATTACGATGTGCGGGTCTGGACACAAAGCAATACCTATTGGGAAACGCATTATTATATGCTCGAAAACATAGCCAGACAATTTGCAAGCGATGGTATTGAGGCTCCCAGGCCAAAAATGTTTATTACCAACGAAGTATAACTATTGATAAACATCGAATGGCAACACTACCACCCGGCTAATTGGGTGGTATTTTTTTGACCATAGATAAAGATTCTTAACTAGTTCGTTAAACGTTTAGCTGTACCATTAGTCTAATTACTGAATAGAGTGAACACTCAGCTTTTACGCACGAATCGCCATGAAAATTCCAAACGCAATAAAATTCCTGGGTCTGATGGCCTTACTGGTTTTGGGGCCCTCTACGTCCCCAAAAGTAGTAGCGCAGCCGGGCGTCTCGGTGCCTGTCGAGTCATTTTATGACGAGCTGGCTCCTTACGGACAATGGACGCAATATCCGAATTATGGAAACGTATGGATTCCAAACGCAGGCCCTGATTTTCAGCCGTATGCAAGTGGTGGCCATTGGGTAATGACCGAATATGGGAATACCTGGGTATCGGATTATGCCTGGGGATGGGCTCCTTTCCACTATGGTCGCTGGATTTACGATCCGGCCTATGGTGGCTGGATTTGGGTGCCAGGCAGTGATTGGGCACCCGCCTGGGTTACATGGCGATCGGGTGGCGGATACTATGGTTGGGCTCCGCTGGCTCCCGGCTGGGATATCAACATTAACATCAATATTCCGGCTCCTTACTGGACGTTTGTGCCACAGGTCTATATCACCAGTCCCAATATCTACAGCTACTGCGTGCCCCGACCACGGGTAATCAATATCTATAATCAGACGACCATCATCAATAACTACTATCGAACTGGTAGCGGTCGGTCATACGGATATGGTCCGCAACGGGGGGATATTGAGCGGATTACCCGACAAAACGTTCCGATATACCGTGTTGATCATATGGATCGTCCAGGACGTTCGATTGCTAGCAATGGCTCTGTAGGTTTTTATCGTCCGGGCTCATCGCGCGAGTATGGCCCAAACAGAGGGTATGATAATCGATATAATAATCCACGCCCGAATTACGACGGAAACAACACCGCCTATAATCGGGATCGAGGGGGCCGATACAATGGCGATTTCAATAATTCACGCCCGAATTACGATGGCAACAGTAATATGCCCGGTCGGGGGGATAATGGAAATACGAATCGATGGGACCGAAACTCGTTCCCGACAGATCGAAACGGGGGCTTTAATAATGCTCCAAATGCCAATCCAGGTAATATAGGTACACCTTCCGCACCTAACATGCCTTCACCAAGTCGTGGCGGCTATTCACCCGGAAACTCACCACAGGGAGACGGCTGGCAACGTGGTGGTCGCCAAATGAGTGACGAAGGGCAACGGAGTTTCCCGCAACGGGGTGGGGGAGGTTTTCAGCAACAGCCTGATCGCTCAGTTGAACGAATGGAGCGTCAGCCGCAAATGAATAACCCGCAAATGCAGCGTGGAGGTCAAAATGGTGGAGCGTTCCAGCGTATTCAGGAAAGCCAGTCGCAGCCATCTCAACAACATGGAATGGGACAAATCCAACGATCAGGTGACATACCTGGTGGCGGATTTGGCGATCGTCAATCGCGTGGACCTCGTTAGTTGATTGCTTGATATAGTTTGTGTAAAAACGCCCTATAACCAATCTGGTTGTAGGGCGTTTGCTTTGGCTGGAAAATTCTAACGGCACCTGACAGCTTCCTGACTATTTTTGCCCGATATGCGCTATTTTATTGAATTGTCGTATCGAGGAACGGCTTATCGAGGTTGGCAGACGCAGGCCAGTGAGACGAGTGTTCAATCGACGCTGGAAGCGGCTCTAACCCGACGATTTGGACAACCAATCTACATCGTCGGCAGTGGTCGTACGGATGCGGGTGTTCATGCAAAACAGCAGTTTGCCCATTTCGATATAGCTGAGCCGCTGGAGCTTTCTGAAGCGATTATTTATTCGATTAATTGTATTCTACCAGAAGACATCGCTATCCATTCTATTTTTCCTGTTCGCCTAACGGATCACGCCCGCTTTTCGGCGACATTTCGATACTATCAATATCATATCACTCGACAGAAAGACGTATTTCAATCGGGTCTGACCTATCATTTTCGACCTTTGCTCTATGAAGCGCGTATGAACGAAGCGTGCCGGATCATGCTGCAATACACAAATTTTCAGAGTTTTAGCAAAGCGCGGGCTAACGTAAATCATTTTCATTGCCGACTCGATTTTGCCTATTGGGAACGCTTAAACGACGATCACTTAGTATTTCATATTCGAGCCGATCGATTTCTCTGGGGAATGGTTCGTACGATTGTCGGCACGATGATTGAGATTGGGCAGGAACGAATGAACCTTCAGGAATTTGAACAGATTATTCAACTCCGCGACCGAAATGCCGCTGGCCGAGCAGTGCCAGCGAACGGATTGTATTTGGTTGAAGTCGGTTACCCTACGGACGTTACAGGAGCAGTTACAGGTGACATAATCTGAAGATGACTGTCTAAAGTAGCGATGAACTTTACCACTGAGTTGAAAATGTTGATAAAGACGATTGCAGGAACCTATATTTACGAAATGCGATGAAAACCAGAGTGTTAATTGGCATGAAATGTGCATTTTTTGGCTAACGTCTGTTCGTTCACTATCTCATGAATAAAATTATACTGACTTTTTTGGGGTTAACTGTCTTTTTTGCGTCCTGTAACAAAGAAAATACGGACGTAGATAGTCAACAATGTTATACCTGCGAGATCAAGTACACGTACTCTGGAACAGACGCCTATATACCTCCTCCTGTAACGATTACACGACAGATTTGTAGTACTGCCGAAAAAGACACACTCCTGAAACGCAACGGCACATCTGACTACGGACCCGGTGGGTTTACTTCGAAGATTACGCAGGCCGTAAGCTGTACAAATCCTTAATAAGCCGAAATCAGAAGATCATATCAGTACTGAATACAATTCACTGTGCTTTCCTGAAAAGGACGGCATACATATATTCGCGTCCAATTATACAGTCGGCCCAACCGATGGCGTTGGAGTATAATAGGCTGAAAAGCTAAAATTTCTTAAATTCGGCCACCTAGTAGGCTAATCCATTATTTTTGTTTTGCTAACGCGAACCCCTGAATGGCTCGTACAAAGAAGAAAGTTGGTGCATATCCCAGTGGCATGATTATGTTTAGTCTGACGCTGGCGTTGTTTTTAATTGGTTTTTGCGGACTGCTGGCTATCCAGTCAAAACGATTGGTAACCTATATCCGCGAGAATTATGAAATTCGGGCATTTTTAAATAAAAATCTCGGCGAACAGAAAACGGAAACGCTATATAAAACCATCGCAGAGCGGCCCTACGTCCTGAAAACCGACGGGAAAGCGCAGATTACGATGGTAACAAAAGAGGAAGCCGCCAAAGAGTTTATCGCCGAAACAAAGGAAGATTTCTCGAAGTTTTTAGGTGAGAATCCACTGCATGATAGCTACCGAATTAAGCTCAATGAGGGCTACTTTGAGGAAGCTAAATTGCAGGAAGTAAAGCAGGATCTGGAACAAATGAGTGGCGTGTTTGAAGTCGTTTATCAGGAAAATCTGGTCGATAATATCAACCGGAACATTACCAAGATTTACGCCCTAATGTCCGCTTTTGCGATTATTCTGCTGGTTATTATTGTTGTGCTGATGAATAACAGTATCCGACTGGCGCTGCATTCTCAGCGAATGTTAATTCGAAGTATGCAGTTAGTCGGGGCCACAAATGGGTTTATTACTCGCCCATTTTTAGGACGGGGCATCTGGCAGGGTTTTGTGGCTGGCATAATCGCAGTGGGCTTGTTGCTACTTGGTACGCAGATTGCTATTCAAAGTTTGCCCGAATTAGCTATGTTTCAGGACCCGGAAAAGATTGCTATTCTGATGGCTGGTATTGTTGGATTAGGCATTCTGATTGGTTTTCTGAGTACGTTTCAGGCCGTCAAACGGTATCTTGGCCTGACAGTGGATGATCTTTATTAAGGAATAAAATACACTGAACACATAAGATGATTTGGCTACTGAAGCCATTCTTCATTTTAGATTGTTCAGTATAGTGATAAACGCAAAAAGACCATGGCAAAAGATAAACAATATAGCTCGGCCACGCTAACCCGTGATGAACCAGCCAAAAAAACACCAGTGACTCCGGTTACTGCGAAAACCGAAACCGTCCGTTCGACGAGAAATGAGTCGCCCGGTGCGGCTGCCGCTTTACCGTTTGGTCGACAGAATTACATTTATATGTTAGTCGGTATTGGGGTTATTTTGCTTGGATTTTTTATCATGAGTCTCGACAAAGAAGAGTTTGGCTTTGGCTTTTTAGGCCTGACCCTTGGCCCGATTGTCGTGATGAGCGGCTTTGTTCTCGAATTTTTCGCCGTTCTTACCCGACCAAAGGCGTAAAAGAAAGTTAATAGAGTTATAAAGTCATATAGTTGTGAAGTAGTTTTGCCGTACAATTGGCTAACCCGGTAATCCGTCAACTTTACAACTGTATAACTTTATAACTTTTTTAATGGAACTTATTCACGCCATTGTGTTGGCCATTATTGAGGGACTAACTGAGTTCCTGCCGGTTTCCTCAACCGGCCACATGATTATCTACTCCTCCCTCGCTGGTATTGCCAGCGACGAGTTCACCAAACTCTACACCGTCGATATTCAGTTCGGTTGTATTCTGTCAGTACTGGTTCTTTACCATCGACGTTTCCTGACTGACCCTCGCAGCGGAAGTTTTACTGCTCCTTCTTATTTGAAATCATTTCCGGCTCGCTGGCAACCCATGCTGGATTTTTACAGCAAGATTCTGATTGCCTTTTTACCAGCCGCTGTTATTGGCTTTCTGCTGAATGATTTTATTGATTCGCTGCTTGAAAACGTCGTTGTCGTTGCAATTACCCTGTTGGTAGGTGGCATTATACTAGTATTTATTGATCGGATTATTAATCGTCAGCCAAAAGACGGAGATGTAACCGTACCCGATGCCATTCGGATTGGATTCTTTCAGTGTATCGCCATGATTCCGGGTGTATCGCGGTCGGCAGCAACCATCATTGGCGGTATGTTTCAGGGATTGACCCGCGCTCAGGCCGCCGAATTTTCGTTTTTCCTGGCGGTGCCCACGATGGCTGCCGCTTCAGGGTATAAACTCCTGAAAACCTACAAACTTCTTCAGCCCGCCGATTACCAAACACTCCTGATCGGAAATGCTATTGCGTTTGTCGTAGGGATGCTGGCCATTCGCGGCTTTGTCAGTTTTCTGAATCGCTACGGATTCAAACTGTTTGGTTATTACCGGATTATCCTTGGATTGGTTCTGCTGGGATTAGTAGCCGCCGGAGTAAAATTGGATGTGCTTTAATTTAGTTTATTGTGGAACAAACCCCCGATCCCGGTCAGGTTATTTTAATCGACAAGCCGCTTACCTGGACCTCGTTCGATGTAGCCAACAAGCTGAAATATGCCTGTAAATTCAAAAAAATTGGTCATGCGGGAACGCTCGATCCGTTGGCAACGGGTTTGCTGATTCTTTGTACAGGTAAAATGACCAAACAGATCGATCAGTATCAGGCGCAGGAAAAAGAATATACAGGAACGCTCGTGCTGGGGAAAACAACACCCTCTGTTGATCTTGAAACCACGTTCGATGCGGAGTTCGATACAACGGGTATTTCGGTCGAGCAGATACAGGCTGCCGCTCAGCAATTAACGGGCGATATTCTGCAGGTTCCTCCCATTTATTCAGCCGTTCGGGTCAATGGCGAGCGATTATATGAAAAAGCCCGCCGGGGCGAAACGGCCGACCGGGTAGAAGGTGGAATTAAAGCAAGGCAAGTTACGGTTTCTGTATTTGAAGTAGATGCGAGTCGTTTTCCCGAGGTAGATTTTCGGATTGTGTGTTCGAAAGGCACCTATATTCGCAGTCTCGTTCGTGATATAGGACTATTGCTCAATAACGGTGCTTACATGAGTAGTCTTCGTCGGACGCGTATCGGTGATTTTCGGGTCGAAGACGCCCATACGATTGAGAAATTTATTGAAATATGTCGCGAGTCGATAGTTGACAGTCACTAGCCCAATTCACTACTGACGACTATTGACTAACCGCTCCGGCGGGCCGTGACTATCGACTATCGACTAGAGATGATTATTTATAGAGGGCTCAACGATATACAGCCATTAACGAATGCTGTAGTAACCAGCGGTACATTCGATGGAGTTCACCTGGGTCATCAAACAATTCTGGCCAGACTGACCGAGGTTGCCAAAGCCAGTGAGGGAGAGTCTGTATTGATCACCTATTGGCCGCATCCGCGTACAGTTGTATCCAACGACAGTCAGAACTTGAAGTTACTGACAACCCTGGACGAGAAAATTGAACTATTAGATCAGGCTGGTGTAGAGAACTTAATCGTTATTCCCTTTACCCGATCGTTTTCCGAGCTAACGTCTGAGGAATATATTCGGCAAATTTTGATTGATAAAATAGGGACGAAAAAGCTTGTTATTGGCTATGATCACCGCTTTGGCAAAGATCGCGAAGGGGGGTTCGATTATATTAAAGCGCACCAGCGCGAGTATGGTTTTGAGATTGAGGAAATTCCCCGGCAGGATGTCGAGACCGTTGGCGTAAGTTCCTCGCGTATCCGGACAGCTCTTAATGAAGGGAATATTTTCACCGCCAATCGATTGTTAGGGCGTTCCTATACACTAACAGGAACCATTGTAAAAGGTCGGCAATTGGGCCGAACCATTGGGTTTCCAACGGCCAATATGCAGGTCGACGATCCGGTTAAACTGATTCCGGCGAATGGCGTTTATGCCGTTGAAGTGGAATACGCCGGACAAACCCTTACAGGGATGCTCAATATTGGTTTCCGCCCTACTGTTGCCGGAACAAACCAAACCATCGAAACCTACATTTTCGACTTCGATAAGGATATTTATGGCGAACACATGACCTTGAAATTCAAAGAGTTCTTGCGTCCCGAGCAAAAATTTGATGGATTGCCCGCGCTTGTGGCTCAGCTCAAAAACGACGAAGAAACCGCCCGGAAAGTACTTTCAAAATAGAGAATTTACCTCACCCCTAGCCCCTCTCCTAAAACAGGAGAGGGGCTAGGGGTGAGGTAAACCCGATTACAATCCAATGTGTTTTCCAGTGATATAACCGGTTGTCCAGGCGCTTTGGAAGTTAAAACCGCCTGTGATTCCGTCGATATTTAGCACTTCACCAGCAAAAAAGAGACCAGGTTGTGCTTTACTTTCTAACGTTTGTGGATGTACACTATCGAGGGAAATGCCTCCGCAGGTCACAAATTCTTCTTTAAACGTCGTTTTGCCACTTACCTGAAACTGGCTATTGGTTAACCGTTCGATCAGACGATTCAGAGGTTTGGCAGGTAGATCAGCCCAACGCTGCTGTTCCTCAATTCCAGACTCAAGCGTAAGCGCATCCCACAGTCGATTAGGTAAGCTGAATGGATTTTGCGAAGAAACCTGTTTGCGACCATTCTGTTGACGAAAATCCTGCAAAGTACTACGCAACGCATTCTCGTTCAGCATAGGTGTCCAGTTGATGCGCAACGTAAATGTATAATCGCTCTGCGCTAACTCACGGGCGGCCCAGGCCGATAAACGCAAAATCGCTGGTCCACTAAATCCCCAGTGGGTGATCAAAACGGGCCCACGTTGTTCCTGTTTCGTTTCCCGAATGGATACGCTTGCATCGGTTACCGAAACGCCCGCTAAAGGAAATAAATAGTTATCAGGAACATTAAACGTAAATAACGAGGGAACCGGCGACAGCAATGGCTCACTCTGCTCAGGAAGCCAATGATAAGAAGCCTGCTGAGGATATCCGCCAGTAGCGATCAATATACGATCCGCCTGAATAGTCGTATCGTCCAGGAGGTCTACATTCCAGACGGACTTATTATCGCTCTTTGGTTGATAGGAGAGACTCGACACGCCACAGGACGTTCGGACACGAATGCCTAGTTGGCGAGCCGTTGTTAACAAACAATCAACAATGGTGTCGGAGGTATTTGTAGACGGAAACATCCGACCATCGGCCTCTATTTTCAGGTTAACTCCTCGGCATTCAAACCAGTCTACCGTATGTCTAACATCAAACTGAGCCAATAAAGATCGTAGTGGTTTCTCCCCGCGAGGATAGTGTTTGACCAATTGGCGATTATCGAAACAAGCATGGGTAACATTGCAGCGGCCCCCGCCCGAAATGCGGACTTTATTGAGCACGGTGCGATTCTTTTCAAGAATCGTAATGGTGGCATCGGGAAATGTTTCAGCAGCCGTAATCGCTCCAAAAAAACCTGCCGCTCCACCACCAACGACAATAATATTTAACGATGACATGCGGTTTTAACAGCTATTTCCGGTTCCATGTTCCAAGTGTGACAGGGCATTCATTCGCAAAAAACGAAAGCTTGAAACATGAAACAAAAAACTAACTTTGACCCATGTTCTTTAAGCCTCGATTTTCTACTAAAAACTACGTCCGTAACGGATTCCGGCTACGGGGTAATACGCTCGTATTACTATTCATCTTTTTTTTGATCGGCTTATTTCTGCATTACGGTGGCAAAACACAACCCGTAGTTGCCTTCTGGAATGACGTGCGGGAAATTATTGGCCTGGGCCGATCCCATTCCGAAACGGATAAAGATAACCCCTATAAAGCTCCTGAACCAGAGGAGAGATCAGACGAAAGCGAAGCGAGCGACAGTAAAAGCAACAGGCCCTCCGCAGAATCGTCAGGTAATCAGCGGTTTGATTTTGAGAAATTAGCCGATTTTTTGCTGCCCGTATCGAAAGCAAATAGTGAACTTATCCGCCATGAAGGCTATACACTCAGGTATAGCAATCAACATAAAGATGCGGAATGGGTAGCGTATCCGTTGTTAGCCTACGAAACTACAGGTGATGCCGATCGCAAGAACGAACAATTTAAGCCCGATCCTGAAGTGTCAGAAGGAACCGCTTTATCGTCGGATTATACCCGTTCTGGCTATGATCGGGGGCATTTAGCACCAGCTGCCGACTTTAAATTTTCGCAACGAATGATGCGGGAAACGTTCTTTATGAGCAATATTACCCCACAAGCTCCCGATTTTAACCGTGGTATCTGGAGCGATCTTGAAAGTCAGGTACGGTCATGGGCTCGACGCGATAAAGGACTGTATGTAATAACTGGCCCCGTTTTAAAACCAGGGTTACCAACAATCGGAAAAAAGGCCGAAATAAGCGTACCTGAAAAGTTTTATAAGGTAATCCTCTATTGCAATAAACCTGACATTCGGATGATTGGCTTCCTGCTCGACAATGAAGGCTCTACGAAGTCGATTAGAGAATTTGTGGTACCAGTCGATCTCATCGAGCAATTAACAGGTATCGATTTCTTTCCGAAAATTCCGGATGATCTGGAGCGAAAACTGGAAAGTAAGAATCGGGAAGAAATGGTCGATGAATGGTTTAATTAAGGATAATTTTATGGGAGTCTAAAAACGTCTGAACGTCATCAGGACGTTGCGTACCAATTGTAAGGTAGCTGTTATTTTGCCGTTTAATGAGCAGGCCCTTCGTCCCCGCGACATTGTAAACCCATCCTTTAAGGCCCAAACGAATTCCATAGCCTACAAAACCATATTCAATCACCGAAACCGACTGAACATCGGTCCAGGGAATTGTTCGCCAGGGTAGAATAGGAAACACACGATAATGAATACCTTCGCTGTCCAGACGGGTATCTAATTGCCATACATAAATCAGTAGAACGACCAGCAAAGCTACGATAATGCCACCCCAGGCCGTCGGAATTTTCCTGGCGGCATTAGTTAGCAGAGCGGACGTTGTTGACAGCACAACAAAGCCAAGGATCGCCCAGATCCACCATTGACGAAATCGCTGGCTCTCGGTGAAAGTATTCATCCTAGGTTTTTTGCTTCTTTTTCTTAGCCGCTGGAAACAGGATATTGTTCAGAATGAGACGATAACCAGCCGAATTAGGATGCAGGTTTAGATCCGTTGGCTCCTCACCGATTTCGTGTCGGTAATCTTCCGGATCATGGCCACCATAAAACGTAAAGAAGCCCCGTCCGTAGGGTGAATGAATGTAACGTGCTTCACCAACCGACCGATTTTCAGCCATAATCACAACCTCAGGCTTGATAAAGTTTTTCTTAAAAGCGGTTGTTTGACCCATAAAACCCTTAATCACATTCTGGTGATTCTGTGTCAGCATGGTTGGAATGGGATCGTATTTAGCTGAGAATTGAAATAACGTAAAATAGTCGTTGTGCTCGCTCAGGCCCCGTTCTTCGGGTTGGTTATCCACGTTAGAAAACTCGATCAGGTAAGGATTCGTATATACCTGAAAATTCCGGAAGGCAAATGTCTGACTATAATCCAGTTTGCTATTGGCACTAGGATCAGCAGGATCGCCATCATAAAATGAATCGACAATATCCGTATTATGAGCGGCCAGCGCGATATCGTATGTATCGGTTGCATTACACATCGCGAATAGATAACCACCACCTAAAACAAATTCCCGAATTTTCTGAGAAACCGCCAGTTTCAGTTGAGGAACTTTGTTGAAGCCATATTTCCGGGCAATCGTTTCAGCTTCGCGTTTCTGGGCGATGTACCAGGGCTGATCTTTAAAATGGAAAAACTTGCCATATTGTCCCGTAAAATCCTCATGATGGAGGTGAAGCCAGTCATATTCAGGTAGTTTGCCATTCATCACTTCTTCGTCGAAAACGACGTCATAAGGAATCTCGGCATACGTCATAACCATGGTTACAGCGTCATCCCAGGGCTGTTTTGTTTTTGGAGAATATACGGCTACTTTGGGTGGTTTTTGCAGCTTTACAGCGTCCATATTAGCATCTGCAGCCGCAACTTCAGACAGAATCTGGGCCGATTGCGCGTCTGAAATTACTTCGTAGCTGACCCCCCGGATCACCATTTCGTTGACAAATGCCTGTGTTTGGGGTAATAGAAACGAACCGCCCCGGTAGTTGAGCAACCAGTCGATTTCGGTATCATGAACCTTTAGTACCCAATAGGCTATACCGTAGGCTTTGAGATGATTCTTCTGGGCATCGTCCATGGGAATCAGGATTTTCGAAGCCCAGACATGACCCGTCAGGCTCAAAATTAGGATAAGCGGTAACAGCAGCCTTGTCATTGGTTTCCCTGTTAAAAATGCTCTTGGTAGTTTTGCTATAACGAAATATACACAAATATTGTGCAAAAAATGTAGGGGGCAGCGGGTAAAGGGCAGCGGGAAATAAAAAACTCTGCACCTTCTACCCATCACCCTCTGCCCGCTGCTCATGAACCTAATCGAGAACATACGCGAGGGGCTGCGTTCAATTGCGGGCAATCAGCTGCGAACCATCCTGACGTCGCTGATCATTGCCATCGGTATTACATCATTGGTTGGTATTCTGACCGCTATTGATGGGATTCAAAACTCTGTAAACAGCAGTTTTGCCGGATTGGGCGCGAATACGTTTAGCATTGTTGCTCGCCAGGATGCATTCCGGCGGGGAGGTCGTATTCAGCGGCAGGATGCACCCATCGATTATTTCGACGCAATACAGTTTAAGCGTCGGTTTCCGTATGGGGCTACTATTTCGGTTTCGTCAGTTGTTGCAGGAGCGGCACAAGCCAAATTTGGTTCTAAAAAAACGAACCCTAATGTGATGCTCACAGGAGGAGAGGACACGTATCTATCCGTAAAAGGTTTTACACTCCAAAGCGGCCGCAACCTGACTCCTTCTGATTTAAAATATTCTATGAATGTCGCTGTAATTGGTAGCGAAGTCGCCAATACCTTATTTGAGAAAAAAATAAATCCCCTGAATCAGGTTATTCGTGTAGCTGGAGCGCAATACAAAGTTGTGGGGGTGTTAAATAAAAAAGGGGGCTTTTCGGGCGGGGGCGACGATCGAATGATTTTGATTCCGCTGGATAATGCTCGTGCGCTGGCTGGGGGCCAGCAACTGACGTTTGATATAACAGCTTCCGTACCCACCGTTGCTGATCAAGACGAAGCTGTCGGCGAAGCACGGGGAACCATGCGTTTAGTTCGACATGATCCATTAGGACAGCCTGATTCGTTTGAGATCGAACGTGCGGACGATCTGGCAAGAGAAACGGGAGAGATTACAGGATACCTGCGCATAGGTGGTTTCGGTATTGGCTTCATCACACTCTTAGGCGCGTCGATTGCTCTGCTGAACATCATGCTCGTTTCCGTTACAGAACGAACTCGGGAAATTGGTATCCGCAAATCGTTGGGTGCAACTCCTCAACGTATTCGTGAGCAATTTTTGATTGAGGCTATTGTGATTTGCATTCTGGGAGGCATTGGTGGAATATTGCTGGGATTAGGTATTGGTAATGTCATTGCCAATGTCGTGAGTCAGGGGGAAGGCGGTTTCGTAGTGCCTTGGGCCTGGATGGGTCTTGGCATCGTTGTGTGCGTAACAGTTGGTCTATTTGCGGGAATTTACCCCGCTATACGGGCTTCTAAACTCGATCCGATTGAGGCACTTCGGTATGAGTAGAAAGGTGGCGAAGAGGAAAACGGATTTTTTTTGTCTTCTCTCTTTCTCGTTTCCTTCCTTCTCCCTACTTTTGCACCCACGTTTGACAAACGCACTCTGGAAGCAGAGACGATTCTGTCGCCGGGATGGCGGAATCGGTAGACGCGATGGTCTCAAACACCATTGTCTGCAAGGACATGCCGGTTCGAGTCCGGCTCCCGGTACGGCTTCCCTCACAAATATCTGTTAATCAGTGTTTTGTGAGGGATTTTCCTTTTTTTGCTGAAACATTTTGCTTATTTCCCTTGGGGCATCTAGGGTATAGTTATAGAATCGTATAAACTTCCGTCATCCGATGCAATAGGAGTTAATTCAGATATAAGCATTATAAAAACAATAGCTAGATGAGAGCTTATGAAATGGGCTATATAGATTGGAATATAGAAATCCTATCCAGATTAGCCTAAACTGGTTCGGCGAAGATTAGACAAAGGCTGATTTGACTATGATAAAGCCTTAGCTATGGACATGGTATAATTTCTGCTAGAGTATACTCATCTCCAAATCTGTTTAACCGTTCTAGATCTTATGAAAAGGATTGTTTACTTATTCTTGTTTCTGGTGAGCATCCCTCTGCTAGCGCAAACCAACTACATAGTCAATACTCCTAACTCCTTAACACCTGGCACTTTTAATACATTAGTGGGGTATGAGGCTGGGCGATCGATTGCCTCTAGTAATTTCAATACCTTTTTAGGAGCCTATTCAGGATTTTCTAATACTATAGGTGGCACCAATACATTTGTTGGCTTTAAGACAGGCTATTATAATCAAGGCGGTACCGGAAATACTTTTCTTGGCTTTTATTCTGGCCATGGTAGTATAAGCGGTAACAACAACTTGTTTATAGGTTCATATACTGGAGAGTATAATACATCAGGCTCGAATAACACTTTCTTGGGGTATAACGCTGGTGTTATCAATTCGACAGGGAATGATAACGCTTTTATAGGGACTAGTGCTGGAAATCAGAATTCATCCGGTTACAGTAATACCTACCTGGGTGTTCGAGCAGGCTTTAGTAATCAAATGGGCAATAACAATGTGATGATTGGGGATTCAGCCGGTGCTAATTATGTTTTGTCAAATAGCGTATTCGTCGGATCTAAAGCGGGTTACGCCAATACCATTGGTACGTTCAACACATTCGTGGGCTATAATGCTGGTCTTAATAATACCGCAGGTCGATTTAATCTCTTTCTTGGTTATCAAGCTGGACGCAATAATCAAGGGGCAGATTTAAATAGCTTTCTGGGAACTAGCGCAGGAGAAAATAATACGGAAGGATATAACAATACATTTCTAGGCGCCTTTGCAGGGTATCAAAACACAACTGCTGACAATAACGTATTTCTAGGTTCTTCCGCTGGTCGCTTTAACTTAGCTGGGTTTTCAAACACCTTTGTAGGCTCTGGTGCTGGTTACACCAATGACATGGGATATTACAATACATTTATCGGTAATTCTGCAGGATTTAGTAATACAAGCTCTTACAATAACACCTTTGTCGGAAACAGGACTGGAGAATTGAACACGGTTGGTAATCAAAATACGTTCGTAGGTTATATGGCAGGCGCTAAAAACACCACAGGTAGCAATAACATCATTATTGGCCCAAGATCGGGAACCGCCATCACGACTAGCGATGATAATGTCCTGATGGGCTACAATAGCCAAGCCGAAGATGGCCTACAAAACGCAATTGCTATCGGTGCCAACAGCCGGGTAGCCGTCAGTAACGCTATGATATTAGGCAACAAAGTCAATGTAGGCATTGGAACATCGGCACCTGCTAACCGTCTGGAGATAGTCAGTCAATCCCCCAATACTAGCGGATTAACCTTAAGCAATCTAACGACTGCTAGCCCAACCACTCAAACTACGGATCAATTTCTAACCGTAACAGAAAAGGGAGAAGTAGTGAAGGCTCGTTATCAATTACGGATTAATACTCCTAGTGAGTGGAGCGATAGAGTGTTCACTACGACTGATCAGCTGCGCACATTGTCCTCGGTAGCTACTTATATTAGTCAGAATGGCCATTTACCGGGTGTTCCCTCTGCGGAACAAGTTTTGAAAGAAGGAATTGACCTAGTCAAGATGAATGCGATCCTGCTAGAAAAGGTTGAGGAACTGACTTTATACAGCATTCAACAAGATAGAGTGATCCAGCAGCAACAACAGGAGTTGCAGTCTATGAAGCAAAAACAGGCTGAGTTAGGACGATTGCTTAATCAACTTCTGAAACAGAGGTAGTTCAGGGTAATCCTGTAAATAAGCGTGTAGGGAAGAAGTTGAAAATCCATACTTAAATTGTAGTAGCCACTACTTGATCTGACAGTTAATTTACCCCTTCACTGTCAGATCAAGTAGTGGCTACTACAATTTAAGTAATTGTCAAAAAACGCCAACCCTAACAGAACTGGCGTTTCAAAAACCTTACGTTTATGTGCTACCATTTTTAAACTCATCCTTGAGCTTAATAGCTTTTTGTGGTGAGGTAATGGAATGGTCTGTTGTATTCATGCGGTCCCTGCAACACGTTTGTGGCTATCGTAAAGGGCATTTCCAACATCATTCTTACCCGGTGGGGTTTATCATTATAAGCATAGAGGCAAAACTAATTCAACGACACATCAAAAGAAGGCAGCGATTCACCCGGATGGTAATCAATCAGCAGGAAGCGTAAATCCACTTCCTTAGTGACAGGATGGCAACTGCCTCAGGTCAGCTACTAAGCTCCCTGTAATGGCTTTGTAATCGTAGGTATCTAGCCGATCCGGTATCGCTGTAAATCCTAAGTAAATCAGAAGTGCAGACGTGATTTCCATCCCCGAAGATAGGCAAGAAAAAAGATTGTTTTTCAGCCTGCACGTTCTACACTTCCTACACGCTTACTTCTGTTTCAGGAGCTGATTAACCAATCGTTCTAATTCTGCCTGCTTTTGTTCAAGTGCCTGAATCTTCTGCTGTTTCTGTTGGTCGGCTTTCTCCAATTGAATGCTGTACAGAGTTAGTTCCTCTACTTTTTCCAACAATGTCGCGTTTATCATCGCCAGATCAACGCCTTCTTTAACGACCTGCTCAGCAGAGGGAACGCCTGGCAAATGTTGGTATGTCTGCACATAGCTTGCAACCTCACCTAGCGGTCGTAATGCATAACTTGGCGCAAACACCTTATCACTCCACTCTGAGGCATTGTTAATCCGCAATTGATAACGGGCTTTGATCACATCCCCGTTCTCATTAACGGTCAGAAACTGATTGGTTGCTTGGGTAGGTTTGCTTTGGCTAGTGAGTTGGGTCAAACGCAAGCCACTATGATCGTCCTCATCAGCGACTACTTCTAGTTTGCTTTTTGGTGCTGACGTGCCGATGCCTACGTTAGCCTGATGCCCCAAGATCAGGGCGTTACTCATCTCAACACGGCTATTAGAGCCGATGGCTATGGCGTTCTGCAAACCGTCTTCTGCCTGGCTATTATAGCCCATCAATACGTTATCGTTGCTGTTAGTAATGGCCGTGCCGGAGCTAGGGCCGATGAGGATATTATTGGAGCCGGTGGTGTTATTACCGCCTGATGAGGAGCCAATAAACACATTGTTGTTGCCTGAGTTATTACTATAACCCGCGCTGTTGCCCAAAAATGTATTGGCGCTGCCATTATCATTACTATAGCCTGTCAGCCCCCCAATAAATGTATTGCTAGAGCCGGTTCTATTACTAATACCTGTCAGATAACCTGTGAATGTATTGACGCCACCCGTCGTGTTCGAATAACCCGATTGCGTGCCTACAAACGTGTTCTGACTACCGGTGGTGGTACTCAAGCCAGCCTTTGAGCCAATCATGACCTGCTCACCCACCGTGGTCGTATAACCCGCTGAGTCGCCAACCATCACATTGTGCGCTCCTCTTGCATTTTTGTAACCCGCGTAAGCACCCTGAATTGTATTACTATATCCCACATCGTTTGAAAAGCCTGAATAAGCGCCGACAAAAGAGTTCGACGGCCCTGTTCTGTTTTTACCACCTGCATAACTCCCTAGAAAAGTATTGGCGGAAGCACTCGTGTTTTGCTGACCAGCGACCGCCCCAACAAAACTGTTATCATGGCCTACATCCGTAAATAGACCTGCAGTGCTGCCAATGAAGGTATTCAGACCACCGGTAGTGGTGAACCTACCGGCACTAGCCCCCATGAATGTATTGTTGGCGGCTGAGGAAATTATGTTTCCGGTTTGTGCTCCGTAGAAGGAGTTATTGAACCCGGTCATGGCTGTGTTACCTGACTCATAGCCCACAAACGTATTATTGGTGGTGGGCGAGGCTGAATTGCCCGCTCGCTGAATGTAATTGGTTTGGGCCCAAAGCGGTGTTACAAGCAATAATAAGCTAGTCAACCGGTAAAATGATTTCATAGAGTATGCGCCCTTGTTAAACCCTTGACGCTCGGCAATACTAGGCAACAAAAGAATGGTTTACAATCGAATAAACATATGAGTTGACTAGTAGTAAGCGGCTGAGTCAGTTAATAGCCCGAAGGCGCAAAAAAGCCCCGACACTTGCCGGGGCTATAACCTGTTCGAACTTTCTAATTTAACCTCCTGACATGGTTGTAATGCTCAGCCGAGAAAGCAATCTTGTACTCAGCAATGCGTTCGGCTAACAGCCTGATTTTATTGGGCCAGAAAAAGTCTGGACTTGCAATAGTATAGTGGAGATTTTTTCTAAGCTGCCATCGAGGAAGCGAAAAAATAAGCTTCTTGTTCACAAGGGGTACGTTAGCCTGGTACCGAATGTTTCCGTCGGAGATTGTACCGCTCCGGCGGCCCGGCAACCTTCAATATACTGCTCAGACGGCCCTGTCGAACGTGGCTAGCCGTGCTATTGCTCGGGTTTCAAAACGAGCGTGGTTGACCAACTCACTCTTGAGCGTCTTGAATCGGATCGCCGAAGCGAAAACTTTCGGCAACTGGGTTGTCCCAACAATTACCCTTTCGGCCGCACGGGCGGCCCCGTCATACTTTGTTCAACGGGCAAGCTCTTCAACTCCTCCCGAAAGTCGGTGCAGGCTTACTGAATCCCACAGTCTGACCGGGTCGCCGGAGCGATGACAAATAAGTTTACTGTCTATAGCTCTATTTTTGAGAGCCATACGCTAAGCCGCTATACTCGTATCAGTTGCTTTTATATTATTACTCAAGGCCCAGCCAATCACTTGCCGATCAGCTAAATCCAAAATCGCTGTTAGGTATAGCCAATTCTTAGCTACAGGATAATCATGATTCGAGTCGGTGGTCTGCACCCGATACTTTTTGTAGACAATGCTACGGACCCTGTTTTTCGCATTCCCTTGAAGGCTTCGTCATACACGCGTCGTTTAACCATCGTCAAATTGAAGTTAGCCCTCAAATCTGCCTAAAAAACTCTCCAGTCAAATGTAGCAAGTCTAAGGGATAGGTACCCAATTGGTCGTTAAACTCCCTATCTGAAATTTATGCGGCCTAAAATTGAACGATTAAAAATGTGTTCTCTGCTCCTCTGAAAAATGAGTTCGTAATCACTCATAAATTAGTCTCATAAAATGCTCCTTATTTTTCGGCCATCACAGGTACAATTACCTCTTTCTCTTTTACACCGAACGTATAAACACCAGCTTTTTCATCCCATTGTTTTACTACCGGCACAATGCGTGTCCGGCGGGGGCCTACTTTCTCGGATGAGTTGTGAATGTGGTAGACATAATACAATTGCTTGTCTATTCCTTCAAATAGGTCACCATGCCCTGAGCCGTTCTCGCCAACGATGGAACGATGAATGATCGGGTTGTTTTTGTATTTGACCCAAGGACCGTACGGCGAATCAGCCACGGCATAGCCAATCGCATAATCGATGTTCTGGAAATGGTTGGCCGAGTAAAACAGGTAATATTTATTTTTCAATTTTATAACAGTCGGACCCTCCATAATGGGTGCTGATTTATAAGCAGGCGTTGCCTCCCAGGGTTCTGTTTGGTCGAAGCATCGTTTCAGGGTTTCGGGCTTTATTTTTCCGGTTTTCAGGTCAAACTCAGCTACATGCAGGTAATTGCCTTTATTAAACCGTACACAGTAGAGGTAATATTTGCCATCGGTATCCTTGAAGATATAGGAATCGATATTTTTCTCAGACCCATCGATAGGGCCAACTTCTTTTTGCCTGTAGGGGCCTAATAACGATGTTGACTGGGCCAATACGGTTTGTTCATCGGCCGTATAAGTAATATAATAAGTGCCTTTTTCCTTAAAAATTTGTGGTGCCCAGAATCCCTTAGTGCCGAAGGTATGGTCGCCTTCGGTAAGGATCATACCCAGCGAATCGTTTGACTTAGCTGGCACGGCCCATGTTTTCAAGTCGTTTGATTCTAAAAAAGCAAATCCCTGCGGCCCGCCCCTTCCACCTTTTGACCCGGTCAGGTAATACTTGCCTCCCTCAACATAAATGGTTACATCGGCGAAAAAAATCTCTCGTTTTGCCTGTGCGGATGCCTGCAGTACAGTAAAAAAAAGAATAGGATATAGAAGAATTGATTTCATTCTTCGGATTATGATTAAAAGTTTATGGATTGTTTTGCTGTTGAACTAAGTTGTATAGTCCAGACTAAATCGGATCAACTTACTGGTTTATACAGATCATGATCGAAGTAAAGGTACTGAAATCATAAAAACAGTAATAAACTTTAGCCATAGGAAAATAAGCCTTTACGAACAGCTAAAGGGGATTGTGAAATAAATTTTAAAAACCTGTAAGGGTAAAATTGTGCAATTAAGTCTTCGATTCGTTTAAGCAATATCGAGTCAATGGCTACCTTTACAGTATTGTCCCCTAACGCCACCCCCGACCCCTGGCCCTCGCCATCCGTAAACGAGCAAAAGCCAATGTCGACGGTATACGATTCAGAACTTTTTTTGCGGAAAACCTTTGAGCAAGACCCTCGCAAAGGTTTCGAGTTGCTGTTCCGACAGTATTACACACCCTTGTGCAGTCATGCCGTGCGGTTTGTATACTCACGGCAATTGGCGGAAGATCTGGTGAGCGAAGTCTTTTACCAGTTCTATCGGTCGGAGGCTTATCGGAAAATCCATTCATCGTACATCAGCTATTTATTTACGGCGGTACGCAACGAAGCTTATACGCATCTTCGCAAAGAATTCGGCAAAACGGATTCCATTGAATCGACCACCGAAAATCATTTGTCGGGCAATCAGCCTCAACCCGACTCCGAGGTCCATTTCAACAACCTCTTTCTAGCTGTCAATGAAGCGATTGGTCAGTTGCCAGCCCAATGTCGCCGGGTGTTTCTGCTAAGTCGGTTTGAGAATAAAAAATACGACGAAATAGCCGCCGAATTGCAGATTTCACCCCGAACCGTGGAAGTACATATCTCCCGCGCACTGAAGCATCTGCGCCAGACACTGCGCGAAGAATGGACTCTGATCCTGCTTCTTCTCAATCTTTTTTCTTAGGTCGGTAAGGGGAAAAACGACTTTTGAAGTCTCCCATTCAAATTCCACAACTATGACTCATTCGTTATCGAAACAGAACCTGTTTGCCTATCTGGCAGGTCAGGCTAATCCACTCGAACGCCAGCTGGTGGAAGAATGGCTGAAGAATCCGGCCAATACCGAAACCTTTCATGCCTGGCTGCTTGAGTGGGAAATGCGTTCGCTTCAGTTTCAGCCCGATCAGGACGTTGCGTTTGCCAACTTATCGCAACGGCTGGATCAGGTCGAAGCGCCGGAAATCCGCGACGAACCCGTTGCCAAATCGCCGTTTCGGATTTGGGGCTGGCGACCGTATCTGGTGGCAGCCACCCTGCTGCTCATCCTCGGCGTAGCCATCAGTCCGCTCCGTAGCAAAATTCTGTATCAGACGTATCAGACAACTGTCGGTCAGACGCAAAGCTTACGGCTCGAAGACGGTACCGACGTTACGTTGAAACCCAATTCGTCCATCCAGGTGCCACGTTTTGGGTTTGCCGACGATATTCGACAGGTTTCTCTCACTGGCGAAGCTCGTTTCTCTGTAACCCACAAACAAGATAATCAGCGGTTTGTGGTTAAAACGTCCGACCAGTTTCAGGTTGAAGTACTCGGTACGGAATTTACGGTTTATGCGCGCAAACAGGGGACCAACGTGGTGCTGGATCGGGGGAAAATTCGGGTCGATTATAAAACCGATACGCAAAAACAGCAACTGGTGATGAAACCCGGCGACATGGTGATGCTGACAAAGCAGGGTAAGATTCACCTCCGTCCGTTGGCTCCCGTAAAAGCCATCGACGCTGAAAAAGGACATCTTTTCCAGTTCCGCGATACGTCGCTATGGGAAGCCTGCTATCTGATCGACGAGCACTTCGGCATGAAAGTAGACGTGGCCGACGATTCGCTCGCGCAACGTACCATTTCCGGCAATTTCCACGCCCGCACTGCCAGCGAACTCCTTGATTTGCTGACCGCTACGTACACTCTCCATGTCGATTCAACCGGAACGACGCCCATTCTTAAAGACAACTGATTATTCCCTCTCTTTTTCTTTTTTAAACATGAAGAAAACCTTACTCCAATTAGGTCTGGTTACGGTTTCATTTACAGGAATTCCCCTTATCGGTTTTAGTCAGACGTTTGCCTCAGCGCAGGTTGTGCAACGTCAGGCAAATCGAACCGTACAGACTCAGCTCAAAAACGTATTGCTTGATTTACAGCGCCATTATCGGGTCGAAATTGTCTTTGAAGATCGGATTATGGCTGGGAAAAATGTGTCCTCCGACCTATTGAACCTGAATGCATCGCTGGAAAAAAACCTGAATCACCTGCTCAAAAACACAGGTTTACGCGTTCGGAAAATCCGGAAAGATACGTACGTAATCACCGAAATTCCCCGTGAAAAATCGGACGTATCGAACCGAAAAGCTGACGTTTCTGAAGCGACTCCGGCCCCTGCAACGTCCAGCGAACTAACGGTTTTGCCGGTAGCCGAAGCATCGACTACGCGCCAGACCGACGTAGCGGATATCAGCATCAGCGGTACGGTTATCGACGAAACGGGCGGAGGTTTGCCAGGGGTTAGTGTGGTGGTTAAGGGCACAACGCGCGGAACGACTACTGATAGTAAAGGCTTTTACCAACTGAATGTACCCAACGAACAGGCCATTCTAGTGTTCAGTTTTGTGGGCTATCTGCCGCAGGAAACAACCGTCGGCAATCGCACAACTATCGGCATCAAGCTCGAAAATGATACGAAATCCCTGTCGGAAGTGGTCGTTGTGGGCTATGGCACGCAAAAGAAAGTGAATGTAACGGGGGCTGTAGCCTCCATTTCGAGCGAAGACATCGTTCGCCGACCGGTTGGCCAAACGTCATCGGCCTTACAAGGTATGATGCCCGGTGTTACCGTAACGCAGCGGTCAGGCCGTCCCGGTGGTGATGCGGGGACCATTCGGATTCGGGGCGTTGGTACATTGGGGAATCCTGACCCATTGGTGCTTATCGACAATATCGAAGGCTCGATGAACAGCATCGACCCGAACCTGATCGAATCCATTACGGTGCTGAAAGATGCCGCTTCGGCGTCTATTTACGGATCACGGGCGGCCAATGGGGTGATTTTGGTGACGACCAAACGGGCGAAAGCAAACCGGATTTCGATGAGTTACAACAACTACATCGGCTGGCAAACGCCTACAAATCTGCCGAAAATGGCCAACGCCATCGACCATATGCTATTAACCAACGAAGCCTATGTAAACGTAGGTCGCGCGCCGTTGTATTCCGACGATCTGATCAATAAATACCGAACTGAAGGTGCTACCAACCGTGATTTATATCCCGATACCGACTGGCAACGCGAAGTACTGACGGGCTCCGGTTTGCAGCAAAGCCATTTTTTTAGCATCAACGGGGGGAGCGATAAAATTCGATTTCTGACTTCTGCCGGATATCTCGATCAGAAAGGCGTTATTGAAAATTCCAGTTTCCGGCGGTATACCCTCCGAAACAATATGGACATTCAGATTTCCAAAAAATTCAGTGCCCGTGCTGATTTGCAGCTAGTTGCCGCCACTACACTCGAACCAGGGCGAGGATCGGAAGAGGTATTTCACTGGATGAACCGGATTCCGGCCAACCAGATTGGCGTCAACTCAAATGGCACCTGGGGCGACGGCTGGAACGGCGACAACCCAATCGCCATGTCGCGCGATGGCGGCACCCGGAAAAATAATAGCCCCTACGTAATGCTCAACGCGGCTCTGGTGTATAAACCCATTGAAAGTTTAACCGCCGAACTTGTCTATTCGCCAAAATATGCGCTTTCGATCGATAAAAACTTTAACAAATCGGTACAGGCGTACAAGCCCGATGGTACGGCCAGTTTTCTGGCCCCGGCCCGAAGCAGCCTGACCGAAACGACGAACCGGTCGATGTACAACACGCTCCGGGCCACACTAACCTACGACAAAGTATACGGCGATCACGGGCTGAAAATTCTGGGCGGTTTCTCGCGCGAGGATTTTCGCAACGACAACGTAACAGGCTACCGAGAAGGATTTCTATTGCCTGATTATCAGGTGTTGAACGCAGGTGCATCGGATCTTCAGCGGTCGTCGGGTGGCGCTTCGGAATGGGCGCTCCAGTCGGTTTTCGGACGTATCAACTACGATTTCAAACAGAAATATCTCTTTGAAGCCAACGCGCGTTACGATGGTTCGTCGCGGTTTTCCAAAGGGCACAAATACGGCTTCTTCCCGTCGGTTTCGGCCGGTTGGCGGATCTCGCAGGAATCGTTTATGCAGCCACTTTTGGGTACGATCAATGAGTTGAAGTTTAGAGCATCGTGGGGGCAGTTGGGCAACCAGAATATTCAGGGCGGTAATTATCCGTTTATGTCGTCGCTCCAGTTTGGGCCTTATACGTTCGGCAAACAGATTGTCAACGTAGTGGCGCTGAATACGTTGGCAAACTCCGAAATTTCCTGGGAAACAACCGAAATGACCGACATTGGTATCGACGCTACGATCTTCTCGAACCTGTCGATTACTGCCGATTATTACTACAAACAAACGCGGGATATTCTGCTCGATCTGGACATACCGGCCATTATTGGTCTGGGGAAACCGTATCAGAATGCGGGCGTCGTTGAAAATAAAGGCTGGGAACTTGGCCTAAATTACAAAGGCGCCATCCGGAATTTCCGGTACGACATTGGTTTCAATATTTCGGATGTCAAAAACAAAGTGGTCGATTTGCGGGGTGTAAATCAGGTCGGTACACAAGCTAACCGCGAAGGCTATCCAATCCAGTCGCTGTACGGACTACAGGCTGAAGGCTTATTTCAGACGGTGGATGAAGTGGCTGCTCACGCCCAGCAATTCGGTGTTATCAAGCCCGGCGACATTAAATACAAGGATCAGAACGGCGATGGCATTATCAACGGCGACGATAACGTAGTATTGGGCAGCACGATTCCGCGGTTCACGTATGGCACCACGTTGAACGCCTATTACAAAGGGTTCAGTCTGAACATCATTTTGCAGGGCGTGGGCAAGGCCGATGGTATGTTGTATGAGCAGGGCATTATGCCGTTCTTTCTGGGGGGTACCGTTCAGGAACAGCACAAAGACCACTGGACGCCCGAAACGCCAAACGCTACGTTCCCCCGGCTGGCCTTCAGCGAGGCAAACAATGAAAAGATTTCCAGCTTCTGGCTCCGTAACGCGGCTTATCTGCGGCTGAAAAATATTCAGCTCGGCTACACCATTCCAACGTCGCTGACACAACGGATTGGTATTAACAACATCCGCGTATTTGCCAACGGTCAGAACATCCTCACGTTTGATAAATTCTGGAATGGCTACGACGTAGAATCGCCCGTGGGAACAGGACGTAGTTATCCGCAGGTCAAAATGTACAGCTTTGGTATCGACGTCAATTTTTAAGCAGCAATTGACCTCACCCTAGCCCTCTCCTGTTTTAGGAGAGGGAACAAAAAGACGATTTCGCTCCCCTCTCCTGTTTTAGGAGAGGGGCTGGGGGTGAGGTCAATTGCAACATTTATTCAATTCCTAAAGACTTTACAAATGAAAAAAATACACTACTGGTTTCTGGCAGTCGCGTTGACATTAAGCACTACGTCCTGTGAAGATTACCTCGAACGGTATCCACTGGAAGGCCCCGCCGACCAGTCCTATTTTGCCAACGCCAGCGAACTGGAACTGGCCGTAAACGGTACGTACAAAGGCATGAATTTCCACCCTCTCGACAACATGCCAATGCAATTATTGCTCGACGACGGTTCTGACCTGGGTTGGGATCGTAACAACAGTACGTTGCAACAAATCGGGAAAGGCAGCCACGACAGCAACAACGGCTTTTCGAAATCGGTATGGGATAACTCGTACAAGATTATCGGCCGCTGCAATTTCATCCTCGACAACATGGGTAAGCTCGACGGCAAGATGGATGCTACGTTGCAGGCTCGCTACCGCGCCGAAACCCGCTTTGTTCGCGCCTATACGTATCACTACCTGATCGAATTGTTTGGTGGTGTACCCCTGATTACCAAAACAATAGGTCTGGCGGAATCGCAGGTGCCGAAAAGTACGAAAGAAGAATGCGTAACCTTTATTATGAGCGAGCTGGACGCTGCCGCCAAAGATTTACCCATTAGTTATTCGGGTATAAACGTAGGTCGGGCTACGAAAGGAGCCGCTTTAGCAACGAAAGCCCGTACGGCACTCTACAACGAAAAATGGACCGACGCAGCCGCAGCCGCCAAAGCCGTGATGGACCTGAATTACCATAAACTGCATACGAATTATGGTCAACTGTTTTCGTATGCAGGTCAGACATCGACCGAAATCATTTTCGCGCTTCAGTACCTGAAAACCAGTACGGTTGTTCACAGTACACCGCAGAATTTCCTCTCGCGGAATGCGCAGGGAGCATCGAACAAAGTGCCTGGTCAGGTGCTGGTCGATGCCTACGAGTGTACGGATGGGTTAACGATTGATAAATCGCCCTTATACAATCCGAAAGATCCGTTCAAAAATCGCGATCCCCGGCTCGATTTCACGGTGGCCGTTCCGGGCTCTAACTACTTCAATTTTAAGTTCGAAACGCACAAAGACAGCGTTAAAACGATCAACTACGCTACCGGTGCCCGTGTTGATAATCAGGATGCGATTCACGCATTTGCTACGTATACGGGCTATTGCTGGCGTAAATTCACCGACCTGACCGATGCCACTGACCGGAACAATTCTGAGCTGAACATCAGTCTGATACGCTACGCCGAAGTACTGCTCATCTACGCCGAAGCAAAAATTGAAGCCAACCAGATCGACCAGTCCGTATACGACGCTATCAACGCCGTACGTCAGCGGCCTTCGGTAAATATGCCCGCCATCAAAACCGGCAAAACGCAGGCTGAAATGCGCTCTATTATTCGGAAAGAGCGCAAATACGAATTAACGAACGAAGGATTTCGACTGATCGATATTCGTCGCTGGAAACTGGCCGATAAGCTGTTGGCAGGGAACTTTCTGGGCCGTATTCCAAAAGGTTTGCTGGCTACTGCCCCCGTTATCGACGCCAACGGTACGCCCGATTATAGCGCGGTACCCAACCGAGCCGACATGCGCGTAGTCGAAGTTCGGATTTTCAAAGCCGACCGGGATTATCTGTGGCCAATTCCTTACATTGAAACCGTAACCAATAAGGCACTCACCCAAAATGCTGGTTACTGATTCAATTGATCGTGCAGAATGAAAATTAAAAAATCGCTATTCTTCTCTTTTCATTCTGCACGATCAATTTTTCATTGCCAATTACTCCCTACTATGCCCACAACCCGACGTCATTTTTTAAAAGTTTCTGGCCTGAGCAGTCTTGCCCTTACTGCTGGTCTTTCCGAATTGCACGCTGGCCCATCGGCGCTTCTGGCCGACAATGATTATGATTTAATCATTGTCGGTGGTACGCCCGGTGGTATCATGGCGGCTGTAGCGGCTTCCCGAATGGGGAAAAAATCGCTGCTTCTGGAACGTACTGCCCATATCGGCGGCTTACCCGCCAATGGCCTTGGCGCCACCGACATTGCTACGCGGGGTGCAACAGGCGGCCTGTTCGTCGAATTTGTAAACCGGATCAAAGCGCACTACGTAGCGAAATACGGTGCCGATTCGCAGCAAGCGAAAGATTGCTCGGATGGCTATCATTTCGAACCATCGGCAGCGGCCAACATCTTCAATGATTTCCTGAAAGAAAGCTCTAATGTTACCGTACTGACCATGCGGCAATTCGATTTTGAGGCCGAAAATCTGACTATCCAAAACAATCGGATTCAGGGCATTCGGGTACTGAACCGAACGACAAAAAAGCCAGAAACGTATCAGGGCCGGTTTTTTCTCGATGCTACGTATGAGGGCGACCTGATAGCAGCTGCGGGTGTGCCGTTTTTTTTAGGACGTGAAGGCAAATCTGAATATGGTGAAGTAGGAGCGGGGCGGGTTTACAAATACTGGGCAGGGCCAGAAGGTCCGGGTTCGACGTTCGCAGGTGACAATGCCGTGCAATCGTACAACTACCGTCTTTGCGTCACCAATGATCCGAAAATTCGGGTTAAGATTCAGAAACCGGCTAATTACAATCGGGCGGAATACGTATCGATGATCAACGACGTCAAAACTGGCCATTACACGGGCGTAGCGATGTCGAAACTCACCGATGCGCAACTGGCAGAAAACGAGCGTAAAGCCAAATCGGGCGTTCGGCCTGATGTTCCCGGTATGCCGAAAGGGATTGCGTGGCTGACGAACATGGTAAAGCTGCCTAATGGCAAAAATGACGGCAACAATCAGCACCACGCGTTCATTTCGACCGATTTACCCGAGGAAAACTGGCCCTATCCAACGTCGAGCTGGGAATGGCGCGACCGCTTTGCGCAACGATTGCGAGAATATACCGAAGGGCTTTTTTACTTCGCTCAGAACGATTCCGAACTGCCCGAGTGGTTTCGCAAAGAGTGCTCGGAATGGGGCTGGGCCAAAGATGAATACACCGACAACGGCCATTTTCCCCGGCAGCTCTACGTTCGCGAAGGTCGTCGGATGAAGGGGAAATACATTTTTAAAGCGCAGGATGCCATTCCCGTAAAACCCGGTGAGCGTCCTCCTCTGCATGCCGACAGCATTACCGCCAGCCACTACGCGCTTGACTCTCATGCTGTTCGTAAACGCGAGCCAGGCCGTATTCATCTAGACGGATTTATCAGCTATCCATCAGCTGTTTACACCGTACCATTTCGGGTAATCATTCCAGATTCTCCGCTTGAGAATCTGCTGGCCCCCGTTCCGGCGTCGGCCACGCATATCGGTTTCTCAACGCTACGTATGGAACCCTGCTGGATGGCCCTCGGACAGGCTGCCGGAACAGCTGCCGCCTTATGCGTTCAGAAAAGTCAGTCAGTACACAATTTGTCGATTACTGACTTGCAGAAATCATTGCTTCAGCAAAAAGCAATTCTAATCTATAGCAAAGGCATCAACACCGCCGATGCCAATTTTGAAGCGAATCAGTTAGCCGCTCTACAAGCGAAATAAAGCGATCATCATTTATTGAACTCATGCGATACGTATCAATCATCTGTCTTACTTTTCTTTTAACGTTTTCAGCCATTGCCCAGCAGCAGGTCGATATCTGCATCTACGGTGGTACATCCGGTGGCGTTATAGCGGCCTACACAGCCCGAAAAGCGGGTAAAACCGTTCTGCTGATCGAGCCCGGTAAACACCTGGGCGGTATGACCTCCGGTGGCCTTGGCCTGACCGATATTGGCAACAAATATGCCATCACCGGCATCGCCCGCGATTATTACCGACGTATCGGCAAGCATTATGGCAAGTTTGAACAATGGATTTTCGAACCACATGTAGCGGAAGATTTATTCAACGAATACGTCAAACGTGGTCAGGTAACCGTAGTGTATTCGCATCGGCTGACGAGCGTAAAGAAAAACAGTAGTCAAATTCAGGAAATCGTTCTCGAAAATTCTGACAATCCATCCGCGAAACGTAGCGTTCGGGCTAAGATGTTTATCGATGCTACGTACGAAGGCGATTTGATGGCGAAAGCGGGGGTATCGTATACGGTTGGGCGCGAAGACAACTCGAAATACAACGAAACGTACAGTGGCGTTCAGCTCATGCACGGCCACCAGCTTCCCGACGGTATCGATCCGTATAAAACACCTGGCAATCCTGAATCGGGGTTGGTTTGGGGGGTTAGTCCAGCCAAGCTCGAACCCAACGGCACGGGCGATAAAAAAGTGCAGGCCTATAATTACCGCATCTGCTTATCATCAGACCCGGCCAATCAGGTACCCATTACGCGCCCGGCGGGTTACGATTCGACGAAATTTGAATTGCTGGCTCGGTTGATTGCAGCCCAGCCCAATCGGAAAACGCTCAACGATTATTTTATCTGGAGCGGCATGCCCAACAAAAAAACCGACATCAACAACCGGAATGGCTTCTCGACCGATATGATTGGGATGAATCACGACTATGCCGACGGCAGTTACGAAAAACGGGCGCAAATTATCCGCGATCACGAGCTATATACCAAAAGCCTGCTTTATTTCTTCGGCCACGATTCGCGGGTTCCGGAAGAGCTGCGGCAATCAATGCTAAAATGGGGATACCCCAAGGATGAATACACCGACAACGGAAACTGGTCGCCACAACTCTACGTTCGTGAGGCCCGTCGGATGGTGGGTAGCTACGTCATGACGCAGGCTAACTGCCAGGAAAAGGAAGTGGTGACTGATGGCGTTGGTATGGCCGCTTATCAGATGGATTCGCATAATATCCAGCGCATTGTCATCGAAAAAGATGGTAAGAAAATAGCGAAAAACGAAGGTAATGTAGAGGTTGGCGGTTTAAGCCCATATCCTATTTCATATCGTGCACTAATTCCGAAGGAGAGCGAATGCCAGAATCTGCTGGTTCCGGTTTGTCTGTCGGCCTCGCATATCGCTTACGGTTCGATTCGGATGGAGCCTGTATTTATGGTGCTGGGTCAATCGACGGCGCTGGCGGCTGCAATGGCCATCGATGGAAAAACCAGCGTTCAGAAAATCGACGTTGCCAAACTTCAGCAGAAACTAAAATCCGACCCATTGTCGGATGGCAGTACGGCCGAAATTCTGATCGATAACGACAACAAAACAGCCGTAGCAGCCACAGGTACGTGGCGGTTGGAAACAAAACTCAAAGGCGGATACGGACCCTCGTATCTGGTCAATGAAGAATCGACGGGTGGCTCTGTGAAGTTTACGCCAGATGTTGTCAAGGCGGGCAAATACCACATTTACACCTACTTCCCTCGTCTGGCGAAGAACGCTACGGAGTTAAGCATTATCGTATCAAACGGGAAGGCCAACAAAACAATACCGATCAAACCAGCTGATATTGTGGTTGTCGGCCAAACCTCCGGCGAGTGGGTGTCGTTGGGCGAATATGATTTATCGAAAGGGAAAACCTCATCCGTCGAAATCGTTGCCAAACAACCGGACGGTCCCGTTGTGGCCGATGCTGTTTTATTCGTTCCGGCTTTCTAAGTGACTGATACTGAAATCAGGAGATTGAGTAGGTACTTTACTGCGCTGGTTGAATGGTATTGATTGATAACCAACCAATGGCTGATAAATCGGCTGTTTTTTCAAGCGAGATCGTCTGACCAGCTGATAAATAAGATATAATCCACCCAATCCTGCTACTGCCGTAAGAGCCATCGTTTCAGAAGGCTGAAGGCTGTCGTAGACCTGTTTGATTCCTTGAGCCAGGTTGCTACCTAAAAATGTTACTGTAACTGCCCAGATGAGCGCTCCCAGTGCGTTGTAGATCGTAAACCTGGCCGAGGAAAACCCAGCCAGACCAACAGCCGCGGGTATAGCTCCCCGTAAACCATACAGCGCTCGAAAGCCGATTACCAGCCCCGTGCCATAGCGATTCATCAATTTCTCAATTCGCTGATAACGAAGCTGCCACCGGGGACGCGTGCGAATAAAGGTTGGGCCGAAGCGATTGCCCAGCATGAAACAAAGCTGTGTGACACAAAACGACGAAAGCGCGGCCAGACCAATAACGGCTGGTAAAGAAAAATAGCCTTGGTGGGCTAGATAAATCCCGATCAATAAAAACGCTTCACTCTCCAGCAGTACGCCAAGAAACAGCATCGGATAGCCGTACGTGAGCATGAGTTCCTGAAAGTCCATGATTCATTAGAATTTAGATAACGTTGAGTCTTTATAAAACCCAGTAAAGGTCAAATGGTTATTACTCAGCCACTATCTGATTAATCTCATGCCCGCAGATGTATATTATATTTCAGAGCAAAACGGGATTGGTTACTATTCAGTAGTGAAAAACGTTGGGTGAATTGGACACTAAAGAGGATCAGTTTCGAGTCAGTGTGCCGATTGCTATTGTGCTCCTGATTCTCCGCCAGAACATTCCACGAACGTCGGGCTCATTCATTAAATCGTTGTCGTAAACCAGTTTCGGATTGAGTATACCTACTGTAACTAGCCCCTTTACTCAGGTATGAAAGTATTGCTGGTTGAAGATGAAGTCAGTCTGGCATCGTTTATTCGCAAAGGTATCGAGAGCGAAGGGTATGAAATTGATGTCGCCTACGATGGGCAGGTGGGTCAGCGGTTGGCGGATAACAACACCTATGACGTTATTGTGCTGGATGTCAATTTGCCCTACATCAACGGATTTGAATTATGCAGACGCATTAAGCAAGAATCACCTCGGCAGCCAGTGTTGTTGTTAACGGCTTTGGACAGTTTGTCCGATAAAGAGAGTGGATTTGGGGCCGGTGCCGACGATTATCTGGTCAAACCGTTTGAGTTTCGTGAACTGATGCTGCGAATCAAAGCTCTGGCCCGACGAAATAGCAACTATACAGGCCTAAAGACTGTATTGCACGTTGCCGATCTGGAACTTGATACCGAAGCGCACTCCGTCGCACGGGCTGGTCAGCGGATCGATCTGACTGCCCGCGAATACGCCTTACTGGAGTATCTGATGATTAATCAGGGGCGAACCGTTAGCCGGGTCGATATTGCTGAGAAAGTGTGGGATTTGCATTTTGACACCAATACCAATGTAATTGATGTTTACGTCAATTACCTACGCAAGAAAATAGATAAGGATTTCAGTCCGAAACTCTTGCATACGGTTGTTGGAATGGGATACGTCTTACGAGGCTGATTATGCAGATCAAACACAAGCTGATTCTATGGTTTTCGTTGCTGGTTGCGAGCATTCTGCTTATTTTTTCGGTCTATGTGTATAGCACGTATGCCAGCTTTCGGCAGCGATCCATTGAAGACCGATTGGAGCGAAAAGCACGCGTGACCGAACAACTATTAACGCTAAGAGGAGCCGTAGCGGGTAGCGTCATTACGTCTATGCCCGAACAGGTTGAGTTTGTCTATTCTCCAGCTGACAGTCTGATTTACACCAGCCAGCGAACCAATGATTTTGTATCTGATTTAGCCTTTCGCAATCGGGTTCGGCGGGAACGACTGGTGCGGTTTCAATACGAAAGTCCCGGTCATACATACCCTAAAGATGGCGTTGCGTTGACCTATGCGGGTGTCTCTCCATCGCCCGATGGGCAAGAATACGTCGCCATTGCTACCGCTTACGATCAGGATGGGTACCAACGGCAAAAGGATTTACGTGATCTATTTATTGTTGGTAATTTTGTAGCCATTGGACTGGTCCTTTTGCTGGGATATTTTTTCTCCCGGCAGGCACTCAAACCCCTTACTAACTTAATTGATCAGATCAATACACCTCCAGTTAGTACGTCGCCTTTCCGGTTACGAGCCGACAATCCCCGAGATGAAGTAGGTGTACTGGCGCAGGCTTTCAATGACTTACTCACCCGTCAGGAACAACTGGTTGAGAATCAACGCTCGTTTATTGCCCAGGCTTCCCATGAACTGCGAACGCCCCTAACAACGATCAAAGGATGGCTGGAAACGTCTCTGATTTATGATACGGATGCCGATAGCCTCAAACGAGGTATGGCTCAGGCGGTTACCGAACTGGATAAACTGACAGCTTTATCGAATGGGCTGTTGCAACTGGCCCGTATCGACGGAGTTGACGCGCAGATTGATCGACAATCTCTTGAACTGGTCGAAATTGTACTTGATGCTGCCGATACACTCGGCCAACAGCGTGTTGGTCAATCGTTATCCGTACAACTCAGTGATGGGGTTCTCGAGCAACCTACACCCGTTATGGTTTGGGGAAATGCGTATTTACTAAAAACGGCCTTATTGAATTTGCTGGACAATGCGGCCAAATATTCTAGCGGGCAACCCATTAGTTTATGCCTGGAAATGGATACGGAAGAGCGGGCTCGTATTCGTATTGAAGATCGGGGTATTGGTCTGACACCCGGTGAAGAAGAGCGGATTTTGCTGCCTCTGGTTCGAGGCTCCAACGTGCAGTCAATCAGTGGATTTGGGATTGGGTTAACCTTAGCCCATCGGATCATCACGCTGCATCAGGGTGGGCTTCAGCTACATCCTCGACCTGGTGGAGGAACGATTACAGAAATTACCTTACCCTTGCAACTTGCTTAATCTGTTCTAATAAGAACTAATTTGGTTCTAATTTCGCTCTAATCTCCGGCCCGTAGCTTTGAGTCGACCTACTCAACTACGCCCATGCCAAGCCGGAGAAAACGATATAGGTGCCTTTTTATCCTACTAACCAGTTTCTGGTTAAGTAACAGTTTAGCCCAGTCCGCTAATTCGCTTACGTTATCGAAAGCCCTGGAATTGGCCCGAACCAATTACCCTGGCTTACGGGGGAAACTGGCCAATATCCGGGCCGCCGAAGCCGACGCACAGGCACTAAATATGGCGATGTTACCCCAGGCAGGCGTTCAGGCGCAGACCTTAAACGCTACGTCCAATCAGGTGCGTGGCGCTTACGTCTCTAATGGTGGATTACTTCTCCCAATTTCTGGCGTACGAACCGATGGATTCAATGGCAACGCTGCCTGGACCAGTGCAGCCTCAATGGTTATCGACTGGGAAGCCGTTACGTTCGGACGCCGACAGGCCCGGCGCGACCAAGCTCGGCTGGCTGTTGAGCAGGCGCAGGCCGATTATGAAGGAGAATTATTCACGCATCAGGTTCGGGTTTGCGATGCATATCTACTAGCCCTGAACGCTCAAAAATCAGTAGCCTTACAAACGGCGAATCTTCAGCGAACACAAGAACTCCAGCGAATTATTCGAGCCAGTACAGAAGGTGGGCTTAGACCCGGTATCGACAGTGCTGTAGCGAACACAGAAGTCGCTCGGGCGCAGTTGCAAGTGCTGGAAAGCCAACAGTTAGCCCAGCAACAAGTACTTCGACTCACGGAATTGATTGGTCAGCCGAATCCAACTGCCCAACTGGACTCGATGATTTTTTATAATCGTCTTCCCCAATTACCACTAACTCCAGGAAGCAATCCGGCACTTCATCCGCAATTGCGTGTCTATCAGAAGAATATTGATTTAGGAAGAGCAAGCGGAACGCTATTGAAATCAGCGGCTTTACCCTCTATCTCGCTGCTTGGTTCCTTGCAGGGACGTGGTTCGGGCATTAGTGAGCAAGCTCAATCCGATGGTACTTTCCGCATCGATCCGTCAGTAGGGGCTGGCCTGCCGCTGCGATCATTTAATTACATTTTAGGGGTAACGGCTATCTGGCGACCAACCGATTTATGGCGAGCCAAATATGCCGTATCTGCCCAGCGGGAACGCATCAATGCCAGTCAACAGGCTTATGATCAACAGGCATTGGGTATTCAGGCTGCGAGCCAAAATGCGGTTTTGCAGTTGCAACTGGCTCAGGCGCGCGCTCAGCAAGCTCCGCTTCAGCTGGAAGCTGCTAAACAGGCCTACGGTCAATCGCAGGCTCGGTATGAATCGGGTCTGGACAATATTCAGGCCCTAACGCAAACGAGTGCCCTACTCAACCGCGCTGAGGTCGATCAGGCGCTGGTGACCAATAGCGTATGGCGTGCCTTACTATTACGGGCGGCTACCGCTGGCGATTTAGACTCGTTTCTCCAACAACTTCCCCGCTAACTCAACCGTCATGATTAAAGCTGCTTTAGCCAAACCGATTACCGTCATCGTCGCACTCGCAGGCATCGTTCTGTTTGCGGTGCTGGCGCTGCTCCAGATTCCGGTGGATATTTTCCCCCGACTGAATCTACCCACAATTTACATTGCTCAGCCCTACGGCGGCATGACGCCCGCCCAGATGGAGGGCTTTATTGCAACCCGTTACCAGAACCAGTTGCTGTACGTATCGGGCATTAAGAACGTGGAAGTAAAAAACATACAAGGGCTATGTCTGGTCAAGTGTACGTTCTATGAAGATGTCAACATGGCGCAGGTGTCGGGCGAAGTGGCCAATCAGGTTAGCCGGGTCATGAACTACCTGCCGCCGGGAACGGTACCGCCCACTGTCGTCCGGTTCGATGCATCGAGCTTACCTGTGGGGCAATTAGTATTTAGTAGTCGCCGGGCGTCGCTGGGCGAAATGCAGGATTTGGCGTCTACCCGAATTCGCCCGTTGTTTTCCCAGATACCGGGTGCTTCAGCTCCACCTCCATTTGGCGGAAACGAGCGTACTGTTGTCGTGAAAGTTAATCCCGAACGAATGCGCAGCTACGAGCTGACACCCGACGAGATTGTACAGGCGGTCGTGAAAAACAACCAGATTTCGCCCGCTGGTAGTGTGCAAATGGGCGATTATACCGTTATGACGCCCAGCAATACGGTGCTCAACAAGGTAGACGAATTTATGAACATTCCCCTGAGGAAGGGCGTGGGGCCGACTGTGTTTCTGCACGATGTGGCTACGGTGGAAGACGCCACTGACATCACAGTGGGCTACGCGCTGGTCAATGGGAAACGGTCGGTGTATATTCCCGTTACCAAGAGTGCTGATGCGTCTACGATGAGTGTGGTAAATGCGTTGAAAGCCAAACTCCCCGAAATGAAAGCCTTGTTGCCCGACGATGTTCAGCTTTCTTATGAATTTGACCAGTCCGTCTACGTCACGCAGGCAGTACATAGCCTGGCGGTAGAGGGTGGCTTAGGGGCCATTCTGACAGGCTTGATGGTACTGCTCTTTCTGGGCGACTGGCGCAGTTCCCTGATCGTCATTCTCACCATTCCGGTATCAATCCTGAGTGCTATTTTACTGCTTAACCTAATGGGTCAGACGGTTAATATTATGACGCTGTCAGGACTTGCCTTAGCCATTGGAATTCTGGTCGACCAGGCGACAGTGGTCATTGAAAACATCCACCAGCATCTGGAAATGGGCAAACCCAAAGCCCGGGCTATTCTGGATGCCTGTCAGGAAATGTCGTTTCCGCTCCTGCTGATTACGCTCTGTATTCTGGCCGTTTTTGCGCCTGCTTTTCTCATGAATGGCGTACCGCGTGGAATGTTTTTGCCCCTATCGCTATCCGTTGGTTTTTCGATTATAGTTTCCTACATACTGTCTCAGACGTTTGTGCCCGTAGTAGCGAACTGGTGGCTGAAAAATCATGAGCATGCCCGCCCGCATGACTTGAGTATTCTGCCCGATTTAGCCGATCAGCAGGAAGTTCGGCAGGAAAATTATGAAGAAGGTCATCCCGAAAAAGTAACCTATTTCGAACGATTCAAGCTGGGTTACCTTCGGCTACTCGACGGCCTCATGGCTCGGCGCGTTCTGGTGATTAGTGTGTATGCCCTGCTTTGCGCCCTTCTAATTGGGATAGGCTTCACGCAGATCGGTCAGGATATGATGCCCCGACAAAACCACGCGCACCAGTTTCAGGTACGGATCGTTGGACCGCAGGGCCTGCGTATTGAGCGAACGGAAGAACTCACCAAACGAGTAATCAAACAGATTAACGATATTGTTGGCCCTCAGAATATAGCGATCTCATCGGCCTTTGTGGGCATGACGCCTTCCAGTTATGGCACCAGCGCATTGTATGTATTCAATGCTGGCCCCCACGAAGCCGTTCTTCAGATCAATCTTTCCAACGAATACAAAGTCGAGTCGCTGGATGCGCTGAAGGAACAGATTCGCCAGCGGGTTCGCCGGAAAATGCCCAACGTCCGACTTTCGTTCGAGCCAATCGATCTGACTGACAAGATCATGAGCCAGGGCGCGCAAACACCCATTGAAATTTTAGTGGGCGGTAAAGATCTCATAGAGGGACAACATTATGCTAACCGGTTGCTAACGCGGCTGCGCGAAATTCCTTACTTACGCGACATGCGTATAAATCAGCCACTTAGCTATCCGACGGTGACGATCCAGGTAGATCGTGAACGGGCGGCTCAACTGGGATTAAGTACGGATGAAATTTCCAAATCGCTGGTGGCTGCTACCTCGTCGAGTCGATTTACTGCCAAAAACCTATGGCTTGATCAGTCGAAAGGGTTCGCGTATCAGGTGCAGATTCAGCTGGAACAGGATCAAATGAAGTCGGTTGCAGACATTCAGGCGATCCCGCTAATAAAAGGACAGCTACGCCCAACCCTCGGCGATGTAGCAACCATTACGCCAACCACCGTTCCGGGTCAGTATGATCGCATCGGCCCCCGGCGAATCATTACGGTGTCAGCCAACATCAATAATCGGGACCTGGGTGCCGCTACACGCGATGTACAAGCGGCTATCAAAGCTGCTGGCGATCCGCCCAAAGGTTCCGTGGTTGAACTACGAGGGCTGGCTCAACTGCTTCAGGAAACACTTAGTAGTTTACAGGTTGGATTAGGACTAGCCATCGTGGTCATCTTTTTGCTACTGGCGGCTAATTATCAATCGTTTAAAGTGGCGAGTGTGGTGTTGGTCAGCATACCGGCTGTACTGGCAGGTGCGCTCACGCTCTTATTAATTACGGGGCAAACGCTGAATCTGCAATCCTACATGGGCATTATTATGTCGGTGGGGGTTTCGGTAGCCAACGCGTTGTTGCTGGTGACGAATGCTGAAACCCTGCGGCTCCGTTATCGGGATGCCCGAGCGGCTGCACGGGTGGCGGGTGCGGCTCGACTGCGCCCCATTTTAATGACGGCACTTGCGATGATTGCCGGGATGATTCCCATGGCGAGTGGCCTTGGCGAATCGGGAGAGCAAACCGCTCCACTGGGCCGGGCCGTGATTGGCGGATTATTTTTTTCTACGGTAGCTGCTCTGCTGATTTTACCCGTCGTCTTTTCGGCTGTGCAACGCAAAACAACATTCGATTCGCCCTCACTCGATCCAGACGATCCGACCAGTACGGTTTACGATGGCCATTCTGCTGCGCTTGCCGAATCATCCGAAACCACACTTACCTATTAATCAGACACTCAAGATCATGCATCTCTATTCTGCTTTCCGATCCAGTATTCAGGTAACTTTCTTAGTAGGTATGAGTTTTCTGCTAAGTCAGTGTGGCAACTCATCGGCTGAAAAAAGTGAGATGGCCAAAACGCCAGTTGATGAAGAAATTCAGTACGAGGCCATCCGCGTAACGGCATCCCGCCCAACCTCTGAGCTGAATCTGCCGGGCGAACTGGAAAGTTATTACGAAACAGACCTTTATCCCCGCGTCAGTAGCTACGTTAAAGCTCTACACGCCGATATTGGTGATCAGGTGCGTAAAGGGCAGATACTGGCCGAGCTGGAGGCCCCTGAGCTAACCGCGAATCTGACCGAAGCCTATTCAAAAGTGAAAGCCGCCGAAGCTGTTTATGGATCTAGCAAAGGCACCTTCCTGCGCGTACTACGAACGAGCCGGACTGCCGGAGCCATTTCTCCCGTCGATCTGGAGACATCTCGCACGAAAGCTATTTCCGACAGTCTGGGCGTCGTGGCTGCCAACGCACATTACAATTCTGTACAGCAACTGGTCAGTTACCTGAAAATAACGGCTCCTTTTAACGGTGTCATTACCGATCGTCGCCTGTCGCCGGGGGCGTTCGTTGGGCCGGGTGGTCAGAACAACATACCTATACTGAAAATTAAACAGCTTGACCGACTTCGTTTAAGAATCGCTGTTCCGGAAGCTTATTTGGGTGATATTCGCCGGGGGGCACCCGTTCAGTTTTCTGTCCGTAGTTTTCCGGCTCAAACCTTTACAGGACGAATCAATCGGATATCTAATAGCGTACGCCCCGAAACCCGCTCCGAAATGGTTGAAATTGATTTTCAGAACAATGGCGGCAAACTGAAGCCGGGTATGTTTGCCTCGGTTCGGCTACCTGTCAATTCATCAGGAGAAGGTAGTTTATACGTACCCAAATCAGCGGTAATCAGTACGATAGATCGAACATTTGTCCAGAAGGTAGTCTCTGGAAAAGCCGTACGAACAACTGTACAGAAAGGAGATGATGCCGCTGGGCAAACGCAGGTTTTCGGCGATTTAAAACCAGGTGATATCGTTCTGAAAACAGCCAGCGAAGATTTAGCTGATCAAGCCACCGTTAAAACGCAGTTGGTGAATCAATAGCCGTAATTCAGCGAATCTTACAAGTTAGAGCAATCTGGGTAACGTTGTTGTTTGCCCCCAGTATTGCCGAAGCGAACCACAAAAGGCGAGCCATTCCTGATAGGTAATCGGTTTTACAACATAAGAATTAGTTGAGCGCTGATATGCATCCCGAATATCCTCACTATCATGCGAAAAACTGATCACAACAATGGGGATTTCTTTGTATAAATAGTGATCCTTAAGCGTTTCCAATAAATGATAGCCTTCCGCACGGCCAGGCAGGTAAAGATCCAGTAAAATGAGCTGAGGAATAGGCTGTCGACCTTCCAGACAAGTTTCCAGATAGGCGAGAGCGTCTCCTGCATTCGCTTTCCAAACCGGTTCTGCTTCAGGGAATTGGCTATTTAATGCCCAGCGAATTACGTACCATTGATCAGCGTTATCTTCAATGATCAGGAGTTTTATTTTTGAGGTAAAGGGAGAATTCATCGATCTGGGTTGTTAGAGTATATAGGCTAACTAGTTGATTCCAAGGACTGTTTTTCGCCCTATCTATTTTCAATGCGTTTATCGGTCAGAGGGCCATTCCCTCACAATTTCGCATTGGTCAGTCTAGTCTATTCCCTCAATTGTTCTTCAGATAAGCTTTCCCCATTTTTATCCATAAATGAGCGTTATAAAACCAGCGATCCAGTACCCTGAACAAATTGCTTACTTTACAGGAGCTAACAATTATTGCTGGCTGCATTTCCGAAATGGAGAAAAAAAACTGTTAGCTAAGCCCATCAGTTACCTGGAAGAACAATTACCTGATTTTGTTCGGGTGCATAAGACGGTTCTGGTGAACCCAACTTCGGTGACGAGTCTGCATCAGCCGCCCCGTAAAAAAATGGCCGGCGAAGTCCGCTTAACCAGTGGTGAGTGTTTCCCCGTAAGTCGGCGTCGTTGGTCATTGGTCGTCGAATCCTTACTGCCTTATCTGAATCAAACCGATTGTCAGGGAGTACAACCAGATGCTGTAGCGGCCATACAGTCTGTAGTAACGGAGGTACGACCACCTTCGCCTAATGTGATTGTTCTTATCACAAACGACCAGGCAACGAAGCAGCAAACCGAACAGGTTTTTCGGAGCAAATGGCCAGCCTATCAACTCTATACAACTTCCTTAAGCGCTCCTTTACTGGATGTGCTACGACCATTACCGAAAGCTGAACAGCCGACATTCATTTTAGTAGATGCCCGGACCGCTATACGGGAGCGATTGGCTACCCTACATCATCTGAAACAAGACCCACGACTGAAACAGATACCCGTTATTTTGCTGGTTTCGCCTACCGAAACATCCGTTATAGAAGGGTATCAGCATCAGGTTAACTCCGTGATTACGATACCACCTGGCGATCAACTATTTGGGCAAACCATTGAGCGAATTGGCCGTTTCTGGCTACATTTAGCGGCATTGCCAAAAGTTGTTCGATAATACCCTGAGCCTATTTTAGTGGAGGAAATGGATGGAATGAGAGACAACTTCGTTCGCGAAGGTACTTATTTACTGACTTAATTTCAGCGTAAATTTGCGGTCAGTTGTTCCCTCAAATCGATGCTCGGTACCCTTTTGCTGATTGACGACGAACCGAAGCTGCGGCAGCTCATGGCTCGTATCCTGAGTTTAGAAGAGTTTAAAGTCCTGGAAGCCGACACGGCTCGAAGCGGATTACGCGTACTTCAGCAAGCCGAAGTCCATGTGGTAGTTTGCGACGTCAAGCTTCCCGACGCGAATGGGATCGAGCTAACTGCTCAGATCAAACAAATGTATCCAGCCATCGAGATCATTGTTCTGACGGCCTATGGGACTATTGCGGATGGGGTTACGGCCATGAAAAACGGCGCGTTTGATTACATCACGAAAGGAGACGACAATGACAAACTGATTCCGCTGGTAAACCGGGCTATGGAAAAGGCGCAGTTGCAGTGGCGAATCAAGCATCTGGAAGATCAGGTACAACAACGCTACAGCTTTGATAACATAATTGGTCAGTCGCGTGCAATCCGACAAGCTATTGAACTGGCTCGCAAGGTTGCAGCAACAGATACCACGGTACTATTGACTGGTGAAACGGGTTCGGGAAAAGAAGTATTTGCGCAGGCCATTCACCAGAGCAGCCCACGTCGACTGAACCCTTTTGTCGCGATAAACTGCGGGGCACTCAGTAAAGAAATATTGGAAAGTGAACTCTTTGGCCACCGCGCCGGCGCTTTTACAGGGGCTAACCGTGACCAAAAGGGATTATTTGCCGAAGCGCATAAGGGAACGCTCTTTTTAGATGAAATCGGGGAGATGCCGCTCGATCTTCAGGCGAAGTTACTGCGCGTTCTGGAAACTCACGAGTTTACCCGCGTGGGCGATACAAAACCTACTCAGGTTGATGTACGCATCCTGGCAGCCACGAACCGTAATCTGGAGCAAGAAGCCAGCCAGGGTCACTTTCGGCTCGATTTGTACTACCGTCTTTCTGTTTTTGCCATTGAACTGCCCAGTCTGCAGGCACGCCGGGAAGATATTCCTTTGCTAGCCGAACAGTTTGCCCGAATTAGTGCGGCTAAACTGGGGAAAAAACCGATGACTTTGAGTCCTGCCTTTCTAGACGTGCTGATGCGTTATAGTTGGAAAGGAAATATTCGGGAGCTAAGAAACGTCATCGAACGAGCTGTCATTTTAAACGACGGATCTACGCTGACACCCGAATCCTTACCGCTGGATCTGCAAACATCGACGAATAACCTAGGTAGCTCAGCATTTGATCTGGAAACTGTCGAGAAAAAGCATATTGCCCACATCCTGAATTTTACAAATGGCAACAAAGCAGAAACGGCCCGTTTACTGGGTATAGGATTGAGTACTTTATATCGAAAAATCGAGCAATATCAACTAATAACGATAACAACCATTCTCATTTCGGCCTGTACCATCCCCAATTTATTTATTGTTTTTTCATCCTAGTTTCTACTGGATAACCTTATCAAAATGAGAAAAAACCTTACCATTTTGGTAAGGTTTTTTCTTTTTGCTCATTTCGAAGATCAACTTGACTAAATGTTAAATATTTGATAGTCAGTACTTTGTGCGGCAAAACGGTGACTATTGAAAAATATGGACAACTTTTTGGCATAGTGTAGTAAACTAAAACAGTATTACTCGCAAACTATGGGTACGCTTCTGCTTCTGATTGGTTCGGCACTTGGCTGCTTTTTCATTTTTTACAAAGCGATTGAATGGTTCGAACACATCTGATTAAACACGACTGACCATGATTACACTCGTTTTCATTATCGCTTTGCTGGTTTTCGCCTACATGCTCTACGTACTGATTAAACCAGAAAAATTCTAACCTATTTTTTAATTCAAACAATGACAACTGAATGGATTGGCGTACTGGTCATGTATGGACTGACGGTCCTGCTGGCGATTCCGCTAGGCAAGTATCTTGCTAAAATAGTTAAAGGCGAACCCAATGCGTTCGACTTCATGAAGCCGCTGGAACGACTCATTTACCGACTGGGGGGCGTTGATGAAACGACTGACCTCACCTGGAAACAGAATCTCGTGGCCCTGCTGACAATCAACATGGTTTGGTTCGTACTGGCGTTTTTGCTACTGCTTTTCCAGGGGAGTTTACCGCTCAATCCGGATGGTAACCCCTCGCAAACCCCCGATCTGGCCTTTAACACGGCGATTAGTTTCATGGTCAACTGTGACCTGCAACACTACTCGGGCGAATTAGGCGCTACCTATCTGACCCAATTGGCCGTCATGATGTTTCTCATGTTCGTCTCGGCCGCTACTGGTATAGCGGCAGCAGTGCTTCTGTTTCGGTCATTTCTTCCACAGATGACCGAGACAGTCGGAAACTTTTATGTCCTGTTTATCAAATCCATTACCCGGCTTCTGCTTCCTGGATCGCTCGTGGTTGCTATAATCCTGACCGTCAATGGGGTTCCCGCTAGTTTCGATGGTAAGGATACGATCATATCGATGCAGGGCGATACTGTAAGCGTATCACGGGGACCAGCGGCCGGAATGATTGCCATTAAGCACCTGGGTACCAACGGCGGTGGCTGGTTTGGTGCGAACTCAGCGCATCCGCTGGAAAGTCCCAATTATTTAACCAATATGGTGGAAATGATTGCTCAAATGATTATTCCGATTGCCATGATTTTCGCGCTAGGTTTCTTCATCAACCGGAAGCGGTTTGCCTGGATGATTTATGGGGTGATGACCATCGGATTTCTCCTGCTGGTCGTTCCAGCTATGTTGACGGAATTAGGAGGTAGCCCAGCGATCGCTAAGTTAGGCGTAGGACAGCCAATGGGGGCCATGGAAGGCAAAGAGGTTCGGTTTGGTCCGCTGGCTTCGGCTTACTGGAGCATTGCCACAACGATTATCTCGACCGGTTCTGTCAATTCGATGCACGATTCCTCCATGGCTATGTCGGGTGCCCTGGAACTACTAGGCATGATGGTCAATGCATTTTACGGGGGTGTCGGGGCTGGCCTTCTCAATTTCTATTTCTTTCTGGTCATTGCCGTCTTCATTTCAGGCCTGATGGTTGGGCGAACGCCTGAACTTTTCGGCCGGAAAGTGGAAGCCCGCGAAATTAAGATTGCCTCGATTGTGGCGCTGTTAAGTGCTTTCCTGGTAAAGGGTGGTACGGCGCTGGCAGCCTGGATTTTTATGCAGTACGGTGATGCCACTTGGGCTGTAAAACCCTCGGCTTGGCTGAATAACCCTGGTTTTCACGGCTTCTCCGAAATGCTTTACGAGATGACATCGGCCAATGCCAACAACGGTTCAGGATTTGAAGGGCTTGGCGATAACAACTTTTTCTGGAACTTCTCAACGGGCATCATACTAATCATAGGCCGGTTCATTCCCATCATTGGGCCAGTGGCGATTGCAGGTTTATTAGCTCGGAAGAAATACGTTCCTGAGTCGTCAGGAACATTACCTGTCGATACGGCAACATTTGGGCTGATGATTTTTGCCGTCATTTTTATTATCACGGCCTTGTCCTTCTTCCCCGCCCTAGCCCTAGGACCGCTGGCCGAATATTTCTCACTTAACTAAAAGTAGTTATGCCGATTTCCCGGTGTAACACACATACCGATTACCAAAATGGCAAAGCAATCATCTTCTCCCAGTTTGTTTCAACGTGAACTCGTTGGAACAGCCATTCGGGAGTCATTTATTAAACTGAATCCGACTGTATTAATTAAAAATCCGGTCATGTTTACCGTCGAAATCGGCACCTTGATCATGGTGCTGGTAACGGCTTACATCGCCTTCTCTGGCGATACGACACAGGGGTCATTGACCTACAATATCGTTATTACGCTGATTCTGCTCATTACGGTCTTATTCGCCAATTTCGCAGAAGCGATTGCCGAAGCCCGTGGCAAAGCACAGGCGGAATCGCTTCGCAAAACGCGTCAGGAAACGCCTGCTAAAGTTATTCGGCCCGTCGGAAATATGAAGCTGGATGAACTACAGACTATCTCATCCGCCCAGCTCAAAAAAGGTGACATATTCATCTGCGAACCCGGCGATATCATCCCCTCCGATGGGGAAATCATTGAAGGCTTAGCTACCATCGACGAATCAGCAATTACAGGTGAATCGGCTCCGGTGATCCGCGAAGCAGGTGGCGATAAATCGTCGGTGACGGGTGGAACCAAAGTTCTTTCCGACAAGATCAAAGTGATGGTAACGACCCAGCCTGGTGAGTCGTTTCTGGATAAAATGATTGCGTTGGTCGAAGGAGCTACCCGTCAGAAAACGCCGAACGAAATTGCCCTGACGATTCTGTTAGCCGGTTTTACGCTGATTTTTATCATCGTCTGCGTAGCACTCAAACCTTTTGCCGACTATGCCAATACGCCCATAACCATCGCAGCACTGATCTCGTTGTTCGTTTGTCTGATTCCCACTACCATTGGTGGACTGTTATCGGCTATTGGGATTGCCGGGATGGACCGGGCTCTGCGGGCCAATGTCATTGCCAAATCAGGCCGGGCTGTGGAAACGGCTGGTGACGTCGATACATTGTTGCTCGATAAAACGGGGACAATCACCATCGGTAATCGGAAAGCCACAAACTTTTATCCTGCTCCGGGCATTAAGCAGCCCGAAATGGTTCGTATTTCAGCGCTCAGCTCATTGGCCGATGACACCCCGGAAGGTAAATCAATTGTTGAACTAGCCGGTACTGACGTTACCCGAAATCTGAATACTAATGGGGCAAAGCTGATTAAGTTTACAGCCGAAACCCGCTCGTCAGGCATTGATCTACCTACGGGTGAGCGCATTCGCAAAGGGGCAACGGACTCAATCCGGGCCATTGTCGAACGGGCGGGCAATAATTTCCCTGACGAAACGGAAAAGAAAGCCAAGGAGATTGCTGCCAATGGAGGAACGCCTTTGGTTGTCACCCAAAACGAAGAGGTTAAGGGCGTTGTGGAATTGCAGGATATTATCAAACCGGGTATCGCCGAACGCTTCGACCGCCTTAGAAAAATGGGCGTAAAAACGGTTATGGTTACGGGTGATAACCCCTTGACAGCTAAGTTTATTGCCGGAAAAGCGGGCGTGGATGACTTCATTGCCGAAGCCAAACCAGAAGATAAAATGCAATACATCCGCAAGGAGCAGACAGGTGGTAAGCTAGTAGCGATGATGGGCGACGGTACCAACGATGCGCCTGCCCTGGCTCAGGCCGACGTGGGCGTAGCCATGAACTCAGGTACGCAGGCCGCTAAAGAAGCGGGTAACATGGTAGACCTGGACAACGACCCAACCAAACTAATTGAAGTCGTTGAAATTGGTAAACAACTGCTCATCACACGTGGTACGTTGACAACTTTTTCCATTGCCAACGACGTAGCCAAGTACTTTGCCATTGTACCGGCTCTGTTCACCCTCTCGATTCCTGCACTGCAAGCGCTCAATATTATGGGATTGCATTCGCCTGAATCAGCGATTCTGTCGGCTGTAATTTTTAACGCGATCATTATTCCGATGCTGATTCCGCTGGCGCTACGGGGTGTAGAATACAAACCTATTGGTGCTTCGGCGCTGTTGCGTCGGAATTTATTCATCTACGGTTTGGGAGGCATCATTGCGCCGTTTATTGGTATCAAATTGATTGATTTAGTCGTCGGATTATTCGTTTAACATCAAATTTGAGTCTTACGTATATAAGACTCCGTTATTAATAATAAACTCATGAAAACGCATATTGGACCAGCCATTCGGCTTACGCTTGTGATGCTGGTGTTGTTAGTGGTCATTTATCCTTTAGTTGTGACTGGCATTGCCAAATTGGCGCCCGGTGGTGGGAAAGGTGAAACCGTTACCGTCAATGGTAAAGTAGTAGGCTATAAATTAATCGGCCAGAAATTCACGGAAGATCGGTATTTTACTAGCCGTCCCTCCGCTGTAGACTATAATGCAGCTGGGTCAGCAGGGTCAAATAAAGGCCCATCGAACCCGGATTATTTGAAAACCGTTCAGGCGCGTATCGATACGTTTCTGGTTCATAACCCAGGTGTGGCCAAAGCGGATATACCTGCCGAACTAGTAACGGCCTCGGCATCTGGATTAGACCCGGATTTGTCGCCTGCCGGAGCCAAAATACAAGTGGCTCGCATTGCTAAAGTACGGGGTATATCAGCGGAGAAACTTACTCAGTTGGTGGATGAGCATACGGAAGGACCGCTGTTGAGGGTATTTGGCCCGGCCAAAGTAAACGTATTAGCGCTGAACATAGCACTTGATCGAGTTAAATAAGCTGTTGCCAGTGGTCTGAACGCACTACCAGGTGCGCCAGGCATGATGAATACCTTGAGTACAACAAAACAAGAACATGAAAACAGTTTTTACCACATCAGCTTTCATAGCTGGTGTATTGACCACTTCACTGGCCCAAACTACGGACACGACAACGGTTCCTGTCTCAACCATAACACCTGGTCCGGGACTAACCCTATCCGGTTATATTGAAGCCTACTATACGCATGATTTTACCGCGCCCAAAACGACGCAGGAGCGCCCCGGCTTCCTTTATAATCACAAACGAAATCGGGAAGTAAACGTTAATCTGGCGTTCATCAAAGGCGCTTATGTGGGCGAGCGGGTTCGGGCAAATCTGGCCATTCAGGTCGGTACGTATGCCCAATACAACTATGCCGCCGAGCAGGATTTGGTGAAAAATATCTTTGAGGCCAATGCGGGTGTCAAACTCAGCAGCAAGAAAGATCTTTGGCTGGATGCCGGTATCTTCTCCTCGCACATTGGTTTTGAAAGTGCGATCTCGAAAGATTGCTGGACGTTGACCCGGAGTATTCTGGCCGAAAACTCACCCTATTATCTAGCGGGCGCCAAAGTGACTTATAACACATCGAACGGCAAATGGACGTTGTTAGGCTCGGTGCTAAACGGCTGGCAGCGGGTGGCTAAGTTACCGGGCTACAGCGGGCCATCGGTTGGTACCCAGGTACAGTATCGTCCTTCTTCGAAAGTAACACTGAACTGGAGTACATTTATTGGATCAGACCGGCCTGATTCGCTGAAGCAAGGGCGATTCTTCAACAACTTCTACGCCATCATTAATCCAACGAGCAAATTTGGCGTAATCCTGGGCTTCGATATTGGCTCGGACCGGAAACCCATCGCTAGCGGCAATCACCGGGTAGGTAGCGGTTCGTATGTGTGGTATTCGCCAGTAATCATTGCCCGACTCGCAATGAGCACCAAAAGCTATCTAGCGGGTCGCATTGAATATTACGATGACAAAAATGGAGTCATTATTGTCACCAGTACCCCATCGGCGAACCACCCGAATGGATTTCAGACATGGGGGTATTCGATTAATTATGACTACGCTATTCTATCGAGTGCACTCTTCCGGCTAGAAGGAAAATTGTATAGTAGTAAAGACGCTATTTTTGAAACGACCAGTGGCGTAGGCCGAACCAATGCATCTCTGACAACCAGTTTGGCTATATCATTTTAATGCATAGAAAGTACCTAAACCCTTAAACGATAACTCTTTATTGAACTGATGGCTGACGAACGTGATCAATCCGCTGAACAGTTTCTTCGACTTATTCAGGAGTCGCGCCGGGGTAAGTTCAAGATCTATATCGGCATGAGCGCCGGGGTGGGTAAATCTTTCCGTATGCTTCAGGAAGCGCATGTGCTCCTGCGAAGCGGCATCGACGTCAAAATTGGTTTTATTGAAACCCATAACCGGGCCGAGACCCATGCGCTGATTGATGGCCTGCCGATCATTCCGAGACGAAAATTATTTTATAAAGGACGTGAACTGGAAGAAATGGATGTTCAGGCCATTATTAACCAGCATCCCGAATTGGCCATCGTCGATGAATTGGCCCATACGAACATTCCCGGTTCAAAAAATGAAAAACGCTGGCAGGACGTGCTGGAAATACTGGACGCTGGTATCAACGTCATTTCGGCAGTTAATATCCAGCATATCGAAAGTCTCTACGACGAGGTACACGAGATTACAACTATTGACGTGACGGAGCGCGTACCGGATCGGGTGCTGCATATGGCCGATGAAGTAGTGAACATCGACTTGACGGCTGATGAGCTGATTAGCCGACTCAAGGAAGGTAAGATCTATGATCAGTCCAAAGTTGCTACGGCGCTGACTAACTTTTTTCAGCCCGAAAAAATTCTGCATCTCCGTGAACTGGCTCTTCGGGAGGTCGCTACAGCAGTCGAACGTAAGATTGAGACGAGTTTACCGATTAATTTACAGGCTAAATCGGAGCGGTTTATGGCTAGTATTAGTTCAAACCCGGATGTGGCCCGGCGTGTCATTCGCAAAACAGCCCGTCTGGCCGCTTATTATAATTCCCGTTGGTATGTTCTGTACGTACAAACGCCAGCTGAAAATCCGGATCGTATCCGGCTGGATCTTCAACGCCACCTGATCAACAATTTCAAGCTGGCGACTGAATTGGGGGCCGAAGTGATCCAGACGAAAGGGGTAAATGTCGTAAACTGCATTGTTGAAGAAGTGCAAAAACGAAACGTCACCACTGTCTGCATTGGCAAGCCACACGTGAACCTGCTGCAGATCATTCTGCGAACATTTGCCTTTAACCAACTGCTTAACAGACTTTCCGAGTCAGATACGGACCTGATTATTCTTTCCTGATTATGACACTTAAAACCAAAGTATCGCTCTCGTTTGCTTTTCTGTTTGGCATTATTCTGGTGCTGGGAGGCTTGGGCGCATACTATCTGAACCTGCTGGCGAACGATTCGAAAGCGATCCTGAAAGACAACTACATTTCGCTGGAGTTTGTCAGCAACATGCAGAAAGCCCTGACAACGCTTGACGATCCGGATGCACTAACTGATTTTGAAACAAATCTAAAAAAGCAGGAGAGCAACCTGACAGAAGTTGGAGAAGGGCAACCAACCCATGCAGTTCGCCGGGAATTTAACCGGTTACGGGCAGGAGCGACCGATACACCAACGATCAACCGTATACGCCAACATCTGTTTACCCTTGATGATGTGAATCGGCAGGCTATTGTGCGTAAAAGTAAAACGGCCGAGCAAACTGCCAACGATGCGCTGCTCTGGTTGAGTTCGATTGGTACCCTCTGCATTCTGGTTGTTTTCTCGTTTGTGGTCAACATTCCCAGCTACATTGCAGGTCCAATAAAGGAGTTAACCCGAGGTATCAAACAAATTACCAGCCGCAACTTTGAAGAACGGTTGCATGTTCGCTCCAGCGATGAATTTGGCGAACTAGCCCGCTCCTTTAATTCTATGGCGCAAAAGTTATATGAATTTGAACACTCTAATCTGGCCAGGCTGCTCTTTGAAAAAAAACGAGTCGATACCCTGGTAGAGATTATGAGTGAAGGCATCATCGGCCTGGATGAGCGCCGTCAGATTTTGTTCATTAATCCCGTTGCCGAACGCTTATTAGGTGTGGAACGGCAAAAGTTAATCGGTCATTACGCGCCTGATGTAGCAACTACTAATGATCTGCTTCGCTCGCTGATTCAGGATATTATGGTCGATCACGCAGAGCATAGCGTGCAGCCAGCTACCGAACTCCGCCAACCGGAGAATGGGGCTGGGCTGTTAAAAATCTACGATCCAGGACTTAACGGGAAAGGAAAAGAAAGTTATTACAGCAAAGAAATTCATGCCGTTGAAGTAACCCCAACGGGCGAAACGGAGCCGGTTCATGCCGGTTACGTGATTGTTCTTTTTAACATTACTTCTTACAAAGAACTGGATCTTGCCAAAACGAATTTTATTGCTACGGTATCCCATGAATTAAAAACGCCTATTTCGGCCATCAAAATGAGCCTGAAGCTGTTGTCGGATAAGCGCCTGGGCAGTTTGAACAGTGAACAACAGGAGATGGTTACGCATGTTGAGGAGAACACAGATCGGCTACTACGCTTAACTGGAGAGTTGCTGAATATGGCTCAGGTCGAATCGGGCCAGATTCAGCTTCAAATTCAGGCAGCTAACCCGACCGATTTAGTACAGGTTGCCACCAATGCGCTGAAAACGCAAGCAGAGCAGAAGCACATTCAGTTTAAGCTGAATGTATTCCCGAATTTGCCCGCTGTGAAAGCTGATCCTGACAAAGCCTCCTGGGTACTTATTAATTTCCTATCCAATGCCGTCCGGCACAGCCCGGATCAGTCGTCGATTGATATCTCCGTCCAACAAGTGCAGGATCAGGTGGAATTTACCGTTCGAGACTATGGGCCTGGCCTTCGGGAAGAACACCGGGATCGAGTCTTTGACCGCTATTTCAAAGCGCCTGGTCTCAATGGTCCCTTTAGTGGAACGGGGCTAGGCCTGGCGATTTCCCGTGAGTTTATTCAGTCAATGGGTGGACAGATCGGATTACACGCTGGTATTTCTCCTGGCGCTTCGTTCTATTTTCGACTGGCAATCGCCTAGCCTTTTGCCTGTGTCAGACCGTGGCAGCCGCTTGCAATACGGCTTCCTGTGCCTTTTTGATCTGTTTTAGCCCACTCTGCATAATCCCCAAAGCCATAATCCAGGCCACTGTGCCCAGAATAAGTTGCTTGGTGGGTATAAACCAGATTACAGGCAGAATTGGAATATCAAAGGGAGCATTCCACAGCATATGCAGGATCACTACGGCCAGAAATGTTCGTTGAAACCCTTTGTCCTTAAGCATTTCCCACGCAAAGGGTCGCTCTCCTTTAACCCGCCAGACGGCTGCTGCCGTAATGGCCGTCCAGACCACATGGCCGAATGGAGCTAAAACTCCCCGGAGAAAAATAGTACTGATCGCCTGGCTAAAACCGCCCCGCAACAGCACCACAAACGCATAGCCAGACGACTCGAATGCCGCAAAACCGGTTCCCACAGCCGCTCCAAACAACAAACCGTTCAGAATCCAGTGGTACTGCTTTTTGGTGCGCATCAACAGCAACACAGCTAATAACTTCCCGGACTCTTCGACAATCCCTGCGCTGGAAGCGCCCAGAAAGGTATCCAGAAAAGCCAAATTGCTGAAGAAAAAAAGCGAGATCAACAGCGAAACCATGCCTCCCGAAAACAACAGCTTGATCGTTTGGTATAACGATACATTCTGAGGAGCATTCATTTCCCAAAAGAAAATCAGACTCGCAAACGGAACCGCGAAAGACCCTACAAATAACAACCCTGGAATTAGTAACCCATTCTGAAACTGGTTTACAGCCAGATACAGCGCAATAAACACCAGTAAAGCACTGCCACCAAAACGAACAAATAACCAGGGTTGAGGCCAATTGGAAACAATCGTGCCGACTAAAGGGGTTGTAAGCCGGGTTCCAACGGTAAAGGCACTTTCAATATCCTCGTCCGAACGCTTTTCGCCCACTTTAGCAAAAATGGTTTTCAGGCTAAAATCACTGTCGAGGGTATCCACGCCTGTTAAAGTTGAAATGCGGTGGACGGAGTGCGAAAAATCAATTCCGGAGAAGGGATTGACGGCTGTCGGTCCAGTCAGAGGTCTCATTCGCAGCCGCCAGTGCGACGAACCAATGCGCAAATCGGTGGCTGGCGTCAATTCGCCACTGGTCACTAATCGACCATTTACTTCGACCTGTTCTTCGCCGACTGTCTGGAAATAAACGTGCTGACCGTCAAACAAAATTGACAACTGTTGGGTAGCTGCCAGCGGATCCACCAAAGGGATGTTGGCTTGTGGGTCACGCCCAGCGACCAGTCGCTCCTGGGGTCGTAGGATGACCGTGCGGCCCAGGTCGGGTCCACTAATACATTCAAAGATGGGTTGCTGAGTAAGCGCTGAGGTCATGGGGTATAAAGGCTCGTTGCATCCGAACCTCATTGTCTATTAGTCTTTAACGATATGGAGTTGAGCAGGCCTACAAAATAGGAATTCCCCAAAATACATTTTTCTTAAAAATGGCAATCAACTTAGGCGAGAAAAGTAAACGAGTAGCATGCAGCTTTTCCGTATTCGCAAACGTCATTTAATAGTTTCCAGACAAGATAACCGACTAGCAGTGCGACTACCATGAATCTACGTCACAAAACGGATAAGGAACCTATTGAGTTGTTACTAGGATTGGCCGGTGCAGTGCAGTATTTAGCGCATACCCTTAAGGATCCGGAAACCTACTCCGTTTGGGTCAAAACGAAAGCGGGTAACAAACACATCACCATTCCCGTAGTGGCGGTCCAACAGATTCAATTCCAAAAACCGAGTGCTGCCGTCATTAAATCGATTAAAAGCCAACTGGCTGATAGCCTCTCACAGGACGCTGATACAAGCAATACGTTGGAAACTACTACGTCCGAGTATAAACTTTGGCATAAGCTTTTCGCTTTTTTTGGCTTTCGCCAGTGAACTAACTATCTCCCTTTCACCAGGTTCTTATTGTCAAGTCGCAGAAGTGACAAACGATCGCGGATAGGGCAGGTAACGGAAAGTCGCAGCCCTAGCCTATTTCAGATTCCTCTTCTTCGTCCTACACCTACACGGGTAAATGTCTTTACAAAGTCAACCGATTATGGTTTGGCAATGCCCGGAAATTGACGTAGGATTGTGGAAGGATGGATGTTGAGTAAGGAAGCCTCTCGTTACGTGATGAAGAAGAGTTTAGGATATATCGGTCGATTCTCGGGGCTGGCTATCGTACTGGCCATTTCGCTTGCCTTTACGCTCTATTTTAAATTTCAGGACATCAACACGCGCGACCCGATACTTTTTGAGCGTTCGGGAACTACCCTGCTTGTCGCAAAAAAACAGTCAGCAGAAAAACTATCTCCAGCAGACGTACCGAATATGGAGATTATACACGGTGGCTTTTATCGGGTATATTACAAGGGCTCGATATGGCTGCCCGCTCTGGGTTTTGCGCTATTGGTTTTTCTATTTACCTATCTGATTATCAGAGCGGAAGATAGATTTAAGAGTATGAGAAATAAATAAACCCGGTCTGTTTTATATAGTAGCTGGGGGATTTATTTGATGACAGACTTCAACTCTATGGCAAAACGGGCAGTTGTATCATCTAGGGATGGTTTGGAATCGATTAACTTGTAGCCTGTTTTTGTCAAATAGATTTTACACAGTAAAGTCGAAGAATACCGTTGGTTTAAACCTAAGATCAATGACGTTGACGGCTCTTGGCCCGTAAATGTCCAATTAAAATCATGATCTTTTTTCTTGCCAGTCGGATCATGAATTTCGCCTTCTTCCTTATCCTTAAAGACCAGATGCATTCCATTGATGTCCATGACCGCCTGGTGGTACTCCCGATCGGGATTTGAAGACAACACGGTCACCTGAAACGTTTTACCTTCAAATTTTTTTTCAGGATAAGCCTTTGGCATTACTTGAACAGGCGATAGGAGTAACTCATACCGATTGGCTGTATCGCTCTCGTGACGCATCCGATCGAGTAAGGTATAGCCGTTTGCTGCGGGATAGATCGTTATCCGCAAAGAGTGAGCATGTTCAGGAGTGATCGTCAACGCACTATCTTCATCCGCTGGTACCGACCAGCTAAACGGGCGATCCGGTTCATGGCCGCTAGGGTCACTAATCACCCCTTTTTTATCCGGTAGAAACATAAGTTGTTTATGATCCAGGCCCATCAGGTCTTGGTGTTGCACTCGATTGGGGTCGGATTTCAGCAGGGTAACTGAAAACGTTTTTCCTTCAAAATCCTTTTCTGAATAGATAGGAGACTTGCAGGATAAACCGGGTACCAGCAAAAGAAGAGTGGTTAAGAGTAGTTTCATGATTGGTGGTTTAGAGGATTATTTCGTAGCTGCTTTTCGGTTCAGTTCCTCGATCTCTTTCTACAATTGACTTGTATAGACTGTCAACTCGTCAATGGTCAACTCGCTCAATCTTGCCAGATCGTAAAGTCGCTTTATTACAGGCTTATTCACTGACCGATACGTTGAGATGAGTTGGTGTCTGAGTATGTCACCGAGTGGCCGTTGACATAAATGCCCTGCACTCGACCATCGTCGTCGAGCCCGGCAAACACACTCGCCTTTAACTCGTGAATGGCTTCGTACCGAATCGGTATGATCTCATCACCTGTATCGCTCAACAGCCCCCATTTGCCTTCTTTTTGGAGAATTAGGGCGCGGTCGACGTGTGTATACATCCAGTCAGTAAAAACAAAATCAGTGTAAAACCGATGCTGATGGTCGATTATTGCCCAAAGCTCGTCGCGTTGTACCAGTAGGTGCTCGGTGTTATCGAAACAGTTGTAATAGTCATACAGACAGGGAATGACTTCTTCGCCAGACTGATTGACGAAGCCGTTTAAGTCATCGCGTTCTACGGGGAATAAACCCCTGGTCTGCTCACTGGGAGAATGGTCTACCCGACTGTAAATGGCTGGTGTTAGTTCTCGGCCGTCGGCACAAAGGAGTCCGGCTTTATCTTCCAGGACGTAGAAGGCAAATCCCTGTTCGGAAAATTCACTACAATAAGCATAGCGACAGGCGATAATCTCTTCAGCCCGACGATTAATGAAGCCATGACAGCCTTCCCGTACGACATGAATCAACGAATGGTCGGAATCAAAATTAATTTCCTCATAGTGAGGGGGGACAATCTCCCGGCCTTGCTCGTCGAGAAATCCCCACAGTCCGTCGAACTGAACCGCAATCAAGCCGTAAAAAAAGAGCATGTAGGCATCGAACATGGGCGGAAGCACCATATCTCCGTTAGGCCGCGCAAAGCCCCATACGTCCTTTGTCCGAACAGCCATCAGGTGTTTGCTTAAAGAGACTACCTCGCCGTCAAGAGTTTCATTACTGTCCATGCATTGTGTTTTTAAAAGTACTGTTACGCTTTGCCGAAGGGAGATTAACTAAACGGATTTCGATCAGCATCGGAGATATACGTAAAGGGCATTTATGTTTCTCTGTTTGGCAATTAAGGCAAACATAATAATACTTCTGGCTTTCTGGTATAGTCATTCCAATGCATTTATTGATAGACAGTTGCCTGTCATAGAAATCGGTATAATTACACAGCAGCGTTCTTTCAAGAAGATACTGTAATCGCTATGCGTTGTTCGTTCTTTGTCGGCTGGTTAGCTGCCGTTCTACTTCTTGGATCATCCTTACTGGCTCATGGACAAACAACTGCCGTATTGACCGGCTATGTGACAGATGCCTCAACAGGAAAACCCATGCCGTTTGCCAATGTCTACGTGAATGGCAGCACCAAAGGAGCCGTCACCGACGAAAAAGGAGCGTATACTCTGGCGGGAATTCCACTGGGTACGGTCGAAATAGCCGCTTCATTTGTTGGCTATCAGCCTGCTTCGCAAAAAATCCGATTTGATAGTCCGTCTCCGCAAAAAGCCAATTTTCAGCTGAAAGCGGTTGAACAAATGCTGGATGCTGTAACCGTCCGGGGGAATCCCAAGAGCTGGGAACGGAATTTACGACAGTTTAAAAAGCAATTCTTCGGTGAGCCGTTTGGTGGACAGTGTGTACTGGTGAACAGCGAAGTGCTCAACTTTAAAGAAGAAAAAGACCATCTATATGCAACGGCGAATGAGCCATTGATTATTGATAATCAGGCGATAGGGTATCGGTTAGTTTATGATTTGAAGCATTTCGATGCAACTGCGTCAGAAGAAGTGTACTCGGCGGGTACGGCCCGTTTTGAAGAGTTAAAACCTGAGAACGAACGGCAGGCTAATCGATTCAGACGAAACCAGCTGATAGCTTACAGAGGCTCAATCCGGCATTTGATGGCTAGCCTGATTGACAATACGTTTGAGCAGGCTGGCTTTCAGGTGTATCAGGAAGATGTCACAAAAACGCTCCCTGTCGATCGTCGGTCAACTACGCTTACCGCTGCGATTCATGATTACAAGCGCCTGATTCCCATTAAGGTGGCTACGGCCATACAACCCGGTCGATTATCGACCGAGCGCCGATTGGTTTCGCCCATGAACCTGATCATATTCTATATACATGCAAGCTCGAATTTCTCACCCTATCCCGATGCCCGGTATGCCTATACAGAAATGAAACTGCCTAGGGGTCAGATGCAAATGACCGTCGACGGGGTGATTACGATGCCTGAAGGGATGCAAGTGAAAGGCTCAATGGGGAATGACCGGCTATCGACCATGCTGCCCGCCGACTGGAAACCCGAAGGGTCTGAGAAAGAGGTGATTTCGAACGGCCCATTGGCTCTCCAGGGGAAACTGGCACCATCTGACGCCCGTATGGAACGCATCAATAAGGCTTTTACTGAACGGTTCAACGTGCTGTCGCCCAGCTTGTTTGTGCATATCGATAAACCCTTTTACGCCACTGGCGATCGGCTCTGGATGAGTACATATTTACTCGACGCAGCTAGTTACCTGCGGGCCCGTGGAGAAACGGCCATGCATGTCGACTTGCTTACATCAGCGGGGAAACTGGTGCAGCACCAATGGGTACGGATTGTTGACGGACGGGGCGAAGGGAATTTTCGCCTGTCGGATACGCTCCTGACGGGCACGTATCGCCTACGCGCCTATACCGATGAAGATGACGCGCAGCGACGTCCTGCTTTCGAGCGATCGGTGACGATCTATAATTTGTTTCGAAACGATATAGCCATGCGTAGTGATTCTGCCTCACAGCAACTGGACGTTCAGATTTTGCCGGAAGGTGGGCGCTGGATTTCGGGATTACCAGCGCGTCTGGGCGTAAAAATTGTCCAACCCAATGGTCGTGGTTTGTCTATTGCAGGACGTATTGTTGATGACCTGGGCGCTGAAATTGGCCGTTTCAAGACTAATCAGCAGGGGATGACCAGCGTATCGATGGAGCCGAAGGCGCAGCGGACGTATTACGCCGAGGTACCGTATAAATCCCAGCCGCAACGGGTTCCTCTACCCAAACCCGAAACGGAGGGGCTGACCCTTTCAGCCGATGCGGTCAGCGATACAACCCGTCTGGCATTAACCATACTGAGTTCTAACCGGGCCGCTATCGACTCCGTGTATATGCTGATTCAACAACACGGCCGTGTGGTGGATGGTCGGAAAATTCTCCTGCAAAATGGGGTAGCGAAAATAAGCTTGCCCATGATGAACTGGTTGCCGGGGCTGGCGCAAATCACGCTGTACGATGCCAGCGCCAAGCCTCAAGCCGAGCGATTGGTTTTTGTATCCGATTTCATTGCGCCAGTACGCGTGTTAATGGCATTCAACAAACCCCGCTATCAGCCTCGCGAGCGGGCTATTTTGAGCCTCAACCTGATTGATAAAGGATCGCCAGCGTTAGCGGCTTTATCGACGTCGATTACTGATGCTGACAAAGTGCCTGCTGATACCGCCGACGCTACGCTACAAGCACACTTGTTGCTAACAGGAGAGCTTCGAGGGCGTATCGAAAATCCTAACCAGTACGTCCTGAATCACTCGGCCGAAACCCGCAAAGCCCTGGACGACCTGCTGATGACGCAGGGCTGGCGACGCGTGAGTGGCACACCTGTAACGGATTCGCTCGGGGGCGTATCGTTGAGGGGCCGTATTTTGACTGCGAAAAATGAACCAATCCCTGGCGCGCAGATCGTGGTGGCGTCGACAGCTGCTGGACAATCGTTCGTCAAATCGGCCGGGGCTGACGAACAGGGGCGCTTTCGGCTGGCAGGACTGGCTATTTCCGATACCATTCAGTTAATGACAAAACTCACTGATCATAAGTTAAAAGATATTCCCGGTAAAGAAGCTCACATGGTTCAGGAAGGGCCGGGCAAGTTGTGGGAATCTGGTCAACAACCTGCTGTTCCAGATTGGTCGATGTTGCGGTCTCAGCTGGAAGCAGCCCGAACTCGGCAGGAAGCCAGCGCCGATTTTTACCGCGACAAAACGGCGAAAGTGCTGAACGAAGTGACGGTTCAGGCGCGTAAATATGAAGATAGACCCGACGATATAAAACAGCGTAGTCTGCACAATGAGGCTGATGCTGTTCTTGTCTTCGATAACAAATCGCCAGTGTACCCGAATCTATACGAAATGATGCAAGGGCGATTAGCGGGCGTGACGATTACACGAGAAGGGGCTATGCAAGCGCGTAGCTATAAGGTATTTGTACGGGGGGTAAGTAGTTTTAAAAGTGGTATGCAGCCACTGTATTTGATGGATGGCGTTCCCGTTCAGGACCCGGATGGGAATGCTTTGATGCAATTTAATTCAAGCGATATCGAACGAATCGAATTGCTGAAAAATGGGGGTACGACTGGTATATATGGGGTTCGGGGAGGAAATGGCGTTATTGCTTTTTACACCAAACGGAACCGTTCTATGCAGGGAGATCCGAGAACTAAGGAGGGTATGACCCCGATTCAATTTATTGGTTATCCATCTGTTCAGCGCGAATTTTATGTGCCCCGCTACGATGGTGAGGCAACTACCAACACCATTTCAGGCCCCGTCGATCAACGGGATGTATTGTACTGGAAACCACTGATGCAGACGGATAGTCAGGGGCACAGCCAGCTCCGTTTTCCACTGTCGGACGTAGTGCGGACAGTTCGCGTGGTGGTACAAGGCATTACGGCGGATGGTCGTCCGGTGCTGGGCGTTCAGTTGATTCGGGTTCAATAATGGAATGGTTTATTCTCCCGGAAAACAGAATTGCCTGCTGAAACGTGTGGATGTCGATTCAGGATGGTAGTTGCTGGTTTCTCTACGCTTTTTAAAGCCTTGACTCTTTCTGTATGGCCTATTCGTTGCGCTATCTCTGCGGCATTCCTCTCTTAGCATTCCTGTGGTTCAATACCTCCACAAAACATAGCTTGTCGATTTCTACCCGAATACAGCCAACAACTGCCGATTCTCTGGGCAAATCGCTTTTTAAGACGCACTGTGTATCCTGTCACGCCCTGGAGCAGGATGGCATTGGACCGAGACTTGGCGGAATCACCCGTTTGCTGTCTGAGAAAGAGCTAATCGCGTTTGTAAAGAATCCGCTCAAAGCGATTGAGTCGGGAAATGTACGGACGGTAAGCCTGTCGAAACGGTACAAGATGATTATGCCGCCTTTCGATTTTCTGAAGGAGGGTGAGCTTAAATCTATTGTGGCCTACATCGCCGACGAAACCCAAAAACATAATAGTCAACCGCTGGAAGTCAGAGCCAATGCGGGTGGAGACATCGCGCGATTAACAAAGCCGGTGGCAAAATCAACCCTCAACATCGAACTGGACGATTTTGTGACCATCCCACCCTCCAGTGATAAGATGCCCCGAACCCGGATCGCTACCATGCGCCCTCATCCTTCAAACGATGGGTCGCAGTATGTGAGTGACCAACGTGGACTGATCTACCGCATCGTGAATACAGATGTTAAACTTTTTCTGGACGTTCGGCCCTTGATTGAGAACTTCATTAACGAGCCGGGTTTAGGTACCGGTTTGGGCAGTTTTGCGTTTCACCCCGACTATCTGGCTAACGGGCTTATTTACAGTACCCATACCGAGTCATTCAAGGGCAAACGTGCGGATTATGCCTACAGCGATTCGGTGAATGTGGCTTTGCAATGGGTGGTTTCGGAATGGCATATGGATGATGTGAGCAATAAAGTATTTAGCGGTAAACGAAGAGAACTACTGCGCGTGAATATGCCGAGTTCGGCGCACGGTGTGCAGGATATTGGATTTAATCCAGAGGCTGTAAAAGGCGAGGCTGATTATGACAAGCTATATATCGGTATCGGCGACGGTGGATCGACGATCAATAAGCATCCCGAACTCTGCCACAAGCTTACCTCTCTGCTGGGTACCCTTATCCGAATTGATCCTTTGGGCCGTAATAGCAAAAATGGGCAGTATGGAATTCCAGCTGACAACCCATTTGTGGCCACGAACGACGCGTCGGTGTATAGGGAAATTTATGCGTATGGTTTCCGCAATCCGCACCGATTGGCCTGGCACAGTGGCCGGTTGTTCTGTACCGATGTAGGCGAATCTAATTTCGAGGAAGTGAACGTGATCCAGACGGGTGGCGATTATGGCTGGAATGTACGGGAGGGAAATTATGGTATCTCGTCGACGGATTTAAAGAATGTGTATCCCGCGCCCGACACGAAATCCGACAAGTTTATCCGACCGTTTCTACAATACGATCATATCGACGGCAATGCGATCAGCGGAGGCTATGTGTATGAGGGCCCAATTGAGGCACTGAAGCACAAATACGTTTTCGGAGACATTGCCAGAGGTCGCGTTTTCTTTGCCAATATCGATAAAAATCTGACCGATCATTCCGTCCATGAACTGACCATCGTACAGAATGGGAAAGCCACAGATCTGGTGGAATTGTCTGGCTCAAAGCGCGTTGATCTTCGCATCACGTACAATTGGTTTACCAGGAATATGTACATCATGACCAAAAGCGATGGTAAGATCAGGCGGATCAAAACGGCAGTAGATGGTCCAATAAAAAGTGTTCACTAGATCGGGTTGGCGAATAAATAGTAACCCTGATTTACTTCGGGTTTTGCCCTGCATTAGGGTGTTGAGCTGGCATTGATTATCTTCTCAACAATCCGCAAGCTATGGCCATTTTGGGCCATCGGTTTATTGGCTTAGGCTATTCATACGGATGTAATATCATTGGCGACAATCGTGAGGTCATTATTCAGTTGATGGCCTCCGCTGGTCAGTTCGCGGAAGGTTGCCCAGGGAAGTTGTTGTCTATACATGGCGAGGTGGGCAAACGGCACCTCCTGATCATCCTGACTGTGATAGAAAAAAATGGGTACCTCCTTAGGTAATTTATCCGCAAAGTTCTCTGACAGCTTAAATCCTTCTTTCCAATCTTCATCACCGCTCCAAAACGGTGTCGCAATCAGGAAAAGGGCGGTAGGCTTTTTCCTGATTGCGTTTTCAGAAAGGTATTTCAACAGCATGGAAGCGCCTAACGAGTGCCCGACCAGAATAAATGCTCCTTTGATCCGCGACAGTTCATGGCCAATCTGTTTCAGCCTGCCTAAATCCGGAGTGGACTCGGTTGACAAGCGTGGATAATGCATACGATACGCTTCACCTAAGCTTTTATGCAACGAAGTAACCAGGAGTTGATCGGCCTCATAATCTTCACTGCTGCCTCCTCCCTGAATAAATAACACCTGTTTCTTGATATCACTCATCGTATTTGGTTAGTCAAGTTGTGTTGAACAAAGATAAAGCGGCCTTATTTAGAAGCTCATGGGCATTCGCGCCAATAAAACAGGTGGTTTGCGACTTGCTGCCTATCGCGTAACGAAATGAATGGTTGTGCTACGAGTCTATCCTACAATCGATTTGTACTTCCTGAGATAGTAGAACGTATTTATTTGACTACCTCACTCACCAAAATGACAGGGGTGATATTGGTATAATTGGCAAAATCTGCACGAATGGCGTCTCTATTGGGTGCAATAGCCGCCTGGTATTCGTTTAAATTTTTTACGTAAAATATGCCGATAGCCATAAACGGCAATGGTTGGTTAGGAATCCCACTGGCAAGTCCTTTTTCGATGGTGTATTTAACCAAATTTGACCCTAAATACCCGGCTACCATAGGCATGTGTTTCGTTTCATAGTATTCCATATTAAAGGTTTTACCTTCGGCATACGGATACATAATGGATACTTTAATTAAGCCTTTTTCAATAACAGCCATGTTGGACTTTCCTTGACCAAACGTAGCGGAACAAGCGATAAAAAGAAAAAGCGGTAGAATCAGTTTAACTTTCATGATTAATTTATTTAAGAGATAAAAGGATTAATAAGAAACCTTATTTCACAAATATCTCAACAGGGTTTTTATTTGCAAAACGCTATTTTTCGATGAAAACAATCGAAAAAATCGATTTAGAAAGATGGAATTAAGACAGCTTAATTATTTTTTGAAGGCCAAAGAGTTATTAAATTTTACGGAAGCGGCCAGGGTTTTGCATATTAGTCAGAGTACGCTATCGCAGCAAATCAAGCAATTGGAAGATGAATTAAATGTGCCTTTATTCAACCGTATTGGAAAACGAATTATACTGACTGAAGCTGGAAAACTGTTTAGTGAATATGCTTTACAGAGTATAAATAGGGCCAATGAAGGATTATTGCTTTTGCAGGATTTAAAAAATCTGAATACGGGAAAAATTACCATCGGTGTAATTTACTCCATGCGAATTCTTTTTGTCAAAACATTGATACAGTTTGCAGCGCAATATCCGAATATCAAAATCCAGGTTGTATTTGGTACCACAAAAGACCTGCTCGAAAAACTTAATCTGCATCATTTTGACTTTGTGTTGACATTCCACGAAAAAGCCAACGAACCACATCTGAAATATCAAACCCTGTTAAGCTCAAGCATGGTATTGGTAACGGCTAAAAAGTCATCGTTGGCTCATAAACACACTATATCACTTACTGAAGTGGCCGATCTGCCTTTGGCTTTACCGTTCAGTGGATATAGTACTATCCAGTTTTTTGAAGAAGCGTTCAGCCAAAAAAATCTGGACCCGAATATTTGTATGGAAATAAATGATATACCTACTTTATTTGAAATTGTAAAAACAGGACATTGGCATACTATATTGAGCGATACCAGTATAAACGATCCTGATGTAGTAGGTATTCCTATTGACGGAAAAAATATGAGACGAACGATTATGATTATTTCTCTCAAAGAAGCTTACGAAAAGAAAGCAGTGAAAAAGTTCTATGAATTGCTGACTAAAATTTAACGTTTTTATGAATAGTGTAGTCCGCCTATTAGCGTATGGTTGTTTGTTGTTGGTAAGTATGATTTCGTGCAAGACCAGCCAAAAGTCATTACGATACCAATCGACTACCAACCATAGTGTCTACGCAGATTCACTAAAGCAGGAACTACAAACACTCCTCGGTCAGACGCTAATTCCTGGATTCGCCGTAACGATTTTGCAACATCAAACTGTCTTATTTAGTCAGGGTTTTGGCTATGCTGATCTGAAAAATAAAGTACCCTTTACACCACAAACCATCAACCCGGTTGCTTCCATCTCAAAAACACTGATCGGGCTTTCAATTATGAAATTGGTTGAGGAAGGAAAACTAGACCTGGACGAGCCAATCAATACTATTTTACCCTATAAAATAATTAATCCCTTCTATCCCGATAAGGCCATTACGGTCCGACACCTGGTAACGCATACCTCCACCCTGACCCAGGAATTCGACCCTGAAGATGTAGGCGAGTCAACCATTGTGTTGACTGATAGCTTTCGGGTCAACGAATCGACGCCCGCCTTCCTGAAAAAGGAGATCGCTTACTATCAGCTAGGGAAACCCATTTCTATTGATCAACACATCCGCAAGTTTACCCAACCCACCGAAAACTGGTACTCAAAAGATAACTTCGCCAAGTATCCGCCAGGTAGCCGGTTTCACTACAGCAACTTAGGGTCTCTGGTGGCCGCCCGCATTGTTGAACTAAAATCTGGCCTTCCGTTTGATGAATATACCAGGCGGCATATCCTTAAGCCGTTGAAAATGAGTAATACAGCCTGGCATTACAAAGAGGTGAACCCTAGGCATGCTACCACGCTTTACACGGTTGATGATAAAAAGAAGCCTACAAAAGTGCTGGAACATCCTCGCTATGAAATGACAGATTATCCGGTGGGCGGCTTAAAAACGAATGTTGACGATTTGACCAAGTATTTACTGGAACTGACGGCGGGTTATGCTGGAAAAGGGACTTTGTTGCGTGCTCAATCGTATCAAATCTTGTTGACCCCCCAACTGGCTGATTCCTGCTTCGAAAGTCGCAACGACTATATATTCAATGATCAATACAATGTAGGAGTGTTTTGGGCGATATCGGCCCCCGGTTACCGGATGCACAATGGTGGCTCAATTGGGGTCTATTCCTTTGTTTATTTCAATCCCAAAACCGGCATGGGCGCCTTAGCTTTTTGTAATCTTCCCCACAGCGACTTTGGGAAAATCAGGGATATTGTTCACAAATATGAAGTGCTATGGAGCCGGTGAGCTAAGAGCAGTGGCAATATAAATCATTTCTTTTCTAGCACAACTTTTGCAGTGTATTTCCATACGTTAGCTAAATGACTGGCTAAAGCCCGTTAACTTTTCTCTTCTTTTACTCAACATAATCAGACCTGGTATGGGCCTGTATAACCTGACACGGTATTTTCTTCTAATACTAGTAAGTTGGTCTATCAACCTGATTGATAATTTTTCACTAGCCCAGCCTTCAGTTTTACCCACACCCAGGATCATTAATGATCGGCAAGGGTTGCCCCAGGCTTATATAACGGGCATCGTTCAGGATCGCCAGGGGTTTATGTGGATCGCTTCCCGAGATGGGCTTTGCCGCTATGATGGACGGACATTCCGGATTTTCAGGCCGGCCCCTAATGGAAAGCCATCACTTTCCTACCCCGGATTGATCAGGTTGGTATTGGACCATCAAGGTATGATCTGGATTGTGAGTGAACGAGGGGATCTGGATCGATTCGACCCACGCACCGAAACATTTACCAATGTCTCCCAATTACCTGCTTACAAGAAACTATTCCAACAACCTGGGACTGTCTGGCTAGACCGGCAGGATCGACTATGGCTTGCTTTTGTTAATCAGGGAGTAGGTTTGTATGATATACGCACTGGCCGATGTCAGCTTTTTCGCCATCAGAAAGATCAACCCAATTCGTTGCCTGATGATGAGGGAATTGGTATTGCCGAAGATAACCAGGGCCGCAGTTGGGTCGCTACCCGACTAGGGCTTACGTATTTCAACGAAAGCCAGCATCGCTTTGTGGCACCTACCTTTCCGGTGCCTCACGATGATTTAAACGGACTCTACCGAACTCCGGATGGGCAGTTTCTGATTGGAACCCGCCAGCATTTGGTTCGGCTCAATCCGCTCACCGGCCAAACGCAACGGTATCCGCTTCCTCCCTTGCAGTACATATGGAATCAAATGCAGTTCACGACCGATAGCAAAGGCGTAATCTATTTTCTGCGGGAAGGCCGATTGTATCAATATACCACTAAGGAAGGACTTCAGCTACTTAACGCTCCTGCCATGAGCGCTCATACAGAGCAGGGACGAAGTTTGTGGGTGGATCGGTCGGATGTACTTTGGGTAGGGACGAATGGGGGCGGTATCCGAACGTATGATTTAAAAGCAAACCCTTTTCAGACAGCTCCTTATCAGGCTTCCTTCCATGTCGATTTGCTTCGGCGTTGGTTACATGTTCAGCAACCAATACCTGCTTCCTTTGATGCTAATCTCACTAGTTATGACTTCAGGTACACCATCGATCAACAGCATACACTTTGGTTTAACGTAGCTCGTGAACCCTTTCTACAGTTAAACGTAGTAAGTGGTCAGGTAACAACTATTCCAGCACCCGCTAAAGGATCAAGCCCCTATCCAATGGCTACCGATCCAGCCGGGCAGGTATGGGTATCTCATGACTCGTTAGCCTGGCATTATCAGCCAGAGACGAGGAAATGGATTCCATTTGCGCATAAGTTGCGCATTCCAGGTTCAGGTGTTCAATTACACTTGGTCGTTGATGGCCAGGCACTCTGGGTAGCTAGTTTAGGCAATGGCTTGATTCGGATTGACCGACAGACGGGCGAGCATCGGCGGTTTACTCATCTGGCCACCGATCCGGCTTCGATTAGTAGTAATACGTTATTTTGTTTGTCAGCCGATCCGGCCGATTCCAATCGATTATGGATAGGTACGTTTGGTGGAGGACTCTGTGCATTTGACAAACGCACCGGCCAAAGTCGGCGTATTACCGAAACCGATGGGCTTCCCAACAATGTGATTTACTCAGCTATTCCTGATCAACGGGGGTATCTCTGGATAGGAACCAACAAGGGGCTGGTACGTATGCATCGAAAAACCTTTCAGATGCGCACCTACACTCACGAAGACGGGTTGCTGGCCGACGAGTTTAACCGCTTTCATTTTTTATACCTTCCCAGAATTGACACTGCTGACGAGCAAATTTATATGGGAGGGCTGGAAGGCATCTCGGCTTTTTCACCAGGCCAGATTCAGGATGATACATTCTTACCTTCCGTTGAAATCACGCAGATTCAGATCAATAATAAGCCATTATCGCTGAACAGCCCGGCCGATACAGCTGCTGTGCCTTATCTGCCGGTGCAGGTATTACAAGAGTTAAAGCTGCCTTATAACCAGAATTTCTTAACGGTTCAATTTGCTGTTGCCCAGTATAATAAACCTGAGAAAAATCGATTTCGGTATCGTTTAGAGGGACTTACTGACCAATGGGTTGAGACAAATCAGCCGCAAGCCATTTACACGAATCTAAGTCCGGGTTATTACGTCCTTGAGCTCAATGCCTCTAATACGTCAGGCCAATGGAGCCCACACATACGTACCTTGTCGGTACATATATCCCCGCCTTACTGGGCAACCTGGTGGGCATATACTATATACGGATTCCTCGTTTTTGGCATAGCCTATGTATTACTACGTTCGTACACCAACCGATTACACTTACAACAGGAACTTACGCTCCAGCAACAAAATCTGGCTTTTCAGGAACGTGAGACGCAGCAGCTACGGATAGTTGATGAAATGAAAACACGTTTTTTCTCGAACGTAACGCACGAATTCAGGACCCCATTGACGCTGATTTTAACGCCTGCTCAGCAGTTAAAACACAAATACGCAGAACCCGATGACCAGCGACGGCTAGGCGTTATTGAACGGAATGCGTATCAGCTTTTAGAACTCATTAATCAACTGCTCGATCTGTCGAAGCTGGAAGCGAACGCCATGCCTGTTCAGCAGTCGATTGGTGATTTAAGCGAATTTGTGGGCGAGATTGTCCAGTCGTTTGGGGAGGAAGCTGATCAGCTGCGTATTGCGCTAAGCTATCAACCGGGGCTCACCGGCGATTTTCTATTCGACCGGGCTAAGCTGGAACGTATCATTTATAATCTGGTGTCCAATGCCCTAAAGTTTAGTCGACCTAATGATCGGGTGAGTGTTATGGTACAGCAAACGGCTGACGGTTTCATCGAGATTATTGTCGCAGATAGCGGAATAGGCATTGCCCCTGAGCAATTATCATTCATTTTTAATCGCTTCTATCAGGCAGACGATTCGCCAACCCGTTCGCAGGAAGGAACCGGCATTGGGTTGGCCCTGGTTAAAGAACTCGTTGAAATACAGGCTGGTACCGTTTCGGTCAGTAGCACGCCTGGTTTAGGTACGACCTTTACTGTACGGCTTCCGTATCAACCCGCCTTCCGCGAGCAAGTTGCCTCGGAGGTCATTGATAACAAACAGGTGAGCCAACTACCTGATACGTTTCCAGCAAATGGCGAATCAGCACTCATTTTATTGGTGGAAGATAATAACGACTTGGCTGAGTTTATTAGCCAAAGTTTACCGGCCTGGTATCAGGTTGTTCGGGCATTCGACGGTGCGCAAGGGCTCCAAATCGCTATTGAGCGCATGCCCGATCTGGTTCTTAGCGACGTTCTGATGCCTGTTATGGATGGTTATACACTCTGTGGAAAGCTGAAGGCCGATCCACACACCAGCCATATACCTGTTATTTTGTTGACAGCAAAAAGTACGTTGGATAGTCGGGTGAACGGGTTGAGACTTGGAGCCGATGATTACATTACAAAGCCCTTCCATCTGGCCGAGCTTCAGCTTCGAATTCGGAATTTGCTGGATAGTCGACGACGATTGCGCGAATGGGTACGGCAAAGTTTAGCCCAGCCAAATAAGGTTATATCGGATCACGAGTTGTCCCAGTCAGATCCCTTTCTAACCCAGTTTTATAGCCTTCTCAGTGAACACCTGGAGGATTCTGACTTTGGGATCAACCAACTGTCTCGGGCAATCGGTATGAGTCGGGCGAGTCTGTATCGTAAACTGGAAGCGATATCGGGTTTGCCGGTGAATGAATTGATTCAAAACTACCGATTGAAACGGTCAACGGAGTACTTACGACAGGGCCAAACCATAACCGAAACAGCTTATTTGGTCGGTTTTTCAACTCCATCCTATTTCGCCCAGTGTTTTCGTAAACTTTACCAGCTCAGCCCGTCCGAGTTCGTTACCCAGTACCAACAAACAAATTAGAATACAAGCTTTACTTGCATCCAAGGATAACCTCCGGACTGGCAAGGTCGTCCTGGCGAGGTTCCCGACCTACCTCGAGCAATAGATTGATCAACCTTGTTTGCAACTCGGTATCCACCTGATCAATGTAGTGAGAGGCAACCATGAAGACGTAATTTTCCAAAAGTGTATTCATTGATGTAGTCTTGTCAGTCATAACATTGAATTTGGTTTGTTTTTCACTGGGTAAAAAAGCGAACCATGGGTGTGTAGCCATCAAATCCATTGACAACCTAGTGCGTTCAGCCCACCAAAGATCAGAACTCGTCACGAAGCGGGCTGTCAATTCCGTCTCAAATGCTATCAATCCTGTCTCAACGAATGGGCTATCACCGTTTATTTATCCATCGTTAGCTAGTTACCCGTTTTAACTGAACGTTTTCCACAGGACGAATCACTAACGGTACTTTTTCAATTTTGACGGAGCTGCTGTCAAGGCCAAACCAGCGCGCTTCGGGTGTGGTAAACGACTTGATGGTGAAGTAAATGTTCATAATGAGTCGCTCAAGCTGAGGCAGTTCATTCTCAAACGAAAGAAACTTCTCCAGAACAACGAACCGAAAATCACCGATCACATTCTGACGATTGAGCGATTCATACCGACTCGTGATGTCTACCTCCTTGTTACGAACCATATCTTCAATTACTTTGCGGAAGAACAGATTAATCCGTTGCTCCACGCGGAAACCTAGCCGGAAGGTCACCTTATACGCATCATCAGGAGCGATGGTGTTGACTTTGTACTCCATCGTGTAGGGATCGTCAGTGATATCGACGTGTACAAACCAATAGATATCGGCTCGTTTTGGGCGCTTTTGAAAGATCGAGTAAATAATCTTCGATTCAATTTCCGACTGACGAGCCGCATTGCTCATGAACACCAGGTGGGTAGCGTACTTGGGAATACTAATATCCCGGCTGAGTTCTTTGATGGCGTGAATGTAATTGTCGATCCGAACGTATTCGGTCAGCCTAAGTTTAATGCGAAAGGCTTGTAACCAAATGTACATAACGCCCGCAATCGTGGACCCGATCAGGACCGACACCCAACCACCATGAGGAAACTTGACCAGATTCGCTACTAGAAAACTACCTTCCAGGCCCAGATAAACCGTCAGAAACAAGACAATGCCCCAGGCCTGATACTTGTGGGTATACAGGTAATAAGACATCAACAGGGTTGTCATGAGCATCGTTAAGGTAATGGCCAGTCCATAGGCAGCCTCCATATTGGCCGATTCTCGAAAGTAAAGCACCACGCCAACGCAGCCGGCCCAAAGCAACAGATTTATGCTCGGCACGTAAAGTTGTCCCTTTTGAGCACTGGGATAGCGAAGTTGCACCTTAGGCCAGAAGTTTAGCCGGATCGCTTCACTGATAAGCGTAAAGGAGCCAGTGATCAACGCCTGACTGGCAATAACGGTGGCTGCGGTCGCAATGCTAATGCCTATTGTCAGAAACCAGGGTGGCATCAGTTCATAGAATGGAATCCGCTCTTGTAAGGTTTGACCTTCCTGACTCAATAACCAGGCTCCCTGGCCAAAATAATTCAGCAACAAACAGGTTTTTACAAACACCCAGCTCACCCGAATGTTCGCCCGGCCGCAGTGCCCCATGTCGGAATACAACGCTTCTGCTCCAGTAGTACAGAGAAAAACCGACCCCAGCAGCCAGAATCCACCGGGATACTTAGCCAATAGCCACCAGGCATGATAGGGATTTAGAGCCGCCAGAATAGCCGGAGCCTTCGCAATTTGCAACCCGCCTAGTACACCCAGCATGATGAACCAGACCAGCATGATAGGGCCAAAAGCGGTACCTACTACGCTGGTTCCAAAACTTTGAATCAGAAACAGGACCGTCAGAATACCAATGACAATCTGAATAATTAGCTCATGCGTAATTGAGGGGTTAAGCAGCCGTAAGCCTTCCACAGCGGAGGATACCGAGATCGGTGGCGTAATGATTCCATCAGCCAGTAGTGCAGCTCCACCAATAATTGCAGGCAAGGTAAGCCAGCGGGCGTGACGACGAATCAAGGCGTACAGCGCGAAAATGCCTCCTTCGCCCCGGTTATCAGCCCGTAAGATCAAAAGGACATATTTAACCGAGGTTTGAAGAGTGAGTGTCCAGAATACGCAGGAAATTGCTCCCCGAACAACCTCTGCCCTGATCTGATTCACGGGTCCAATAATAGCTCGTAAGGTGTATAGAGGTGAGGTGCCAATATCGCCATAGATAATACCCATGGCTACTAATAATCCGGCAGCTGATACAGTATCGAGATGGTGCTTATTATTCATAATCGAGATTAATTAAGCCAGACGGATGCCAGTAGTATAGACTATATTCTTTGGCTCCGGTGAACTTGATAATGTGGTAGGTAACGATTTTGGGGATTTGAACGCTCAAAGCGCGTTGGTACTTAAGAAGCAATTGGAGAACCGCATACACCTCAGTCCTGGCTTTTCACCCAAGAAGTAAAAGCCGAGTTACATGACCCGAAAGATGAGCATATAGCTGTTTCGGGCTATGGATGTAGCCAGCAGGAAGGTCCGGAACCGCCTGTAAGGTGCGCCTGGAAAAGCACGGGGATGTGTCTAATTAAGCCACTGACAACAGCGGAGATAAATTCGCCTGCTACGGCCGAAAATAGCTCGGTTACTGGCTTTGTAAAGTAGGAGGGCTCGGTAGCAGACCTGCTTGATAAGCGGTTTAGCCTGACGGCTCTGTTCTATCGATCGCTCTGCCGATACCGTTGCCGATTGAACGGAGTTGGCAACAAACTTGATGGGTAAATAAGCCTCGCAATAATCGCCACAAGCATTGACGATTTCCCGGGTATTCACTTCAGTGGCTGAAATGAAAATGCACAGTGTCAGCACGTGCAAAAGCCATAAGCGCCAGCGAGAGTTCATGGCGCAAAGATAGACATTTGGGGGATTTCCGTACTGGTGTCGCCTTTATTCTTTTAAGTAGTCTTAGCCTTATTCGTAAACGTTCATTTTACTAATCCGTTGCTTTGCGAATCAGATGGTCAATTTGTTCGAAAGAACCAATTATATCTTGAAATTGCCATTTTTACACCCTAACAGAAAGCCTTAGGTCAGTATTAGTCAAAATTAGCGTATAGATTCATCATTAGTTTATGACCTATTCAATCGATGCTTATAGGTGTTCTCATTGCGGGGAAATTGTTTTTCATCTATCAGTAACGTCGTTTTATCATCGCGGAGGAGTTGTCGATATTTATTCAGACGGTTATACACGGAGTATGGGCTCCTTGCGATTCGTTCAGTGTCCGCTATGTGAATGCTTTCAGCGGAGTGAGGATTTAATTCCGCTCAACAAATCCAGCTATGACTATCGATCTGAATATCCCGATTTTCCTGAAGAAGAACAAGATGATCTGGGTCGTAGAAATCCCCGTGATGTGTATGGACTTGGCTTCGAGGAGTACTGTCAACTGATACGCACACGGCCTTTTCCGCTGACAGCAGAAGAAGAACTTTTTATCCGAAATCGAATACGCTGGTGGAGCAACAGGTTTTTTCGGGAATATGATAAAGAGGGAGGTATTACCTATCGGTTGAGGAGCCGGAAGTACGTTACAAGACGGATTCGTTTGCCGAAACGATGTGAAATAGGCAATGCTTTCTGGCGGGAAAATCTGGAGCGAATTGTTGAATTGAATCCGGGAGTTACCGTGAATGAGCGTTTGTCGAAAGCCGATGCCCTACGCAGTTTAGGTGATTTTCAGGGATCGCTGGCCATCCTGCGTTTGCTGGAGGAGTCTATGGACCAAGCTGGAGAAATAGACCCAACCGATATGCCACGAAGAGCTTGTAAGGATCTCATCCACGCCTGTAAACGAAAAAACAGACGACCGTTTGTTATAAGGGCTCCGAATTACAGAGTTATTTATTGGTAGTTAAGGTAAACTCGTAATCTAAGCATTAACTGGTTGCTTCATTCGTATAGAAAAGTTTTTTAAAAGGTCGATCTAGTTAAATTGTAATTAAAACATGGTCGTAATTACTTACTGTGTTTGCTAGGTAATTTTACGTAGATTACGTTTGTGTATTCACTTGAACTTTATAATCATGACCCGCATTCTCTCTCTCGTCTCGGCGAACAGCCGACCATTTGCCTTATCGTTTTTTCGTGCTCTCATTCCTGGTCCCTGGACAATAGTTCTGGCCTTCTCGTTTTTTCTGTTTGTTCAGGTCTGTAAAGTTGGCTACACCTTTCTGATCTGGCTTTGCAGCTGAGGTATTTTACCACGATAGGCATGTATCAGAAACTCACGTATTATCTTTTCCCGTTTCTATGTATAAAAGCCATCGTTTTGCTGGTAGCTTTGCTGTGTCTATTAATGCTGGACCAATACTTCTGGGCCTTTATTGCCTTTCTATTGCTGATGTTTACCAATTTGCTGATCATCGTCTTTAATCAATTTATGATGCGCGACGATTTGACTCATCAATTGACTGCCGTTCAAAGCCAGGTTTCTGAAGAGAATCTGGCAGATAGTGTTTGAAAGCAGGGGAGTTGTTACGTTATCAGTTTGGAATGAATTTTGGTAAATATTGACCGTGACTATTTCGATCGCTTTATGTTCTATTGGCTTGTTAATTATTCACCATTACTGGTTCCGGCTACCCTACTGATTCTCTTTACAGGCTATGAACTCTATTACAATGTGACGTTCGTGCACCAGTGCCCTCATTGTAAATCCGTTGAAGTTCGCCGTACTGCCCGTCGAGGCTGGCAGAAACGGGTTGCGGGCATTCAGGCGTACCGTTGCCGACAGTGTGCCAAGCGATTTATGCGATTATCGGCATCGGCAAAGTCCGCTACCAAGTTGCGTATCATCCGAAAAGAGATAGCGGAGTAAGTGTTTAGCTGTTGATTCGGATGTTACAAAACTTTATCCGGCGTAATCGGTAAGTCGCGAACTCGCTTGCCAGTAGCGTTGAAGACAGCGTTGGCCACCGCGGCTGCTACGGCCACAATACCCACTTCGCCGATGCCTTTAACGCCTAACGTGTTGACGTGTTCATCCTTCTCAGTAATAAAAATAGCGTCCAGATTACCAATGTCTAGATTGGCTGGTACGTGATAATCGGCGAAGGAGCGAGTAATGAAATTGCCATAACGAGTATCCACTACGGATTCTTCAGTTAAGGCCATACCAATACCCCAGACATTGCCACCGATAATTTGCGAACGAGCGGTTTTGGGGTTTAGAATCTGTCCCGCACCCGTCACGGCCAAAAATCGGTTGACACGGATCATTCCCGTCGATTTGTTCACCGCAACTTCCGCAAAGTTTGCGTTGAAGCTATGCGCTGAATATTCCTCTGCGTTTTGCGGTGGCTTACTATCAACTCGGGTTTGGTAATCAGTCAGTTTCTCAGTTCGCATGAGTTGTGCAGCCGTTGGACGCACAAAAAATTGTTTACCTGATTTGGTTAGTAATTCCTGCGTGATTTTCTCACAGGCATCGTGCACGGCATTGGCATAACTGGCGGCTCCTACCGAACCTACTGCACCAGCCGCCGGTGGCAGATCTGAATCGCCAATTTTTACCTTCACGTTTTGGACCGATAGCCCCAGGGCCTCTGCAGCAGTTTGTGTCAGAATAGTGTATGTACCCGTGCCCAGATCTGCAGCCGCCAGTTCGACTGTGGCCGTAACGGCGTCGCCAGTTCGTTTTAGCTTCACTGAGGCTGAGGTTGGGCGTTGGTGTGCAGGATAGGTACCAGCCGAAACGCCATAGCCTATCCAATAATTACCTCGTTCAATTTGGCGAGGTTCAATTTTTCGGTTTTCCCAGCCAAACGCTTTGGCCCCTTCCCGGAGACACTGCACCGTTGTCCGCGACGACCAGGGTTTGCCATTAGATGGATCTCGTTCGGGTTCGTTTTTGATCCGAAACTCAATCGGGTCCATTTTTAGCTTATAGGCTAGCTCATCCATGGCCGATTCGAGGGCAAAGCTACCGGTCGATTTTCCGGGGCCGCGTGTGTAGGTCGGCAGAATCAGGTTCATGGGCACTACCCGGTAGGTAATGAGCGAATTGGGCGTGTCGTACATGATTTTCGAGCAGTCGCCACAAGGTTCAACGAATTCATCATTGATAGCACAATGAGTCGTAATCTCGTGTGCCAGCGCTGTTAGTTTTCCATCTGCCGTTGCCGCCAGACTTACTTTTTGCCGATTATGCTGCCGCATACCCACCGAGTTGACCATCTGCTGACGAGTCAGGGCGAGCTTAACCGGGCGGTTCACGTGCTTGGCCGCTACAGCCGTCAGCGCCAGATTGGCCCATTGCCCACCTTTCGAACCAAAACCGCCCCCTACATATGGCGAAACGATATGGACCTGTTCGGGTTTTAAATTTAACGTGGCGGCCGCAGCGCTTTGGGCACCATTAACGATCTGCGCACTGCTGTAGAGGGTTACCTTATCGCCATCCCATTCGGCAATGGCCGCGTGTGGCTCCATGGGGTGGTGATGCTCAATGGGCGTTTCATACACTTCTTCAACTTTGTACGTAGCCTGACTGAGCGCAGTTTGAACATCACCTCGTTTAGCGTCGGCTTTTTCTTTATCCTTCGGCAACCGAGCCTGATCGGCAATCTTATTGAAATCGACTTTGCTTTCTTTTTTGTCGTACGTAACGTTGATCAGCCGCGCGGCATACCGAGCCTGTTCAAACGTTTCCGCTACCACAATACCAATATTCTGTCCGAAAAACTCAATTTCCGGACTTTGTAATAACGCACCTCCGCGCAATCCGCCTTTTACGTTCAGCTTCGGTGCATTCTTATGGGTGATAACGGCCAGTATCCCAGGGGCTTTTTCGGCTGCTGCGCTGTCAATATCGCGAATTGTTCCGGCCGCTATCGTGCTTTTGAAAAGAATCGCATACGCCGGATTCTTAACCGGATGGTCCATCGAATAAGGTGCTTTGCCCGTCACTTTAGCAATGCCGTCGATGCGCGTGATGGGGGTACCGATTAATTTATTGGTATCCTTCATGGGATTTATTACGTTATGCTTTGCCGCCGTTCATCGCCATCTGCAGAGCCAAAACGATGCTTCGATTACCTAATTCTACTTTAAATGCATTGTGAGCCAATGGTTTTGCATCGGCCATTTCGGCGTTTGCTGCCAGTTTGAAATTGGCATCCGTTGCTTCTTTACCGACCAGCCATTGCTCGGCTTTTACTGCTCGCCAGGGCTTGTGTGCCACTCCTCCCAGCGCAATGCGAGCCTGTTTGATTTTGGATCCTTCGGTTTCCAGCGCGGCTGCAACCGACACTAGCGCGAAGGCATACGAAGCCCGGTCGCGAACCTTCAGGTAATACGACTTATCAGCAAATCGATTCTTCGGCAGTTCAATGGCCGTAATGAGTTCGCCGTGATTCAGATTGGTATCTTTTTCAGGTTGATCGCCCGGTAGTCGGTGAAAATCAGCAATCGGAATACTGCGTTCCTGCCCATTTGAACTTCGAACCTTTATAATGGCATCCAGAGCCGACAATGCAACTGCCATATCAGATGGATAGACGGCTACGCATTGTTCCGACCAGCCAAAGATGGCGTGCATTCGGTTAATACCTTCCCTGGCTCCACAACCTGTTCCTGGTGCGCGTTTGTTACACGGCATAGCTACTTCATAAAAGTACGGGCAGCGCGTACGTTGTAACAGGTTACCGCCATTCGTGGCCATGTTCCGAATTTGCCCCGACGCGCCTGCCAGAATCGCCTGAGTCAGTAATGGATAATTCTGACGTATCAGTGGGTGGTTAGCCGCATCGGTATTCTTGCCGAGTCCGCCAATCGAAATGCCGCCCTGGCTGGCGCCGTTTGAAATGGATTTGATCTCGGTCAGGCCAAGCTCCGAAATATCGATCAGGGTGTTCGGGCGTTCTACGTCTTCCTTCATCAGATCGAGGAGATTGGTGCCGCCAGCAAGGAATTTGGCATTAACGTTCTCCGTCAGCAATTTGATGGCTGACGTCGCGTCTTTGGCTCGGGTGTAGGTAAACGGTCTCATTCGTATGACATAGTTGGTTGACCTCACCCCTAGCCCCTCTCCTAAAACAGGAGAGGGGCTAGGGGTGAGGTCAACTATTAAACTGAGCGGAAAACCTGTTCAATGGGTTTGCCACCTTGTACTTCCTGAATAGCGGCTACAATATTGGGATATGCCCCACAACGACAGATATTTCCCGACATTCGCTCCCGGATTTCTTCGGCCGAAAGCTTCGATGGACCTGCTGGCTGACGAACGTTTTCGGTAACATAACTCGCGTGTCCTTTCTTTGCTTCATCGAGTAGGGCCACCGCCGAGCATATTTGTCCAGGTGTGCAGAAACCGCACTGGAATCCGTCGTGTTTCAGAAAAGCTTCCTGTAGAGGGTGTAGTTGATTTCCCTGTGCGATGCCTTCAATTGTCTGTACCGTTTTGCTTTCGCAACTCGCAGCTAATGTCAGACATGATAGCACCCGATGCCCATTGACAATCACTGTGCAAGCTCCACATTGGCCGTGGTCGCAGCCTTTTTTTGAACCAGTCAGATCAAGCCGTTCGCGTAAGGCATCCAGTAATGTCATGCGCGAATCAACAGTAAGTTTGCGGGCGGCACCGTTCACCTTAAAGGCGACAGTAACAGCATTGTCGAGGCTGGCTGGAATGGCTTCCGCAGGAATTGTTTCGCTAAATGGTCGGGTAAGCAACTGCTCCGCCACTGCTGATTGTGCCGCTAGAATTCCACCTCCTGCCAGCGTCATCAGTTTCAGAAAATGGCGTCGATTGACACCTGTATCCATAATCTCACTAATGTCTTCAGGCATCAGATCGGCGAATAGCCGCTTTTCGTCCTCCGTCAGTTCTGGTGATTCGTTTTCGTCCATGATTAGACTGGTTTAGTCACTGGGCTGTAATCTGCTGATTAACTAGTGAATCAGGTTTAATGTTGGGTAAAAGTTATTACCTAACTAAGGCATTTAAATTCTCTAAAAATCTAACCTACTAATTGAACTCTCAGTTAACGGAAATAGTCTACAGGTGAACTGTAGATTTCGTTAAACTATACTCAACGTTAGAATACATTATCATGAACGAGATTCCAGTAAGTCGACGCCAGGTAATTGGCGGAATAGGAAGCGGTTTGGCCGCTTCGATCGTAACAACCCCTACGTTTGCTGCTTCGAACCCCGAGAACTCAGGTACAGCTGCCCCTGCCGTTCTTGTCGACCCGACGACGAAATACCCCAAGCCGCCTTTTAACACACCCATGCAGCCATTTCCTGGTCTGGCCAGTAAAATGAATCCCCGACCGGATCATGGCGAAACTAGTTACAAAGGTTCAGGGCGTTTGCAGGGACGTAAAGCATTAATTACCGGGGGAGATTCTGGAATGGGTCGTGCTGCGGCTATTGCGTACGCGCGTGAGGGAGCCGACGTAGCAATCAACTATTTGCCGGCTGAAGAGCCTGATGCTAAAGAGGTTATCGACCTGATTAAAAAAGAAGGTCGAAAAGCAATTGCCATTCCCGGCGATATTCGGGACGAAGCGTTCTGTAAGCGGTTAGTCGATGAAGCGGTAAAAGGTTTAGGTGGGTTAGATATTCTGGTGAGTAATGCCGCCCGTCAGCAAACGCGCGATTCGATTCTGGATGTCACCTCGGAAGACTTCGACGCAACGATGAAGACGAATATTTACGCGCCATTCTGGATTATTAAAGCCGCTTTGCCTCATATGCCACCCGGTTCAGCCATTATTGGCACTACATCGGAACAGGCCTATGATCCGTCGCCTAATCTGTACGATTATGCACAAACGAAAGCAGCAACGATGAATTTCGTGAAGTCGCTGGCTAAACAGCTTGGCCCCAAAGGTATACGGGTGAATGGTGTAGCGCCCGGCCCTATCTGGACACCCTTGCAGCCTAGTGGTGGAGCTACGGCAGAAAAGCTAAAAACGTTTGGGGGAGATACTGCACTGGGCCGTCCTGGACAACCTGCTGAATTAGCGTCTATTTACGTGCAGTTGGCTGCCAACGATGGTAGTTTCGCAACAGGCCAAGTGTACGGATCGTCTGGCGGGAAAGGACAACCTTAAGGATTTGGCGTTACCCTCACCCCCGGCCCCTCTCCCAAAACGGGAGAGGGGAGGTAAAGCCCCTTTCAGAACAGTCCTGAAAGGGGCTTTGTGCGTTTACAAACTAAGTCCACTCTAGGGGAGTGTGGGGAAATAACTAAACTGAATAACGACCGGGTCGTCGTCCAGGGTATAGCCATACAAAGGCGGGTTCGTAAGCTCTTCTATGTCCAGATTAGCGGAGGTATTGCCCGATTCGATAATGCTCTCTGTTGCAAAGGATTTGGCTACCTGATGAATCAACGCTAATCGGGAGAATAGGGCGCCTGTTTGTTCCTGATTTTCACTAAATAATATAAGTCGGCTATTGAAGTCCTTTGCCGGTATTTCGATGGTCTGCCAGTGCCGATTTTTCTGTTCTTCCTCCATACGCTTCTAACCCGTATGGCATCATGTTGTTGCCCTGCCATCAGGATTGACACTAAATGTATGGCTACCTTGTTACTCTCACAAGGTCTGCTCGGTCAGGCTTTTAATACCTGAAACGAAAGAAACTTATGAGCCATAGTTTGCTGGACGATTGCCAGCTTCAGGAGCTAATTGACATGGATACTGAACGTAATGCATTATCACTGAACGTCAATCAGCCGGAAATCAACCAGTTTAGAGTTTACCATTCGGAGGGCATTCAGAAGTTCGTTGGTTCGCAACCGCTAACGGCTTTTCCGTGTCGGGTGAATTACAAGATAAGTTTGTTATACGGTCGGAGTCGGGTTGAATATGCTGACAAAGTGATTGATATCGAACCGAACGCCCTGATTTTCTCTACGCCTAAAATACCGTATCACTGGTTACCGAAAGATTTGAATCAGGCCGGTGCTTTCTGTGCTTTTACAGCCGATTTTCTCGTGCCAGCCAAAAGCGGAGTTGTTCTCGATGAGTTGCCAATCTTCAGAGCAGGAGGTTACCCGATTTTTCAACTATCTGACAACGAAGCGACTCGAGTGCAAGCTCTATTTCTGAAGATGCAGGAAGAGCTGGCTTCAGAGTACGTGTACAAGTATGATCTGTTACGTACCTACGTACTGGAACTGATTCATTTCGGGCAGAAACTGCAACCCGCAAAAGCACTTCATCCAATCCATGGAGCTTCGGCGCGAGTGTCGTCCTTATTTATTGAATTATTGGAGCGGCAATTTCCTATTGAAAAACCAGCTCAGCAACTGAGCCTGCGCACGGCCAAGGAATATGCCGACCAACTGGCAGTGCATGTAAACCACCTCAACAAAGTATTGAAAGAAACAACCGGGCGTACTACAACCGAGCTGATCGGCAGTCGGATCATTCAGGAAGCAGAAGTATTGCTCAGACAGCCCAGCTGGACCCTGACAGAGATTGCGGATAGCCTTGGCTTTACCGATGTAGCCCATTTCTCCAAATCCTTCAAGCAGCAAACAGCCTTTGCTCCCGGCGCTTACCGGAGCAAGTTATTGGTTTGATTGCTACAAAAACCGGATTGACTTCTACAACTACCAAACTGGTTAGTTGACGGACCTTTGCCACGTCAATTAAACCAGAAGAAAATGGCTAAAATAGCTTTAGTTACCGGAGGAAGTCGCGGAATAGGTAAGAATATGGCGCTGAGCCTGGCCCAGAAAGGAATCGATGTTTTGCTAACCTACCATAGTCAGCAACAGGAAGCACAAACTACTGTCGCTGAGATCGAAGCGTTGGGTCAGAAAGCTGTAGCGCTTCAACTGAATACCGCTGACCTTACCACCTTTGACGATTTTTTTGAGACTATAACAAAAACATTAGCACAAACCTTTGGCACTGACCGCTTCGATTTCCTGATTAACAATGCCGGAACGGGTCTTAATGAGCCAATTAGCCAAACGACCGAAGCACAGTTTGATCAGATGCTGAACATCCATTTGAAAGGTGTTTATTTTCTGACTCAGAAGTTATTACCCCTACTGGCTGATGGTGGTCGAATTATCAATATTTCGTCGGCCGTAACGCGTTATTCGTTCTCGGGTGTTTCGGCTTATGCTATGATGAAGGGTGCTGTGGAAATATTTACGCGCTATCTGGCACTGGAGTTAGGCTCGCGCGGGATTACGGCCAATGTGGTTGCACCCGGCGCTGTTTTTGGAGGAGGAGCTATGACCGACACACCAGAAATGCGAACTTTTGTTGCGCAGATAACAGCTCTAGGACGCGTCGGCTTGCCGGATGACATTGGCGGAGTCGTTGCGTTTTTATGTACCGACGAAGCGAAATGGATTAATGGTCAGCGTATTGAACTGACGGGGGGCATGAATCTGTAAGCAATTTTTGATCTGTATAATTCATCCTGACGCCAGGAAGGATCTCAAGGTTCTCCGACGCTCAAGTAAGGGTAGGTTGAGATCCTTCCTGGCGTCAGGAAAAGGACTAATTTACTTGTTTTCTATTTTAAACGGGTTGGTAATGCATAAGGACGATACCACAATCAAATGGCTTCGCTTCGACCAGTTTCAAGTTCATTTTACTGTCGACATTGCCAAAAATGGCTAACCCGTTTCCTAAAGCCACTGGGTTGACGAAAAGATAATAGTCATCAATCAGATTGCTTTTGATCAGCGACGAAACAAATTCAGCACCACCATAGGCAATGATATCGCCACCGTCGAGGTGTTTAAGGGTATTAACTTCTTCGACCAGATTGCCATTGTTCACCGAAGCATTTTTACCTTCAATACTCTCAAGTGTCTTCGAAAAAACGACTTTGGGTGTATCATTCATTTTTTCGGCACCGGGTTCGGCTGTTGCTGAATCTTCAGCCCGCGATTGCCAGGCTGGAATAAAGCCTTGCGCCAGTTTCCGACCCAGCAGAATCGTATCAACGGGTTCAGTAATACTACCCACATAATTCATCACATCTTCGCTCCAGTTCATAGTAAGCCAATCCATTTCGCCGTTTGGGCCACCAATAAATCCATCCAGTGAAATCTGTACCTGCAATTTTAATTTTCTCATGCTAGTTGATTGGGTTGCTGTTTAGAAGCAGAAAGTAAAAAAGAATGTTGCAGAATGCCGCACAAAACGGCTATATTCTCTTTTACAGTACCATTTGGGTTAATCCCAAATGGTTACACTTTCTGAAAAATGACAATTCCGTTATGACCACCAAAACCAAAGGTATTGCTCATAGCGGTTCGAACGTTGGCAGAGATTGCTTCACCCAATACAATATCAACGTTTTTGGGGATTGCCGGATCTAGTTCGGTCGTATTGATTGTAGGCGGAATGACATTGTCGCGCATAGCGAGTAGGCAGATAATTGCTTCAATAGCACCAGCGGCACCCATCAAATGACCCGTAATTGACTTAGTTGCACTGATGCGCAGACGTACATTATCGGCGCCAGCAAGCCGGGATATGGCGTTGATTTCGGATAAATCGCCGACCGGGGTAGAGGTTGCGTGCGGATTCAGGTAGTCCAGATCGTCAAGGTTTAGCTGGGCTTCATTCAGGGCCAGTTGCATAGCTTTGGCCGCACCGATGCCGTCGGGATGCGTAGCGGTCATGTGATACGCATCGGCAGTCATGGCTGCGCCGGTGATTTCGCCGTAAATGGTTGCTCCTCGTTGAACGGCGTGATCGTATTCTTCAAGTATCAGCGCACCAGCACCTTCGCCCATGACAAATCCATCCCGTTGCGTATCAAACGGTCGTGAAGCAGCCGTCGGATCATTGTTACGAGTTGACATGGCTTTCAACGCACTGAAACCGCCGAATGAAGCGGGAGTAATGGGCGCTTCGGAACCGCCCGTTACAATGATTTTAGCTTTCCCTAATCGGATGTACGTAAACGCATCCATAATGGCCGTGTTCGAGGTGGCGCAGGCTGAAACGGTGGTGTAGTTGATGCCCATGTAGCCATGCCGGATCGAAATCATCCCCGACGCCATATTGGCGATGAGCTTAGGTACGAAAAAAGGGCTGAATCGGGGCTGACCGTGTCCCTGTACGTACTCAGTCACCTGTTGTTCAAAGGTATCCATACCACCCTGCCCCGACCCCCAGATAACGCCGACATCGAACGGGTCCATCCGGGTTAGATCGAATCCCGAATCCTTGATGGCCTGATCAGCCGCAATCAGCGCATATTGTGTAAATAAATCGGTTCGTTTGATATCGGCATGACTTAAATAAGCCGATGCGTCGTACTTTTTCAGTTCAGCCGCAAATTGCGTACGAAATAGCGATGCGTCGAAATGCGTAATGATGGCGGCTCCACTGCGACCTGACACTACACTCTGCCAGAATGTAGGAATGTTGTTGCCAATCGGGGTTAATGCGCCAATACCGGTAATCACAACTCGGTGTAACATGGTATGTGTAAGAATTTTTTTGCAAAGCTAGGAAAATAAATACCAATTGGTATATTTGTAATATGGAAAATAATTTGTCAAAAGCGGAACGGACACGCCAGTTCATTATCGAATCAACGGCGGGGATATTCAATAAAAAGGGTTATTCTGGAACGTCGTTGTCTGATTTGACAGAAGCAACTGGCTTAACAAAAGGGAGTATCTATGGGAATTTTGGAAGCAAGGAAGAAGTTGCGCTGGCATGCTTTGATTACAATCTTTCGAAAATTAACCAGGCTGTTCACCAACGACTTGCTCAGGAAACGACGTTTGAGCAAAAGCTTATGGTGTATGCAAAAATTTACCATAGTTTTAGCGGGATACCCTTTCCTGAAGGTGGTTGCCCTATTTTGAATACAGCGATTGATGCTGATGACACAAATAATTTATTAAAAGATCGAGCGGCTAAAGCGATTCAAACCTGGAAAAAGCGATTGATCGAGTTGATCCGGGGTGGTATTGACGCTGGCGAATTTAAAGCCGATGCTTTGCCTGAGCAAACGGCGCTGTCGATAATCGCATTAATTGAAGGAGGAATCATGATTGCCAAAGCAACCAACAATCCAGCCAGTTTGACGAAAATTCTGAAAACGGTCGAAATGCTCATCTCGCAATTGAAAAGTTGAAAAATTTTGAACTAAAAAATACCAATCGGTATTTAAAATGGAAATAATCAATTGAATAACGATGAAAACGACTCAGAATACAGTATTGATCACAGGTGGAAGTGCTGGCATTGGCCTGGAAATCGCCAAATTATTTGATCAGAAAGGCAATCACGTAATTATTACTGGCCGGGATGAAAATCGGTTGCAGAAAGCAGCTGCCCAGCTTCACAATGTAACGCCAATTCAATGCGACGTAACGAACGAAACCGAAGTTAATCAATTGATAGAAAGGGTGTATACTGATTTCCCGGAACTAACTATTGTGGTCAACAACGCCGGAAAGGCCTTTTACTATAGCCTGACGGGGCAGGAAAATGGGTATGAAAAAGCAGGTGAAGAAATGCTCACCAATTACCTCTCTATAATTCGCCTGACTGAAAAACTGATTCCTCTATTGAATACGCAGCCAGAAGCTGCTATTGTAAACGTTTCATCGATTGTGGCCTTTGCCCCAAACCACCGTCTAGCGACTTACGGAGCCAGTAAAGCTGCTTTACATTCCTACACACAATCGCTGCGCATTGCGCTGGAACGCAGTTCGAATACAAAGGTTTTTGAATTAATGCCCCCGCTGGTTAATACGGATTTCTCGCAGGAAATAGGTGGGCAAAATGGTATTGCTCCTTCTGTTGTAGCCACCGATTTGATCAACGCCCTCGAAAACAACGAGTACGAAATTCACGTCGGTCGTACCGCTCAATTATATGCCTTGTCACTTTCGTCACCTGCCGAAGCTTTGGCGGCTATGAATGGGTGATTCTTAACTTGAAGAAATTTCTCCCGTGTCTGTGTCCTCACAGACACCTTTCTGGTAGGTCAATCTTTGCTGACGCATAGGTGTCTGTGAGGACACAGACACGGGGAATGTTATTGAGCTTTTTACTTCTGCGCAATCACAAACGTTTGCTTATCCGACGTTTTAGGGGTTAGTACCTTGAAATTGATTCGGTAAATTGTATCACCCCATTTTGTCTTAATACCCTGATCTTCCGGAGTTTTTAATTCCACTTTCTCAACTGAAGGCTGTATTTGTTTGGGATTGTAGGTAACAACGAAATCCTGCGCTGTTCCGCCTTTTGGGTTATAGTGAATGATCAGTTCGCCGGGCTTTCCGATTTCAGCAGGATAACAGGTCATCAGGTGCTGCGTCAGTTCTGTGGCTTGCTGAAGTGCAAACGCATCATCTATTTGAACGTTTTTTCCACGATTGAGCCGGATGGTGCGTTGCCAACTTTTTACGCCCGTTTCTTTTGGGTAAGCTTGCGAAATATCGACGCCAAATGTGGTTATAGCATCGTCGGTTTTATAGGATACGTTTGTCGCTTTGAACGACATGCCCGGCGGCTGATTGTTGCCATTGATGGTGGGCAAATTGTGGTAATCCGAGCAGTTATACCAGATTTCGTATCGCTTGTTGCTGAACGTTTTAGCTGTATAAGTTCCGCGACCCACGTCAATTAATAGAGGTTGTCCATCGTAGTATACAACGTAATTGCCTATGTCGTTGTGGTTATGACTTTCGTCGTTATGACCTCCTTTGGCAGCTACGTAAAATCCTTTGGTCGTTCCAGCCTGATCGCGGGCGGCAAACACTTGTAGATCAGGGAGCCAGACATTTTTGGGCAAGGGTAGTCCCTGTTCAGCTTTCTGAAATTCATCCTGCATAAACAGTGAATAGAAGTTTCGGAAATAATGAAAATGACCGATAGTGCCGTCTTCTGGTTTACGATAAAACGCTCCAAATTTCATCATATCGGGATCGTTGATGGCTTTTCCATAGCGATAGATCATCGTTGCGGCCATACCGGGTTGTGGATCGGCATCGGCGAAATTCAGGAAATATTTCTCGCTGATTTGAGCGCGGTAAATGAACCGACCCATGTTACGGAATTTCTCGTCGGCATATACGTACTGAAAGGCATTATTGCTGGCCGTGTTTAGCATGGCAATATTGTCGTAAAGCGACGCGGCAGCGGCACCCCAATAGCTTGGTCCTTCGTCGCAACCGCCATCCTGGGGGTAGGGGTTCAGAAATTCGTCTAGTACGTGTAGGAGTTTAGCCACCGATGCCGTTCGCTTATCGTCGTCTTTTTCGAGCAGTAAAACCGCATTCAGCCAATTGGAGCAAATCCAGGGGTTCCAGTTGTTCGGTGGCCGACCAGCGGAGGTTTTGGTCATCCAACCATGTGGTTTGGTCATCAGTGGCTGAAAAACCCGGTAACTGGTTTCGTTATAAATCCGCTTCCGAATCTGTGGCGAAACCGCATCCAGCTTGTCCCCTACATAATAATCTACCCAGGCCAGATAAGTCGCCGTTTCGGCTGCGAATAAATCCACAAATGGTTGCGACACATCCATCAGACCCATGTAAGCTTTCCCTTTTGGTAAATGTGCGGAAGCACCCCAGAACGATTCTTCACAAATAGACCAAACGCCGTCGATGATCTGATCAATAAATCGCCCCTTGTTTTCGTAGATTTCCGCCAGGAGCAACGTGCCTAATACTTCCCGTTTCTGGAAGCTAATCGCCTGATATTGATCTCGATCACCAGTTCGTTCGATCAGCAGCGATTTCGTTGCAGGTACACCCGGCCATTGATACGTCAAATACGATTCCGCTTTTTTCAGGTACCCCTGCATTATGGCCTGATCGGCTTTTGCCCAACCAGCACGATCGTCGCGTTTTGGGAAAGGTGCCCACTGCGCTTGCGGAATCAAGGCGCTTTTAAGTTGAGTTTCGGAGAATTTTCCACTCAGCAAATTTTGGCTTTGCGCAAAAACGTTGCTTATGCAGACGAATAGTAGAGAGAGGAAGATTTTCATGATAGCAAAAGGGTAATTTTCTGTCATCCTGACAAAAGAAGGATGACAGAAACAGGCTAAAATAGCGAATGAGTCAATAGGAAAAGGCTATTGCCTGTATGGGAATACTGTTTCGCGGATACAGGTAATTCAGTTGGTTTGTAGCTAGCGGTTGCGACGGTTGCGAGAGGCCAGAATTCTTCGGTATGGATGGCTTTAATTTGCTTGTGTTCCCAGGTTTTCTTGCCCTCAGCATACGGTAACATCCAGAGAAACGCTTTTTTGATACTTTTGCCATCCGCCGTTTCGTAACGCCATAAGTCAATCTGCGCAGATTGGGCTAATTGGGCGAGGATGAAAAATCCTTTCAGGTTCATAACCGAATACCCCCAGGAAAGCGTACGCGCCAATTCATGTGGTTGACTACCATCCTCTTTCAACTGGCTCTGAATGCGTTTTTTTGTCTTTTGTTCAATGATTTGTCTGGCCAGATTTTTATCATCGAGAAAGAGGGCAAAGGCAATGGTCTGAACGTCGTAATAGGTGCCGTGATTATTGTGTTCGTCTTCCTCATCTTTACCGATCGGGCTGTGCAGCATCCAGTCTAAAAACTGTCGAAACCAGTTTTGTAATGCCGTATGGTCTGCTGAAGGCCAGGCTTTTGAGTGTTGAAGTAATTGAACGGCATCGGTCAATTTTGCCAGATCCCGCGTGTCAATCAGCCCAATACCCCGGCCGTCGGTAATGCCCGGAATGGCTTGCCCATAATTCAGATTGGGATTCATTTTCGTATCTGGATTCAGGAACCAGATCCGTACTAAATCCGCTGCTCGACGGGCGTATTTCTCATCATCGGAATAGTAATAAGCGATGGAAAGCAGTTCTACATCATTACAGAGCGATTTTAAATACTCAGCGTCCTGAATCGTGAACCGTTCGGGGTTGACCTGTCCATCTTTCCGAATGTACGGTAATCCGTTTGGTTTGGTCGAATCGGGCCACCAGTATGGGCCTACGCTCATGTAGTCGTGTTTGTCGCCACTGGGAGGGGTTTTACTTTTCAAAACCACTGAATGCGCTTCTCTAGTAAGGGCCTGATCGGCCAGAGCGAGTAGTTTTTTTTGCGCATTTACTAGTTCCGGATCGCCCTTCCTGATTTTCTCTTTATTGGATTTTAGAAACGCAGGACTTTTAAGAAAGGTAGATGGTTCCGCGATGGGTTGTGCGTTTATCACAGTTCCTGCAAGCATAAGCAGTAGGCATCCGAAGAGGTAAAGCGTCTTCATAACGTGGCTCGTATGTTCAAAGGATAAAAAGTAGAACTTCCTGAAAGATATACCTCTCAGGAAGTTGCCGTAACCTACCTACAATTAATTTAATTTCAGGCGCTTGATACTGATTGTCATTGACTTACCTGTATTGTTCACGGAGTTTACGTAGACATAAGCAGCGTACGCGCCATCAGCGGTTTTGACAAATGCACCCTGATCGGCGGCAAAGCCGTACGCGTAATCGGCTGCATTGGGAAACGTGGTTTGTTGCAGATCGATATCATCAATGTATACATCGAATCCAGATGTACCGCGCAGTTGCGCATCTTTCACGTCAATGCGTTTGTCGATGGCTGTTCGGGGTTTTGCCAGTCCGGTTGGGAGTGTTATATCTTTCAAGTAATCAGCATTTGAGGGAGCTACCAAGGCGTGACCGAAGGCATAATTGCCCGTGCCGAGCGTGGCCCGATAGATGTAAACAAAGTCGATTTTATTCGCCAGATTATTCTGTTCTACTTCCGCTTTTGTGTACACCGCCATATCGGCAATCGATACATACGCTTTTGCGCCATCGACCAGTGCCAGCGAGCGCTTCATATCCATCCGACTAATGCGGTAAGCAGGCGATTGAAAAGTAACCTCTTTTCCCGCCGAAGACGTACCACTAAACCGGAACGAAACATCTTTGCCTTTGGCATCTTCACCCGGATAATAATAGTAACGCAGTGTTACGGCTTTGTTGGTAGCCACATCAATGATTTTCGCGCTGGAAATCGCTCCATTTGTTACGGTATCCGTTGCCGTTTGAACCGGCTGATCGACGCCCGTGTTGCGATTGGTGTACCAGGAAAATCTACTGAAACCAGTACCTGTGGTACCAGCAATCGTAGCTTCAGCGCGCACATTTTGCAGCTCACCTTCTGTCGTGCCGATGGCGTACGCAAACTCGATCCGGTCACCGACAACAGCTGGGCCAGTTGTCTTTTTGAGCAAATCGTTCCGAAGCGATTCCGGCGCTACATCTTTTGTCTGGCAGCTCATTACCAATAATATAACTCCCCAAACCGATAGGACTGAATAGATTGTCTTTTTCATAATCAATGCGTTCGATAGAGGTTATTTCTGAAGAGTGACCGTAACGGTGTAGGTTTTGCGTACCTGCCGATTGCCCGATACGACCGTATATTTCTGGGCTTGAGAATAATCGGTCCAGATGCCCATTGTAGGCTCAACAATCGCGTCTGTCACGACGCTGCAATAAGGTTTTACCCGTTGCATATTCGTGCCAAATTTGGCAACAGCTGTAACCGTGAGAGCAGTCGTATCAATCACTGTTTGACCGCTTACCAATACCGTTCGGTGGTCAGTGCCCAGCAGATCAAAAAACGTCATATAGCATTGCGTACGGTTCGTAATGAGCAATCCTGATTCGTCAATAGGTTCTTTGCCACAGGAAAGCAGCCCAACCAGAGCCAGTATCCCGAAAAATTTATATAGTGTTGTTAATTGCATAGTCGTAATGGATTCGGTTTATAACCAAGGCTCATTTTGGGTGATCTTGGAGTTTACTTCGATCTCGCTGGTTGGGATCTGGAAGATGTAATAGCGCTGGTAATTCCGATCCGGCGCATTTACAAACTCGTCGCGAATCCGTGTTCCTTGGGAATCGTAGAGGACTTGTCCGCCGGGAGCAGGCCAGATTTCTTCGGCTTTGTGCCAGCGTCGAATATCAAAAAATCGATGCCCTTCGCCCACCAGTTCCACAATGCGTTCCTGCTCGATGGCTTTGAAGAAATCAGCTTTCGTCGAAAACTTAGCTTCTACAAGAGCAGGTAGATTTCCCCGACGACGGATACGATTCAGCAGTGTAAACAACTCGGACGTAGGACCACCATTTACTTCGTTGACCGCTTCGGCATACATCAGCCAAACGTCGGGCAAACGCATCAGGTAAATGTCCTGTGGGCCATCACTGCGACCAATTCCCCCTGTTTGACGTACCCATTTGCGAAAAATATAACCAGCCGGAGCACCATCGTAATTAATGTAGGTGACCCCATCGCGGCTACCGAACCGGAATGGAATACTATCCTGTACGGTCAGGCCATCGGTCGAGAGTCGGAGCATTTTTTGTTCGTCCCACAGCATCGTCGCCCGCATCCGATAGTCGCGCCCAAGGTATGATCTTGGATTCGTTGCACTGTTGAGCAGTGTGGTGGTTCTCGAAAGCACTAATGGGGGAGCAAAATCGCCGGTGCTGACGAGTTGGTATCGATTGGCCAGCCTATAGGTAGGGGCTACCCAACATTGGGCGTTGCCTGTATTTCGCGTACCAAAATCGCGCATTAGCTCTTCCCCCTGACTTAGCAGAGGTCCGCCAAACTGTACCGAGAAAAGAATTTCCGGATCATATTCGTTGAAATACTGGAATAGGTGCCAGTAGTTCGGATTATCGATCGGGCCGGGTTCTCCACCGCGAAAAAGCGGAATATTTTTATCGATTACCTTCTTGAAATCGGCAGCTGCGGCTGTGTAGTGTTTTAGGGCATCGGCTCCGTTTCCGGCCGTTTTCATCCAGCAGGCCCAGAACAAATTGACCTTACCACTAAATGCCCAGGCTGCCAGTTTCGTAGCTCGGCCCAGATTATCGCCCGTGTAACTTTCAGGCAGGACGTTAGCTGCAAAACTCAGATCGGCCAGAATCGAATCTTTCACAACCGCTTTAGGCGTACGAGTCAATCCATAAGCTTCTGTGTTTCCGTCCAGCTTATTGGTAAAATAGGGGACATCACCCCATAGATCGATCAGCCGGAAATAATTGAGCGCACGAATGAACCGAACTTCGCCAACTAGCCGATTCATCAACGCCAGATCGGTTGGCGATTTGAGATTGGTCCGTAATGTATTGATGTTGCCCAATACGTAATTGGCGCGGTTGATGGCTCGGTAGCAATCGCCCCATAGAAATCCGAAATTGCCACCGGTAGTGCCATTTGTTGCCGAGCCAATAGCGCCGGGGCTGAATGAACCCTGGTTATTGCTGGTGCCACGGGTGTGCACAAATTCACCGGCTCCGTCGAAGTAATAATCGCGGTCGAACGTGGTTCGATTGGCATCATAAACGCCGTTAACAGCGAATATGGCATCGTCGGTTGTTTTCCAGAATAAGTCCGACGAAAGCTGGGTTGTGGGTACCTGATCGAGCAGGTCTTCGGTGCAGGCTGCCGCGAAGAAAAGTACACCCAGCAGAAGAGATGATATAGTCAGTCGTTTCATAAATCGATCAGAAGCTGAGGTTAAGGCCGAACGAGTACGATTTCAGCAGTGGGAATGGATCGTCGTTGTTGTCAACGCCAGCTACACTTGTACTTTTTTCTGGGTCGACCCCGCGATATTGGGTGAATGTGAGCAGGTTTTCAGCCGTGACATAAATCCGCGCCCGACTCATGCCGATACGGCTCGTGTATTTGCTGGGAATGTTGTACCCGGCCTGAATATTTTTGAGACGCAAGTAGCTGAAATCGTCGAGCCAGAAAGTCGATTCGGCCTGATTATTACCGCCAGAACCCGTAACGAGTCGTGGGAGAGAAGCGCCCCGATTGTCTAAATTCCAGGTATCATTCCAGTGATAATCCTGGAAGGCATTGCGTGTAGACGGTACGTTAACCTGGTTGAACGGTTCCAGCCAATAATCTTTACGACCGCTAGCCGCCTGCCACAAAATACTCACGTCGAAGCCGCGCCAGTTCGCAAACAAATTCAAGCCGTATGTACCCAGCGGTTGATCGCGGTTGAATTGAGGTTCCGCTTTCCGATCTTCATCCGTAATTTGTCCATCCCCATTCAGGTCTTTGTAGAGAATGTCGCCGGGGGAAAAATACTGGCCCTGAAACGGTGCATTGGCAATATCTTCCCACGTCTGCGCAATGCCCGTCGAAACCCGACTATAAGCAAAGTGATACGGCAGATTTAGGTACGTGTAACCCTTGCTCAGGAACTCGTTCCATTCTAATAGTTTGTTGTTGTTATAGGCAAAATTCAACGTAGCTCCGACGTTCGCATCCCGGACTTTAGCCCGATACGTTACGTTTAATTCAACTCCGCGATTCTGTAGTTTCCCGATGTTGACACGAGGGGCATTGTAGCCCGATAAGAACGTCGACAGCGACGATGGCCGGATCATGCCTGTCGTAAGTTTCTGATAAAAATCAAGTTCCGAAGTCAGTCGTCCACCGAAGAAACCCAAATCCAGACCGATATTGGTCACATTTGTTTCTTCCCAGGAAAAGTCTTCGTTGATGATCTTCGCCGAACTAAATCCTTTGACAATCTTGCCATTTAAGATGTAGTTAGTCAGGTTGAAGATGTCGCGTTGTTCGTAGCGTCCTACGCCTGAGTTATTTCCCAGTTTACCAATCGAAGCCCGAAGTTTACCTGACGAAATAGCTGACGAGAAGCGTTTGAAAAAAGATTCTTCAGAGAAGCGCCAGCCAGCCGATGCCGAAGGGAAAAAGCCGTACTGGAAACCGGGCAAAAACTTGCTGGAGCCATCGTAGCGAGCATTTACTTCGAACAAATACTTGTCATTAATTACGTAATTGATCCGTCCAATTCCCGACCGAAGTCCTTCCGCATCGGAATTGCCGCCAGCCGCTTGTGTGGTGGTCAGGGCCGCGTCGATTTCGCTTAATAATGGATTGATTCGATCCTGGCGGCTGGCTGAAAGGTTGCGGTTGAACCAATATTCTTCCGTGATGGCAGCCAACAAACTCAACTGATGGTTGCCAAACAACGTCTTATTGTAGGTAACTCGGCCTTGAAGGAGCGTTTTATAACCCTGATTTGTACTGTTACTAATGCCCGCACTGGCCGCAACCAGCGTACGTGCTAACGAATTGGTCTGGAAATTCCACTCGTCTGTTGGGTCAGAATAGCTTTTGATAAACTGGTTATAATACCGAAGGCCATAGTCACCCCGAATAGTTAGTCCCGAAATAGGTGTCCATTCACCATACAAATTTCCGTTTAGCTCTTGACGATCCAGGAAGTTATGGTTGACTTCCATCTGCGAAAGCATGTTACGGGCAAACGCATCTTCGCCGTAAGCCATAATTCCGCCATACTGACCTGTTGCCGGATTGTAGGGGAGAATACCCGCAATGGCATAGCGAATGTCATAACCTGCCGTTCCGTTATAGGTAATGAACCCTTCTGAATTGGCGTATTTCTGTTTCGACCATTGACCATCCATCCGAACGCCGACCTTGATGTTATCGCGGATTTTATAGTCCAGATTGAAGCGCGTGTTGAAGCGTTTGTAATCGTGATTAATCAAAACCCCTAACTCATCATAGATACCGGCTGAGAGGTAGAAATTCATTTTATCCGTACCGCCCGACGCTGATAAATTATGCGTTTGAACGCGACCGTGATCGCGCAAAATCGTTTTCCACCAATCAGTATTCGGGTAATTAATAGGATCGATGAGCCCTTTCGAAAGCCAATCTTCGACTGTTCCGTAGCGATAGGTCGTTGACGAAGCACCTGCGCCTGATGCACGTAGGTGCATGGTTAGCGAGCGAGGGTAATCGGCAAAGTAATTGTAGAAATTAGTCGGTTGCGAAAGCCCGAACGTGCCCGTGTAATTGATCTGGGCTTTCTTATTCTGCGATCCGTTTTTGGTGGTAATTAGCACAACGCCGTTAGATGCCCGCGATCCATATACCGATGCCGAAGCCGCATCTTTCAGGACCGAAATACTAGCCACGTCGTTCATGTCGATCCGATTGATATCCACGTCCGGCATCCCATCCACAACAATCAGCGGCCCGGCATTATTAACCGTTCCCAGCCCCCGAATAATCAGCGCAGCCCCACTACGACCCGCCTGGCCCGTCGATTGCTGAACTGATAATCCCGGAATCAAACCCGATAATCCTGACGATACGTTCGAAATGGCCCGACTCGAAATTTTATCGTCGATGGTGATAGCCGCAACAGCCCCCGTCAGGTTCTCTTTTTTCTGTGTACCGTACCCAACGACAACCACTTCATTCAGGGTTTTTACATCGGGAGCCATCGTAACATCGAGGGATGTCTGGCTGGTAATAGCGACTTCCTGACCTAGATAACCAATCGCTGATACAACCAGCGTGCCACCGCCTGTTGGGACATTGATCGTGAATTTACCATCGGCATCCGACGTAGTTCCAGACTTGGCATCGCCTTTCAGGACGACTGTTGCACCGGGCAACCCAGTACCTTTTTCATCGAGAACCCGGCCATTGAATCGGTAGGTTTGGCGGCTCTGTTGACCACCGGGCGGAGCCTGAGCGGGCGGTGGTGTTGCCTGACCAGACACCTCGCCACCGAGCAGGAGCAAGGGCAGCCAGCCGTACATTACCACTCGTAAAAAATGGGAAGATAAAGTTGTACACATAGCAATAGAGCGTGCTTAATAATTGCTTGATGAAGCAATATTAATTGCCATATGAACAAAAAATGTGGGAATAATCTAAATCGAACGCTCTGTCCACCTCTTTGAACGATGGTTAACCCTATCGAACGATTTGTCCTCCTTTTTGATCAATTTCCATAATCCAGAAGAAAATCGGCGATGCTAAACTTGCATCTATAAAATCATCCGATCAAAAAGGTGCAAAAAGATAGGCTTAAAGTGATCGTAGCGGAAGTCGGGTCAATCATGCTGCTCGTCTCGCTGCTCGTATATTTACTGTCGATCATGTTATAAGCTCAATCGTTCGCCCATCTACATTTATCTGCTCGACCTGTATGGACTTCCGCCTATTCATTTTCGCCTTGTTAATCTGTCGAAGTTTACTGGCACAGGCGCAGTCGGTAGAGCGAACTGGTATCCTGATTGCGCTAAAGCCGCATATTCTAGCCGAAGCGCGCTGGGCAATGCGTCAAGAGCCTATTACGGTAACGGCACAAACCTCACCCCGAAGTGCAGGAGGAAAGCATGATTTTTTCTCCGAAGGGGATTACTGGTGGCCCGATACGACAAATAAGGATGGACCGTACATCCAACGCGACGGTATGACTAACCCCGACAATTTTGTGGCGCATCGGCAGGCCATGATTCGATTCAGCCGGATCGTTGGTGCCTTATCGTCTGCCTATATAATTAGCCGTGATGAAACCTATGTTCGGCAGGCATTCCGACATCTTAACGCCTGGTTTGTCGATTCGTCTACGCGTATGAATCCCTCACTCTTATATGCACAGGCTATTAAAGGCCGGGCGACGGGTCGCGGTATTGGAATTATTGATACCATTCATTTGATGGAAGTGGCCCAGGCGCTACGGATCATGGAAAAGTCGAAGAGCGCGAATCCGCAATCCGTTATGGCTATTCGTCGCTGGTTTGCCGATTACCTCATTTGGCTGACGAATCACCCGTACGGGAAAGATGAAATGAATGCGAAGAATAATCACGGCACTTGTTGGGTGATGCAGGTAGCTGCTTTTTCCCGATTGACTAATAATGATTCATTGATGAACGTCTGCCGAAATCGCTATAAAACCATTTTGCTTCTCGATCAGATGGCGGCTGATGGTAGTTTCCCGCAGGAATTACGTCGGACAAAACCGTATGGCTATTCTTTATTTAATCTCGATGCCATGACCATGATTTGCCAGATTTTAACAACACCTACCGACAATCTCTGGACGTATCAGACCGCTGATGGACGTAGCATTCAACGGGGTATTGCGTATTTGTATCCGTATGTGCAGGATAAAACAAAGTGGCCGCTGAAGCCAGATGTTATGTATTGGGACGACTGGCCCGTTGCTCAGCCGTTTCTGATATTTGGTGCGGTTGCATTCGGGCAAGAAGCCTGGCTTGAAACCTGGAAACGCCTGGACCATGACCCACAGGTAGAAGAAGTACTCCGCAATTTGCCCATTCGCAATCCACTAATCTGGCTGACTAAGTAATTATTATTTGACTGATTTTCAGAATAGATAAAAAGCTCTTGGAGGACAGTTTTCG
>NZ_BAAHBD010000031.1:0-239526 GCF_054776975.1 Spirosoma harenae | reverse complement strand
GCCGCCGGAGCGGAAGAATCTCAATATCTCTTGATTTACAAGTAAGGACGCTTTAAGATTCTTCCGCTCCGGCGGCCCGGCTTCGTCAGAATGACAAAAGAATAGAATAAGTGGCTGATTAATACGTGTCATTTTTTGATTCCTAACACCTTAAATCTATGCAACTTTCTAAACCTATTGCTATATCCCTGATTGGAATAGGACTCCTAACTGGCTTTGTACCGGATAAGCTGATAAAGTCCACGTTCAACGAAGCCGAGCAACAGACGCGGGTTATGTTGACTGAGCTTATGTCTGCTGCTAAAGAGCCAACTGCTGGTAAAGCCGCCCTGGTATCGCCCAGAACACTGGACAAAGGAGCGCTGCAGCTCGTACCCGCCCGCGACTGGACGAGCGGTTTCTTTCCCGGCGAACTGTGGTATCTCTATGAATATTCGGGTCAACAGGAATGGGCTGATCTGGCAAGGCGCTATACCGCTAATCTGGAAAGTGAGAAGATGAACGCGGGTACGCATGACATGGGTTTCAAACTCTATTGTAGCTACGGAAATGGGTTTCGGTTGACGGGCGATAAAGCCTATCGTGACATTATTATTCAGGGAGCCCGAACGCTAATCAAGCGGTTTAAGCCAACGGCAGGCATTATCCGATCCTGGGATCATCATAAGGAGGTGTGGCAGTGCCCGGTTATTATCGACAACATGATGAATCTGGAATTGCTGTTTGCTGCCACCCGCCTGACAGGAGATTCAACGTTTTACAAAATTGCCGTCACGCACGCCAAAACGACGATCAAAAACCACTATCGACCAGATAATAGCTCGTATCATGTAGTCGATTACGATACCCTGACGGGGAAGGTGCTTAAGAAAAACACGCACCAGGGCTATAGCCACGAATCGGCCTGGTCGCGTGGGCAAGCGTGGGGATTGTATGGCTATACCATGTGCTACCGCGAAACCAAAGATCCGCAATTTCTGAAGCAAGCCGAAGCGATTGCCAACTACATGCTCAATCATCCGCACATGCCGAGCGATCTGGTGCCGTATTACGATTTCGATGCACCCGGTATCCCTGCCGAACCGCGCGATGTATCGGCCGCTACTGTAATGGCATCGGCGCTGTATGAACTGAGTACCTACAGTGCTACTAATCCATACCGTGCCAAAGCTGATCAGGTGATTACGAACCTCGTTAAGCAATACAGGTCACCTATCGGCCAAAATCACGGATTTTTATTGTTGCATAGTACGGGTTCGAAAACTAGTGAAATCGATGTGCCGCTGGTCTACGCCGATTATTACTTTCTGGAAGCTTTGCTGCGGAGTAAAAAACTTAATGAGAAGTAGCCGTTATTTTGATGGACGGATAACCTCACCCCCGACCCCTCTCCTAAAACAGGAGAGGGGAGAATTCTCGATTTTTTTTAGCCTCTTTTAGGAGCGGGGTTGGGGTGAGGTCAAACCACCTCTTCCATTTCCTCAGTAGCCCGATTACTGTATTCAGTAGGAGTAAGGCCAAACTGGAGTCGGAACGCTCGACTGAAATATTTGGGATCACTAAATCCAACGGCAAACGCGATTTCGGATACCGTTGCTTTTCGCTGTTTTAATAGCATTTCGGCCTTTTTTAGTCGGGTTGTGCGGAGTAGGTCATTTACGGAAAGGCCCGTTAGCATTTTCACTTTTCGGAACAATACTGGTCGGCTCATGCCCATTTCACCCACCAGCCGGGTTACATTAAATTCGGCATTATTCAGGTGCTGATCGAGCACGGTCATCAGATGGTTCAGGAATTTCTCGTCTGGATGATCCAATTCCTGCGCTTGTGGCTGGAGCGTGACAATCTGGTGATACTTAGCCCGTAATTGCTCGCGGAGCTGCAGCAGATTTCGAACTCGGGTTTGAAGCAGAATTGGGTGGAAGGGTTTACTGATGTAATCGTCGGCACCCGTTTGCAGACCTGTTAACTGATGATCGACTGCATTTTTAGCGGTGAGTAAAATAACCGGAATATGACTGGTACGCAGGTCTGTTTTAATTCGGTTCGTAAGGGAAAAACCGTCCATAACGGGCATCGCTACGTCGGCAATGATCAGGTCAGGGAGTAGCTGAGTGGCTTTTTCCCAGGCAACGGCTCCATTCTCCGCTTCAACGATCTGACAGGTTGCTGAAAATAGGTCGCAGACATACGACCGTATATCAGCCTGATCGTCTACAACTAAAATTATTGGCTTACCGGATTCGGAAAGATCATCCGTAGGCATCAGTATGGATAGGGATTCGGTTTGTAAATCAGATAGATGGATGGGCGCAGGTTCGATGACACTTACCGCAGGAACTTGTTCATTCGTATCGATATGAATGGATGGCAACGTAATAATAAATCGCGTAAAACCCGCCTTCCCAGACTGGGCTTCCCGACTTTCGACCGTGATTTTTCCGCTATGTTGTTCAACAATGTGTTTGCTAAGAGCCAGCCCCAGACCAAAGCTTGAGTCACGTGTCGGAATCTGACCAACCTGATAAAACTGATCGAAAATATGCTCCAGATTTTCTGGTGGAATCCCCATACCTGTATCTTCGATGGTGATGATTGCGTGTTCAGTTGCACCAAAATCCTGTTGAAGTCGAACGGAAATTGTACCTGCTATGGGCGTGAACTTGACGGCATTCAACAGCAAATTATAGATTACTTTTTCCATCTCACCAGGGTCGAACCAGACAGGCAATGTCGATACTTCTGACTCGTTGGTAAGCGTAAGTTGATGGGTTCTTGCGTGTTCGCGGAAGGAATCCGTGAGATTACTCAAAAAGGCAACCAGGTCCATTTTTCGGCACTGCAACTGACTATTGCCAGTTTCATGCTTTCTAAAATCAAGTAGTTGATTCAATAGTCGCAGCAGCCGATCAGTGCTGCCGCGCATCAGCGACAACTGTTTCCGAATAAATGGGTCGCTGGCGTAATGTTCATTAAGCACCTCAATAGGGCCCATCACCAGTGTAAGCGGGGTGCGAATTTCGTGGGCAATTTCAGTGAAAAAGTTCAGCTTCGTTTGATGAAGTTCCTGCTGCCTGGCTTTTTCGGAATGTTCCACTTCTAAATCATGCGCTAGTTGCAGTCGATTCCGATTAAATCGTGACCAGAGCTGTAACAAGCCCAGGAAAATGATCGCATAAAGCACGTAGGCCCAGGGCGTTTTCCAGATCGGCGGCAGTACCGTAATGGTAAGTTCGAGCGGTTTTGTTGTCCAGATACCGTCGTTATTGGTTCCCTTAACCTGAAGCGTATAGTCGCCAGCCGGCAAATTCATGTACGTAGCGCGTGGCTCATCGACGTTATTCCAGGTTTCGTCGAAGCCCAGTAGTTTGTAAGCATAGCGATTTTTGGCTGCGTTGATGTAATTAGACCCTGCGAAATCCAGCGAAAATACATTTTGTCGATGCGTAAGTGTAATGCCTGTTTTATAGTCGATACCCTGTTCGTCGCTGGTGGACGAGAGGCTTGTAACGGGTTCATTAAACAGTCGCAATGCAGTGAAGGCCAACGGATGTACAACAGAATTCCGACGGATGCTATCGGGATGGAAAAAGACAATCCCATTATAACCACCGAAATAAAGATGCCCCTGCGTGTCCTTATAGGTCGAGTTGGTGGTGAATTCCCGGCAAATCAATCCATCGTGAATTGTGTAGGCCGTGAATCTGGATCGATCTGGTGTTAACTGGGCTAATCCTTTATCCGTACTGACCCACAACCGTCCTTTGGTGTCTTCCTGAATACTAAATACTGTGTTGCCGGGTAATCCCTGTGCCGTTGTAAAATGTTGAAACGTATGCTGATCGGGGAGAAGCAGATTTAGGCCACCGTCGCGGGTACCCACCCAGATCCGGTGCTGATGATCTTCTAATAGGCTGATTACATGGCTGTTGCTGAGTGAGTTAGCATCCTGGTCATTGTGAACAAAACGAATAAAGGTATTCTGATTGGGTGCTTTACGAATGAGGCCCGTAAACGTGCTGAGCCACATTTGGCCTTTGGTATCGAATAATAGGGTTGTCGCATTGGTTAACCAATTTAGGTTAACGCGCTCAAATGAGTTGGTTTTGGGGTCAAATCGACAAATGCCTCCCTGATTGGTAACGACCCACATGGCTCCCTGCGGATCACGTTTAAGGTCGTAGATACGGTCGTTGGGAAGGGAATGCGGATCGTGCGGATCATGAAAATACCGGGTAATCGTTTGCCGACGGAGATCAAGATAATTCAGTCCTTTGATGGTGCCAATCCATAAACCAGATGTGCCATCGGCCAGCAGGCATTTCACTTTATCGCTAGACAGTGAGTGGACGTTTTTAGCGTCGTGAAAATAATGCTGACCAATTGTTCTGTCGGAATTAACCAGAAAAAGCCCTCGATCTTCCGTACCCAGCCAGAGTTGATTCTGCGTATTGGCTGGTAGCATAGGCCCAGCTATTTTGAACGGCGACCTTCCGTGCTGATCAAGCGGATGAAAGGAACTGAACTGATGGGCTAGCGGACTATACATGTCAACGCCACCATAATACGTACCTACCCAGAATGATTCGTCACGATCCCGAAATATAGAACGTACTGAATTGTCACTGAGTGAATTAGGGTCAATAGGCTGGTTGGTCAGAGACTGAAACCGGCTTCCATTCTGAGCGACAATATATAACCCCGACATGGTTCCGATCCAGAAATTCCCCTTGCCGTCCGGCTGAATCGTTCGAATGGTTTGCGTACTCAAATCCAGGCCAGCAACGGGGTTCCAGGAAGTGATATGCCCCTGTTTTTTGTCGAACAAAGCAATACCTTTCCCTTCGGTGCCGATCCAAAGGCGGCCAAAACGGTCTTCCGTAATGGCATTGATTCCATTCGTCGTTGTCTGGTAAAGAGAATCGGAAGGTTCCAGAAAATAATTTTGACACTGAAATTTTCCAGAAGCTACCGGGCGGAGTCGCATTAAACCACCTGATACACCGACCCACAATTGCTTTTCTGTATCCTCATACAGCGTTCGAACGGCTTTTTTACATAGCGTTTGCGGATTTTGAAGTAAATCGACCAATTGATCGAATTGATGAGGGTTCTTGGTTGATAATCGGTACAAACCGCCCTGCGTACCAACCCATAACTGTTGTCGATGATCTTCGAGTAGTCCATTAATTGTCGAATCCGGAAAACCGTTTGCCGTTGTACCTCCGGCTAAAATCCGTTCAAAATCATCCTGCTCCGGCCGATATAAAGCCAGTCCTTTGGTTGTACCAGCCCATAAATGTCCTTGCCTATCGACGAGTAAACTATTGATCGTATTGGAGGCCAGACTATTTTTATGGCCGCTTCGGTGTTGGTACACAACCACTTTACGGGAGTCGTAGCGGTTCAGTCCATCGCGTGTACCGAACCACATAAAGCCACGCTTATCCTGCGTAATCGAATAGACACTGCTTTGCGACAGGCCCTCATCGACTGTAAGGTGACTAAACGTTTTAGGAATTGGCTGACTGGCAACAGGAGAAAATAAAATACAACCGTAAAGAATGCCGAGCCAACAGAAGAAAGATTTGTATAGATGTATCATAGGATGACCAAAACACTCGTCAGAAAGTTGTTTTAGTTAGTAATAGCGATCGAAAGCATACAGATACCCTACATACGTTCGATGGAATGGCCTGTGAGGTGGAATAGATAGGCCGTTAAAATAGTATTAAAATACCCAGACTTCTGTATTTTACTCTGAAAAACCTTGATTATGTCGTTATCTGTACCCGTTTACAAGCTTCAATCCTTTCCCCGTCATGAGCCTGAAGCGCTGTTCTATATGACGCGGCTGGAAAAATTGGTGCAGGAATTTAAAGGCATCGACAAACCGCATTCGCATACGTTTTATCTGTTGATGTGGATCAGGCAGGGCAGTGGTACGCATACAATTGACTTCCGAACGCACACCGTTGCTGCCAATCAACTCTATTTTCTGACGCCCGGACAAGTACATAGTTGGGAGCTATCGTCAGATATACAGGGATTTAACTTATTCTTTGATGCCAACTTCTTTCGGGGACGTTTTGGGAACCGCCTGCATCAGTATCCATTTTTTCACTCGCACCAGCATCAGCCGCTGCTGGAAATTACTGAACAGCAGTCGCTTTTTAGCGATTTACTTACTTACGCCTATGATGAGTATGAACAACGTCGGACAAATCGGGCCGATGTGTTTTTGTCCTACGTCCATATTTTGCTTGAAACCGCTAATCGGCTGTACAATCAACAATGGATTGATGCCGACACGCATCTGTTCGACCGGATTCGTACCTATGAAGAGTTGATCGAGAGTCAGTTCCTAACCGTTCGGGAAGTTTCAGCCTATGCCGATCAGATGAATCTGACACCGAACTACCTCAATGCGATCTGCAAGAAAATATTAGGTAAAACAGCTAGTCAATTGCTTCACGAACGGCTGCTGATAGAAGCGCAACGATTATTGACACACACATCCCAATCAATTAAAGAAATTGGGTTTCGACTAGGGTTCGAAGATCCATCTTATTTCGTTCGATTTTTTAAGAAACAGGCTGGCCAAACACCGGCTGAGTTTCGGGAATTACTTGGTCACCATCGTTGATTTGTACCATACACAGCTTGGTTTGTCTTAGCTGGAGATAGTATTGGATAGTACTTTTGTAACATAAAAACTGCCAGAGCCGCAGCCAGGTAAGTGAAGTCACTTGCCCGATTTCCGCTCCCGATGTATGTCTACCGATAGCCGATTATATAGCGTTGTTTTTAATAAATGTCCTCGTTGTCATCAGGGTAATTTCTTTGTTTCAAATAGCGCATTCAGCAAGAATTTTGATAAGATGCACGATCGCTGCCCGCACTGTGGGGAGAATTTTATGCCTGAACCGGGCTTTTATTGGGCGTCGATGTTCGTGAGTTACGGGTTTTATACTATCTATATTTTGCTGACCTTTTTCGTCTTCGTTCAGTGGTTGCAGATTGATCTGGATTATTATCTGGTAGGCTTGGTGCCAACGTTGATTCTGTTAACGCCCTATTTTTTCCGAATGGCCCGGCGCACCTGGTTGACCTTATTTATTGCGCCTAAACCAACGATCGGTTCACCAATTGTTAAACAGGAGTAAAGTTATTTCTTTGATAGTCCACCTGTTATTTCTTTCAATAGATCGAAGAACGACCTTTTACGAGCTGAGCTAATCTGCCAATTGACAGGTACCGACTGGTAGCCATCGGCCAAGCCTTCGTCTTTCATCCGATAATCGAAGAAACCCCAGGATGCGTAGGCGCTAGTGGCTGCCTGAAAATTGTTAGTCGGTTTGTCGAAATCGAAGTGGTCGTCTTCATTGAATACGATTGGCATAGGGCGATAACCAGCCACCGCTCGCGTTTGCTTGACCATCTCGATAATCCGATTCGGCTCCTTAACGCCGTTTCCATGTAAAAGCAGAAAATCAGCTTCCCGAACTACGTTTTCCTGCGGAATCGCACCACCACCGTAGCTGGTACTTACCAGAAATCGGTACCCATTTAGCCTCGTCGCCTTCACCCGCTGAATGAGTTCGTGAACGCGCTCAGGTTGTAAAATGGCATGGTCGTACCGGATATTGCATTCATTATTGATTTCAATCAATACGTTTCGATAACCGGCTTCTCCAATCCACTGCACCGTATTATCGACAGCATTGATAACAGCCGCTTCGTTGGTCAGGTATTGATCCTGACCGAAGTAAAATAGCCCTACAATAGCGATCATACCTAGCTCGTCGGCTTTATCCAGAATACGCTTCAGTCGATTCCAATATGCTGGATTCCAGCTTCCATTCGGATTAAAAGCCGAGTTGATCCACGGCTGACTTTGCGAATAGCCCTCTGGACTTCCTCCCTGTAAATTGATCGTAAATGCGAGTAGACCATGCTCTTTCCAAATGGGCATAGCGGCAATAAATTCATCCGTGTTTCGATTTGGGTCCCAGATTTTTGTATCAGGATAAGCCCATTTAGTACGTGTTTCTGGATTCAGATCATCGAAAATACCCTGAACCATTCTAGAGTTAGGTAACAACCCCTCAATTTGGTAACCTTTCCAGCTTCGACCTTTGAATGTTGGCTGACCATTTATGTAAAACCGTTCTCCAACGATGGATAGATGCGTTTTGCGTTTGGGCGGTTTAGGTGCTGTGATTTTGGCCGAAACAGGGCTAACCCATACAAGCCACAGAACCAGAAGAGATACAGAAAAGCTGATTTGTCGCATAAACAGCAAGTTTTACAATTCCTTTACAAGGTTTTACAGCTCGTAACCTACTCGCAGAGACGATGGCTATACATTTGCTTTGGTTCGGCTAAACAAACAAGCACATGAAAAACATACGTCAAATTACCATCGCACTTTTCTGCTGCGCACTCTCGACTATTTCCTGGGCGCAGCAGCCATACAGTCAGTGCTCAGCAGCCTTTCTGGGGAATAAAATGATTGTGGATCAATACACGACGAAAGGGAAATGTAGCGTATCGGCTACGGCAACTGGAGCATTAACTGTTAATACGATAGATTTATCGCCTAACAAGTGCAAAGCTGCTGATCGGATACCCTTCAACGTGGCAATTCGGGATAAGGATACCCAGACGTTACTACTGTATTCAAAAAAAGAGGTTAAACAGGTAAATATTCAACAGGTGCTGGCTAAATGCCGGAAAGGTGATCGTATTGTATTGCTCACAACGGGTAATCAATACGCCTTACCACATAATGAAATTATGGTTCGCTAATTGTCTGATAGATAGATCGTTAGTAAGGATTTTCTTAAACTAAAACTCTTATGTATAAATACACAATCCCGTTTTTGGTCAGCCTCCTGATGGCGCTGACTGCCTGGAATTCACAGGCGCAAACTATTGCTATGGCCATACGGACTGTAGCCACACGACCAGCTGCGGTGGCTGAGAAGCATAGTTTTTATACTAATCCCTTAGTCCTGAATGGGAAATCGCTGGATTATACGTTTTTCACAACGTCGAGCCGAGGAACATTGGCGGTAGTTGCTGGAAATCCTGACTCAAAAGAGGCCACCAAAATACCTTTCCGCGTGTATCTTCGCCGGAATGGTATGAATATTCTGAACGGTACATCGAGTTGTAACCGGGAGGTTTATGAGGCTGATTTAGCTGCTGTACTATCCAAAAGCCAGCATGGTGACGAACTGATTATTGAACCCGTCAATAAAATTGACGAAGAGGCAAGACGAGTAATTCATCTGAAAAGTACGCACTGGTTTTTCTGGATCAAGCCAGGATGTTAAACGAACTCCGAAAGGCGATGTATGCATCAAGAATTTTGACTTTCAGTGATTTAGATTTGTTAAGAGCAGTTGAATGCGTTTTTTTGCTAAATAGCTTAACTTGTCTGAAAATCGTAATTCATACACCGCCTTTCGGAATTCGTAATTTTTTTACTTGCCATGAGTACTAGCTTGAGCAAATTGATAATTGGGATGGTTAGCCTTGTTTTGACAGGATTCCTGTTTACACAATTTGCTGTGCTTACGCCCTCAGAAACAGGTAATAAAAAAGCTTATTTCGCTCAGAAAGTGAATCTGGCTCTCCGGCGAACGGCACACCATTTATTAAGCAACGCTGGTGATGATTCATCCCGAATCGAACCCGTAAAGCAATCCGATGACCGAACATTTCTGATCCGGATCAATCGTTCATTCAACTATGATCAGTTGCCGAATTTATTGAAAGAATCCTTTCAGGTACATGATATTAAGGATAACTATGATGTTGCTGTGCTGGATTGCGCGAACGGAGAGGTGCAACTAGGTTATAATTTTCGGGACTTCATAAATACCAAAGAAGTATCCTGTGTAGGGCGAAAACAAATAGCGGGTTGTTACACACTTCAGGTGAGCTTTAGTCAATTAGAACGATCACCTGAATCGAGTACCATGGCCTGGGGATTACCCGCCGGAATCCTGCTCATCGGTCTGGGCTATGTCGTATGGAGAAAACGAGTCGTCAGTGGGCCAATCAATCATACATTGCCTGATCCCAAAACAACGGGATTCATAGAATTCGGGCGATCGAGTTTCGACGATAAGACGCAAACTCTACATTCTGGAACTGATCGGCATAAACTCACCTATCGCGAGGCCAAACTCCTCCGGTTTTTAATTTCACATGCCAATCAGGTGATCGACCGCGATCTTATTCTCAAATCGGTTTGGGAAGATGAAGGAATCATTGTTGGACGAAGCCTTGACGTATTTATTTCCCGTCTTCGCAAGTTGCTTGTTGATGATCCTACCGTTCGAATTGTAGCTATACACGGAATTGGATATCGACTGGAAATACAAGCCTAGTATAAACAGGTTGCTGAGGTTTCTTACTCAAGTAATTCGTGTAACAAAATTGAAAATTCGTGTAACAAAATCGAAAAAATTACTTTTTTTTTGGCTGCTTAATTGTCTGACTAATAGATAGTTAAAAATTTTTGGTATTTCGTAACTGCTTGAACAGTATTTAGAGTCGCCATTATAGGTACGCGCGCTAGTTTTGACTCACTGAATCGACCTAAACCCGGTCCAGTTGGAAAAATGACTCACCAACAGCGCATATTTTTCTGGGCAATTACAGCTTCATTAGGCGGCTTTCTTTTTGGATTCGATACAGCTGTCATCTCTGGTGTCGAACAATCCCTACAATCGTTATGGAATCTGACTGTTTGGGAACATGGTCTGACTGTATCAATCGCCCTGATTGGGACAGTGCTTGGTTCAATGCTGGGCGGCATTCCGACTGAGCAACTCGGTCGCCGAAAAACATTATTCTGGATAGCAATTCTCTACATCGTTGCCTCACTAGGCACGGCTCTCGCTACGAATTGGACTATATTCCTCCTTTTTCGCTTTCTGGGTGGGCTTGGTGTGGGTGCATCTTCGGTCGCGGCTCCCATGTACATTACCGAAATTTCGCCCGCTAAATCGCGAGGTCGAATGGTCGCTCTGTTTCAATTTAATGTCGTTCTGGGCATTCTGATTGCCTACTTATCTAATTATTTGCTTCAGGATATTGGACCGAATGCCTGGCGTTGGATGTTGGGTATTCAGGCAATACCGTCTATAGCCTTCCTGATTGGGGTTTTAAATCTGCCAGAAAGTCCACGCTGGTTATTGCTTAGAAAAGGCCAGGTAGCTGAAGCATTACTGGTGTTAGAAATGATTGATCCAGCTACCGCTCAGCAAACGCTGGTTGCGATTCAGCAAAGCAATCATCAGCACGAAGGCTCGACACGATTATTTTCATCTACTTACAAAACACCTGTGTTACTCGCTGTGTTATTTGCCGTATTCAATCAGGTATCCGGGATTAACGCAATCATTTACTTTGCTCCCCGGATTTTTGAAATGACCGGCCTGGGCAAAAGTTCAGCACTCTTGTCGTCGGCTGGAATCGGGGTCGTTAATTTGGTATTTACCATGATCTCCATGAATCTCATCGATCGATTTGGCCGACGAACGCTCATGAAAATTGGATCATTCGGCTTGATCATAACGCTGGCCTTAGTTGCGCGAGCCTTCTATCTACAAGATTTCGCCGGTATGAGCGTGCCTATATTGCTGTTCGTTTACATTGCCTTTTTTGGATTCTCGCAAGGCGCCGTCATCTGGGTATTTATCTCTGAAATCTTTCCAAACGAAGTTCGGGCAAGTGGCCAGTCGTTAGGAAGTTTTACGCACTGGCTAATGGCGGCTATCGTTACGTTTACCTTTCCTTATCTGGCTGAACAAGTTGGCGGAGGGGCAACTTTCCTATTTTTTACAGTCATGATGGTTCTTCAGCTCGTGTTCGTTCTGGGCATGATGCCTGAAACAAAAGGAACGAGTCTGGAACAAATTGAAAAAACATTTGCTGTTCATTAACCAACCTACTTTTCTTCATCAATGAATCAATCGATTATTTGTTTTGGCGAAGTACTCTGGGATGTGCTTCCAACTGGAAAGCAACCAGGAGGAGCCCCCATGAATGTTGCGGTCCATCTGCGTAACTTCGGAATGAGTTCGCTGTTAATCAGTCGCGTAGGTAATGACGAACTTGGTCGCGAAATGCTGGAATTTTTGCGGGAAAAGCATCTGCCAACAGCATATGTACAGTTGGGTGCTTCTCAATTGACGGGTGTTGCCAAAGCAAATCTGACCGACCGTAACGAAGTTGTTTACCGAATCCTGCAACCCGTGGCCTGGGATTTTATTCAATACGACGATTCATTAAGCGCTCTTTATCAGAAGTCAATTCTGGTGTATGGCAGCCTAGTTGCCCGTAGTCAAGTCTCTCGCAATACCTTACACAAGTTACTCGATCAGGCAGCCTTACGTGTGTTTGATGTGAATTTACGAGCGCCACATTATACGCCTTTAGACGTTACGTATTTGCTGCAAAAGGCCGATATACTGAAAGTTAACCACAACGAATTAGCTGAAATCGTTAGCTGGTATACGGCAGAAATCCTTAGTGAGCAGGCCGCTATGGAATTTGTTCGGGATCGCTTTAACCTGAAGATGGTTTGCCTGACTCGTGGTGAAAATGGAGCCAGCTTACTTAACAAGGATGGCTATACGGAACATCCAGGTTTTCAGGTGAAAGTAGAAGATACAATTGGAAGTGGGGATTCGTTCTTAGCGGCTTTTCTGTACAAACTATTACAGGGCGAAGCACCAGGAAAAATACTTGAATTTGCCTGTGCCGTAGGCGCTTATGTCGCCGGGCAGCGGGGCGCAACACCTATTGTTTCGGAACGATTGATTATGCAGCAAATTCGAAAAGAAGAATTCGCTCAAGTGAACTCCTTGTAAGATGAATCAGGTAAGGCATACTTGCCTAACTGCTGTTACAAAATCGAAATTCACGTATCAAAATTCAAAATTGGCTAGTTTGATATTTGTGTAAATTTCTGATAATCAATGATTTGATTGCTGTTGAAATTTCGTAATTAGTTGAACGGTATTTGGAATAGCCATGTTAAGTGCACCCACTAATTTTGGATTACTAAATCGCTCGAGAGATTTTAGTAATGAGTGACTATCGTAACTTGACTTTAAAGAGAATCCGATTGCTGTAACTTGAACTTACTTGAAATACCTCCGCGTAACTTGAACTGAACGTAAAAGAGTACCTCCTGTAACTTGAACTGAATTGTAAATAAGCGTACACCAGTAACTTGAACTGAAACTAGAAGAGTAGCAACCGTAACGTCACATTAAGCAAACTGAATTACCGTAACTTGATCCTTTGCGTAAGATTAATTTAACCTATGATTAACGTTGAATAGTGCCAGAAATCCCCACGACGGATATTTTGGATAGAGTTGAAAATCGGTATCGGGCTATCTCGATACCGATTTTTTGTTACGTCTCGTTCAAGGAAATTTGCCAATTTGTATAGAACCTGTTTTCAAAAAGAAGTGTACCTATAGTAGTCAGGCATTGACGTCTGGTTATCTTGCTACTCAATTTAGTTCGCTACGTATGGAATACCGACAATTAGGCGCTTCGGGATTGAATGTGCCCGTTTTAAGTTTTGGAACAGCCACCTTTGGCGGAGGCAACGATTTTTTTAAAGCCTGGGGAAGTACGCAAACCAGCGAAGCAAAACGATTGGTCGATTTATGTATAGATGCGGGCGTGACTCTTTTCGATACGGCCGACGTATATTCCCAAGGGCTATCTGAGGAAATTTTAGGGAAGGCGCTCGACGGCCTGCGCGACAAAGTGCTGATTTCGACCAAAGCTACATTCACATTCGGGCAAGGGCCAAATAATCAGGGGTCATCGCGCTTTCACTTGATAAAACAATGTGAAAGCAGCCTGAAGCGCTTGAAAACGGATTACATCGACATTTACCATATGCATGGATTTGACGGCAATACGCCTGTCGAGGAAACCCTGCGAACGCTGGATGACTTGGTGCAAAGCGGTAAAGTTCGCTATATCGCCTGCTCTAATTTTTCGGGATGGCACCTCATGAAATCACTAGCCGTTTCTGAGAAATATGGATGGAATCGCTATGTGGGGCATCAGGTGTATTATTCGCTGGTTAATCGGGAGTATGAATGGGAGCTAATGCCGTTGGGTATCAACCAACAGGTTGGCGCATTGGTCTGGAGCCCGTTGGCGGGTGGACGCTTAGGTGGGAAATACGGGCGTACAAAACCTCAGCCAACGCAGGGACGAGTGGTGGAAGGCGGGAGTCCTGTGCCTCAGAAAGTAGTAGACGAAGCTACTTTTTTTACAATTACCGATGCACTGGAGGAAATTGCGGCTGAGACCGGAAAATCGATTGCGCAGGTTGCCCTGAATTGGGTATTGCAACGACCCACCGTGTCGAGTATCATCATTGGTGCTCGAAACGAAGAGCAGTTGAAGCAGAATCTGGAAGCAGTAGGCTGGCATTTGACCATCGACCAGATGAAAAAACTAGATAGTGCCAGTGAAGTTCCACCCATTTATCCATATTGGCACCAGCGCCAGAATCTGACCCTGAATCCTCCTCCGAAATTTTACTGAAAATCAATCCATTGCATCATGATTCAATTTAAGCGATTAGATCACGTGCTCATTTGCATACCGGAAGATACAACCGCTCAGGCAAGAACGTTTTATGCTGAAACCCTGGGATTGGAAGAGATTCCGGGGAACCATCCCAGCGGGGCTATTTGGTTTCAGATCGGCGATATTCAGTTACATATTCGTGAAGAAGCTGGCGGAAACTATTCTAAACGGCACCCAGCCTTCGAAGTAGCTAACCTCAATGAGTCGAAACGATTCTTGGCGGAGAAAGGGCTGGAAATCGAGTATTCGTCAGAGATCGACGGGCGGTATCGATTTTTCTTTCGTGACCCGTTCGGCAATCGATTCGAATTGCTGCAGTTTGCTAATTGATTCATAATCACATAAAAATATTGATTACCTAAAAATGCCGATCCATAAAATCGGCATTTTTTTTGTTGATTTAAAGGTAAAAATCATTGCTTATAGGTTATGTTCTTTAGTTAACTTGCAGGAGTGCTTTTAAAAAAACTTTAAGAGAATATATTTCATTGAATACTGATTTAGTAACAACTAGTGAGCTATTCGAGCTGTTGGCGAAAGCAACCCGTGATGCTGTCTGGAATTGGAATATAGAAGCCAATACCATTCTCTGGAACGAGGGCTATTCCAACCTGTTTGGATATGATAATCAGGAGATAGCTAATGATGGACTAGGGTCATGGACTAAACACGTTCATAATGATGATAGAGATCGAATTGTCACGGGTATTCAACAGGTAATTGACCAGGGCGGCACTAACTGGTCTGACCAGTACCGATTCTGGCGGGCAGATGGAACGTGTGCCTTTGTGCTGGATAGAGGATATATTCTCCATCGCGACGGTAGAGCTATCCGAATGGTAGGAGCTATGCAGGATATATCAGAGCAGGTTTCCTTACAGCAGGCACGGGCCGAAAGTGACGAACGGCTGCGATTTGCCCTCCAGTCGGCGCAACTGGGTACCTGGGAGCTAGATCCCATTCAGGGAGTTGTTAGTTGGGATAGCCGATGCCAGGAACTTTGCGGCCTCACCAACGAGTCGAGTATTTCCTACAACCGATCGCTGGATTTTATTCATCCCGACGATAAAAACCGGGTTGAAAAAGCTGTGCAATGGGCACTTAGTCCTGAGTCGGGCGGGCACTACAATACGAGTTTTCGAACAATTGGTGTAGAAGATGGTAAACTTCGCTGGGTACGATTTATGGGGCAGACCCATTTCACCGAAAGCGGAACAGCCTATCGATTTTCGGGTGTTGCAGAAGATATTACGGACGAAGTATTGGCTAAAGAAAAGGCCGATTTGTCTGAGCAGCAAGCGCGTATGGCGTTGGAAGGATCGGGGGCAGGATCGTTTATGGTCAGTTTGCTGACCAATGAAATTGTCTACTCCAAGAATTTTGGCCGTATCCTACTAGGCGAAGAACGTGAGAACATTCGCTGGACTGTCTTCATCAATCACATTCATCCCGACGATATGCCTATTCGGGATCAGGCGCATAAGGTGGCTCTCAAAACGGGAAACCTGATCTACGAAGCGAGGTTTGTCTGGAAAGATAAATCTGTTCATCGAGTGAAGGTGATTGGGCAATATATATTCGATACTAATCTAAAACCAACGTCGGTTTCGGGTATCGTACTCGATGTTACTGAGCAAACGGAGCGGGCAAAAGCGCTTCGGGAAGCCGAAGAACGATTTGCTATCGCGTTTAATAATACATCGACGGGGATCGCCTTTGTTGATCAGCAAGCTAATTTTAATCTTGTCAATGAAGCCTACAGTAAACTGCTGGGTTACGCGACAGACGAATTATGCACCTTAAATAGTTTTGCTCTGACTCATCCCGACGACCGAGCCTGGAATCGTCAATTATTTGAAGAAGTTTTTGAGGGAAAACGCCCGTCGTTCGACCTTGTCAAACGGTACATTCATAAAGACGGGTCGATTCGGTGGGTCGAGCTGAATGTGACACGGGTAACTGATGCTCAGGACGAAACACAAAGCATCATCGTTATTGCCCACGATATTAACGAACGTGTTGAAGCTGAAGCCAAACTGCGAGCCAGTGAAGAGCGCATTCGAAATATTATTACCCATGCTCCGGTTGCCATTAGTATCCTGAGTGGTCGTACAATGGCTATCGAAACGGCAAACAATTCGATGCTGGGTATATGGGGGAAGGATGCCACAATTATTGGACTCCCCTTTAGGGAGGCTCTGCCTGAGTTGAAAGAACAAGGGTTTGTCAGGTTGCTGGAAGAAGTGTACGACTCCGGTGTCGCGCATTATGGCATCGAAACTTTTGTGCAATTACAACGGAAAGGCCAACTGGAAGATGGCTATTATGATTTTGTTTATGCGCCCATCCGGAATGAATTGGATGAGATCAACGGCGTTATCATTGTGGCTACCGAAGTTACTACACAAGTAAAAGCTAAAATTGCCCTGCAGGAGAGTGAGCAGCGTTTTCGGGACTTAATTGCAGAAGCCCCCGTAGCGACTGCACTGTATATCGGACGAGACTTAATTATCGAACTGCCGAATGAAGCTATGCTCAAATTGTGGGGCAAAGATCGGTCGATTATTGGTAAGCCACTGGCACAAGCCTTACCTGAATTGCAGGATCAGCCATTTTTGCAACTGCTTGACGAAGTCTACGCAACGAGAGATACCTACCATTCTCAGGAAACAAAGACCGACTTGTTAATAGATGGCGAACCGAAAGAGTATTATTTCAACTTCATGTACCAGCCCCTTACCAACGCTGATGGAGAGGTATATGCGATTTTGAATATGGCTGTCGACGTAACTGAGCAAGTGTTGGTCAGAAAAGAAATTGAAGCATTGGCGTCTAATCTGGAAACGCAGATACAAGCCCGTACAGAGCAGTTGATGACGTCCAATTACGATCTGCGTCGGTCGAACGATAACCTGGAAAAATTTGCCTACATCGCCAGTCACGATCTACAGGAGCCCTTACGGAAAATTCAGTCATTTGGCGATATTCTCAAAGGGCAATATGCTGATAGTCTGGGCCCTGGCATCGACTACCTGGAGCGTATGCAAACGGCAGCCGCCCGAATGTCTTTATTGATAAGAGACCTATTGACGTTCTCCCGGATTTCAACCCGTCAGGAAGTGGATATACCTGTATCGCTGAATCAGGTTGTCGCAGATGTACTGGATGATCTTGAAGTAGTGATCGAGCAATCAGATGCTCAAGTTCTGGTGGCCGATCTGCCGACTATTTCAGGCGATGAGTCTCAGTTACGACAATTATTTCAAAATCTGCTGAGTAATGCGCTTAAGTTCCAGAAACCTGATACAATTCCCGTTGTTCACATCAAAGTCGAACGTGTAAAAGCAGAACAGTTGCCTACGTCGATTCAACCAACCCGACCTGCTTCTTATTACCATCTGATTCATATTATCGACAACGGAATTGGGTTTGATCAAAAATATGCCGACCAGATTTTCCAGGTTTTCCAGCGATTACATGGTCGGAATGAATACGCAGGTACAGGTATCGGGTTAGCGATTTGTGAGAAAGTCGCGGTCAATCATGGGGGAATGATTACGGCGGCCAGCAAACCAGGTGAAGGGGCTACTTTTCTACTTTATTTGCCCGTAAATCGATAATTGCCGGATCTTCCGTTTGCCTTTTTGTCCTCCTGACGGAAGGAGGGATCTAACATTATTCTTACTTGATTATCATGATACTTTAAGATCCCTCCTTCCGTCGGGACGACAAAAACGGATAAGCATATTATCTATCTTGCTGTTTTTTTTAGCCTGTAAATCGCTGATTTTCAGGATTTTTATTTGTTTTGGGTAAAAAGGATGAGAAATTTTCCTGATTTTTTTCAATCCCGTGCAACCTCTGCTACGACTTCTAACATCTTCCTGTCAAATAACAACAAATACAATGAACAGGCGACCTTGCTAGCAGACCAGCGCCTAAATCCTTGACCTCCTTACTTAAACGCAACTAGTAAACAACAACTACCATGAACACTGTAAAACACCTTCTGATCGCTGCCCTGTTTGCTGCTTCGACAGCTTCTTTTGCCCAAACTGATAGCACGACTATTACAACGACCACAACTGAATCGACCTACAGATCTCATCGATACACTCACCGATTCAGTGAGCGAGTTCGTTCTGATCTGAAAATTTACGTCGGTTTTAATGGTCTTGGTGGATCGTTGCCAGCAGGTTATGATTTTCGACCAGTTGGCTCCCGGTTTGTGGCTCTGGGCTGGCAAATGCGCATCCCGCTCGCTGTTAATGGCGCAACCAAGTTGCGGTTAGTAACTGGTCCCGAAGTTGCCTGGAACAATTTTATGTTCGAAGGCCGAAATACCCTGGTTGAACAGAACAAACAACTCGTGATTGAACAAGCTGATGTGGACCTACGCCGATCCAAGCTAGTGACAACCCAGCTTAATTTACCTCTAATGCTGAATCTGACATTCCGATCACGTTTTACGATGTCGCTGGGTGCGTATGCCGGTCTGCGCCTGGATAGCTACACCAAAGTGAAGCCGGTAGGAGGAGAAGCCGTTCGGGATCATGGCACCTACAGTCTAAATCCTATTCGCTGGGGATATTTGGCCGAAATGGGAGTACGTGGCCATGTCAAACTCTTCGGCCGCTACGAACCCAACAGCCCTTTTAAGTCTGGTCAGGGCCCTGACGCCAGTGTTTGGACAGTCGGCTTGAAATTTTAATACCTTCTTTGTTGATTTTGGGTTCAATTAAATTCTGTTTCCAAGAGAAAATTGGAACAAAAGTAGATTGGACCCAAAACCAATAAAAAGCCCGCTCTGAGCGTGCAACCTTCTACTTTCTCTGATGTCTTTCCGTTGAAAACATCGCCAGAAGCATCAATCCCCGTTAAAAATCCATTCATACAGCTGTTCAGACCGCTTGTGTAAGAACAGGTACTTTGTGATGCATACTACCTACCTTTGCAATGTACTTATAACAAGCAGAACTTCCTTCTTACAGCAAATGCTTATGAAACCGATATTTTCCTTCTTACTTCTTACCCTGCTCTTAATAACGACAACCTTTGGGCAGGTGCTAACCCGGGGGACTGTCAATGGCCACGTGGGCACAGCGGCTGGAAAATCCCTGGAGTTCGCAACGATGATGCTCCTCAAAGCTAAAGATTCGACATTGGTTAAAGGTTCTATCAGTGATGTCGATGGTAAATATGTTTTCGAAAATGTGGGGGCTGGTCGCTATTTAGTAGCAGCTCAACAGATCGGTTATCGAAAAACGTATAGTGCACCGTTCGCAATCGACGAGTCTCATCCAGCGCTTGAATTGCCGACGTTAGCGATGGTTGAAGAAACCCAACGGCTGACTGAAGTGAAAGTTGTTGCGCAGAAACCGTTTATCGAACAGCAGGTCGACCGTACGGTTATGAACGTTGAAAACAGCATTGTAGCTAGTGGCAATACCGCGCTTGAAGTGCTGGAAAAAGCCCCCGGCGTAACGATCGATCGTCAGAACGATCAGATCCAGCTGAAAGGAAAAGCAGGTGTGATTGTGTACATCGATGGAAAGCAGACCTATCTCTCGCAGCAGGAAGTGTCGAATCTGCTGAAAAATACGCCAAGCGATAACATTGCCTCGATTGAGATTATCACGAATCCCGGCTCTAAATACGATGCTGCCGGCAATTCAGGGATCATCAATATCAAAATGAAGAAGAATAAGAATTTCGGTACGAACGGAAACATTATTCTGGGTGCTGGTTATGGCTGGGTAAACAATCTTGCCGGAGCGCGTGACGATCTGCCAAAATTCAATACATCCCTGAACTTGAATCACCGGGAGGGTAAAGTCAATCTGTTTGGTAATTACAGCTATACAAATCGGGAAAGTTCGCAGAGCAACGAGTTGAATCGGGTTATTCCCTTCAATGGACGCACGACCTATTTCGATCAGACATCGTTCCGGCCCAATCAGTTTGTAGGGCATTCATATCGAGCAGGACTGGATTATTTCGTCAGCCAGAAAAGCACAATCGGGGTATTGGTCAATGGATTCTCAAACGACTGGCGGTCGGCTGGTCAGAACAATACATTGATTAGTAACGAGAATCGCCAACTGACCAGTAAAGCGATTACACAGACCAGTATGGGTAACTACATGTCGAATGTAACGACGAACGTGAATTACAAATACGACATGGGGAAAGGACGCGAATGGACAATTGATGCGGACTACGTACATTACGGTGGTGAGAATACTAATAATCTGAGCACGGCTTATACGGATGCCACCAATTTGCCCACTCGGCTCAATCAGGACGTTCGGAACGTGATGCCATCAACGATTAACATCCTGGCGTTCAAGACGGATTACGTTCTGCCAACCAAAAAAGGCGCGAAATGGGAGATGGGTTTGAAAAGCAGCTTTGTAAACGCCGATAACAACTCAATTTACGATACACTACAACAGGAAACCCGAAAATGGCTTCCCGATGCCAGCCGCTCGAACCAGTTCCTGTACGACGAAAACATCAACGCAGGCTATATTAACTACGCTGGCAAACTGGGTAAAAAACTCAAAGTACAGGCTGGTTTGCGGGCTGAGCATACGCACTCGATTGGTACATCAGTAACGCTGAATCAAACCGTTGATCGGAACTATCTGAACCTGTTCCCAACCTTGTTTTTATCGCGCCAACTGGATACGAATAACGTGCTGAACTTCTCGTACAGCCGCCGAATCGACCGTCCCGATTACCAGAACCTGAATCCATTCGTGTTCTATCTGGACCCATACACCTATCAGAAAGGAAATCCATTTCTGCGGCCTCAATACACCAATTCGGTCGAGCTGACACACGTGTTTAAAAATGCATTTACGACCACGCTGGGCTTCAGCCGCACAACGGACTTCATTAACCGCGAAACGCCCCGTCAGATTGCTGCTGAAAACATCACCTACGTAACACCTGAGAATCAGGGGCATATGGACAATGTAAGCTTAAATTTTAGCTTCCCGGTACAGATTACGAAGTGGTGGCGGATGCAGAACAACATTAACACCTATTACCAGAACTACCAGACGTTCTATTCGGGAAGCCCCTACGAAGTAAAAATTGCGGCCTTTAATTTGTACACATCTCAAAACTTCACGCTGAGTAAAACGGTGTCGGCAGAAGTCTCAGGCTGGTATAATTCAGCATCGCAATATGGTTTCTACCGGGCACAACCCATGGGCGCATTCAACCTGGGTGTTCAGAAGAAGCTGATGGATGGAAAAGGGAATCTAAAATTGAACGTAAGCGATCCCTTCTGGCTGAACCGGTTCAGTGGTCGGGCATTGGTACAGGATATCGACTTCCGGGTTAATTCACGATGGGAAAGCCGCCGGATCATGCTGACTTTCACGTATCGATTTGGTAATCAGAACGTAAAAAGTGCCCGCCAGCGGAACTCAGCTACATCAGCCGAACAGAATCGGGTGGGAGGACAGAATTAATAGATAACAACGGACTTAGTTTAGGTTAAGAAAACGTGAAAGCCAGCCACAACTTGAGGGCTGGCTTTTTTGTTGATTAAAAGTTGGCGTTAGCTATGAATAGTCATCTATTACACTATATTAAGTACAAACCGCTGCGAAGGTCGTTCGAACTAGTTGGTCATAGTGATGAAATCTAAAGTTTTCATCGTCTTTATTCACCTATTATACAATTCATACTATCTCAAAAATTTCCTGAAATTCCTAAAAGTATTCCGTAGTTTATCTGATGCAATTTATCTCCATCTACAAAGGTAGCGTAGAGATTTGATGGCCTTGGACTATATATTACTCGACTATCAACATTTATATGGAAAGTCTCACTCAAGCTAATACTTAATCCCAAGCCACCATTACACTGAAGATTATTTTTATATGTGCTATTCTCAACAGTTAATAAATTAGTGGTTTTAAGTTCTTTATTTATATTAAGTATACCAGCGCCCAACGTAAGATTGAGATGTGTGTAGTCTCTGTCACCAAAATTTAATCTGATTAGTCCCCCTAAATAATCCTCTTTAAACTTTTCAGTGAACCTTTCATTCTCTGAATAAGGGTCATTAAAAAAATAAGTTGTCGGTAAAGCTAATGTACTGTATTCGGCTCCAAATTGTATTACCTCAGATCCTATTCCTGCTTTAATACCTAAAGGAATATTACCCGCTGGGCGATAATTTGATGAAGTGTTTACCTGTACATAATTATAGCCAATATAGGGTTGAATGAAAATGCGTTGACTGAATGAATTATTAATTAATGCGAATGATAAAAGTAATATGTATAATTTGCTCATGGCTATTGTAGTTTTGTTTTTAACCTAAATCTGAGTTGAATTGGAGTAGTTACTACTGAGTTATTCCTATTATACTGAAGGGTATATACTGTTGAAACGGAAGCAGCATATTTATTGAAAAGATTCTCAAGTGTAGCGCTACTACTGGCAATTTCTGAGGACCCACCGTTTAAAGCAATTCCTGATAATGCCTGACTGTCAACACCTCCACTTTTGCCTTCAAGTCCTAAAGAATAACAACTAATAGGACTTGAACTACCTGTACCGGAATTTCTTAATCTAGAAATTATATAATCGGTTGTTTGATATTTTGTACCTGTATTGGCAGACCATGCGTTATTTTTTCCATCAGTAAATACAATTAACGCCCTACTTTCAGCTGATGAATTATATAACATAGATATTCCATAATCAATCGCTTCGTATAGTTTTGTAGCATCTTCGCTTGTTTGTCTACCAATAAAATTAATAGGATTTGTAAAGTCTCCTTTTTGCCCTAAAGGAAAGGTTGAAATATTTTGCGAAAAAGCTACAACGCCTATTCTTGCCTGCGGATTATTCGCACTAATAAACCTAATAAAGTTTGTAGCATATGTGATAACTTTAGATTTATCATCACCCAAAGAAGTGCTAAAATCTAATACAAGAACAATGTCGAGACTTTGGGTTGTTGTAATGGCTAATTTATTTTCTGAATCTTGTCCCCATTTATCCTCATTTAATTCTTCCGTTATTACATCGAACGTTCTATTATCTGTATTTTTCAAAACAGTATAGGTTCCAAGTTCATCCCTGAGCCTTAAATTTCTTAGCGTGAGGCATACTCTGTTGGGGCTGCAAACATCATAGGTGTATTGACCACTTTGTTGAGTTGCTTTGGACGAATTAGTAATATCAGGATCAAGTCTTGGTGTTCCATTAACTGTGGCATATTTTGCATAAATAGTCAACTCTTTATAATACGGGTCAATTTCACCGTAAAATAAAGTTTTGCAACTTATTGTTATTGTAGTAATAAGAAATATAATACTAATTACATGGAATTTCCAATGAATCTTTTTCATAAGTCATTAATTTTTTGTGGAAAATGAGCCTTACTTATTGTGTTTTTATTGACGAAAGTTATGAGATTTAAACGCGATTATTTTTTTGAATGAACATCAATAATCTTTGTAGTATACTAATAAGTTTGTTGATTCTGTAATTTTTGAATCAACTAATAAATCTCTTAAATAAGTGCCATTGTAAACTCGTAAAATGTTCTTACCACCTGTGTCGAAATTTAATATATACGATACGTCGAATCCAGCATAATTTAATACGTCCTTTGCGTATTTTGCTGATAAATTTAGCTCCAAATCATCTGGAGCGTCAACGATTACATTATGTGTATAGCCATTTTTTCTACATATAGCCAAAAAACGTCTTTCGCGCTTAGCTCCAAAGTAAAGATTTGTAAAGTTCGAAGAACGATCAACGGAGTAAACCAATTGTGTTTGGAAAAGAGTAAGACCATATTGCCTTGCTATTGACAAAAACTCAACTCTATCTGAGGAATAATTTCTAGGCCAATATCGCTTGCCAAATAAAGTAATTGGACTGACGTCCATATCGATTACTGCTATCTTCCCCTCTTGTCCTCCATTGTTATAAACTACCACCATAGCATCCATATTATCGTCTGGAGTACGATTTATAACAACACCATTATCTACGCAGAGGCCTACGGGAGTTGCATCTGATTCCCATTTATCAGAGAAAGCACCACTTGTAACTAACAGTACCTGTTTTCCTGCTTTCCAGTCACTGTATTGCCTATAGGCGTTTTGTGCAAAATATTTGACTTTAATTACTGAATTCTCTCTTGAAAAATCATACAATTTATAATTGTGATTATTAGTTGTATAACTATTCACAGTAAACATACCGTCAAAATAACTCTGCCCATAGATAATATTATTAAAAATGGGAAATGTAAATACAAGAATGCAAACAATTAATTTCATCTTACTGCTTTCTAATTAGATCCCACTACCTTATTTATCTCATGTATACTGATGAGATTTTCATAGCTGAATAATGCCAATTGCCAATGCTTACAAGCTATAAATTCTAATTAAAGCATGTAAATTATAAGCATTAGCAACTACATGACTAATGCTTATAATTTACATTGCTAATACTATTTCAATAATAATTAAAGGTAAATAAGAACGGTTGGCAAGGTAGCGTACATGAAGCTGATAGCTAACCTTTCTAGGGAAAGATAGGTATACTTCATGCAGCCAAAAGATATACCAATTACTTGGATAGTACTTTTGTTTGAGTTAATAAGTAAGGCTCAAATCAACACCTGTGCAATTAGCAAATGAACGTTGGCCATTCCATGATTTACCAGAACTTATTCCTTTTGCTGCATATGATATAGAAATACCTGTAGGTACAGTTGTAGTACATTTACTATCTGGACTTACTGAACCGCATCCCGAAGGGATGCTTCCTTGTACACTTATTTCCAATCTCTCTGGTGTTTTATTTATGAGTGTGAAGGTAACTTTCCCTCCACAGGTAGTATCGGGCTTGGCTTCATTTTCCTCGCAGCTAGTGAATAAGGCAATAGTTGCGACATACAAAAGTATTGATTTGAATTTCATAGTGGAATTAAGTTAATAGGTAAGAAGTAAAGTTTTAATGATAATATGTATTGTCATAAAATTTCTTTTAACAACATAAATGAATGTCACTTGCCTATTTCTAACTCTTAAATCATAGAGGAAAATTAAAAATATACAGATAAAAGAGTGAGATGGATATGCTATTCGATACATTTTTCGTGTATATCAAATAGATTTAAAAATAATACTTTTGCTGTAAAATATAATCAAAAATATAGATAATTTACTAAACGTATATTTCTGTAGATTTATACTAGCGAATATTACATTACTTATATTAATTAAAGTAACTTCTTTATTTTTTACTCACGGTTAAAATAGGTCCTAAAGAAGCTTGTGAAGTATTCGTCTTATATTTTAAAGATGGAATGTAAATTTGACTTACCACTCCATCAAGATATAACACTTTCTCACAATTTAATTGCTCTTTAAACAATTCAGTGAATTCATAAAAATTAACGGGATCATCTGAAATAATGAATACAACATGTTCCTGTTTATTAATCCCAACACCATTCCTAATTCTTACGTTAGGCGAGTCTGGTATAAGTTTAGGATTATATTTATTATTCATGACAAGTATTGGTCCGGATTGAGTGGCAATTCGAATGTTTTTCTTATTTTTCAACTCTTTAAACTCTTCTACTGTATAAATAAATGGCTTTTCGCTATAGTCTACGCCAAAGATTCCATGCGAGCCTGTGTGAAATGAACCATTATCCACCGATAAATTAACCGGATTAGTTGTTTTTCCTTCTGAAATGTATAATCCAACAGGAGTTAGATCTGGATTATATGTCCCACCGTTCATGGCAAAAAGGAGTTTTCCTTTCTTTTTATTATGAATACTGGAAAAGCTTTGAACTCCATTACCATTTTCTACTTTATTAAATAACTCTATCTTATAATCATTTGGATCGACTGTACAAACGTGGTATTTCTTTTGCCGAAAAGTAACTATTTTGAATAAAGAATCATTATTTGAAGATACAGATGAGAATCTATTATTATCTGTAGAAAAATTTCTTATTTTATTAGCTGTTTCATGAAGAATTTTAGGGGATTTTATTTCATTTACTATAGTAGTCGATTCACTGGAGAAAACTTTATAGCTGCCAGAATACAGTCCAATTAGAAAAACTAATCGGACTGTGGATATGAGCCAATTTGGTAATAATAGAATGATTAAATGCATTCCCGTTAGCTCCGAACTAGAGCGAAATAATTCTATAACCTTGATTGCTAAATGTATTAATGAAGAACTTTCTTACTAGTTTATTTATAATAAACAATCATTGGGTAAGAGTCTTTAAAATGATTAATTGGTTTATATTCTTGTAAATATGTACCGTCGCGGGCCAAAAGAAAGTTATGCCCTCCTGTTTCCAAATTCAGAATATAAGACACCGCGAGACCATTTGATTCAAGAACTGACTTCGCATATCTAGACGATACGTTAAGTTCTAAAGGATCAGGCGCGTCAACAATGACATGATGGATAACTCCGGCTTTCTTGCATATTGCTAAAAAGCGCCGTTCTCGTTTTGGGCCATAATTTAACGGGAAACAAGGTGAGCGATCGGAGGAATAAACTAATTGTGTTTGAAAGAGAGAAAGACCATTTTTTTGTGCCCAGGTTAGAAAATTTACCCGATCAACCGGACTTGTTCGAGGGTTATAAGAGCCATCAGGCGTTTTTATGGGATGTACATCCATATCCACAACAGCCATTCCTCCGTCTTGGGCGCCGTTATTATAGAGGATTACCATCCCATCCATATTGTCATTAGGAGTTCTGTTAACAATAGTGCCGTTGTCAACACAAAGGCCCACTGGGTTGGCTTCGGAGCCCCAACCATCAACAAAATTTCCTGCAGTGACTAATAGAATTTCTTTACCAGCTTTCCAGGTTGTATATTGAGAGTAAGCATTTTGGGCGAAATACTTGGCTTTAATCGCTTTGTTTTCTCGAGAACAATCAAATAAGATAAAAGTATATCCAGAATATGTCTCCTTTTTTATTGTGAATTTGCCATCAAAAAAACTGTTTGATTGGATAGTCGAATAATATTGGCCATAGGTCAAATTAATAGTACCTAGTAAGAATAAAATAAGCCAATAATATGAAGTTTTCATGATAAAAATTAACCAAATATTTTCAATAGCTTAAATTAATTAATACGCTTTACCCAGACTTCAATATAGTTAGGGTAAGTTTTATTCATTCGTGGTATCATATTCTCAATCACTATAGATGTATACCCTTTATCACTTACTAACTTCTTTAAGGCTGTTGCTTTTGCTTCATCATCAGGATGAAAAAAACGTATAGTAATTCCGCCATTCATCTTATTAACTGCGCTTATCGGAACAGATTTACTTTCCTTGGTAAAGGCCTTGATTTTAAATAAAGGAGATGTTGCCATGACATCCTTTAATGAATCCGCTTTGGGAGATAATGAACTATTAGCAGGTATAAATCTAACTTCATCTAGGTTATTGTTCACTTTACTTATACTAACTCCTTTCGACCAGATTTCAATATAACCAGGATAAGGAGCTGTCATTCTAGAGCTCATATCTTGAATCGTTATTGTACTGTCTTTAAAAGCCTGAGCAACCAATAGTTTTTTCAGTGTCATAGCTTTTACTTCATCACTAGTGTCAAAAAAACGGATTGTATTTTCGTTTGGAAGTTTATCAATTATCTGCTGAGATATTGGCTTTGCTTCCTGGCTATATGTTTTTACTTTGAATGAGGGGGATTTAGAAACAATCTCTTTAATGGTATTTGCTTTATCAACCAATAAATTATTGGCTGGTATAAACCTTATTTCATCCAAGCTTAAAATATTTATAGTATTTTGTGGGATTCCATAAATGACTTGAATGCCACTAATGTCATTTGCACTCAATTTTCCGAAATTACTCCATTTAGGATTGCAATAATTCATCACTGACTCTAGATCGCAGGGCGTTACATAAAAACCTCCGTTTCCTCCCTGAGGCTTTTCATTGCATAAGCAATCTGGTCTATTTTGTTCATGAGCAAGTCCTAAAGCATGACCAAACTCATGTACTGCAATAAATTTAATACAATCCTCTTTCGAGAGGCTACACTTGTATGTTCCTAAGAATTCAAAATTTAATGACATACCCTCCGGCTTACCGTCGAGTTCTGTTCCTAAACCTTTAGTATGTGGCCAACCCGTATTATCAATTAAAATTCTAATACCTTTAGAGTTTGCGTCTGCTTTACCCCATCCTACAAAATCTATATTTGCATATGTTTCCCAGGTTGCTTCTACCGCTTTTTTTACCCATTCTCTTTGTTGGATATTTGTTGAGGATGGATTTTCCCAGCTTACTTGAATTGTAGTTTTTCCATTAGTTTGAGTTAGCCATTTTGCATTCTTCAACATATTTATTCCACTTATAGGATGTGGAATTTGGGCAAATACGTTTAGCTCAATAGCACAAAGAATGACAAGAAGTAGAATCGATTTCATGGTCATATTCACCTATAACAAGCTCAGTAATAGACTTAATATTATTTATATTTGACCATTAGGAGGGCAAATGCGACCAGTATCATACTGACGCTGCTTAACATCAGCCAGTTATACTGCTTTTGGAATCGCCACTGAATTAAGCCCATTATATTGCTGATGGAAAAAGAGTTACAATTAATATGCTACCAATTAGCGGAATGAAAAACCAACTGTTGCTCAATCGACTATAAATATGTGCGTATTTGCCTTCGTGGATGTAATGTATGAGCTTAGCCAGTTCAGAGGGGCTATGATCTATAATCTTGTAGCCCTGTGCTAGATAGAGGGTGTCTAGCAAACATACTATCTGATCATCATCATCTAGGATCTTATTTTTGATCTGATCAGCCAGATGGATATGCAGGATATCCAATAAGACCTGTGCTTTCAATGCTTTTTGCGCGTTTGCCGTATCCGTATTATTGGCGATTTGGATGGCGAACTTGGTCAGTTTAAGGTAATTCTCAGGAGTGGTCGGCTCAATTTTCAATGTACTGATTTGATCCACTGTTTTGGTATCAAATGTTTCCTGAATTTGTTGCTGAGCAAGGACAGTAATGGTACAATTTAGCAGAAAGAGAAAGAGTAGAAAATAAGTCTTCATAAAAGTATACATTACGAAAAAAAGTACACTGACAATTAATCAATTTACTTTTCACTAACGGTTAAAATAGGGCCAAGACTTGGGCCAGGGCGTGGTCCATTAGGTTCTAATGAAGGAACATAAATTTGACTTATGGCTCCATCTAAATATAAGGCATTTTTGCAATGTAATTCTTCTTTAAATAATTCGGCAAATTCAAAAAAATTCACTCGGTCAGAAGAAAGAATGAAAATAACTTTTCCTTTATCGTTTATTCCTACTCCGTTCCTAATATTTAGGTTAGCGGATCCTTTTATAAAAGCAGGGTGATAGGTATTATTTATGACAAGCATTGGCCCTGATTGGGTGGCCAAGCGGATATTTTTATTGCCTTTATATTCTTCACTTGGGTGAATAAATGCATTATCACTACTATCAATACCGAAAATACCATTAGGAAGTAAGTGGAAATTATCACTGGGTTGCTTTGATAAATTAATGTCTTTAGCTGCCACGCCTTCTGAAATAAATAAACCAACTGGACTTAGATTGGGTTCATACATTCCTCCATTCATTGCAAATAAAAGTTTCCCCTTTTTTTCTCTTTCAATCGCTGAGAAATTATATACACTCTTCCCGTTTTTTGTTTTATTAAACAACTCAATTTTATATTTATGTGGATCAACTTCATAAGCAAAATATATTTTATCCCTAAATATAATTTGTCTGAATAATTGATACTTACCTCTAGGCTCTGAAAATTCCGCAATAGACTCTCTGTAGACAGTTGTAGTGTCTCTTGGTTTAACTAAGCTATCTTTTTTTACTGTTGCATTCCCTTTTTTGCTTAATAAGCTATCTTTTTTTATTAATAATTCTCCTTTTAGTAAACTATCTTGACTTATAGATAAATCTCCCTTTTTATTTGGTATGGTATCCCGTTTAGATGCTTTCCCCTCTTTTTTTATAGATGCATTATTAGTGAATGACGTAACATCGGAAACTTGTGGATTTATTTTTGGAGGTAATAGAATAGTTTTGCCTTTTTTTATAATAGCACCAACTGTAGGATTTAATTTTCTGAACTCTAGAGTATCTATGTTATGATAAAGACAAAAACCCGAGACGCTTTTGTCTTTATCATTTTTGATAGATTTAATTTTAGGTCCATTCTGTCCATATGTTTGCATCCATGTTAGAATAACTAACATGGATGCAAACATGAATACCTTTGATAATGAAGAAAATTTGATGATATTCATCGGAATTGGATCTAATTTTGGTACTGAAAGTTTACCATTTACCAGTAATGGAAAAGGTGTAATAAAAGCTACTTCCCATCTATTATTTGTAGTAAATTATTAGATTAGTAGCATCTTCTATTTTTGCATTACTATTGGGCTTATAATCTTTGAGATAAGCTCCAGAATAGGCATGTAATATATTTTTGTCTCCAGTATCCAAATTCATAATATAGGACACTGAGAACCCTTCCGACTCAAGGACTGATTTCGTGTTACTAGCCGATACATTGAGTTCTAGTGGATCGGGAGCATCAACAATTACATGATGAACCACATTTCCCTTCTTGCAAATAGCTAAAAATCGCCGTTCACGTCTTGAGCCAAAACTCATGTTATTAAAGTTGGAAGACCGATCAGATGAATACACTAATTGGGTTTGGAAGAGAGTAAGTCCTTTCTGTTGGCCCCAATTCAGAAAATTTACCCGATCGGAGGCATTTGTGCGGGGGTAATAGCTGGCCTTATCCGCAGTGACTGGTTTTACATCCATATCCACCACCGCTACTCCACCTTCCTGAGCCCCACCATTGTAGACAATTACCATCCCATCCATCGTATCATCGGGAGTTCTAGTAACAATAGTGCCATTATCTACACATAGACCTACTGGAAGGCCACTAGGCAAAAAACTATCACTAAAAGCCCCTGCAGTAACCAATAAAATTTCTTTGCCCCGTCTCCAGTTGGTAAATTGAGTATTCGCATTCCGGGCGAAATACTTGGCTTTCATGACATTGCCATCCCGGTTGAAGTCAAACAGAATATAATTAGTACCTGAATAATTCTTCTTCTTAACGCTCAGTGCTCCATTAAAGTAATTACCGGGTTGGATAGATGAGTAATACTGAGCGTGAGCTAAGTTAATAATGCCAAAAAAAAGTACTATAAACAGTTTACGCATGGTGTAAAAGATATTTAACAGGTTAATAAATGAACTGATAGACAAGCAAGCACTAAGTTTCACTGGGTTTCCATTATTTGATCCGACTTGACGGTTTTCATATAATTTCCTCCCTCTTCGACTGTGTCTTCAAAAAAGCTTACAATAGTACTTTGTATTTATTCCGATAAGAACTATTGCAACGGAAAGACAATTCAATACATTAATCTTTTTTGAATCACCTGATCAAAATGTTAATGTATTGAATTTATATTATTTACGTCTTATCCAAATCTCAATATAATTGGGTATAGTTTTTTTTATTTTAGAAAGCATACTCTCAATAGATATTGAAGGCTCAGGATAGAGTTTTTTCTCGACTAATAATGTCTTTAATGCTACTGCTTTTGCTTCATCATCTGGGTGGAAAAAACGGATAGTGGTTTCATTTGGAAGCCTGTCAATAGCAACCTGAGGAATTGGATTGGTTTCTTTAGTATAATTCTTGACTTTAAATAAAGGCGAACCCGAAATAATACTTTTTGCGGAGTCAGCTTTAACGGATAAATCAGCTCTAGCAGCTGAAGAGCTGTCAGCAGGTATAAATTTAATTTCGTCTAGCTCATTGTTAACTTTACTGACAATTGCCCGTGCTCTGTGTTCAGCGCTTGAAGAAGGTAATTTTTTTGCCGCTCCTAGAATACTCGTTTTCGTGGCTTGTAAAGCTGGCCGTTTTGGGTTTTTAAACAAATCTGCTCCATTTGCAGAAGATGAAACTTGGATAAAGCAAACCATTGTGAACATACAAATGGCTAGAATTAGCGATGATTTCATAGCTCTTTTTAGTGAAAATTTGCAATCAATTTAGTTGTGAATTCTAAGGTAATATTAAATCACGTAAACATCTGATTAATTAGACTTTAAGCCGACGAAATAGTATTATTTAATCCAAATTTCAAGATAATCTGAAATAGGGGAATTGTAATACAAAGTCATATTTTCAAGAAATATTACATTTTCTTCGTACCCTAGAGTGACTAATTTAGATACTAATGCGCTTGCTTTGTAGAGGTCTTGGCTATCAAAATACCGAACTGTTATTTTACGAGGAATGCGTTTTACTGCATTGTCTCGAGGTATTTGAGTCTCAACCTTCAAACTATTTATTTGAATCGCTTGCGCCTTGCTTATTTCAGATTTAATTCTGTTTAATTCCGAAACGGCGTTAAGATTGCAAGGGATCATTTTTAATGTCGCAATCAGTATTTGATTATTCTCAGGAATAAGTCCATCCAGTATTAACTGGTTATTCTTATTGTCTATTGAAAATGAATTAAAGCGCCCTATGATATTTTGCCCCAATAAAAGAGGTACATCGTCGGTTTCCAAAACCATAGCTTCAACATTGCTTAATTCAAAATCACCAATGTTGACTTTTTTTATATTGATCACAAATGCATTAATCAAAGTGCCATTGGCTAATTTGGTTTTTGTATGGTATTTTTTATCAGAATCATTAATCAATTTGTTTTGATATAAAGCGTTATAAAGCCTTTTACCAATAGAGATTATAGATGCCCCAGAATCGACAATAAACCTTGATGCGTAGTTATTAAGTTTTATATCGATTTCTATAACACTCGCATTTGTTCTATAAAAGGGTATTTTAGACAGCTTATTGGTCTGTCCATACCCATCTCCGTGCATGATAATCCAGCCAATAATCAGCCAGCCTATTTGTTTCACTTGTATTTAACCATTAGGAAGACAAATGCGACCAGTACCACACTGACACTGCTCACCATCAACCAATTATAGTGCTTACGGAACCGCCACTGAATTAAGCCAATCAGGTTGCTGATTGAAAAAAGGGTGACCACCAGGACACTACAAACCAGCGGGATGAAAAACCAACTGTTGCTGAGTCGATTGTAGATGTACCCATATTTGCCTTCATGAATATAATGCACAATCTTTTCGAACTCAGAGGGTCTGATATCAATGATGCTGTAGCCCTGTTTCCGGTAGAGGGTGTACAGAGTCTGGATTGTTTCATCATCAGCCTGCAATGCTTCATTTTTGATCTGAGCGGTCAGATGAGTGGCTAGGTTATCCAGCAGCACCTGGGCTTTCAAGGATCTATCAGCGTTAGCTTTCGTCGTATCGCTGGCGTTTAGAATGGCAAACTGGGTTAGTTTGAGATACTCTTGTGGGCTTGTGGGCTCGATTTTGAGGGTACTGATTTGATCAATTGTTTGTGTATCAAAAGTTTCCTGGATTCGTTGTTGAGCGCTGGCAGCGGTGACCATTGTGCCGATCAGGGCGAGCAGGAGTGGTAGATAGTTTTTCATGAGCGAATACGGTATGAAAAATGAGCACTGGAAATAAATCAATTTATTTTCTACTGACGGTTAATATAGGGCCAAGTTTTACGCCTGGTCGAGGTTTTTGCTGTATTGAAGGAATGAAATATTGACTTACAACACCATCTAAATACAATGCATCTTTGCAATTTAATTGTTCTTTAAATAATTCGGCAAGCTCATAAAAATTGACTGGATCATCCGAAACAATAAATAAAACATGTCCTTGTTTATTTATCCCTACGCCATTTCTAATTTTTACATTAGGGGAGCCCGGTGTAAGTTTCTCATGATAGGTATTATTTATGACAAGCATAGGTCCTGATTGAGTAGCCAGACGAATATTCTTATTACCTTTATATTCTTCACTTGGGTAGATAAATGGTTTGTCATTACTGTCTAAACCAAAAATCCCATTAGGACGCATGTGAAAATTGTCGTCAGGCCCTACTGATAAGTTAATGTCTTTAACTTGTTTATTTTCCGAAATAAATAAGCCAACTGGACTTAAATCAGATTGAAACATCCCGCCATTCATAGCAAACAAGAGTTTACCCTGTTTTTTAGCACTTAGTGACGAAAAATTATAAACATCCTTTCCATTTTCTACTTTATTAAATAACTCAATTTTGTATTGCTGTGGATCGATTTCACATAGGTGATACTGCTTATTTCTGAATATGATTTCTTTGAATAGATTATTGGGATCAAGTGATGTAATTTTTGCTGTTTCTTTACCAGTGGTTGTTGTTGATTTTCCATCTTTATTAGGTAATTTACCTTCTCCAGCTAAACCAGATGCTGATACACCGCCAGTAACTGTTTTAGAAGTAGGATTGGTAATTTCTCCATTGTACGGGCGTGGTGGTCTAATTGTACGACCCCATTTAATAGGTATAGGTATGTATACAATTTCTCCTTCATTAAGAATATCTTCTTCGTTAATTGTAGGGTTAAGGCTTAAGAATTCGTTAATATTCACTCTCCGATTTCTGCAAAACCATCTTACGCTTTGAGAATCTTTGACTAATATTCTTATCTTATCTTGACTGTTTACTATCTGATCGTTATTGGTATTTTTCCATCCTTTCTTATCTTGACCATTACATTGCATACATGTTAAGCAAATTAACATGTATGCAAAAATGAATAACTTAGATATTGAAAAAAACTTGATGATATTCATCGTGGTTAATTATGATTAGGAGTACTTAAGTGGAACTTTTTAATAGTTTATTGCAGCTATATCATATAATAATTATTTATAATAAACTATTAAATTAGTAGCTTCCTCAATTTTGGCAGTGGAAGGCTTGTAGTCCTTGAGATAGCTTTCATAACCATACAATATATTTTTAGCTCCGGTATCCAGATTCATAATATATGACACTAAGAAACCTTCTGATTCTAAGACCGTTTTCGCATTAGAAGCAGATACGTTTAGCTCAAGAGGGTCGGGGGCATCTACAATAACATGGTGAACGATTCCCCCTCTTTTGCAAACTGCCAAGAAACGTCGTTCCCGTTTATTGCCATAATACATATTCGCAAAGTTGGTTGACCGATCAGAGGAGTAAACTAGATGAGTTTGGAAGAGAGTAAGTCCATTCTGTTGGCCCCAGTTCAGAAAATTTACCCGATCTGTGGAATTCGTGCGAGGATTATAACTCACTGAACCTGCTCTGACAGGGTTCACATCCATATCTACAACAGCAACCCCACCTTCCTGACCTCCTCCATTATAAACAATTACCATCCCGTCCATATCATCATTAGGGGTTCTGGTTACAATGGTTCCATTATCGACGCAAAGGCCTACTGGTGAAGCATACGAAGTCCATCCGTCACTATAAGCGCCTGCAGTGACTAATAGAATTTCTTTACCAGCTTTCCAATTTGTATATTGAGAGTAAGCATTCCGGGCAAAATATTTGGCTTTAACGGCATTGTTTTCCCGGTTGAAGTCAAATAGAATGAATGTACTTCCTCCAGAGGTTCTCTTCTTTACAGTGTATGCTCCACTGAAATAACTACCTGACTGGATGTAATAATGATACTGGGCGTGGGCTAGATTGATAATACCAAAAAAGAGTAATGTAAACAGTTTACGCATGGTGTAAGAGATATTTAGTAGGTTAACGAATGAGCTAACAGACAATAAAATACCGTCATAGTCCAGGTAGGCAAACTACCCGAAATATGTTCTATGTACTTATGCTTTCGTTGAGTTCACAAGTATATAAGTCTGTCGAAAGCAAACGCTATCAGCAGCTTTTTACCTTGTATGCTTAATTAGGGAATTAGTATCTGTACATTGACAGTAGGATACTCTGGCTCTCTCAGGCTTCTAAGTGATTCTAAACACTCTGAGCTGTATTGGCGATACTTCAGAAGGGCGAACGGACTTTGATTCATGTCTTGAAACGTTATGTGGATAGTTAAGTACTTCTACTCGAGATTCTATTAGGACGCTAATTTAAGTTTAAATTCCATTAAATAAGTTCTTGAAAAACATTTTTTTACTTGGAGGTAGTAAACAGGTAGAATATTTCTGCTTTTCCATTAGACTTTATCGTCAGAAATTGAAAGCTTTCATTCTGTTTTTTGGTAAAATCGGTGACATATGGTGTATGAATGTCTTGTTGCATGAGATATTTATTAAATAAAGCCTTTGTTACCATTAGGTATTTTTCGTTAAAGCTCATCTTGGGAATTGTTTGTATTTGATGAACGTTTTTGCCTTTTAGTTAACGAAAACTTTATTATTAAATAAAGCTAAGTCGAACTAAACATGCTATTCATCTAAACCGTATTCTGGTTTGTAATCTATTATCGTATCCTGACATACCAGTGAGATTGAATAAGGCTCCCAAGGTTTAATGCTGGATATTCGACTCGACCTTGATTGGCGATATTCTGTGGACTTGGCCATGGATCTCGAACAACAATTGATTGTATATAAGGCCCAAGGTTTGTTTGTATATAGCTACAAGCTGTTATAACGACAGCATGCCCCGAGTTTGGTCCTGACTTGTATCCTATAAGTATTGGACGACCTGCCGAAAGCTCCTGTATCATATATGTTGGATTAGGAGGCCCCAAATTAAGAGAAGCTTGTACAGAGTACTGTATTCCACTATTTGTGAAACTCCAGTTGTTTAAATTTGCTGTTATTAACTGCATGCTTCCCGTCCAATTGGGCAAATTTCCGTAAGGGTCTGATCCATAACTTCGTCGGACAATTTGAGCTTGGGTTATATCGATACCATAATAATTAAAGATCATCTGAAGAGAGGCTGCCCAGCACCAGTTTGAATTTGTTTGTGCGGATGCAAAGTGGTCAAAACGGTTCTTAGGAATACCAACATAAATTGGTTGTTGGGCAATTGAACCTACATGAAGACTTATCATAAAAACTAGAAACAATACACATTTTCTCATAAGCAAAAGATTAAAAATTGTACAAACAAAATGATTATTAATGATCCTGAAAACGAGAAATATCCCGTATTCTAACGAGAATTTGGGATATTTCGGCTGTATAGTGATTCGATGTTAGGAGTTAAAGAAATCTAATTTCCTTCATCAAATTGCGTTTTCGTACTGTACGAACGGATTCGGGCTGAACATTTTATAAAAGGGGGCTGGGTCATTAAATGAACGCCAATCTAGTTACAAACCTGGCAGTCAGCATTCAGTACTTTAATAGATAAAAGAGTATTAAAACCGACCATTGCAGGCTAATTGGCCCGGTTGGAAAGTAGTTAATGCTGAATCACGATAAGTTATCTTGAGATGCGGATCGAAGCCAGCTCTGAGCCTGATGATTCAATTGATTCCTCCGTCGGGTATGGACAATTATCGTTTTGTAATGATCTTCAAGTGTAGACCAGCCTTTGCCTAACGGCTTATTGATATCTGGTAAAAGCACTTCAAATTCACTCTCAAATAAGTCAACCAATACCTTGAGGAAATAGCCTCTATTATGAAACGGCCGAACCATTTACTGATGACGAAGACTGTACTATAGTTGAGGTAATAAGGCTTTTTGATGCGTTACAAAACGATAGTGGTGTCCTATATTGTTTATCAGTAAACGGCGCTGTCAATGTTTGTGCCTTACTGAATAGCTTTGGCTAATGGAAGAACTCATCATCTATTTGACCCAATTTGGCCATCTGGACGCTCAGCAACGAGCGTTGATTCTGGCGAAGGCCAAACATAAGCGTATTGCTAAAGGAGCGTATTTTGCCGAAGCGGGGAAAATTTCCACACAGATTGGCTATGTGACGGACGGGGTTTTCAGGGTTTGTTATTACGACAAACTAGGCGACAGTTTTACCCGCTATTTTGTTTATGAGAACCGATTTGTCGTTGATACCGCTAGTTTTCGCGATGAAATGCCCTCGGCTGAGTATATTGAAGCCATTACCGATTGTCAACTGGTAGTTTTCTCCAAAGAAGATTTCGCCCAACTGGCCGCGCTTATTCCCGGCTGGCAGGATATATTCGTTAAAATCACGTCATATGTACTGGAAAATAAATTGAAGTTTACCAGTAATATGTTGGTGCAGGACGCTCAAAAAAGATACCTGAATTTTCTTGATCATTATCCAGGACTAGCCAATCGTGTTCCGCTCAATATGCTGGCTTCGTATCTGGGCATCACTCCCTCCTCGCTCAGTCGGATACGAAAAAATATCCGCTAAGGCATTTCTTGCCAATTGGCAATTGCGTTTACAGCCCTACCGCTCAATTTTGTCCCATCATCAAAAAGTGACCGATGGAATCGACAAATCTTTTCAGGCAGATTGAGTTTATCAAGGAAGTAGACAAGCTGAAGTATATCCTTCGTAAGACGAAGCTATTGAACAGCGATCGGCCCGAGAACGACGCCGAACATAGTTGGCACCTATGCTTGATGGCCCTTGTTTTGGTCGAGCATTCGAATACCCCCATCGATTTGCTGAAGGTGATTAAGATGTTACTGATTCATGATCTTGTTGAAATAGATGCTGGCGATACCTTTATCTATGATACGCAAAAAAGCCACGACAATACGGCGGAAGAGCGAGAAGCCGCTAAACGAATTTTCGGCTTATTGCCTGATGAGCAGGCAGATGAATTAATAGCCATTTGGGAAGAGTTTGAAGAGCGGCAAACGGCGGAAGCTAAATTTGCCCGAGCCATGGACCGACTCGAACCTCTATTACAGAATACGTCGAACAACGGTGGGACCTGGACTGAATTCGATGTGAAGTATGATCAGGTGTATGCCAAAAAACAGGTTATCCAACAGGGTTCCGATCGAATTTGGCAGTATGCGGAGCAACTGCTTAATGAGAACGTTGAAAAAGGAATCTTAAAAAAGTAAGGCTTCCAATAGCCAAATCCCATCTGACCCGTTCGCTGATTGGGTAATGAGTACATTGGGCATAAAAAAAGCTCCCACTTCGGGGAGCTTACCGCTTGGGGAAGTGCTCACTTAGCGAGCCCGCATCCGATAAATGGTCCGACCACGTAGGCCAATAACGGGGCCACCTACTTCAATGATACGGGGACGAGCTGGGCGGTTGATGTGCATAAGTTTCATATTCATTTGTCTTTGTTGTTTGTGAATGTTGACACAAAGATGGGTGAGGCCTTCAATTCCACCAACCGATATCTTACCAAGTGTGGAAATCAGGGGATGAATCCCTCAAAAATGGCAATAAGTGGTAAAAGACAGGATTGAATTATTTTGAGAATAGTGACTGGACTAAATCGTTTTTTATAGTATAAAATGAAGATGTAGGACTTTTTCCATAGCCTAAAACAAAGCCACTATTCAGGTAGTAGTTTTAAATTTTCTAAAGGGAAATGATGATTAAAGGACTATCACTGATTTTTTTGTTCTACTGGCTTGGTGAGGCAATCAGTCTGCTGATCGACAGATTTATTCCAGGGAGCGTTATTGGAATGCTAACTTTATTTGGTTGTCTAACGCTGAAATGGGTCAAGCCTGAAAAGGTACGCGAAACGGCAAAACTACTGACGGGAAATATGGCGTTATTTCTAACGCCCGCAGCAGCAGGTATTGTAATGTATACCCAACAACTTTTGAATGCTGTCGTACCAATAACTGTGGCCATTGTGGTCAGCACAACATTGACTATTCTGATTGTAGCCTTGGTTCAGCGGTTTTTTGAAACGAGAGCGAAACGTAAACAGTATGCCAAATGACCCATTTCGCTACTGAACTTAAGTCGCTTTTGTCTCAGGAATTAGCTTCTTTATTGCTGGTCTTTGTTACATTCTGGTTTGGTATTTACCTCAATAAGCGGTCTAAGCTTCCTTTACTACAGCCAATACTGGTTTCAGTTGTCCTGATCGCTTTATTTTTAAATGTCTCAGGTATAAGCTACTCTACGTTTTTTGCGAAAGCCCATTTGTTGAACTTTATGGTTGGCCCTTCGGTGGTTGCTCTGGGCTATATACTGTTTGAGCAGATAGAAAACTTTAAAGGGCATATTGGCGCTATCCTGCTTAGTGTTTTGGTTGGCTGTATCATCGCGATTGTCAGTGTCGTTCTAACGGCAAAAGTGTTGGGAGCGGATACGGTGTTGTTAGCTTCCCTGGCGCCTAAATCAGTCACGATGCCAATTGCCATGCAACTATCAAAAAACTCGGGCGGTATCCCTGAATTAACGATCGCTTTCCTGGTACTCAGTGGTCTTTATGGCGGACTATTTGGGCCAATGATTCTACGATTAGTTGGGGTAAAAAGTAAACTAGCCATTGGGCTGTCGCTGGGAGCAGCTTCCCATGCCATAGGCACTGCCCGCGCGCTGGAGTTAGGTGCTGTTGAAGGGGCAGCTAGTGGATTAGCGATCGGGGTTATGGGTACATTAACAACATTGGTACTACCCCTGATTGAGCGATTACTTTACTGAAATCGCGTCAAACTAAGTAAAAAGCAGGCTAGACACGACTTAACCAAAGACAATTCGTATATTTTATGGATTCGTCCATATATCGTTGGATTTGCTACCCGGAAACCACACGGCTTGATGAGAGTGAATAGTTTTGTTATGAAATTTTTCCTGCTTTGTTTGGTTGTCGTTTTAGGAGCCTCGCCAGCTTTCTCTCAGGCTGTTCTCTCGAACGTCTACGCGTACAACAGTGCACCAGTTGTTAAGTATTCGGGTTATCAGGAGCGGACCTTGCTCGAAGGTACCACCCGAGATTATGCCCATCTACTTGTACAGGCCATAACGCTACTCCCGAATCAGGCTGAACAACCCATGCAACTACTTGACGAAGAGACGGCTCTGATTATCAGATCGGGTGAACTAACGCTGACGCTTGGCGGTAAACGCAAAACGCTAAAACCAGGCAGCCTGGTTATGATCATGCCAGGAGATGAGTTCCGAATAGCTAATAAAGCTGCCCAGCCCCTGACGTATTATCAACTACGATACACGTCTAACGAAATGCCGGATCTGGATTTGTATCGGCTAGTAGGGGGATCGTACTGGGTTGAGGGACAGGATATTGCCACAAATGCTGATCATTCCGGGAGTAACTCACAAAAAGAAGCTTATTCCAGCGTTATGAGCAATCGTATTGCTGTGCAGATCAACAAATCGAACCCGCCTGCTGGCATCCGTAGCCATAGAGCGGCTGAGCTTATTTTCGTTCTGGACCATTCCGTTCAGGTGCAAATCGATCAGGCAAAAAAAGAAGCATTAGCGGGCGATGTCGTCTTTATTGAATCGGAGGTAGCTCACGATATTCAAACGAAGGCTTCAGAAGGAAGTACTTACTTATCTTTCCAATTGTAGGATAATACCGTCCAGCCTAACTGATTAGCGTCAGGTGTTGAAGTATTGTCTGTCGTCTCGACTGGATTGGCACTAATCAGAGTGGATTGACCGGCAGTCGCCCGACTATATAAGGAGCTACCTGATGTGGAGGGAGCTTTCTGCACAGGCCGTTGGTGAGGGTAGATATGCCTGTATCCGTGAAATGATAAGGCAGAATCACACGCTTTTGCTCTTTAGACCCCCTTTTTTTATCTTGATGAAACATAAGCGTTAAAGAATGAAACATGAGTGTTAGCAATCGAATAGGCATAATCGGAGCTTTAGGCAAGCTAAAACGATTATGTCAACAACTTCCTCTTCTCATCTAAAGCCTCCCCAAGGCGCTTCGTGTCGGCTTAGTTCGGCCCCCGAACTGAATCGGATTCATTCCACCTCACATCAGCTAGTTACACATTTCAGGAACTGCCAAATAGAGTTCCTGGCACTGATGGGCTTACTGTTTGGGTTGCTGTCTCCACTCTGGGCGCAGAATGCTCCTCGTTCGTCGTCATACTGGTCTAATGAATTGGGTCGACAAACGGACAGCACCCGCAAAGCAGAGGTGCTATTATTTATGGCCAAAGACATGGAGGCCAATGATCCAACCGCTGCACTCGCCTATGCGCAACAAGCGATCAGCCTTGGTGAAAAGCTCAAAGCTCCCAAAGTAATTGGCCTGGCTGCTCTGCAACTCTCAAAATTGCATACACTATTAGGCAACAAAGCAAAAGCTCGTCGGTTCCGCAAACGCGCCGAAGAAACACTGCGATCGGTAGACCTGATGGCCGAGCTAAATCAGCTTGAAACGCAGAAATCGCAGGCCGAGGAAGCGGCACGAATAAACGCTGATGCAGCCGCCATTTCCCAGCAGACTGTGAATCAGTTGAGTAGCGAAGCGCAACAAAAACAGGTTATTCTGGCTCAGCAAGACAAGCAACTCGCTGTACGCAACCAGCAACTTCGTCAACAGGATAAGCTCATTGGTCAGAAGGATCAGCTGATTGGGCAAAAAGACCACCTCATCGGACAGAAAGATTCGATGCTGACCAAGCGGGAGTTGCTGCTCCGGTTTCAGCAGGATCAGATCAAGATTCTCGAACAGGAAAAAGCCCTGAAAGCTGCCGAAGCCGAGCAGGAACGGACAGTCCGGAACGCCCTGCTGGTTGGGGCTGGGTTGCTGCTGGCCCTTGCCGGGCTGCTCTGGCGACTTATTACCAACAAGCAACGCGCCAATCGTGAACTGGCACAGAAAAACACCCAACTCGATCTGGCCCGCCGACGTTCCGACGAGCTGTTACTGAACATCCTGCCCAGCGAACTGGTGGACGAACTAAAGGTAAAAGGCATCACCCGAACGCGCCAGCATGATGAAGTAACGATTATGTTCACCGATTTTCGCGATTTCACGAAGATCAGCGAACAGCTTTCTCCGGCTGATCTTGTGCAGGAAATTGACTACTGCTTTCGGCATTTCGATCATATCATCGGCAAATATCCCAGCCTCGAAAAAATCAAGACTATTGGTGATGCCTACCTGTGCGCGGGTGGACTGCCTGCTGCGCATCCCAGCCATGCCCATGAGATGGTAGCGGCCGCTCTGGAAATTCGGGACTTCATTAGTGAACTCGAAAAACAACGTGCCCGCGAAGGTAAGGTGGCGTTCCAGATTCGGATTGGCATTCATACCGGGCCAGTAATCGCAGGGGTAGTTGGCGCTACCAAATTCGCCTACGACATCTGGGGTGATACCGTCAATACGGCAGCCCGACTCGAGTCGGCCAGTAAGCCTGGGCAGGTCAATATTTCCGGAGCAACCTATCAGCGAGTTCAGGACCAGTTTGACTGCCGGTATCGGGGCGAAATAGCTACGAAAAACAAGGCAAATATGAGTATGTATTTTGTTGATATACAGCGAAATGATATCAAAAAAGCAGTGAACTATCAGCCTGAGAACTCCTATGAGACTTACAATTGAACCCTTAGCTAATTCCTATCAGAAAGAGCAGTTACTGACGAACCTGCACCGCATTTTCGGGGAGTTCGATACCACCATGCTGACTATGCTCGAACCCATGCTGGAGTGGGTAGAGATCAGCGGTGGGGATATTCTGTTTCGACAACACGACACGGGCGACTCCCTGTATTTTGTTATTAGCGGTCGGTTACAGGCGTATGTAACGGATGAACGGGGGCGTCATCAGGTGATTGGCGAGATCGTTCGGGGCGAAACCGTGGGTGAGATGGCCATTTTTACTGGCGATCCCCGTAGCGCTACTATTGTTGCCCTGCGCGATACTGTACTGGTGAAACTATCTCAACACGCTTTTGAAAACGTTATTGCAGCCTATCCGGCTGTATCGATGAATGTAACTAAGCTGATAATCAACAGACTTCGTACCTCGCAGGGGCAGCGAAAAGCGATCAAGAAACCTATTAATATCTGTGTACTTGGTTTGCACGAAGACCCTGAAGAATCGATTAGCCTGGCTGCTCGGTTTACTTCGGCACTATCGCCCCTGTTGCACCAGAAGGGAGCAACGTTCGTGGTGTCGAGCGACGAGGTGGACGCGTATTTCAACCAGCCCGGATTCGCCCAGGTAGACAAACAAACCCCAATGGCCTATCGCCAGCTGACCCAATGGCTCGACGATCAGGAATCGCAGCACGAGTTTGTACTGTACGTAACAGACCCTTTCCAGCCTGGAGAACCCCTTCCCGAGTGGACACGCCGGTGCCTGCGTCAGGCTGATGAAATTCTGCTACTGGCCGATGCCCGGAAGGAACCCGATCTGACTCGTATCGAAATTCAATATCTGACGAACGAACTACGCGCCGGTGTGCCACACACGTTACTACTACTACACCCGTCCGATACGGCTCATCCGCGCCGTACGGCCGATTGGCTGGCGTTGCGTCCGGCCGTAAAATCGCACTACCACATCCGTCCGGAACTAGGTCGGGATATGGCGCGGCTGGCCCGCATCCTGAGCGGTACATCTGTTGGACTGGTGTTAGCAGGGGGCGGAGCAAAGGGCTTTGCGCATATCGGTGTGTTGAGGGCTTTACAAGAGTGGGGAATTCCAATCGATTATGTAGGCGGCACCAGCGTGGGTGCCCTGGTAGCAGCTACCTTCTCGTTCGATGAAGCCATTGAACCTACTACCCGTCACCTCCGAAAAGCCGCTCATTTCAACCCAACGAAGGACTATAACTTCCTGCCGTTTATTTCCCTGATCCGTGGCCGACGTATTGAACAGATGATTCAAACCTGCATCAGCGATTTCACGGGTAACAGGAATCCTGACATCGAAGATAGTTGGCTGACCTTCTTTGCCCTGTCAAGCAATTATACGCAGGCACGTGAAGAGGTTCATACACGGGGCGCTATGGTCAAATATTTGCTGGCTACTTCCGCTATTCCGGGGGTATTTCCACCGGTGATCGATGGCAACGACCTGCTGGTAGATGGCGGTTCATTTAATAACTTCCCTTCTGATGTTATGAGTCGATTCGGGGTGGGTAAGATTATTGGCGTAGACCTCAGTATCGATAAACCCAGGAAGATGACTATGGAGCAGATGCCCAGTCCATCAGCCCTGCTACGGGATCGGTTTCGCTCGAAGCGGCAACGTAAATTCCGGTTGCCTTCATTAATGTCAATCATTCTTAATGCTACATTGTTATATAGCAGTGCCCGGCGTAATGAAAATATTCAGTATACCGACCTCTACTTCAATCCCGATGTGAGCCGCTATGGTATAATGAACTGGTCATCCTATGACAGCATCGTACAGAAAGGATACGAGCATGCTCTAACTGTATTAAACCAACTAAATTCCGATGAACTGGCCCGATTACGGGCGTAACACTTTACGTATGCAAACTCAACTTGCCTGTCAGTTCATACTAAATGCGTTGACAGCTCATCTGCCTCACCAGCTTACCTACCATAATATAGACCATACGTATGACGTAGTGAAGCAGGCCAACCGAATTGCCCGCGCCGAAGGTATTATCGATGACGAATTGTTGGCGCTAATACACACAGCAGCCTGCTACCACGATGCGGGTTTTCTGTATGTCTATGCCAATCACGAGGAGGAGAGCTGCCAGATTGCCACCCGTCACTTGCCAACGTTTGACTATTCTCCCTCGCAGATCGCACAGGTTTGCCAGCTTATCCGGGCGACCCGACTTCCGCAGGCTCCAACCACATTAGCAGAAGCCATTCTGTGCGATGCCGATCTGGACTACCTCGGCCGCGACGATTATGCGTCTATCAGTCAGTTACTGCTTACGGAATGGCTGACGTTCGGCTATCTGCCTGATCCTAGTCAGTGGCTTTCTATTCAGCGCTCGTTTCTAACGAAACACTCCTATTTCACCAGAACGAATCAACAACTTCGTGAACCCCGCAAACAGCAAACATTAACCAATCTCCAACCATCTTTTGTCCGTGTATAATGTACTTGTGATTGTCTGCGCACAGGTACATTGTATAAATAGCTGACATGACAACATTGCGAGCCGTTTTAACATTTTTCTAGTGAGAGGAGGTACGATTGGACTAGACATCAGTACTATGGCAGTAAACGGATGAGATAGTATCGTCAGAGTTACTAGTATGTATGTCATGCCCTCTCTTCAACACTTGATACCCGGTTGGCCGCTTTTTTTAGGACTTTTGCTGGCTGGCGAACGACAGACAATGCCGATTGAAACACAACTGACTTTCGAGGCCAAAGGCCATACGCTTAACAATAACCAGACATTTTCGCCAGACGATCGCTGGATTGTGTATGATACGCGCAATGTCGATACGGGTTTAGGCCAAACCCGTTCCATTGAGCTGGTCGATGTGAACACGAAAGAAATCAGGCAGCTTTATCAAACGCCCAATCAAACCGAATACGGGCCGGGAGCGGGCGCTGTTACGTTTTCACCTATAGAACCCAAAGTGCTGTTCTTACATGGGCTTAGGAATGCCGACGCTCAATACCCGTATTCCATGAGTCGGCGAACGGGCGTGCTGGTCGCTGTCGATCAGCCGCAGAAACCCCATTTTTTGGATGCCCGATGCCTTAAAACTCCGTTTGTGCCGGGTGCTTTACGCGGGGGAACGCATGCGCATCAGTGGAGTGCCGATGGACAGCGAATCAGTTTTACGTACAACGATGAAGTCATGGAGCGGCTCTCTCAGACAAATCCAGTTGTAAAAGATCTTCGGACGGTAGGCGTTTTAACCCAAGGTCATCCTGTAAACGTACACGATTCAAATGATGCCGACTGTTTTGATGGCGAATGGTTTGCTACGGTTATTGCTCAGGTAACCGAGCAACCTAAGGCTGGTAGCGACGAGATCGAGCGGGCTTTTGATGAAACCTGGATTGGTAACGATGGATATCGTAAAGCTGATGGGAGTAAACAAAAACGAGCCATAGCGTTTCAGGGTAATGTTCGGGATCAATCCAATCAGCTCCTAACGGAAGTGTTTGTCGTGGATTTGCCGGAAGATCTGACGCAGGCCAGCCCAGGCCGACCGCTGGAAGGTACAGCCACGAGCCGCCCAAATCCCCCCGCTGGCGTTACCCAGCGCCGGATTACTTTCACCAAACACGGCATTGAAGGTCCCCGGCACTGGTTACGAAGCTTGCCCGATGGTTCTCTCATCGGTTTCTTAGCGAAAGATGCTGCTGGACTGATTCAGCTCTTTGGGGTTTCGCCCAATGGTGGTCCGATCCGGCAATTGACTCATCAACCGTTCGCCATACAAACAACCTTCAATTTCAGTCCCGATGGGAAACAGGTTGCTTATGCGGCTGATAATAGCATTTTTGTGAGTGATCTGGCCAGTGGAAAGTTTCATCGGCTTACTCCCCGTTCGACCGATGAGCAGCGACCGATTAATGGTGTAGTATGGTCTAACAAAGGGGATCGAATCGTGTATAATCGCTACGTTTCAGCCGCTACCGGGCGTTACATTCAATTGTTTCAGCTAACGGGATTATAAATCTGTAATGCATGTCTGCTATCGACAGTGTACTGCTATTGAGGTTAAGGATATATTATAATAGTACAAAGTAAATTCGAAATAGTTATTCGATTGGTTATTGCGAAAGAATTCGGAAAATAGGATCTAAGAAAGGCATAGTTGATTAAAATAGTGAATTTATTTTGGTATATACTTCTGATAATTAATGCGTTGTGAGCGTATCTTGGTAGTTCATCCCTAAAAAGGCCGCATTCATCGGGCTAATAACGGCACTCGTCATTTTTGATTTTCTTATTTTTTATTTTGAGCGCAACTTTGTTTTGTTCAAATCAGAGAGTTAATCAAAACTAAATAAAGCCATGAAAAAAATACTTGCTTTCCTGTTAGGTCTGACCGTTACTACAGCATCTTTCGCTAATCCGATGAACCCTGCTGGTTCGGAAACGCGTGTGGTGATGACTAACAACCATAAAATTAAACTCTACATACAACCTATAGCTACTAAGGGCGAGCTTTCGATCCGGGATGCAAAAGGGCAAACGCTTTATCAGTCAATAGTAGCGCTTAAGAAAGGCTTGAGCCAGCAATTCGATTTGTCTAACCTGGGTACAGGCACTTACCAAATGACCCTGAAAACTGGTGGCCAGGTGGTGACGAAAACGTTTGTGGTGCAGGCTGATCCCGATACGAGCTTCATCATGCAGGAGTCCTAGTTAGTTGTGTAGGTGGTACGACTACTGTAAGAAAAGAGTCTAATTGATGAGCCGTCAATAAAGTACTTAAGATATTTATGCGTATTTTTACTCAAAAAATAGCTATTATCTTATAGTTCGTTAAATTGACTTATCCATCTATATAGCAACTTCTCATGAAAGTAAATCACCTACAAAAGTCATTTTTTGTTTTAGTATCTATAGGTAGTTTATTTCTGTCTGGTTGTGGTCACACGTCTGTTAGGCCCCATGTGGCCTCTGCTACAGTGGGAGCCTATCAACTAACCCAATACACAACAGAGAGCCTGGCGGATAATCAACCAAAGGGAACCATTCGCGTTGATGAACTTACAAGTGAAGTGATCAACATAACAATAACCGGCGCTGTAGGAAAAACTCCGTTTAACTACTTTTTTGAAAATGTAGATGTTGTTTTTAGCGGCCAGAATGCATTCGATCAGGATATGTATGTACTGCTGTATAACGACGAATACATAGGGCAGGCTGGTAGTGATGGACTTGGTCGTTTCATTGAAGTCTATCCCACAAGTCAGATTACCTTAAGAGCAGCAGAGTATTAGAACCACTCATTCTGTCTCTCAGCATCGTTCTGCCATCACTAGTGTTGGCTAGGTTAACATCGGTTTATGACAAAACAAGAACACCCCGGCCAGCAGTCGGGGTGTTCTTGTTTTGTGTCGACACTATGGATAGTGTTTCGATAGAAAATCTATATCAACCTTCAGTAACAAAAATGAAAATATACGTATCAAAAAGTAAAAAATGGCCTTTCGGTTTTTATTTAAATAGCTGATTGATAGCTGGTTAATGATTAATAGTAAATCATAATTAGTTGAACGGTTTTCGCAATGGCTATCGCGGCTGAACCCGCTAATTTTGGCTCACTGAATCGCTCGAGAGATTTCACAGAAGCCGTAACTTGAACTAAGCTGGAAGCAGAATACCAATCGTAACTTGAACTAAACTTGAAAGAGAGTACCTATCGTAACTTGAACTGAATTTAAAAGGAAGCGTACCGATTGTAACTTGAACTGAACTGAAAAAAGTGCCCCTGTAACTTGACCGATTTTGAGAAGAGTGTCTCGTAACTTGAACTGAATTTAGAAGAGAATACCGCCTGTAACTTGAACTGAAACGGAAAAAGTGTACCTACCGTAATTTGATTTTTAGCATAACCAGTTAGACTTGCTTCAGCAAACTTATTAGTAACCTTGAGGAAACAATGAACAGCCCGGTTCCGACTAGAATCGGGCTTTGTTTTATCCTGCGTGACAAAAAATCTGATCCCACTTTTCAGCATGTAAATAGCCCGAATCGGCCATCCAGACGTAATTGATTAATTAAAGTTCAAGTTAAGATTGTAATCATGCCCTTGCCTTTGGTAAGGGTTTTGTTTTGCTCAAATACGGGGAAAACCCCGTCTTCGCCTGACTCAGGATTCGCTACTTTTATACTATTCTCAAAAAGGACAAGCTACCACATTGATTACAATCCCTCCTGTGTACGTGAGGGATTTGTTTATCTGTATTGGTTTGAGAGTGAGTTGATTACTCTAAAAACAAACAGTGGCCTTTTGTCGTTTCTTGAGAAAATATGCGGTTGCACATCAACCAATGTCTAACCCATTTTTCAAGTTTACAAGTCTAGAACATACCCTTGCTGCTAGCGAGGGTTTTGTTTTGTAAATAGGTAGGTTTTGGCGAGTTCATCAATCTCCTCCAGTTGCTAATAAAGACTAGAAATATCGCCAAAGCTGCCAGTTATACATTCTGGCTGGTTTCGCGCGATAAAGGAGTCGACCTTTGTCCGGATAGCAAGCCTTAGTTCACGGATATGGCATTCGATTTCTGCCAGGAGTGTAAAGCCGTATTCGATGCTTGTATAAAAAGGTATAGAATTTTGATTAACTGAGTTTTCCAGCCATGAATACCAACCACCCGCTTGGGCTGCTACTAATAGCCAGCCTGTTTTCTATCAGTTCACTCGCGCAGACCTCTAGCTCATCCATTGATTATTTACAACTTCCTGGTCCGCTAAAGTTTGGCCAGACACCCTATTACTTAGCCTGGACGTCTCATCCGACATCTACTTATTATAAGCAGGAATACCTTACCAAAGGAGATGATCTTTCCCAGTTTAAGTCAATGCTTTTGCTCGATCTACTGACCGAACGCATTCCTGTAAAAGACGTCGTATCGAGCAAAGTTGCCGAACTTAGGAAACTAAAAACAACGAATCCGATGGTAAGCTATCAGGTCATTGAAAAGCCAGAGATGGGGGAATACGTACTTGATTTTCTACTAAGCCAGGCTACCCCTGATGGGAAATCGCTGAGTATTGTTGAGCGAAACGTATATCGATACAAACAACTGACCGACCCGTCTGGAAATAGAGGGATATTATTATTCGGCATTAGCCAACGTAGCTATGGAGCCAATACAAAAGTATTCCTGAGTACACTGAACCAAACGAAAGCTGATTTGCTGACTAAGGTTAATCAATTTGCAATGCCAGCAATAACGATTGCCAGGTAGCTAACTTAATGATGAAAACGACGGGGGCTAGAAAAATAGCCTACCCAGTCGGTTTCGGTATCAGTCTGGCTATAGTACGGTATGTTTTAAGACATAAATGAGACCAGTACCACCAACGGGAAATCAGTAAGTCAGCCCTGAACGTAATCTGTAGGTGTTTGGTGATAGAATTCTTTAAACAGCTTCGTGAAATACGATGGCGACTCAAACCCGACTTTGTAGGCTGTTTCCGATACATTGTGCCCCAATCGTAACAGATCAATCGCCCGACGAAGCCGATACTGTCGCATCACATCGTGGGGAGATAACTGTAATAAACTCTGCAACTTGCGATGCAATTTCCGGCGACTCATCGCTAACTCGCCTGCCAGCCACTCGACACTCAACGCCGAATCATCCAGTCGACCTTCCAGCAACTGATAGAATCGGGCCAGAAACTGTTCCTCAATTGTTTCTACTGGTGCCTGAACCGGAGCGGGCTGGGGTTGTGTGAGCTGACGAAGTAAGGATTCCCGCAGTTTAGCCTGTCGATTCAGGATATTTCGTAACCGTAGCCGCAATTCACTCATACTAAAAGGCTTGGTCAGGTAATCATCGACGCCCGAATTTAGTACCTCTAATCGCTTCGATGAATCATGACTCGCCGTCAGCAGAACAACTGGAATATGATCTGTTTCGGGATGATGCCGGAGTTGTTCGATCAGTTCATATCCATCCATACGCGGCATCATCAGGTCGGTCACGATAATATCGGGCAGTTCGTCTTTGGCTATTGCCCAGCCTTCATACCCGTTGCTGGCCGATCGGATTCGGAATGAATTGACCAATTCGTTGGTCATAAACTCCCGTAATTCCGTATTATCTTCCACAATCAGCAGTAAGGGGGCCGTATCCGACAGGCTGTACTCTGATTGTACTTCTTGAACGAAAGGCAATTCTGTTTCAACCAACCGGTCGAAAGAGACTGGTTTCAAGGCATGTGAATCCGGTTCGGGAGCTGCCTGTTGCACGGGGAGTTCCACTAAAAAGTGAGTTCCCTGGCCAGTTTCCTGAGGGAACACCTGAATCGTGCCGCCTAAGCGAATCACCAGTTCATAGACTAAAGCCAGCCCAATACCTGTCCCAGTGTGCGTCCGGTTCAGCGATTGATCTACCTGATAGAATCGATTGAAGATATAAGGAAGTTTATCCGCTGAAATGCCCATGCCGGTATCACTAACTAGCAGTTGAGCCGCAGTAGGCATTTTCCGTAGATGGACACTAATGCCCCCAGTTTGAGTAAATTTTATGGCATTCGATAGCAGATTATACAGGATTTTTTCCCACTTGTCGGCATCGAACAGATAGTTGCCAGCGGGTAAATCCGTCTGATAGGTTAACGAGAGTTTTTTAATGTCGGTTGACGGCCGGAATAACTCAACAATTTGGCCAACAAATTCGGGCAAATCGCCTACCTCGTTAACGAGCTCCATTTGCTTGGCTTCGAGCTTATTAATATCCAGTAGTTGATTGAACAACCTAAGTAACTGGCGGGCGTTGCGCTGTACGGTCGCTAATTGATGTTGATGGTTTGGGGGTAGTTCAGCGGTTTCCAGCAGATTATCCACGGGGGCAACAATCAGGGAAAGTGGCGTCCGAAGTTCATGGGTGACATTGGCGAAAAAGCGAGTTTTCATCTCGTCCATAGCTTTCAATTCAACCATTTCGCGGTGTTGAGCGGCCGAGTGAATGGCTTTATCCAGCGTTTTTTTGAGGTCGGAAAACTTGATCGGCTTGGTCAGAAAGTCGAATGCGCCTTCGTTCATGGCAGTACGAATATTAGCCATGTCGCCGTAGGCCGTGACAATAATCGTGCGCAACACAGGATTAACGAGCGGAACTTTAGTGAGAAGGGTCAACCCATCGATGCCGGGCATATTAATATCACTGAGCAGAACATCGATATCCGGTTGCTGTTCCAGCATGGTCAGCGCCTGTTGACCATCGTGGGCGAAAAAGAATTCGTAGGTTTTATTCTGGATTTGTTGGCGGAACTGTTGACGAAACAAATCTTCCAGATCTTTTTCGTCATCAGCGAGTAAGATTTTGGTTGTCATTAAGTAAGAAGTAAAGTCACGGTTATAGAGAGGTTAACAAAAATAATCGAGTTTATGAGCATGACAATAATTTCATGGATAACATCGAAAAATTTTGTTCGTGACTTCAACGTATTTCTTAATGAGGTGTTTGTGAAAGTATAGTAGTTTATGCAGGTAGTTGAATGACAAAGGTTGTTCCGTTGCCTTCTATGCTTTCTACTTTGAATGTACCGCTATGTCCTTTGGTAATAATGTCATAGGAAAGAGAGAGGCCTAAGCCAGTGCCTTCACCCGTAGGTTTAGTGGTGAAGAAGGGTTGGAAAATCTTGGCCTTTACCGAATCCGGAATACCTGTCCCGTTGTCTGATACACGAATCTCTACGGCATTTCGTAGCTGCCTGGTACTAACGGTAACTGTTGGTTGATAGTCAGGTTCGTTCGTTTTCTTTACCCGCTCTGAAACGGCATAAAACGCATTATTGTACAGGTTCAGTAAAACCCGACCAATCTCCTGGGGCACCATTACCACTGGCGCTAGAGTTCCATCAAATTCACTTACTAACCCACAGGTAAAGCGTTTGTCTTTCGCCCGTAGACCGTGATAGGCAATCTTGAGATATTCATCGGCTAGTGCGTTTGCATCGGTAGGACGTTTCTCGCTGGTTTCCGTACGAGAGTGTGCCAGCATGCCTTTAACAATGCTACTGGCACGGCCACCGTGGTGCGTGATTTTCTGCAGGTTACTAGTCAGGTCACCCAGGATTTCTTCAGCATACTTTTTCTCTGAATCAGGTAAGTTCTGAAACGGCCCTTCCTTTAATTCATCGATCAGTTCGGTTGATACTTCGGAGAAATTATTAACGAAGTTCAAGGGATTCTGAATTTCATGGGCAATACCGGCCGTTAGCTCGCCCAGACTGGCTAATTTTTCTTTTTGAATAAGTTGATCCTGGGTAGTTTTCAGTTCCGTTAGGGTCTGCTCGAGGTGATCCCGCTGGGCTTCGATTTCTTCTTTCTGCTCTTGAACTTCGTTCGTGCGCCGAGCTACTTTTTCCTCTAAAATACGGTTCTCCTGACGTAACACGCTTGAACGGTAATGAATAAACGTCCAGATGGCTCCGCTAATCAACAGCGCATACGCCATATAGGCCCACCAGGTTTGCCACCAGGGGGGAGAAATCGTTAGTTGAATACTCGTTCCTTTTTCATTCCAGACGCCATCAGCATTGGCCGCTTTGACATGAAAGGTATAAGTACCGGGCTGTAAATCCAGAAAGCGAGCTTGTCGGGTGGTTCCGATCGGCAACCAGGCTGTATCAAGCGGAGATAGTTTAAACGCATACTGCGATTCACTGCCTCGATTATAGTTGAGTGCTGCAAACTGGAAATTGAGGTCATTCTGGTCATGTGGCAGCGTAATATCGTCGGCCATTGAAACGTGAGTGGGCAGTTGACCGTCAGGGCTCAGCGTGGCCAGTTTGCCGTTGATGCTTAGGTCGGTCAGTATCACAGACGGAGTATACGTGTCGTTCTGTACCTGATCAGGATAAAAGGCATTGACTCCTTTTGAGCCCCAGAAATACAACTGGCCATCCTGAGCTTTAAACGAACCATCGGCAATACCACGTCCTTTTGCGGGAATGCCATTTTGATCCGTAAAAGACAGGAACTGCTCCGTTTTGGGGTTAAACCGACATAAACCGTTGTCGGTCATTAGCCAGAGCCAGCCCTGTTTATCGCGCTGAATCGCGCTAACCCGGTCGCCTGGTAAGCCATTCGTTGAATTATAACTGCGAATGCGCTTGCCCGTTTGGTCCAGCAATAATAAACCATTGGCATAATCACCGACCCACCAACCCCCGCTCGACTGATCCTCGAGCAGAGCCAGCACGCAGCTCGGACCGTTCAATTTAGTCATCCAGGTACTGAACCGGCCCGTTGCAGGATCGAGCATACAGACTCCGCCCGAATTAGATCCCGTCCAGATTCGCCCCTGCTTATCCTGTCGAATTGTAAAAAGTGTGTTATCCGACAGCCCTTCCCGCTGATATTTCCGGGCAATAAGCCGATCGAGCGCACTCCGCTCATCGGGGGTCACTTTTACGATCTGTACTCCCCAAAGATCGGCGTGTATTGGCGGGAACATCGGCCACGAACCGTAGTAAAATGCGTTATCAGAGCGGTAACGCAGTCGGTAACGACCGGCTGGCAACTGCAGCGTTTTGACTTCGATCCGCTGATCGGAGAAACTATCCGTTTTGCTGTTTTCGATCGTCATCTCCCAAACCGTCTTCCCGTTGGCGTCTTCAATCCAGCCATAATCCCACTTCACGTCGGCGCGCATACTTCCGCCGATCACTACGCAGAGGTCAGTTGGCGCGTTCAGAACGAAGGCAACCGTTTTATCGACCTTTCCCTGCGGATGAAGAATGTCGGCGATCCGACGTTGAGAAATAAGCAGTGGGGTAAGCGAAGCAAATAGGTCAGGCGAATAGGCATCGGCTGTTTTATGGAAATATTGGTAGCGTTGCTGATCGACATCGGCATGAACCAGTTCGGCATCAGTAACTACCCAAAGTGTACCATCGCTGGCAGGAAGTAGTCGGCGGATATATTGAAAACGCGATTCGTTCGGATTCTTTTTCAGGTCGGGGACAAAGCGAGTGAATTGGCCCGTTTTTCGGTCCATCTGATATAACCCGTTCGCACTTGTACCTACCCAAAAACGGCCTTTTGGGTCTTCGGCCAGCGCCCAAACTTCTCCTTTACCCAACGAATGTCTCGAGAGACTATCATGCCGATAATGCGTGTACAGGCCTGTTTTTTTGTCTAGTCGACTCAGGCCCTTATCCGTACCGAACCAGATGACGCCGGGTTCGGATGGAGCCTCGTAAACGGTTTTGACTTCATTACTTTGCAGACTATTGGAACTGCCAGCTTTGCTCGTGAGTAACGGAAAATGGGCCATTCGGCTTTGTTTGTTGAGACCCAATCCCCAACTACCAGCCCAAACTAACCCCGTTTTATCCACCAGAAACGAGAAGATTATGTTTCCCTGTAAGTTTTCCTCTCCACCAGCCAGATTATGCTCGTAACGGACAAAGCGATTGCTTTGTCGATGATACAGATTTATGCCGTTCCCAGCTACAAACCATATATCACCATTGGGCATTTCGTGGAGTCCCCTAACCAAATTCTTGCTGGGCGTAGTAGGGTCGTTGGGCCGCGAAACGTAATGCGTGAATTGACCCGTTTTGGGGTCGAAGCGGTCCACACTTTGCGGGTTGGGTACCCAAATTAGCCCATCCCGACTTCGAAAGAGCCAGGAAACCGAATCCGCTTGTAGACTAGCCGGATTGCGAGGATCATGTTTGAATTGGGTGAGTTGGCCAGTTTTTGGGTTAAGCCGAAACATCCCATTCACGTAACTGGACACATAAAGTTGATCGCCCACCGGTAGCACAAAGCCAGCCTTTTTAAACGCGTGAAGTATATCTGGTGATGCCTTTGGCTGAAAGCGGTTGAATTGAGCCGTTTTGGGGTCAAACCAGTGCAGTATATTCTCGGTTGCCCCTCTGGTGACGACCCAAATGGTGCCGTCTGGGGCTTCGGCAAAGGAAAACTTAAGCACATTGGCAGTGCTTGCATATACATTATCGCTGGCTAAACTATGAGTGTTCTTTTGATTATGGCGAAAGGATAGCCAGGTTTTGGTTTTAGGATCGAGCCGATCCAGTACATAGGTTTCAAAATCATTCTGAGCTGTAATGGTCCATATGTATCCCTGTTGGTCTTCATGGAGAAAGTCTATTCGGACTTCCTTGTCGGCTCGATTCGCTTTCGGTTGCGGATACTCGATAAATCGTCCGGTAGCTCGCTCAAAGCGAAAAAGGCTTTCGCAGCCAACCCATATGTCGCCGTTTCGATTCTCATGTAAGGCTCTTACCTGCCTTCCCTTCAAACTAAATGGTTGTCTGGGATCATATCGAAACGTAGTCATAGTAGTACCATCGTAGCGAACCAGTCCATTTTGCGTACCCAGCCACATCAGGCCTAAGTGATCCTGAAGTATAGACGTTACTGAGTTTTCCGGTAAGCCATCGGCTGTAGTCAGGTGCTCGAACCGGATACGGGGTACCGCCTGTCGTGTGGATGCTCCACTGGGTTGCTGGCCCAGCAACCCAGTGGATAGCATAGTAAGGCTTACCAGAAAGAGGAAAGATAAGCGGAGGTAACTCATGGCATGAATGGAAGAGGAAAGCGGTTGGCTAAACGCATAAAAGCCACTCAAAAATAAGTGGCTTCTACACAGCGGGGCTATATCGTTTGAGACAAAAACTGTAAGGTTTGAGACAGCTTTTGCGCCTTACCCCCAACCCCCTGAAGGGGGCTCTGCTTGAGTATTCTCGACTTAAGCTCCCTTCAGGGGGTAAGGCGTATTACCAAACCTTTGCCTGATCGACTTCTGGCTTATAAAGCTTCTGGCCGGGTTTTACATCAAAAGCCCGGTAGAATGGCTCGAAATTCGCCAAGGGGCCGTTGACTCGAAATTTATCGGGCGAGTGAGGGTCAGTGGTAATCCAGGCGCGGGCTGCTTCGTCCCGTACTTTACTACGCCAGACCTGGGCGTGACCCAGAAAAAATCGCTGATCGGGCGTGAATCCATCAATCTTATCAGAGCCCTGGCCCTGCTTGGTCAGTTTAAATGCCTGATAGGCCAGCGTTATACCGCCTAAATCGGCCAGGTTTTCGCCTAAGGTCAGTCGCCCATTGACGTGCAGGTTGTCCAGTATGCTATATCCATTGAATTGATTCACAACAACCTGTGATTTCTTCGTAAACCGTTCGGCATCCTGTTTGGTCCACCAGTCACGCAGGTTTCCATTGGCATCGTATTGACGGCCCTGATCATCAAATAAATGTGTCATTTCGTGGCCAATCACAACGCCAATACTTCCGTAATTGATGGCGTCATCGGCATCTTTGTCGAAGAAGGGGAATTGTAGAATGCCAGCTGGGAATACAATTTCATTATTCGTCGGATTGGCGTAAGCATTGACGGTGGGTGGGGTCATACCCCATTCCATACGGTCGACGGGTTGGTTAATTTTGGCAAAATCTTCCCGGTACTGATGCCTACGAGCTCGTTGTACATTGCCAAAGAAATCATCACGCTTTACCTCCACGTCGGAATAATCTTTCCATTTGTCGGGATAGCCAATTTTCTTCAGAAATCGATCCAGTTTGGTCAGGGCTACTTTTTTGGTTTCGGGAGCCATCCAGTCGAGTTTTTCGATACGGACTCGATACACTTTTTGCAGGTTGTCGACCAGCGTTAGCATCCGCTCTTTGGCTTCCGCCGGAAAATACTTTTTGACCCATAATTGCCCTAACGCTTCGCCTAATGATCGGTCGACAACCCTGGTCATGGATTTCCAGCGTTCAGGCATCTTTGGCTGCCCCTGCAGTGCTTTGTTATTGAACTCAAATCGAGCCTGTTCGAATTCCTTGCTGAGCAGGTTTGCATCATGATCCAGACAGTCGAACGTCAGCCGATCTTTCAGCAACTCAATGGGTACGCTCGAAAGCGATTTGGCAAGCGCCTGATAATAACCGGGCTGAGATACAAGCACTGTATCTACTTTGGTCAAGCCCATGTTATCCAGCAGCGGGCGCCAATTCAGGGCGGGCATTCGTTTCGCCAGATCGGCAACGGCAAATTTGTTGTAATTAGCCACTGGGTCGCGCAGGTCGGCGGGTGCTTTATGTGATTTAGCCAGGGCTGTCTCGAATGCCAGAATCGCTTGTGCTTTCGTTTTGGCAAGCGTAGAGTCAACGCCTGTCAGGGTAAACAACTTCGCTACGTAGGTGACGAATGCCGTCCGGATTTTTTTGGTGGCTTCGTCGGTCCGAGTGTAGTAATCTTTTTCGGGTAATGATAGCCCAGCCTGATAAAAGTTGATTCGGTTAATGGTACTTTGTCGGTCATCGGCACCGACATAAAAGCCGATAAATTTTCCTCCTCTATAGCTTTCATTAGCCGCTAAATAAGTCAGTGCCTGTTTGTAGTCTTTCAGGGCCGCAATTTTTGCTAACTCTGCTTTTACAGGCTCATAGCCCCGCTTGTCGATGGCAACTGTATCCATACCACTGGCATAAAAATCACCGATTTTTTGCTCAATGCTCCCCGCTCCTGCACCCGCTTTTGCTGCTTCCTGCAGTATGGTTTTGGTTTTTAGTTGATTGCTTTCGTAAAGCTGATCAAACGATCCCCAGGCAACCTGGTCGTCGGGGATTTTGGTTTTTTTGAGCCAGGTCCCATTGACATAGGAGAAGAAGTCATTCCCAGGCAGAACGGTCGTGTCCATACCCGATTTATCGAAGAACGAAGTCCGCACGGGTACTTCATCCGCTTTCTTTTGCTGACAGGCTACGGCGCTCAGTAGACACAAGCCAACTACCATCATTTGTGTACAGGTATTCATTAAGTTAAGGTTTGTTTTATAGTTTCAGTTATTTTTTCTTTCCCGGACCCCACAAGGCCCGACCGGGTAAAGCACCCGTATGTTCACCATTGTTCAGCACCTGTTTGCCATTGATCCAGACGTGCTGTACCCCAACCGCATACTGAAAGGGTTTTTCAAGAGTGGCTTTGTCGGCAATAGTGGCCGGATCAAAGATGACTACGTCGGCAAAGTAGCCGGGTTTGAGGAAGCCCCGATTAGGCAGATTGTGGTTGGTAGCGGGCAGGCTGGTGAGCCGACGAACAGCTTCTTCGAGCGAGATCACTTTTTCGTCGCGGACGTATTTACCCAGTAATCGGGCGAAGTTGCCAAAAGCGCGGGGATGCATCTTGCCAAACAGGGTGTCGGTATCGCTGATCGACGGGCAATCGGAGCCAAAGCTAACCCAGGGCTGGCGAATCTGCTTTTTAATATTCTCCTCCGACATCAGAAAATAGGTTGTTTCGACCCGTGTTTTGTCATGGACAATCAAATCCATTACGGTCTCTACGGGATCTTTGCCCTGTAGCCTGGCAATTTGTCCCAGCGTTTTGCCCACGTATTTTTTCAGGGAGTCCTGTTCAAACCCCGTTATCAGGATATTATCGAGCGAGCCCGATAACACAAAAAAATTCTCCCATTGGGTCGTCTGATGGCGAACTTCTTCGGCAATTTTCCGGCGTTGTTCGGGGTCCTGCAACCGTTTCCAGCCTGCCATGAAGCCGCCGTTGAAAACATAGGGCGGTAAACAACTGGTCAGCCCTGTGGCTCCAGCGGTGTAGGTGTACATATTTGCCGAAACATCCTGGCCCCGTTTGCGGGCGTCATTGATGAGGGCAATGGCTCGCTCAACTTTAGGCCAGTTTCGCATCCCGGCTGCTTTGAAATGGTAGAGTTCTACGGGTACGTGTGCCTCCCGGCCAATCTGAATCAGTTCCTGAATTCCCTCTTCCAGTCGGTCGGCTTCGCTTCGCATATGGACAATGTAGCGGCCTTTGTAGGGAGCCGCTTCGTTGCACAGGGCAATTAGTTCGTCGGTGCTGGCGAAGGTATTGGGCGGATAAATCAGGGCTGTTGTTATACCTAGTGTACCGCCCTGCATTTCATCGCGTACCAGTTTCTGCATTTGCGCTAGTTGAGCAGGTGTCGGCCTGACATTCTCTTCACCCAGCACATTCATACGAATCTCCCCGGCTCCAATATATGACGCAATATTGGGCGTGATTCCCTTTCGTTCAAGGGTACGCATAAACCCTTCCTGGGTTGTCCAGGAACAGGTATCATTCACGAACGATAATTTCAACTGGCGATTCATTTCGTTCCGCACGGACTCGGTTTTGACGGGCCCCCAGGAGACTTCTCCAAAAATCTCGGTGGTTACACCCTGCTTTAAATCGCTCATAGAAAGGTTGTCACGGAGCAGATTAGCGTGGGTATGCGAGAGTGTGTTAATGAATCCGGGCGACACGGCCATTCCCCTGGCATCAATCACGGTAGCGGCTTTAAGATTCGTCAGCTTACCAACCGCCACGACACGATCAGCGCGAATAGCTACATCACCCTGGTAGGGTTTCTGACCTGAACCGTCGTAAATCAGTCCGTTGCGGATGAGTACGTCATAGGTGGTTGAAGAGCGATTTTGCCCCAGACAACTTACTGAGAACGCAAGACCAAGACAAATAAGCGAGTAGCGTGCTTTCATAGTTTGAAGAAGAAGATTACTTATTGATGAAAATAAGTATTAATCGGTTAGGCTATTTGTAGAATTTGATATAGCTACTTTATCTTCTTCGCTTCGGTTGTCTGCCCATTCTGTAATAACATTATTTTCGTGACCTTCCCCGTATCATCCTTTACGAATTCGATCTGGGCTTCAAAAGCTTCCGGGTAAAACTTAGTTTCTGTTTCCGCTAAAAGTGGAAACTTACTCTGACCTGTTGCCTGAGATATAAGCCGGTTTTGCTCTCGGGTAATCGTCAGAATAAAGTTGGGAGCCATCTGATAGTCACCTACATAACTATCCAGAATACGTTCGCTGACGGATATAGGCGAACGAGGAGCCGGAAGGGGTTTTCCCAGAGCCAATGTAGCGATCTTGTCGGCTACTCCACCAGGATCATTGGCCGTTGAATTAGAAAATACAGCCACAAACACGTCTTCCTGCGGCAGGTAGAGCCCTTTGGTCAGAAAGCCGTTGATGCCTCCGTTATGGGCAATTGTTGGGCTGCCCTGTAAAGTGCCCAAACCCCATCCGTAACCGTAACTGGTCTCCTTGCCATCACTCAGCTTGTAGCGGGTAAACGCCCTGGCGAGCGACTCTTTTTTAAGTAGTTTGTTGCTATGTACTGCCTGATGCCATTTCCAGAGGTCACCGACCGTCGACTGAATCGAGCCCGCTGCGTAAGGCAGCGTCATGCTTAGGTAATCGGCATTGCTGACGACATCCTTGCCGCCCTGATAGCCTGCTGCCCGGTTCTTGATAAGCTTAGTGTCGTTGCCATAGTAGGAATTAGTCATGCCCAGCGGTTTGAAAATTACCTCCTCAAGGTATTGCGGATAGGTTTTACCCGACACTTTTTCGATGATATAGCCCAGTAGGAAATAACCAGAGTTACAGTACTTCCATTTGGTACCCGGATCAAACTCCATCGGCTGATTCTTGAATAAATCGATCACTTCCATCGGAGTCATGTCTTTTCGCATCATCGTTTCAAACTCCTTCATGTCGGTATAGCTCTTAATGCCCGACGTATGGGTGAGCAGGTGCTCGATCGTAATCTTTTTGCCCTGAGTTGGGTAGTCGGGTAAGAAACGGGTGATTTCATCCTGAAGGGAGAGTTTACCCTGCTCCATCAGTTGCAGAATAGCAACAGCCGTAAACTGCTTGGTGATGGAACCAATCCGGAAGACATTATCCGGCTTCATTGGCACGGCCAGTTCGATGTTGGCTAAACCGAAGGCTTTCTGGTAAATGATTTGACCTTTGCGGGTTATCAGAGCGGCACAACCGGGTCCGTCGGATTTGAACTGCTCCATCAGCAACTTATCGAACTGGGCCGTGAGTTGGGCATCGGTTTGAGGCTGGGCCTGGACACATAAAGAACTGAGGGCCAAGCTCAGAGTTAAGGCGAAGGCGACTATGGCAATGCGCAGGAAGGTAAAGTAGCTTTTCATGGTTACTGGTATCAAAGAGGTGGTATAATGCATTTTGTAAAGGTAAGATATCGTTCTACGTCAGTTTTTATCTTGTTATCAGCCCTGGCTGTATTGGTAACCATATAGGCAATGGCTCCTCCGCAGCCAGCGTTTACAGTGAATACCCGTATCGGCTGCGAGTCGAACGGCTCGAAATAACTCATCTCGTAGACGAACTACTAGCAGACTTAGCAATACCGATCGGGACCCAGAATTTTCAGGTTCATTTTTTGGTCAGCACAGGTCAAATGGCTGCGCTCGGGGGTAATTATCCGATCGTCCATTGGGTAATAAGAGGAGTTTAGGATAATTCTTACGGCTTTTGGCAATTGTCTGTCCTTAAGTAATCGTCAGCGAATCGAGAGCGACTTTAGATGTTATAGCAACAATTCAGATGGTGTGTTAGAGATTGATACAAAACGGCAATAAGACTAGGATAAGCTATATTTTCCGGGCGGTATTGATCACATTGACGCCATTAAAACGAGCGGTGCTGCTACCGTGTGATACAGCACTCACTTGTTCGGGTTGCCCTTTGCCATCGAAGAAGGTGCCACCTAGTCGATAGTCGCGCTCGTCGCATACGGCTACGCAGGAATTCCAGAACTCCTGGGTGTTCGACTGATAGGCTACATCTTTCAACATGCCCACAATATGGCCGTCCTTAATCTCGTAGAACAACTGCCCGCCAAACTGAAAATTATAGCGTTGCTGATCAATCGAATACGACCCATCACCGATAATGTATATCCCTTTTTTCACATCCTTGATCATATCAGCTACCGACAGGCGTTCCTTGCCAGGAGCTAGCGAAACGTTGGCCATACGCTGGAATTGTACCGAGCCCCAGCTATCAGCATAGCAGCAGCCCTGAGATTCTTTCTCTCCGATAAAATGCACCTGATCACGTATGGCCTGGTAATTCACCAGAATGCCTTCATTGACCAGATCCCATTTTTTGGTCTGCACCCCTTCATCGTCGTAGCCAACGGCGCCCAAAGACCCGACCTGTGTTTTGTCGGCAAACAGATTGATCAGCTTACTACCATAGTTGAACATCTTCGATTTCCATTTGTCCAGGCTGGCAAACGAAGTACCTGCCAGATTCGCTTCATAACCCAGTACACGATCTAGTTCGGTTGCATGACCGACGGATTCATGAATGGTCAGGTAGAGGTGGGAAGGATCGAGAACCAGGTCATATTTACCCGCTTCTACCGATTTTGCCTTATGCTTTTCGCGGGCCTGTTTTGCGGCTGCCGTTATGTCTTCCACCATATCGTACCCTTTATTGTAACGGGTTGTGATGCCAGTAACTTTATCGGTTGGATTGGTTTGCAGATACTCGTAGCTCATGCCAACGGGAGCGCTCAGCGCGTCGCGGGTTTCAAATTTTCCCGTCTTGGCATCAATAGCCGTCACAGTAAACGTGGGCCAGATTCGGTGAATGTCCTGATCGGCGTACGTACCATCGGTCGAAGCAAAATATTTCTGCTCGTTGACCATAAATAGCATCGAGTTCACATAATTAGCGCCATTTTTCAAAGCCGCCTTATTGGCCGATAGCAAAAAATCTGCCTTTTCTTTGATGGGCACTTCAAACGCATTGCGCTGAATGGGCGTTTTCCAGGAAACTTCGCCATAGCCTTGTTGAGTGGCCAACTGAACAGGCTGCTTCATCAGTTTAGCATTCGCCTTGGCAATGGCCACCGCTTCTTCGGCAGCTTTAGCCGTATCGGCCTCACGTTTAGCGTCAACTATTGCCGCAAAACCCCAGCAACCATCCGCGATCACGCGAACCCCAACGCCGTACGACTCCGTATTGATAATGTTCTGTACTTTGTCTTCGCGGGTAATAACGTATTGTCGTAGATAGCGACCAATCCGAACATCCGCGTACGTGGCTCCATTGCTTTTTGCTGCGTTCAGGGCGGCATCGGCCAGCCGTTTCTTTACCGACACATCCAGGCCAGGTTCCAGTAGGATTTCGGCACTGACAGGACGTGAAAAGGGAGGAAGGGCAGGCAGCAGGATGCCAGCGGTTCCCAGGCCCATAAGTTGATTGAAAGCTCGACGATTCAAGGTTTGGTTCTCCTATTTACTGAATAGAATGATGCGACAGTAAAACTATAATCAATGGCCAGGCCGATGTCTGATTGTTAGAGTGTTAGGAGCGGGCCTATTTGATCTTTTTCGCTTCTGTTTTTCGTCCGCCCTGCCACAGAATTGCCTTATTCACCTTTCCCGATTCATCCTTCACAAATTCGATTTTAGCCTCAAATTCTTTTGGGAAAAATAGGGTCTCCGTTTCCGCGAAGAGGGGGAATTTGGGTTGGCCGGTTGCCCAGGATATGAGTCGGTTTTGCTCTCGGGCAATGGTCAGAACAAAATTGGGTGCCAGTTCATAATCACCTACATAGGTTTCCAGCGTAGCTTCCGGTACGGCGACAACGGGTTTAATTGTTGGTTTGTAAAAATCTTTCCAGCCATAGACCTGCGCCACACTATTCACAACCTCCTCCAGAATACGACCGTTGTCGGAATTAACCATTACCACAACTCCATTACCATCCGTCAGGCTTCCGTAATAGGTACTCAAAAAACCTTCATCGGCTCCACCGTGGTTGAAATACATGGAAGCTCCCTTTTTTACGATGAATACCCCCAATGCAGCCGAGCTATCCACATATGGCGTTAGCCGCAGGCGCGTCGTTTGCGACGAAAGTACTTTGCTGGATTTACCAGCGTACGCCAATTGGGTTTCGATGATGTAGCGGCATAAATCGCTGGGGTTTGTCCACAATCCGGCGGCTGCCTGCTCAGGGTAAATATGGTAATTACCTTTTACTGCTTGCCCATTGGCGTGGTAACCAGTTGCCAGTAATGCGTTGGCTGCGGGTGGCTGGGTGTACGAACTGTTTGCCATGCCCATGGGCTTCAGGACGTTCTCCCACATAAATTGATCATAGGGTTGCTTGGTGATATCCATGACCATCAACTGCGAAATTGTTGTACCACCACCGGAATATTTGAATCTTACTCCTGGCTCAAACATCGACCGAACGGCTTGTGTGTTAGCAGGCTTCTGCCCATCAAGAACCTGTGTTAGCGAAGGGATTGCTGCTCCAACGGCATAACCGGGAAAACCGTGAATGGTCAGACCTGCTGTGTGGCTTAGGAGGTTGGCTGTATTGATTTTTTTGCCTTTCGAAATAGAATCGTACGGGAATTTCCAGGCGGTGAGGTACTGGTTGATATCTGTATAAAGATCGATTTTTTTATCCTGTACCAACCGCATGACGCCAACGCCGTTGAGCGATTTGCTGATGGAGCCAGCCTGAAAGCGTGTTTCGGTCGTTACGGCACGGTGTTTGGCCGTATCGGCCCATCCATACGCTTTAGCCCATTCAATCTGGTAGTTGCGCACAACGGCCATACTGAGTCCATAAATTTTATAGTGATTCATTCGCTCCTGGATCGTCCAGTCTTTGTCATCAGACGTTCGGATATTCCCTGCCAGATGCTGTTCCACCTGCTGAATTTTTGCCAGCACTTCTTTGGAATATGATGTTGTCTGGGCCGTAAGCCGGGATGCGCTGACCAGAATTAGCGCGACGGCCACAAAGAGGACTAGTTTCCTGAAATTCAATGGACTGATATAGGTAATAATAGGTTTCATTGGCTTTTGGCTTGGTTGAATTTCCCAGACTGCAAGAGGAGTTGAACTAGAATAGCCAAAAGTAGAACATCATTTGTTGTTCTGCTTATCTCGTTTGAGACAAATCCTATCTCATTTAGGACAACCTGTTAAAATAAGCGGATTGCCCCTATACCGATAAAAGCCTACCCCTTATGTATGGGAGTAGGCTCGTAATCTATTAATTCAGGAACGGATTAAAGGCGCTTGTTTTCCTCGTCGAGGCCAGTTTTTCGCTGGCGGGCTCCTTTCACCTGATTACTACCAAAGGTATAACTGAAGTTGATCCGCACCTGACGGCTCTCATAACCACCACTGGCATCCATATACAACCCGCCAAACTGACTGACACCTCGCCACTGCTGGCTATTAAATGGGTCCGATATGGTCAATACCAAACTGCCGCGTTCATGGAGTACTTTCCGTTGTAAGCCAAGACTACTGCCCCAGTATCGTCGATTCAGGAAGGTGCCGCCCCACACCGACGGGGATGTATAAAAACCAGACATTTCCAGTCGCCAGGAACCCGGTAAAGTGATAGTATGCTGCATGTATAGGCTTATTACATTGGCGGATAGCCCAATGACTTTACCCTCTCCAAAATTTGCCCGGTTCGTAGAACGGTAGGCGCCTACGTTCAGAAATGCATTCCACCATTTGGCGATACTCAGTGGGTAGCTCACGTTCAGCGATATAACCCGCTGACTGGCCAGATTACGCGTGGTAATGTAATTTCGATTGCCTTCAGTCGTATCGGTTAGTTGAGTGAAAAAATCCTGCGTGTCGCTATAGCTGAGTGACGTGGTCAATTTATAGCGATATGAATGCGATACCTGAATCGTATTGGTGTATTGCGGACGCAAAAACGCGTTCCCCTTCTGATACGACAGTTCATCGAGTTTCGATTCGAATGGGTTCAGACTCTGATAGGTGGGTCGGTCAATTCGGCGGCTATAGGTAGTTGAGAGTGTACTGTTCGCATTCAATTTGTACGTCAGTCCGGCGCTCGGGAAAGCGTTTAGGTATTGGCGCGATACATGCGAGTCGGCTTGTTGGGTGGCACTGGTAAGTTGGCCGTCGGAGTGAGTTTGTTCGATGCGAACACCAAACTGTCCTTTCCATTTGCCTAGGCTTTTTTCAAATGTGCCGTATCCTGCATAAATCGTTTCCGAATAGATGAACTGATTGCTGCGATCGTTATTCAACAGACGTTGCCCGCTGAGCACATCAAAGAATAAAAAACGATTGTCAGTCTGCACGTTCGATAGCTTGAAACCCATACTCAATTTTCCGGCCCAGAGTCGCTGGGTATAATCCGCTTTTAAGGTTCGCAAGCTAATATTGGTTCGCGTGTTCATGTGATAGTTTCGTTCCGAGAGCAATTCGTTCGTCATCGGATCGACGTACCGATTAGGTTGCGAATTATCGCTCGTCGAACGGAAGCGGCCCAAATCGGCATCAACCGTTAACTCATGACCGACTGTATCGACAAATCGGTAATTTAGGTTAGCATTGCCATTTGCCCGGTCGCTTTGACTTTGATTATCCGCAATTAACAGGCTGTTTGGGGCTTTCCCAAGTGTACCGATGGGGGTACGGCCTAACGTATTATAGGTTCCCTGATTGAGCGTGCCATCCAGCAGAATACCGAGTGTACTACGCTTGTTAACAAACCAATCGGTCCCTAATCGAGCAGTATTTCCTACCGTTTGTGAGGTGGTTTCACCATGCTGGTCAAAAAACTGTCCATTCTGCTGGCGATACAGATTGATATATCCCCAGTCGCGGGCATTACGCTGGGTATAGGTCGCAAACAAATTCATTTTCTGAGTCCGATGATTCATCGACAGCGAGCCATTGTATTTAGGATAATAGGCTCCCTGAGCAAATCCCAGCATAGCGCTTCCATTGGTGCCAAAATTTTGGTTCTTTTTCAATCGGATATTGATAATACCTGCATTGCCCTGGGCATCAAAGCGGGCGGAAGGTTGGGTAATGATCTCAACAGCGTCAATGGCTGACGCCTGGAGGGTACGTAGATAAGCTGCCAGATCTGCCAGCGTTAGCGGAGAAGGTTTGCCATCAATAAAAACCCGAACCCCATTTTTCCCTTGTAAGATGATGTTATCTGTCTGGTCGATTTGAACACCCGGTGCTTTCTGCAACAACTCAAGAGCCGAATTACCAGCCGACGTTAAACTGCCTTCGACATTGAGTACGATCTTATCGGTCTGTACATCTACCAGCGGTTTTGTGGCTTTGACTTGTACTTCGGTCAATGATGTAGCGGCCTGGGTGAGCGCAATTGCTGGTAAATGAACTGTCTGGCCCTCATTTACGGTAATGCCTGGCACTGTTAAAGCGGAATAGCCCACTCCCGACACGTCCAGGCGATAGGTTGCCGAACGTAGGTTCGTGAAGGCAAACGATCCGCCGACATCGGCCACTGCGGCTTTCACTAGCGATGAATCAGTGGCTAGCTTTAGCATCACTGTGACAAATGGAATTCCCTGACCTGTTGTGGTGGTAATCGTACCCCTGAGGTCCGCGTTTTGAGCTACCACCGACGTCGAAAGGATCAGGCAATAAAAACAGAAGAGCTTTTTCATAGCTTTGATGGATTGATGTGTCAAAGCTACCCGCTGGCCAAGCCACCAGCCAGCCGCAATCGATGAAGTACTAGATTGGCCGCCCAACGGCATACTTTATTCACTGGGCGACGTATTTGGTCATTCGTCGGAAAAAAACAGGAAAACTAATCTAGCCTGGATAGATTTGATCGTATGAACTGGAATCGAACGGCTTTCTGGGGAATTACCTACCGCCAGCTTGTACTGGTGCTGGGAATGTATACTTTGTCGGCTTTGCTATACGACGGAACCATTATTATTAGCGGACGCATTTGGTCAAAACATGGGTTGATGGCTGATTTTCTGGGCGAAATGCCCCGTATTCTACTCGATTATGGGCTCAAACTGATTATTGCCGCTCCCGTCTGGTATCTGCTATTCGTGCGATTGCGTCATTTATCGCTGCTTCCGCGTCTGGGACTGCATCTGGTGCTGCTTCCCCTGTCGATTCTCCTCTGGCAAACCCTGTATTATGCTATTTCGGATCATTTCCGAATTGGTCGGCTACGGGGAGATGGGCAAATCTGGGATACGTACATTAGCTCGCTTTTTTATATGGTTCAGTTTGGTGTTTTTCATGCCTATACCTATTACCGTGACCTCCAGCAGCAGCGAATGCTGGAAGCTGAATTACGGCAGTTGGCTCTGCAAAGTGAACTGTCGGCCCTGAAAGCTCAGCTCAATCCTCATTTTCTGTACAATGTATTTAATACCATCAGTGCATCGGTTCCACCGGCTCAGGAGCGTACTCGTGAACTACTGGCTGAACTGGCCGATTTATTTCGCTATCAGTTACAGGCTTCCAAGACCGATTTGGTGCTTGTACGGGACGAAATCGCGTTTGTTCGTAAATACCTGGACCTGGAAAAAGCTCGATTTGGAGATCGGTTGCGGATTCAGTTTGCTATTCCCGATGATGTGTTGGACTATCTGATTCCGCCCATGCTTCTGCAACCGTTGGTCGAAAACTCTGTGCGCCACGGCATAGCTCCGCTGATTGAGGGAGGAGAGGTGTACATTGCCATTGTCCGTCGGGAGTCGAATCTGCGGGTAACAATCGTAGATACAGGTATTGGCCTGACTCATTCGTCCAATAGTGGTCTGGGAGTGGGCCTGGCTAATACTCGACTTCGGCTGGCTAAAACGTATGGGCAGGAGTTACTTATTGGCGACAATCATCCGCAGGGGGTGTGTGTCAGCTTTGAACTGCCCGCTATTAGAAAAGAACCTGTTTTGACCCATTCCGAAGCCTTATTAACCCCTTTTGAGGATCTAAGACGTTATGCAGAAAGTGATCATCATTGATGACGAGGCTGCTGGACGGACGCTCATTCAGCAATATTTAGCCGCTTATCCAGCGTTGATTGTGGTGGGTGAAGCCAATAATGGGGTCGATGCGGTTCGGCTGATCAACGAGTTTAGTCCAGACCTGATTTTTCTGGATGTACAGATGCCGGGTTTGTCGGGTTTTGATGTGCTCAAGCATCTAGATGAAATTCCTCAGGTTATCTTTTCTACAGCTTACGATCAATATGCTTTGCAAGCCTTTGAAGTCCATGCGGTCGATTATCTGCTGAAGCCTTATACGCGGGAGCGATTCGCACAGGCCATCCAGCGGGTAACGGATTCACGGACGGCTAACCTGCAAAAAATTCAGCCCCTGGCCGAAAGTTTACTCAGTATGACTGCGGCATATCCGGAAAAGATTCTGGTGCAGACAGGTAATCGCCTGGTGACGGTGGCCGTAGCGGATATTCTGCGCATCGAAGCTGAGGGCGATTATGCTACGCTGGTGACCGATCGGGGGAAGCACCTAAGTAATTATGGTATCAGTGCGCTGGAGTCCCGACTGAATCCGCAGCATTTTTTACGTGTTCATCGCTCGGATATTATCAACCTGAACTATGTACGTGAAATTCAGAAATACCCATCAAGCTACGACGTCATTCTGCAAAATGGGGATGTCGTTCGGGTAAGTCGATCGTATATGGACAGGATTCGTGAGCTGACCTTTTAGTGTAGCTTATACGATTTATGACTCACACAGACTAGCTGACTTTTGGGATAATGATATCCACTCGACGGTTTTTCTGTCGACTTTCCGGGTCATCACGACCAGCTCATTTCTGATTGGGAGTAACGGCTGCTCTCCTTTTCTCTCCGTTGGCAAAAATTGAAGAACTGACATTACATACTGTGCAGCAACAGAAGCCCCTGCCATCACTGGTTAGGGTTTTCTGTCTTGCAAGTAACTATGTGAAATGTCTGGCAACAAAAACGAAAATCTGCGTAACAATATCTAAAAATTGACTTTTCATATTTTTTTAAGTGATTGATTAATAGATAATTAGTGATTAATGGTAAATCATAATTAGTTGAACGGTTTTCGCAATGGCTATCGCGGCTGAACCCGCTAATTTTGGCTCACTGAATCGCTCGAGAGATTTCACAGAAGCCGTAACTTGAACTAAGCTGGAAGCAGAATACCAATCGTAACTTGAACTAAACTTGAAAGAGAGTACCTATCGTAACTTGAACTGAATTCAAAAGGAAGCGTACCGACTGTAACTTGAACTGAACTGAAAAAAGTACCCCTGTAACTTGACCGATTTTGAGAAGAGTGTCTCGTAACTTGAACTGAACTTAGAAGAGAATACCGCCTGTAACTTGAACTGAAACTAAAAAATGAGTGCCCTCCGTAACTTGACTTTACCTATGATGAGATACTCGAACCTGCTTATTACACTTCATCAACCTAATTACAAACATTGAGTTAATAATGAACAGCCCGTTCCCTATTGGAGTCGGGTTTTGTTTTATTGATTAATTCGAACCTATAAGAGTTTAAGTTCAAGAGATTGTCGACAACCCTGGCCTATTGGCTGGGGTATTGTTTTATGTGACCGATCTAAGCCTGCTGTTGGCGTCCTGTCGGACCTTGAGTTGGTTGTAATAAGATACATTAATCCACAAAATTAAAAAGCGGAGAACATTGAAGTATTCGGAGGTTTATTACAACTTTGTCTATAAATCTTCTGTAAAATGCTCCTGCAATCGCTTTCTGATAACGAATTGCTGGCCCGGCTCCGAAACGATGACGAGCAGGCTTTCAGGGAGTTATATGATCGATACTGGTATAAAATGTATGTGCTGGCTCATCGGAAACTCCGGCGTAGGGAAGGTCAGTTCGAGATCAGCCGGGGTGCTATATTTTAGGGCAGGCAGCGGGAACGGCTGCCGCACAGGCGATTAAAACCGGACAGGCCACGAATACGCTAGATACCAGACTATTAGTTGAAACCCTCCGTGCCAATGGTGCGTATCTGCCACAGAGAGAGTTGACGGCCCAAATGACACGTGCTTAATGTCCTTTTTCGGCTGCTCATGAAAAAGTTGAACCAATTTATACCAGGTATAGTAATATGCATTTCTCTCTTTGCTTTTATGACGGGCAAAGAGAGAAATTATTTCAAAAAAGAACTGCATTATAGAGCAATTACTCGGATTGAACCTGGCATTGATGCTGGAGTAGTTCAGCAAACATTCTCAAAATTATTTGCTCAATCCGATTTTGGAACTAAGCAAATGTTACTTGACAGACTTGGTACTTATGAGCCTATATCGTCGGAATCAATTTATATTCTAATCTCGAATTTATCGAAAGAAAATCCATTAGTAATACAGAAGATTTTTAAATTAATGAAAAAGCAAATAATTCTTGATTCCACAATAAAAAGCAACATTGCGAATTTACTTGATAGTGAGAATAGGTTTATTTCAAAAATGGCTTACAGGTTTCTAAGCGATTCGCAAATAAACGACGAGGGAATTAAACAAAAATTACAGCAATATATGACTAAAAATAATCTGACAGATTAATAGCTATATCAAGAAGATAGTTGCCACTCAACATCCTGGGAAGGCTGGCTAAATGGGGCCTGGAACAGCTATTCAAAAGTCATTTGGGAAGGATTATAGAGCACAACCAGACTGTTCGTTGTAGGAAAATTTCGGATTGATGTTATTTACTGGTTTTACAAACCTGACGCTATCATATATGTTTGTAAAAATCAAGTATAATCGACTAAGAAGAAATTCGAAATAGTATAAAATTCCTTCACTTATCGACTAATCAACAAGATGTACGTTAAGCACTATTTTAATTTTAGAATCATCTATTTTATCAGCTGGAGGTTGATACTTTGGTCGCTGTTCACAGGCCTCATTGCTTTGCTCTCTTACGAATATTTGGGTTGGAAATGGGTTGCTGTTCCCTGGTTGCCCGTTTCGCTCATCGGTACGGCGGTAGCCTTTTACGTAGGTTTTAAGAACAACCAGTCTTATGATCGTAGCTGGGAGGCCCGGAAAATATGGGGTGGCATTGTTAATACTAGCCGGTCGTTTGGAGCAGCTACTCGAGCCTTTATTAATCGGGATACCGCACCGACGGCCACTCAGGACGAAGTGAATACGGAAATCCGCACACTGGTTTATCGTCATTTGGCATGGCTTTATGCCTTAAAACACGCTATGTGGCAACGAACCGCCTGGGAGCATCAGCAGATAGATAGTGTTCGGCAGCGCAATTATTTTAAGCGACGAATTGATTTTTCCTCTTTTGATGAAGAAGCCGCCAAGTGCCTTAGCAGCGAAGAACTAGCCTGGATAAATACGAAAAAAAATAAAGCCACTCAACTGCTTGATCGGCAATCTCAACATTTGGCAGACCTCAAAAGACGGGGTTTATTGACTGACTTTGAGCACATTGCCTTACAAAATATTATTAACGAACTCTATACTGAACAAGGCCGAAGCGAACGGATAAAGAACACGCCTTTACCGCGCCAATATGCCACATCTAGCGCCATCTTTATTTTCATTTTTACGTTTCTTCTTCCGTTTGGCATGCTGAAGGAATTTGCCGAGAATGGTCCAGAGCTTATCTGGCTGATGCTTCCCTTTAACCTGGTGGTATCCTGGGTATTTTCGCTGATGGAGTACACAGGCGACTATAGTGAAAATCCATTTGAAGGATTAATCAACGACGTACCGATTCAAAGTATCGTCCGGACTATCGAACTGGATTTGAAAGATATGCTGGGCGAATCGGATCTGCCAGAACGGATTCAGCCGGTAGAAAACGTGCTTTTTTAGGTAAATTATTTTTCACGTCTTACAACCCAATACGCACGGATTCGGTCTATTCAGCTAAATCAACTGACAAAGCTGTGAAGACAAATTTTATCGGATTCCTATGTTTAATCTCAGCCCTCGCTGGATGCCAGCCTGAATGGTCAGTAGATCCTACGACGGCTGGCCCAGACCCTATACCCTACAAGATTGTCCGGGATAGTCTCCTGGCAGGTAGTTATTTAGGCATAACCATCCACGAAGAGGCAGCCTCGGTTTACCCTAAAATTCAAGCTCTTCAATCGACGAAGGGGGTTGGCAGTATGAATGTCGTCAGTAATATTTATGCGGATCTTTCTGTCCTTAAAGAGCGTATTCCGCTTTATCAGTACATTCTGCTCGACGAGAAGACAGGCACAGATTCAGGCGTACAGATAACTATCGAAGGGCAGTCGGTTAAGACTATGTATCTGAACAGCGGTAAGAAACTAAGCCAATGGCCCGAACAAAGTAGTGCAATCTATGCTGTGCGAACCGGAGACTCAATTTCTTCTTTGTACGACAAGCTGGCTGTCATTCGAAGTATAAGCGCCTATAGCCGTAAATTTGACCGTATTTCTTTATTGACAAAGAACCTGTCGACAGGCTACGATCCGGGCATGAATCAATCTCCCCAGTGGTATTTCGGGTATAAAACGGGTGCCGACCAAATGGATCAGATCCAGGTACATTTTCAAACGGGAAAAGTCAGTAAAATCTACATAGACCATTATTCAAAATACTAATCAGTAGAGAATAAGAGCTACTGATAACCGACTTTATTTTTTGATTGGATAGCTGTTAATTAACGCCTTAGCTTCTTCGGTCGTTATGATGGAAGCACAGCCATGTCGGGCTTCAGAGGGGAAATTTACATCCTCTTCAACAGTCCAGTGGATCAAGTCGGGCGAGTAAGAAGCGCCAAAACGGTTCGTCATGCAATAATCATACAGCAATAACCAGCCTGGTTTAACGGGATCTTTTGTGACGGTTGGCCCTTCGGTGATGACCGGCACAATTTGTCCCTTATTCAAGGGGCCATCAATTACGTTGTATGGCCCCTCAAGGTTTTTCGAAGTGGCAACTCGAATGGATCGTCTTTCGCCGGTTTTGGCCCCAAATTCCTCTTCTTTATGGAATAGATAATACGTGCCTTTGTATTCCTGCAAGGTCCCATCGATTACGGAGTAGGGAGGAGCGAAAAATACCTTGGCCGGTGTAAATGTTTTCCAGTCACGCGTCCGGCAGGACCAGAGCCGACTTTCTTTCCAACCTGCATCTTTAAAGGACGACGACCAGAATAAGACATACTCACTGGTTTTGTTGTCGTAGAACCATTCAGGTGCCCAAATATTTCTGGCTAGGGCACCTGAATCATTCCGTACATCTTTCATCAAGGGCAGAGAGCCTTCAACCTGCCAGTGAATCAAGTCTTTGGAGGTAATATAAAGACAACTTGGCCCTACTTTGTCGCGATCAAGTCCTTTTCCACCCCCAGTTGACAGGATTCGCCAAAGTCCATCCGGCCCTCGACGAACGTAAGGATCACGAACATGGTGATCCCATACAGGTTTATTGTCATTTAAAGGCGTCCAATGGCGGCCATCTATAGAAAGGGCGATGTGCAGCTTATTGATCAGCATGGGATCGGGTAGGGGAACTTCGACGGTATTTCCCTTCGCATCAATCTCAATGCGTGTTGGGTAACGCTGCCGAAAGTACGTCAGCATCCAGACTTGTTTAACGTTTTCGAGGTTGAGTTGCTCGTTTGCCTTTACCGTTTCGGAAGTGCTTTCTTTCTGGGCTTGTGCCAAAGCACTTTCCAAAGAGATAATCAAGATAATAAAGACGAGTACGATCTTCATAACGGTAACTGTTTTCTATAAACCTGTATAAAATTATGCATGAAGCACTTTTGTCATGCTTCCTTCGTCTGCATGACAAAAAATACTGTTCTCTTTGGGTCATTCTTTCCAGATTGACCGGGCAGTATACAGCTTTAGTTCCTTGATGTCGATTCGATTGCCCCAGAATTGAAGCCCTTCTTTGGAAGTCGGAATAGCCTTTCGTTCAAGAGAATATGAGTAAGCACCACCATCGATAAATACTTCGATCGAGGTACGATCCACATAAATATCAGCTGTGATTTCCATACTGGTCATGTTTTCTGGTGAATAGAAAACGCCATTTAACAGGTTGCTATTCAGATCGTAATTGAGTATTCGCTGGCCCATCAGAGAGAGCCCCGCGTTAGTCGCATGCGACAGTTTAAGGGTTGTCTGAAGTCGGAACCGCTCTAATTGATTAACTGATTTCAATTTCTCATTGGCTTCTGTCATGCTCAGTGAAGACCATTGCTGAACCGGTGTAAACAACTGCTCTGTTTCGTTAACCGGCCTACTAACCAAACGTACACCGTTTTTGGTGGTACGAAGCTGAAGTTCAGTAGGGAGCAACATCATATTATTAAAAGGCATACCGGGCTGCTGAATTCGACCCCAGCCAATTTGAATGCGCCGAGGATCGGTGTCGGGCATATTGGTAAACGTTTGGGCCGCATAGATGGAGCCCGTCGTATAATAGTGTTTACCGGATTCGGGGGTAAACGTCTTTCCATCGAAGGAGCCGATCATATACGTGGTGGATGCGCCATACATGACCCATTTTGTCTTGCTTTTATCGCCATCAATGGGTAGTTCGAATAGATCGGGGCATTCCCAAAAACCGGTCAAATGGCTTTCATACGCCCACTCGCGCAGGTTTTTTGAGGTATAGATCGAGTGTCCATCACGCTCGTTTAGCACCATTACCCAATGACGTCCCGGTTTATACCAAAATACCCTCGGATCACGTGTATCCTTGCTGTTCCATTTGGCTTTCGAATCAATCAGTGGGTTTTTAGCATATTTTGTCCAGGTGCGTCCTCGGTCCAGACTGTAGGCCATGCACTGGATTTCTTTTTCCGGATTATCAACGGTATAAATAGCGACCATTGCGGGCTTGTTCCCCTGATTAAAACCAGCCGTATTTTCGTAGTCCATCACAGTTGAACCGGAAAACATGGTTCCTAGGCTATCGGGCGATAAGGCGGTGGGTAATTCCTGCCAATGAATCATATCCTTGCTGACGGCATGGCCCCAGGACATATTCTCCCATTCTCGCTCATAGGGATTGTGCTGGTAAAAAAGATGGTATTCGCCCTCATAAAAGATCATACCATTCGGATCATTAATCCAGCCCCGACGAGTGGAAAAGTGGTATTGTGGCCGATTCGTTTCCTGATAGAGCGAATCCTGACCGGCAATTTTATCATCCTGATAAATTTTACTTATTCCCTCAGAATTGCCATCATAGCCAATAGTAATGGTTTTTCCTTGCAACGCAGACATGTCGCAAAACACCCAATAATCGGGTTTATCAGCAGCTAAGCGAATCTTGAACGAACGTTCTGGTTTGCCCTGTACACCAAACTGCATAGTTCCCCTGGCTTGGGACTGAGCCACAGGTAGATTCAAATAGCGTTTGGTGATCGTAAGCGAACGGGTTTGTGCCTGTAATGACAGAGTTACGCACAGAATCAACCCGGTCAGGGTAATGCGTATGAACATGGCTGATCTCATCGGGTTGGGGTGTATACAAGCCGAAGGATGCCTTTCGATATTTATACTTCTGCAGACCAAACGATTGTAAACCTCGTTGAATCGAGCGTTCAACAAAGGTGCCGTTATTGAGTAGTTTTCTACAAAAGCGTATCTTACGGATAGTTTCTAATTTGTATCAGGGGTAATATTATCTGATTTAAGTGCAATTGTAAATCATTATCTTTCTGATAATTAATCCTTGATCTATGAAGCAAATTATTTACTCAGCGTTACCGGTCGACAAAATTCGCTCGACCAGAATATTCTTTTTTTTTCTTGGTTTGCTTTTCAGTTTCAGCAGCCAGGCGCAAACCATTCGCTATGTAAAACCCAGTACTAACGGTAGTGGGGACGGAAGCAGTTGGAGCAATGCAACTGCCGATTTGCAGGGAGCTATCAATTCCCTGACGGCTACTGGTGGTCAGGTATGGGTAGCGGCAGGATTATATAAACCTACTAGTACTACCGCAAGAACTATTAGCTTTACCCTGAAGGATAATGTAATTGTCTATGGAGGGTTTGCTGGTAGTGAAAACACACCAAGTGAACGCCCTATTAGTCGTCCATCAAGCTCAACACTGTCGGGTAATATTGGCGATGAACGTACAAATGCCGATAATAGCTATCACGTAGTAAGCTGTCAGGACGTGAAAAATATCACAGTATTGGATGGCTTTGTTATTACCAGAGGTAATGCAAATGAGGAAGCCAATAATCAGGGTGGTGGGCTTTTTAGTGAGCGAAGTAATATTCAGATAATAAATTGTTTATTTACAGCTAATGCGGCTTCGAGTCTGGGAGGAGCCGCATTTATTAATGGTAATCAAATATTTCCAGCACTGGGGGGGATGTATTCCGCCAAAATCGTTAATTGTTCTTTCGAGAGTAATTCAGCTAGTGGAGGAGGAGGAATGTTTATTGGCACCAGCAACTCGGCTGGCCATTCGCTTAGACTGTTAAACTGCTCTTTCGTGTCCAATACTGGAGGAGCTATCTATATTGCTAGTGGAAATGCATCAACTGAAGTTCCTCTGATCAACTGTTCCTTTCAAGGAAACTCTGCTCCAAGTGGGGCAGTCGTTTCTGTTGTTTCTACGAGTTTTAGCCGCAGTGTTGCGCGTTTTTATAACTGTGTTTTGTTTGGCAATGGAGGAAATAGAACGTTCCGTAATGATCATATAACTTCATTTATCAGTATCCAGAATAGTTTATTGGAACAAACAGTAACAGATTATGATGTGAGTACTGACAACCTAATCACGAATACTTCGCCTTTTCTGTCAGCCAACACCACCCAGCTAACTCCTAATTCACCGGCCATTGATGCCGGTGATCCTACCAGCACAACGGCTACTAGCGGAACGACTGATTTGGCAGGTAATCCACGCTTCGTTGGCGGACGCATTGATATGGGGGCGTATGAGTTTCAATGTTCTTCGAGTGCAGTTATTGGCATAACTAGTCAGCCTGCAACGAATTCCACAGTAGCCGCAGGAGCTATGGTTACGGCTAGTGTTTCAGCTACTGGCGCTGTTTCCTCCTATCAGTGGTATAAAGACGGAAATACTATAGTACCAGGACAAAATACGGCAACGTTGAGCCTGACGAATGTACAGCCTGCCGCTATGGGTACCTACTATGCTATCGTGACAGGAACTTGTAACAGCGTTACGTCTACTGCTTTTTCGTTGAGTGTAACAGCAGGCCCGACACCCACTAGTTTTACCATTACAGGTGTCACAGATGTTACGTGCCAAACAGTGTCAGTCGGTCTGCGGCAACTTAGGTTTACACCCCAGTATGCCGGACAGACCAGCGATCCTATCTCGTTTTCAGTGGTTAATGAATTACTACCTACCACTGACCCAGGTCCCTATACGTTAAATATGTATATTGATAATCCTACCATTATCCTGAAAGCTCAACAGGGCACATCTCGAGCAACATATGTCTATGACTGGCTGGCAGCTTGCGGTGCAGGAAGCAATTTTCGGATTGTAGGTGTTACGACTATACGTTGTGAAATAATAGAACCCAATAAGCGTCGACTTACATTTACGCCCAAATACGTAGGTCAAACCAGCGACCCAATTTCGTTCTCAGTGGCTAATGAACTACCGCCTACAAATGCTTCGGGGCCTTATATTTTAGATCTTTACATTGATAATCCAATAATTCGTCTTCAGGCCCAGCAAGGTACTAATGTGACTAATTACCCCTATTACTGGTTAGCTGTTTGTGATGGTAGTGGCCGAACAGGCATACAAGAAAAAAGTACTGATTTACAGGTAAAAGTACTGGGCAATCCTGTCCTAAATAGGGTGGTAAACATAGAAATCAGTGGAGTTGAACAACAGCCAGTGATTGTTCAATTAATAAACCTTCAAGGTCAGATAATCAGTGAAAAACAGCTCAGTCGGGTTGGGTCGATTGAGCGAGTGAGTATACCATTAGATATTTCTACTGGAATGTTGGTATTACAGGTAAGTACATTAACCCAACGACAACAGGTAAAGTTATTCCGACATTGATGTTAGAATAGAAACTTAATTTTCTGATGTCTCTACCTCAGTTTGGTCTCCTGATAATGAGCCAAACTGAGGTAATTACTTTTGACCTAGACAATCTCGGGGCTTACCGATCGCCAAACTGTTTGCCAACAATGAGCGCGTTGGGCAGCCCGATGCAGACCATTAGGATACCCATCCCAATCGCAACTTTAGACAGATCGAAGGAAGGTGTCGCGCCGATTTTACTTAAGGGAATTACCGCAAGGTTCATAATAACCCAAACGGGTATACCGTATAGTAGCCCCATTATAACGGTATTGTCGATGAATCGACGTAGCAGCGGGTAAATGAGGAAAAATAAGGCTGCAAATGTTAATGCGATCAGAAAATGAAAAGCCAGCCCCCAGATAACCATGTCTGTCCCACCAGCTAACGCTTCTTTTCCAAACGCACCGCTGGCTACATACTTCCATACAATGAGTGGGTCTTTGCCACCCCGAATTATTGTCATGAGCATGGCGGCAAGGGCATCCAGCATGCCGGTTGCCAGACCCGCCAGGAGAATGGTACGAATTGGTTTGACCGTGGAGGGTAAGCCTGATTGATTCATGAGAGAGTTTAGAGTTACGGTAGGTTTATAAATCACGAGAAACGTATGCGGATTTTCGTGATTAGATAAAAGATTTAGCTAGTAAGAGATGGATAGCTAAAGTCTACTGATAGCCATGTACCTACGAATCAAGGGCTGATTTTACACGCGTGTATACACAATCGTCATGGTTTTAGCTTTGGTGGGGTTTGGCATTTTAGGGTTGTCGGCATAATTGAAAACCCAGGTCATGGTGTTCCCCTGCTGATTAACCTCGTATGTAGCGGGTGGAATATCTTTCATTGTAGTGGTAACAACGACTTTTTTTCCACTCATGTTCCAGTGACCAGACGCATTCATGGATTCGATGGTTTTCTTGAGCGCCCCACAAGCATCCGGTACATTGGTTTTCATGCTACCATCCGCGCTGAAGGTGTAGGTCATGTCTTTTGTGCAAGGCATGTTCTGATTCATCATTTGCTGCATATCGGTTGTTTTGCCGGTACTTTCCGTTAGTGTCATGGCAGTTCGTTTCCAGGTGCCGGTAAGGCTATCGAAGTAGCTGGAGTGAGCGGGGCGAAAAGCTGTTCCTGAAACAGCGATAAGTGTAATAAAGGTGAGTAAGCGAAGCATAAACTAATTGGTTGATTTGTTGTTGACTGCAAACTAAATCACCGTTCAATGCAAGATTCAAATCCTTGATTGAACGGTGATTCTGATAAATCAGTGGTAACGTATAATGGGCTGTTGCTAGGGTAGCAGCATAAAATCGGTGTAAGCTTCCAGGTCGTCCCAAAGAATTTTTAATACACCGCCTGCTTTTGTCTCCTGAATCTCAATGGTAAACAGATCTTTGGGAGTCGGCAGCGTTTTTACCAGAAGCGGGACTTCGGCAAAATCCTTCGTTCGATCTGGATCAGTCGGCCATCTTGTCGTATTGGTATTGAAAATCAGCCGCCAGCCCTGATGGCTCGGAATTGTATACAGGCTATATTTCCCGGCGGGGATCACCGTTTTTCCAATCTGCATTTTCCGGGGAAGGGTTAACACGGTGGCGTTGTTGGCACCCGTCCGCCATACTGAATCGTAGGGAACGACAGCCCCGAATATTTTTCGTCCTCGCCTGTGCGGTCGGCTGTAATCAACGCTAATTGGGCTTTTCTGGATAGTTACGTTTAAGGTGTCTCTGGGCGAAGGATTTCCGATAACCGGCGCTTTCGCCATTCGTTTCGCGATCTGGTCGATGTCGATAGGTGGGTGTTTCGTTACCAGAAAATTATACGCAGAACCCGTACCATCTGTACTGATGATTCTACCTTCATCATCTGTATTAATTTTAGTGTATTCGATGAAAGGCCCACCAAAAACCATGGTATTCTGCCCGGTATAACGAACACTGATGTTACTGACCGCACTGGTATTGGTTGTAGTAAGTGGCCCGAGCGTTTGTTTGCCTGATTTCGCTAACCGCATACAGTTCCACTCCATCAGGGAAAATAATGGATTGGAGCCGCCATAGAAATCCATACTACCAACTGTTTGTTTGACAACGAGTTCCTGCAGACTATCCCTTCTGGAAACATAAACGGTACATTCATTATTTTCGCAAACCATAGTACGGTTATAGGGAAATCGCCAGGCTACAGTAGCCTGATACGGCAGTGAACTATTCATCGGGTCCATCGCCATCATATTAAATTCCCGAATCGAGCCGTTTGGGTGAAAATGAATGTTGAACACACCGATGTGATTTTCAAACATCCGGAATAACACTTTCCCGTACAGATGATTATTGATGACACTATAGGTTTCAACAAACACAGTATCAGGCCCCATCTTTCCGACGAACGAGGCTGTATAGGGTTTGACCTGCCCAAAAGAGATACTGACAGTAAACAGCATCACCCAAAAAAGACCGGATAAAACCTCTTTCATTTCGCCAGCATTTGATTCAACTTTAGCCTTTGTTTGTCTGGCAGTAACACACTTAAATGCCAGGATTTCATCTTCCAGCCGTTTGACTTCTCGTATACAATAACTTCGCTCAAGGGGGTTTTAAAAATAGGCCAATTGATTTGTTTGGTCACGACTGCCGCCTTACCTCCCGATAGTGGCATAATATCACGGGAAATTGTCGTCAGATTAAGTGTTTTTCGAGCGGCATTCTGTTCGACAACCTTTCGAAAGTCTGATGCTGTCCATCGGTCGGTTGGGTCGGTGCCATAAAACAGACAGTCGCTCGCTATGATCTGGAAAAGCGCCGTTAGATTGCCGGACTTAAGAGCGGTTTCGTACTGACGATCAACAGACTCTATTTCAGCTTTATTAAATAACTGAGGATAGGCCGTTAAGGCAGTAAGCAGAAAACAGGTAGTTGCTAAAAGTGCTTTCATGATTAGGAGTTGACGGAATAGTAGGTGAAATTAATGTGTATTACCACGGGTCGAAGTCCGCTTTGTTGGTGATGTGGAAAACCCGGCTGTATGTTCCCCGGATATAGCGAATCTGGAACCGGTGCCCAGACAAGTGCGTCGTTTGCGTTTGTAACAAATTGAAAATAGTTACCGGAACACGGCCTACGAAAATGACTTTCTTCGATAGCATTTCGGGCGTCAGGGCTTTCACAACGGCTATCGACCGGGTACGGGCTGCGTCGAAACGCGCTCGCATAGCCTCTATCGTAGGCTCCTTAACCGACATGGGATTTTTATCCGTCAGGTAGCGACCTTTATTTTCGATCGCATCCGCCATCCACTCCTCAAACCAGCATAAATGGCCGACCACCCAACGGGCCGAATTGGATTCAGGATTTGGTTTCCAGTCGGCCTCTTTTTCCGTAATACCTTTCAGGTTACCCCACAACGATTTATACTGAGAGTCCGTCATGTCCTGTAAGAGTTTGACTTCTTTCAGTGAAAACTCGTCGTCCTGAGCGGTTCCTGGAAAGTCCGTAATCAGAAATGGCGAAAGTGCGCAAGCCGTACTCTGCTGTAGAAACGAACGGCGTGAGTTGGTTTTCATATCAGTAGGTAAACATCCGGTCGCTATCAGCGGCTAGCTTCACCAGTACAGTTGGCATGGCAAACTCGGCTGGCTTTCCGGCAATGTCAGCCTCCGTAAGGCCGCGAGCTTTAGACGACATACCCGACAAGTAGAATCGACCACCTGCTTTTACAATAGCTTCGTAATGATCACGGAGTTTGCCTGTTCCCAGCCCAACGACTTTATCCATCTCAGCGTCTTTAAGTAAGGGAACTGAATCGCCTGCCAGAAACAACGAAACGGTATGCCCTTCGTCTAAGGCCGTTTTAGCGACTAAGAAGGCCAGAGCAGCCTTGGTCGGGTTTTCGGGACCGCAGGTAATATGAATCAGGAATTTCATCTTTTTCGGAGGTGATTGAGCATAGGTAGCTGTATAGCCTAAAAGGGTCCACAACAGAATTAGAAATAGGGCTTGTTTTTTCATAAGGTCGGCTACTTATTCTTCGTGGATTAAGGGTTTGATTTGCTCGGCCATTTCTGGTGTAACAGAAACCTGATGGGCTTCCAGAGCATGTTGAGCCGCTAATTGCAGCACTTCGGATTCGGTTTCGGCTTTGATAACGCCAGGGCAATCGAAGCCCACTTCTTTGCAGTGAAGTACTTTCATGATGGTAATTGGTTTAGTGAACGAATGAAAATTAAAAGGTCTATGATTAATAAAGCGAGCACAGATTTCTTAACGGAAATTGCCGTGACTTGCTTTTCTTTGGTATTCAATAAGTTGCTGTAAATTAATGATTTATCTAAATGTTTACGTTAATTTTAGTAGGATAATATTAGGGAATCTTTACCACCTGTCTTCCAGCGGATTTCTGGCCACTTTGTACCTGTAAATAATACACACCGGTTGGCATCGTAACGGTCGAGAGCCAATGGGTCGCACCTGTATTTCGAGCCTGATTCACTAATCGCCCAAATGGATCGTAGAGTAAAATAGTCGAATTGATAGGCAAGCCTTCGATGTGAAGTTTATCGATTACCGGGTTAGGGTAAATTCGTAAAGACTCTTCCAGCGGATTGGCTAAGGCAGTCAGTACGATACCTTTCTGGGTGATTGAAACGATCTGATTCGAAACGCCATTCGCCGACACCGTTATTGTTGCACTGCGTGAATCGACAACTGTATTGGCAGCTATGGTTAGAGTTAGCGCCTGATTGCCTGTTCCCGATGTAGGCGACGCTGTCAGCCAGGACTGTGAGCTACTTACTGACCAACTGGTATTGGAGGTGATGTTAACGGCAGGTGTACTCCCAGTAGCGTCTATTGTCAAGCTGGCTACAGACGTGGTTAATGTTGCGGGTGCCCCTGCCTGCGTAATCGTCACGACTTGACTACTCACTCCATTGGCAGATATGGTCAGTGTAGCCGTGCGGGGAGCTGCTGATGGATTGGCCGTTGCCGAAATACTCAATACCTGACTGCCAGTGCCTGTTGTTATGTTGGGGGTGAGCCAAGTCTGTGAGCTGACGACAGACCAACTTGTGTTGGAGGAAATGCTAACCGATGATGACCCGGCAGGAGTTGCAGCGAGTGATAAACTTTGTGTTGAGGTTGCGAGACTGGGCGCTGCACTTGCTTGTACAACGGTTACCGTTCTGTCTACGAATCCTGCAGCGGTGATAGTAATTACTGCTGTTCGGGATGTGATCGATGTATTGGCCGCAGCAGATACCGTTACAACCAGATTTCCCGATCCGCTATTCACGCTGGGTGTTAGCCAGGATTGCGAACTGGTGGCAGACCAACTGGTAGCCGTCGACGTAACACTAAACGAAGTGGTACTACTAGCTATAGCCGACAGGCTGAGGATATTCGTCGAAACATCGAGTAAGGCCGGGTTCAGAAAAGCCCAGTCGATGTCGTTTATCGGGAAGTTTAAGTCTCGAAAATCGGCTCGCAGGTCCTTCTGAAAAGCATGCGATAGGGCTGCTACCATCAATGTCGCCCGGAATGAATTTCCGGCTGGACTATCGGTAGTTCTGTCGTAGCGACGTTCCCATTCGGAGTTGCATCGTTGAAAAAACTGCATTAGCCGTTTCGTTGGGATCCGAAAACCGAGCTTTTGCTTATCTGCGTAGTCAATGTATTTGTACGAAACAACGGATACAGCGCCAGATATTTCGACGTTCGCCGTTGCTGGGTTATCCCAGGAGTTAAATGGTTTGCCTTCTTCGATGTATTGATTGAAGCTCCGCCGAAGGTCAGTCACACCAAAACTATAGCTTGGTTTCAGCAATGAAACAACCTCGTTGCTCAGGCCATATTGCTGGGCATTGTTGATTAATTCGTAACCTGTGGCATAAGAGAAAATATTGGCCATGGATTCCGCGTGAATAGCATAACCACTCCCTCCCGACATTCGGTCAGTCGTGTAATTAGCGGGGGCATTCAGCGTAACATTGTGCCCTTGTTCATGGGTGATTACCATAAAGTTGGGCGATTGTTTGACAACAGCGTCGCCCAGTGCATAGGCTATTGGTACTGTCGCGTAGAGCGAATAGCCTCCCGGAAAACTGGCATCCCGAAGAACATACTGTTTGAATGTTCCATTACGCTTCAGCACATCAGAATTGGCAAAGTCATATTGAATGGTGGCAGCAACCGAAAGAATGTACTCAAGATCAGATCGGGTGAACGTAGTAAAGAGCGAATCCGGAAAGGGTTTTAACTTTTCCGAATGATATGCGTCGCTGAGGGTAATGGAATTCGTCGGAATATAAACCTGTAAATTTGGATCAAGCGGTGTAGGGGTGATCTGTAATTTTGTAAATGTCACGGGTACTTCAACTGTATCCTTTTCCGTGTTCGAGTAATTCGATACCACCTTCGCTACATAATTTTTCGTTACATCGGCGTATTTTTTAGTTTGGGGAAAGAATCCGTTAGTGGTTGTACCATCTCCCCAAATCCAGGTAAATGTAAGATTTGGTGTAGTGGGGCCTCTGCTGTCACCGCCAGTAAACGCTACGTCTCCCGTAGTGCGATTTATCGTTTGGATATACGCATTCAACGTGCGGTTAGTAGTTAATGCTTTTCCGTAATTGAAAATCTCCTGGCCATGAGTAATTGTAGGAATTAGTACGATCAGTAAGTACAGTACGGTACGTTTCATAGCCCAAAAGTAGATTGGAGTAAACAAAAAGGATTTTCGCAACGATCTCAATGCCTTCTCATGGGTGTTGAGAGGAGAGTCGTTAGCGAAAACCCTGTTACGGTGTGGATAGAATACTGATTATGTATGTTTGAAAATTTGCCATCAGGTAGTTTGTTTACTCCGCTTCCCCAGGTCAAATTTCAGTAGTTCTACAGCGTAGTCCTATACCTTGAAAGGGGTATTTTTACCCAAATCGATAACTTGTTGGCTGCCGTTAATCTTACAAATTAACTAACCATCAGGCTATACTTTCAATACTGATCATTCAGTATTTTTAGGGCTGCAAATGAGTAATTCCACATCATTATGAGCGAATCCATGTATCCTTTTTCCCTAATTAGAAAAATATGGCGTTCCGATTTACTCAAACCGGATATTACTGAAATAGAGGCTTTAGTCCAGAATAATCCCCTGCTTCATGAAACATTGCTACTCCAGGGCACTGCTTTAGCTATTCTGGACATTAGTACTTTTCAGTATGTTGGCATTTGGGGTAATCTGGAAAATTTGCTGGGTTGGACAAAGGAAGAATACTTTGACGGGGGAGTGGCGTTTTACGTATCGAAATTTCTGTCGGCCGATCAACTGGGTTTTGCCGTGATTTCACAGCATATTAATGACTACGTAGAAACACTCAGCCGGTCAGAGCAACAGCAATTGCGAATTCTTTTCGATTATAAAATGACCCGGAGCGATGGCATTCAGGTGCGGATAGGGCAGGAGAGTCTTATTCTGAAATCAGACGAGGAAGGTCGAATTCTTTATTTCCTGGCCCTGGCGTCTGACATTTCGCATCTGAAAAAAGACGGCTATCAGCATTTGGCATTCATTAATGGTTCTGTAAAACAGCTTTATGCGATCGATAATGCTACGAATGCGTGTACGAAACTGGAAATGCTGACCAAACGCGAATTACAAATTGCGCAATTGCTAAATCAAAAGATGACCAGTGAGCAAATCGCGGATAAACTATTTATCAGCCCCCAAACTGTAAATACGCACCGTCAAAAGATGATTCGCAAAATGGGCATGAGTGATACGGAAGCCTTATTGAATTTCCTGAAAGTGTATCGAATTATTTAATAGGCTCTTGATCTCAATTATACGCATTTCAACCTGATACTACCCCTATGAGCGCTACCCAAGCTACTCCCTTTAGTTTCTCCTCGTATAAAAAAGCCTGGAATACCGGCGTATCGTCTGCGGATATTAGTCTGATCAGTGAGATGCTCAATCAGAATCCGTTGTTGAATCAAACTCTACTTTTGCAGGGCTCCGCGCTGGCTGTTAAAGACGTCATTTCCATGCGTTATCCACTCATTCTAGGCGATGTAGAGCGAGTTTGCGGTTGGCCTAAAGAGCTTTTCTTTGAAGAAGGTGTAGAGGCTTTGATCTCCAGAATTCCGCCCAACGATCAGGTGGGGCTCGAGTCGATGACCCGGCTTATTAACGAGTATGCTGCTGCCCTGTCGCCAGAGAAATTAAAAACGTTTCGTGCCATTTTTGATTACAGACTGACCCGGCAAGATGGCACTGTTTCGCGAATTTGCCAAGAAAGTATCGTGCTCAAAATGGATGCACAGGGCAATATTCTCTTCTTTTTAGCACTTGTGTCCGATATTACGTATGTGAAACCTGCTGAAAAACAGCACCTTCATCTGACCGACGGATCAGAGCACAGGTTTTTCGAGGTTGATCGTGCAGGGCAATGCCAGCCGATTGCGCTTCTGAGCACACGAGAGATTGAAATCCTGAAACTACTGAGCCAGAATCTGACAAGCGAACAGGTTGCCGGGCAGCTATTTATCACACCTAATACGGTTAATACGCATCGCCAGAAAATGATCCGAAAGATGGGAATGAGTGATACAACGCAGCTGATTAACTTTCTGAAAGTGTATCGATTGTTGTAAAGTTTACCTCACCCCAACCCCTCTCCTACAACAGGAGAGGGACTAAAAATGTAGACCTGCTCCCCTCTCCTGTTGTAGGAGAGGGGTCGGGGGTGAGGTAAACAGGTCAGTTTGTACCCCTTTCGGGGTATTTTTATGCAAATCGGCATAGATTACTTTCGCGTTTATCGTTCAACCACCCTCATGAAAACCAATTCTGGTCGTTCTGCCCTGGCAAAAGTGTATGGTTTTGCTCAGGTAAGGGATTGATTATCCAGCTGGAAACCAATGAAAAATGCTTTTCAGGTAATTTGTACCTACTTACTCTTATTCCTTTCCTGTAGCTGGGTCTGTTACGGCCAGCCAACCGAACTGCGCTTCGAACACCTCACGGTTAATCAAGGTCTTTCTGATCCGATTGTACATGCTATGATTCAGGACCACCACGGTTATTTGTGGTTCGCTACCGATAATGGTCTCAATAAATACAACGGGTATACAATGACGACCTATCAAAAAATACCCGGAGATACTACGTCGCTGGTGAGTAATGTAATCTATCAACTGCTGGAGGATAAAGAAGGCTACATTTGGCTGGGCATGGCTGGTCAGGGAATCTGCAAATTTGATCCACGAACCGAAAAATTTACGAATTATGGCCCCAATCCACGGACGCTGAGTCAGGGTACCATCTTTACGATGGGCGAAGATCAGGAAGGCAATATCTGGGTGTCGAACTGGCGGGATGAACTACGACGATTCGACAAAAAAAGTGGCGCTTTTTCTACGATAAACTATGCAAGTCTGCTGGCTGAAAAAAGAAACGGAAAACTCGTAACGCCTATAGTCAGTGCTATTTGTAGTGACCGAAAAGGGACCATATGGGTGTGTAGTGAACGGGGACTGCATCGCATGAATTTTACGTCCGCTGGCTCGGGAAAACCATCAAAGATTAGTTTTACTTCCTATCGCCATGATCCTGCTAATCCCCGCAGTTTGAGTCACGATCAGGTGTGGCGAGTTTTTGAAGATCGATCCGGTATGATTTGGGTAAACACTGATCATGGACTAGATCGATTTAACCCAAAAACCGAAACGTTTACGCATTATCAATACACTGGTAATCCATCTCCAACAAGTAATGCTTCGATCAATCAGTCGCTTAAATACATGGCCGATGATCGGGAGGGTAATCTCTGGATAGGAACTCCCGATCATGGTTTATTCAAACTTGACCCTGTACGAGGCCGATTTACCCAAATGCGTTCTGATCCGGTAAATCCGGCCAGTTTAAGCAGTGTTCATATCCGTTCTTTATTTAGTGATCGCTCTGGCTTGTTGTGGGTAGGCACATGGGGAGAAGGCGTCGATAAAGCGAATCCTGACGGGCAATCGTTCGCTTATTATCGGCCTCTGCCATTTCGCCCACATTCACTCAGCTATAAGTTTGTCAGTTTCATTCTCGAAGATCAATCCGGAACCGTTTGGGTAGGAACCGGTGATGGGCTAAACCGGATGAATAAACAGACGGGAGAGTTCACGCATTATCGCCATGATCCGACTAATCCAAAGAGCCTTCCGAAGCGAAATGCAGAAGCAATGCTCGAAGATCGGGATGGAGCTATGTGGGTGTCCAGTTTTGGTGAATTGGCGCGTTTTACCCCCAAAACAGGTGAATTTGACTGTTTAACCTGCAACCGAAATCGCTATCCAGGGCTTGGTGATAACATACAGATTCTGAAGATTATACAGGATCAACAGGGGTTGCTCTGGCTGGGTACGACGAATGGCGTTAAATGCTTTAACCCTAAAACGAGCAAGGTGATCCATTATGCCTACAACCCGAAAGATACAACCGGGATCAGTGAAGCGTACGCGAGAGAACTGCTGGAAGATAATCGGGGAAATCTCTGGATCGGTACAGATAATAAAGCGCTCAATCGGCTCGATCGTAAAACTGGACGATTTACCCATTACCGGCCCGATTTGGGTAAACCAGGCAGTATCCCATCCGATGGAGTTTCGAGCATTTTTCAGGATTGCAAAGGGAATCTGTGGGTAGGCACTATTGGCGGTGGTTTATGTCAATTTGATTATAAAACGGAAACCTTTCAGACCTTTACAAAAGCGGCTGGTCTGGCTGACAATTCGGTTTTTTCAATTGATGAAGACAATCAGGGTAATTTATGGCTGGGCACTTATAAGGGTCTATCATGTTTTTCGCCTAAAACCAAAACGTTTCGCAATTATGAAGTAAATGACGGTCAGCAAAACAATTCCTTCCGGCGACCGCACTGTAAGGGAAAAGATGGTATACTTTACTTTGGCGGAGATAACGGTTTTACTGCTTTCGATCCTCGGCGTCTGGCAATGAACGACCATATTCCGCCAATTGTGATTACTCAGGTAAAACTGTTTGATACGCCCATCGCGGGTTTGGAGAATTCGTCAACAATTGATCTTGATTACGATAAGAACTTTCTATCGTTTGAATTTGCCGCGCTGGATTATGCAAATCCATCTAAAAATCAGTATGCCTACCAGCTTGTCGGATTGGATAAAAGCTGGGTTTACAGTGGCTCAAGGCGATACATTAGCTATACAGATCTCGAACCCGGAACGTATGTATTTCGGGTTAAAGGGTCGAATAACGACGGGGTATGGAATCAAAAAGGGGCGTCGATTCAAGTGACGATTCGTCCGCCCTGGTGGAAAACATCCTGGTTCCGACTGCTGCTGTCAATGATCATTTTATCGATCGCTTATGCTTCCGTCCGGCTCTATACCCGTAACCGATTACGTCGACAACGGAGCGAAATGAAGCGGGTATTACAGGCTCAGGAGGAAGAGCGCCAACGGTTAGCCGCCGACTTACACGATGATCTGGGTGCTACCTTATCGACCATTAAAGGCCGATTGCAGCGTATTTCCAACCCATCCGAAGCCCTGAAAATCTCCATTCATTTGATGGAGAAGGCGATTATTGATCTCCGTCATATTTCGCACCATCTGATGCCGCCCGAATTCACCCGACTTGGCCTCACCGAATCCATTCGGGAAATTGTTAGCCGAGCTGAAGCCAGTTCTGCGATCGAATTTCTATTTATTCACTATGGAGAGGAGCGACGGCTGGATGATGAAGCCGAACTGACTATTTATCGAATTGCCGTTGAACTGATTACTAATGCGATTAAACACGCTAAAGCGAGTCATATTACCATCCAATTGATTTTCTATCCGAAACAGGTATTTTTGCTCGTCGAAGATGACGGGCAGGGTTATCAAACGTCTAAATCTGAGCAGCCGGTCGGCATTGGATTACGCAATATTCGCTCCCGTGTGGCCTATCTGGATTCAAAATTGCTTGTCGATTCTGGAGAGCGGGGTACGACGGCAACCCTGGAAGTGCCTCTTTAGCGAAGTAGAAGTATGGTTTCGGATGATACGCTTACCAGTATTCTGATTGCCGACGATCATCAGCTATTTAATGATGGTTTACGAAATTTGTTGACATTCGACGGCTCTCCCTTTACTGTTGTTGAGCAGGTGTATACCGGAAACGCGGTTATTCCGGCCATTCATAAAGTAAATCCTGATATTGTTCTGCTGGATATTAACCTGCCTAATCGCAATGGATTAGATATTGCCCGGCAAATCGTCGGTGAATTCCCTGATATACGGGTAGTTATGATTTCGATGTACAGCTACAAAAAGTTTGTCGATGAAGTCAGGGAAATGGGGGTAACAGGCTATTTATTGAAAAGTGCGTCTCAAGCTGAATTAGTAGCTTGCCTGAAAAGCGTACGGGCTGGAATCCCTTATTTCGATACAAAACTGAGCGATAAGAATAGCTCACTGCATGAGGAAGATGAATTTATCAAGCGATTCAAGCTATCCCCCCGTGAAATAGAAATCATTGTCCTGATGAAGCAGGGACTATCAAGTTTCGCAATCGCACAACGGTTATTTCTATCGGAAGAAACGGTTAAAACTCACCGAAAAAATATCTATTACAAGCTGAATATCAATAATCTGGCCGACCTGATCCGGTTTGCCAATGAAAATGGCTTATAATTTTTTTGTCCAGCTGAGGAACGAAGCATCTTAAGCTCTCCTTACACTTGGTTAGGCTACTTTAAGATGCTTCGTTCCTCAGCTGGACAAAAAATGACTAACTCACGCCCTGCGCTTCCACAACCGCAATCGCCACCATATTGACAATCTCCCGTTCCGACGAACCAAGTTGCAATACGTAAACTGGCTTGCGCATACCCAGCAGAATTGGGCCAATCGCATCGAAGCCAACTGAACGCGGTCCTGCGGCTTCACGCATTAGGTTATACGCAATATTAGCGGCTGATAAATTCGGGAAAATAAGCGTATTAGCTCCTTCATCTACCAGCTTACTTAGCGGATAATTCTGCCGTAACAGATCGACGTTGAACGCCAGGTGAGCTTGCATCGATCCGTCCACGATCATGTCAGGGTGTTTGGCCTGAAGGATATCGGCAGCCTGTTGCATTTTGTCAGCATCTTCACCGTTGGCGCTACCAAAATTAGAATACGTCACCAGCGCAATGCGGGGCTTGATGTTGAACCGTTCAACGGCACGGGCAGTCAGTTCGGTAATCTCGACAATCTCCTCAGCCGTTGGGTTCATGTTGACCGTCGTATCGGAGAAAAACAGCGGCCCCCGATTCGTCAGCAGAATATACATCCCTGCCACTTTTTTCACGCCCGACTCTTTCCCAATGACTTGCAGTGCCGGACGAATGGTATCAGGATAATTGTGGGTCAACCCGGAAATAAGCGCGTCAGCCTGACCGGTTTCAACCATCATCGCGCCGAAATGTGTGCGAGATAACATACGTTTGCGCGCATCGGCTGCTGTTAAGCCTTTCCGGTGTCGTTTTTTATACAGCAGATCGCCAAATTGCTCAATCAGTTCCAATTCCTTTCGAGGAGTGATAATCGGTACATCGCCTAAATCCAGGTTATTTTGGGTAATTATTTCCTGGATAATCGCTCGTTCGCCCAGCAAAATCGGATGAGCAATACCGCCATCTTTCACCTGCTGAGCTGCTTTCAATACTTTTAGATTTTCTGCATCGGCAAAAACCACGCGCTTCGGATTCGTACGGGCTTTGTTATTAATGACCCGCGAAATGCGCGTATCCTGTCCCAGTCGTCGGGCAAGCTGGCTTTCGTAGGCTTCCCAATCCGTAATGGGTTGTTTCGCTACGCCCGATTCCATAGCAGCTTTCGCTACCGCCGGGGCTACGGTTTCGAGCAGACGAGGATCGACGGGTTTCGGGATGATGTACCCTTTGCCAAAAAGCAGATTATCTGTGCCATACGCCATATTCACCAGGTCGGGAACGGGCTTCTTGGCCATATCCGCCAACGCGTGAACAGCGGCTAATTTCATGGCTTCGTTAATTTCCGTGGCCCGTACATCCAGCGCACCCCGGAAAATGTAGGGGAATCCCAGTACATTGTTTACCTGATTGGGATAATCAGATCGACCCGTTGCCATAATAATATCCGGACGAGCTTCCAGAGCCGATTCGTAGCTGATTTCGGGGGTAGGGTTAGCCATCGCAAACACAATCGGATTATCGGCCATCGACCGAACCATATCCTGACTCACCGTATTCCCTTTCGATAAACCAATAAATACATCGGCTCCAACAAACGATTCTTCCAGCGTATAGAGGTTTCGTTTGGTTGCAAACAGACTCTTTCGCTCATCAAGGTCAGTACGGTCGGCCCGGATAACGCCTTTACTGTCGCACATCACGATGTTGTCAACGCTAGCCCCGAGAGCGATGTATAATTTCGTGCATGAAATAGCCGACGCACCGGCACCATTGACCAGAATTTTAGCGTCCTCGATCTTTTTCCCAACAATTTCCAGCGCGTTGAGCAAAGCTGCCGCCGAAATAATCGCCGTACCATGCTGGTCGTCGTGCATGATTGGAATGTTCAGCTCAGCTTTGAGCCGTTCTTCTATCGCAAAACATTCTGGCGCTTTGATGTCTTCCAGATTAACTCCGCCAAACGTCGGTTCCAGAATTTTTACCATGCGCACAAACTCATCGACATTTTTTGTATCTAACTCAATATCAAACACATCGATGTCCGCGTAAATCTTGAACAGTAGCCCTTTCCCTTCCATAACGGGCTTGCTGGCTTCGGGACCAATATCGCCCAGACCGAGCACGGCGGTGCCATTACTTATAACGGCGACCAGATTGCCTTTAGCCGTGTATTTATAAACGTCTTCGCGGTTTTCAGCAATAGCTAAACAAGGCTCGGCTACACCGGGAGAATAGGCCAGCGATAGGTCTGCCTGAGTACTATATTCTTTGGTGGGAATAACTTCAAGTTTACCGGGACGGCCTTTGGCATGATAGGCAAGAGCATCTTCACGACGAATCTTTTGTTGCATAAAAAAAGGCTTTAATTACGAGTTAGTCGGTTTATTGTCAATGGGTTGTGCCTTTCTGGCTGGCGTAGAAATACCTAAGTCCTGCTCAAAAAAGATGGCCCCAAAAGTACAATAAATAAAACCGGCACTCTTACTTTTTTTAATCCGTTTTAACAATGCGGATCGATTGCGACTGTTGATTGACGATGGCCTTTAAGAGTAATGGGCCGCTTGGATGATTGCTTAGGTCGAAGGTAATGCGTTCGATAGGCTCTGGAGAAGCAATATGTTTTATATCGGAAATATGGCCCTGCATCGTTACGAGTTGAACGGTCAATGGCTGTCTCAATGTGCCACTGACATCAACGGTAACTGACGATTGGACCGGATTTTTCAGTATAGAAATCTGTAACGATGATTCTGAACCTTCTTCTGCAACGGCCTCCCGTAAGGAAGCGCAATATGGGCAGGGCGCATACTTATACAATTCCATGCCAGAACTACCGTCATTCGCCCAGAAAAAGACACTATTACCCAGGCCGATGAAGCCTCGAGAGGCTGATTGGCCACTTGTATTGATATCCTTCAGCATACTGGTTCCCGATTCAGTTCCGTTTGATTTCCAGGGTTCGAAGCTGTTGAAAAATAATCGACTTCCTATCGCTGTCAAAAAACCAAACGGCGAACCACCGCTACCCGGCGTAATATCTTTGACCAGTGTAGTGCCTGCCGATGTTCCATCCGATACCCATAATTCACTTCCATAAGGGCCGTACTCAGTGATAAAGAATAGCTTATCATTTACAGCTGTCAGTAAAGCGGGATAGGAAGAGTCGGTTGGATGGATATTTTTCACCATCACTGTGCCCGCCGATGTGCCGTCCGTTTTCCAGAGTTCGGTATCTCCGCCAAATGCTCCCCTGAAAAACAGGATTCCGTTGGCTGCTTCAAACAGGTCAGGATAGCTGCTCCCGCTTCCCGGTACTATGTCTTTGACCATCACTGTGCCCGCCGATGTACCGTCCGTTTTCCAGAGTTCGGTGCCGTTAGTAACATTGTTTTCTGCAAAGTACAGAAATCCATTCAGGGTGGCCATGTCGAAGAGCTGGCTCTCACCGTTGGATGGATTTATGTCTTTAACCAGTTGCGTACCAGCCGACGTACCGTCTGATTTCCAGAGCTCTATGCCGGTAACACCGTCGTCGGCTGCGAAATACAGATAATTGCCGAGTACGGCCATCTTACGCTCATACGGCGGTACGGAACTGCCAGTTGGGTTAATATTTTTAACCATTACCGTACCGGCCGACGTACCATCTGATTTCCAGAGTTCATTGCCGTTGATGCCATTATCGGCCATGAAAAACAACGTGCCATTTACGTTGATCAGATTGTGTGGGTTCGAGTTGCCCGACGGAAAAATATCTTTGACCAGTATCGTTCCGGCGCTGGTTCCGTCTGATTTGTACAGCTCACGGCCCGATGGACCCGTGGCTGCGAAAAACAGCGTTCCGTTAACGTTTGTCAGCCAGTCGGGTGTTGACGAACCAGATGGATTGATGTTTTTCAGCAGAACGGTAGCGTTTGAGGTGCCAGTCGTTTGCCATAATTCGGCACCGTATGCACTCGTTTCGGCGGCAAAAATGAGCGTTTCGCCAAGAACTGCCGACCTGGGTCCGTCGCCTGAAACGTATGAACCGGCCGATCCCGTGTTGATATCCTTAACTTGTGCAGTATAGTATTGGACAGGCGCATATTGGGCAGAACCTGGTAGCGCAAAGCCAATTATATACCCGATAAGCAACCATCCGAATGGATTCTTTCTCGTTTTCATAGTCTGATCGTCAGTACGTTAATGATTATAAACATACTGACAATCAGGTTGCTTGGTAATAAGTATTGAGTATTCGGGCAGACGAATTAGTCAATTGTCTGAAGTTGCCGAAACCGTTGAATACCGATTGGCGATTTTTGACTGGTAAGCGAAGAGTTACTTGGTTTTGTGCGAAATAAGGCCTTTGCTGGTTGTGTCGTTATTGAGGTTTGGGCCAAAAGCGATGACACTTCAATATGTAGTTGCTCCAATTGATTTTGTAGCAAAACAAGACGTTGTTCAAATGTAGTCATGGTGTTGATGGGATTGGTATAATTAGAATGAATTTGATTGGATTGGTAAGTGTGGATTGTACGGTCAGTTGGCCGTATGCTACCACCAAACGGTGTTGACATCCGGGCTAATCCTTCAAAAACTTCCGAATTCCGATCGATAAATTGACGAATGGATGAACGTGAAAAAGTACAAATAAACCGTTGTACTATGCTTTGTTTATTTTCCAGATTTTTTATTTTCAGTGTATTCATGGTTTCTGTAATTTGTTAATAATCAATAAGTATATATCTCTTGTGCGATCTGCTTCTCTCATATAGTAAACATAATTGACTCTGTATTTAGTTTTAATTTACTGGTATAGTACAAAAAGTGCTTCTGATTTTTCATCGAAAAGACAAATAGTACAAGCGATTCCTTTGTAAGCAATATAAATTTTTCGGTCTAACTGATTGTAAGGCATATGATTTGCTTTACAATTAGGTAAATAAAGCTGAATGGCTATGGATAAGCCAGGGGTCGTTTTATTGCTTTCAGTCCCATATCAGAGTATCTTTGACGATACGGAATCTTGACTTTTTATGCGTAATGTGCTCAGAGGGTTTGTAAACCGTCGTGTATTTGATGTGGGTGGATACATGTCTGTGAAACAGCTAATTAGCTGTTTTCTGATCTGCATAAGTAGTTTATGTACCAGTAGCTGCGATTCGACCTCAAAGACCAAAGTTTACCGAATTGGCTTTTCCCAATGTACGGGTGGGGATGAATGGCGGAAAACGATGTTGCTGGACATGAAGCGCGAATTGCTGTTTCATGCTGACTACGAGCTTCTTTACGAAGATGCGGGCAACAGTACAGCAAAGCAGCTTGCTCAGGTTCAATCACTCCTCGATCGGGGAATTGATCTATTAATTATCTCGCCAAACGAATCTAAACCCTTTACAAAGATTATTGAAGCCGTTTTTCGGAAAGGTATTCCTGTCATTTTGCTGGACCGAAAAATTGATACAGAATTGTATAATTCTTATATAGGAGGTAACAATGCTGAAATTGGCCGAATGGCAGGAAATTTCGTCGGGGCGTATTTAAAAGGGCAGGGGCGGGTTGTCGAAATATGGGGATTACCTAGTTCTTCTCCAGCCCAGGAACGACATCTGGGGTTTAGTGAGGCCCTGAAAAAATTCCCCGGTATTCAGGTTATCAAAGAGTTAAATGGTCAATGGGAACGCGATACGGTTCGTCGCCTTGTTGCGAACCAACTGGATGTTCTGAAAACGGCTAATCTCATATTCGCTCATAACGATGTGATGGCTATGGGAGCCTATGAGGTTTTTAAGAAAGCTGATCTACATAATCAATTGGCTTTTGTTGGGGTTGATGCCTTACCCGGCCCCACGGCTGGTATGCAGGCTATAGCGGATGGCATTCTGAAAGCCAGCTTTTTGTATCCAACCGGAGGGGAGGAGTCTATTCGAACGGCTGTGCGGATAATAGAAGGGAAGTCGGTAAAGCGCGAACAAACCCTCAGTTCGGTTCAGATCGATGCCTCAAATGTATCCGCGCTAAAAGCACAGAGTGATAGATTGTTTAGTCAACAGGCTGATATTGAGAGGCAAAGTCGTAAGATTGAGCAGTTAACCGAGACTTACATCTCGCAGAAAAATATGCTGTATCTGATGCTGGTCGTATTACTGATAGCACTCACATTGGCGGGCTGGGCTTTGTATTTATACCGGGGTAAACAAACGGCGTATCGCCAGCTTGAGGAACAGAATCAGGATATACGGGATCAAAAAGACGAAATTATCCGTGTATCGCAACAGGCTCGATTGGCAACTGAAGAAAAACTACGGTTTTACTCCTACATTTCTCACGAGTTCAATACACCACTTAGTCTGATTTTAACACCAACGGAAGATCTGCTGGGAAAGAAAAATGTAAGCCTTTTCGACCTACGAAGTACGTTAGCGCTCGTCCAGAAAAATGCCTATCGGTTGTTAAGACTGATCGATCAGATGTTGGATTTGCGGAAGGCAGATGCGGGAAAACAACGTTTGTGGGCGGCTGAACAAGATCTGATTCCGTTTATACGTGACATCGTAAACGATTTTCGGCAAAAGGCTGATAAACAGCGTATTGATTTACAGTTGATTACGAAAATCACGGAATTGCCTATTTGGTTCGATGGCGAAAAACTGGATAAGGTGTTGGTTAATCTGCTGTCGAATGCATTTAAATACACCCCCAGAGGTGGATTAATTCACGTTCGTGTGGATATACTGGATAAAGAAGTACGGATTCAGGTTGAAGACAATGGACAAGGGATGTCGGATGAGGAGCAGAATCATGCGTTCGATTTGTTTTTCAGTGGCAGCAAACCCCTAAATCTGTCGAAAGGAATTGGTTTGGCCTTATCGATGGAGTTTATTCAATTGCATCGGGGTGACATTAGTGTGAAATCAACGCCTAATAAAGGAACAACGTTTACTATTCTGCTGCCGTTGGGCAATTCGCACTTGCAGCCCAATGAAATGAGGGGCTCGGTGAATGCGGAAAAAGCACAGCATCGTATGCTGATCGACCTGGAGGAGGAAGTAGAACAAACGAAACCAACAGTTTCACCATCTAAGAAAAATAGTACAGTGTTGGTGGTTGAAGATAATGATGAGCTTCGGAGTTTACTGATCTCTAGTTTAGGAGTCGAGTTTAATATTGTAGCAGAAAGCACCGGTGAAGCAGGCTGGGAGCAGGCATTTGAAATCATTCCTGATCTGATTCTGAGCGATGTGATGTTGACAGGAATGAGTGGGCTTGAATTAACTCAACGTGTGAAAGCGGATATGCGAACGGCACATATTCCGGTTGTATTATTAACCTCGCAGGGACAGCTGGAAAGCCGGATTGAGGGTGCTCGTGCCGGAGCCGATGCATACCTGACCAAGCCATTCAACACCACTCACCTAATCGAAACAATTCGGGGCATTCTGGCCAATCGACAGAAGGGGCAACAGCGGTTTGCTTCTGATTTTGTACCACAGTCAGGGGCAAATCGGGAGGAGAAGAAATTTCTGAATGAACTGACGGCGCTTATTGAGAAAAATCTCAGTGATCCAGCCTTTACGGTTGAAAAACTTAGTCGTGAAATGGGACTTTCACGTGTGCAGCTTTACCGAAAAGTACAGGCGCAACTGGATATGAATGTGATGGATTACCTGTCGGAAATTCGACTGAAACGGGCCAAATATCTACTGCGTGAAACGACCAAAACGATGGCCGATATTGCAGGTGAAACGGGCTTTAGTTCGGCTGCTTATTTCACAACGTTCTTTAAGCAACATACCCAGAAAACCCCATCCGAATACCGAAAATCACCGATTAATACGTAACGAGATGAAGCTGTCGATCCGAAATGTACTTCGTTTGATTTGGGTCTTGGCAGGACTAGGTTTCATTAGTTGGAATTTTATTTCGTATCAGCCTCATAACCTGGACCCGAATACGTTTGTGTCAACAAATGCTATTCAGGTGAGCCAAACCGATAACTGGATTGCCTTTCAGGCAAAAACAGCGAAGAAGCCGGTTTTGATTTTCTTCCCAGGTGCTATGGTTGATCCCAAGGTTTACGCACCGTTAGCCCGGCATATTGCCGAGGCCGGGTATAGCACCTACATCATCAAAATGCCCTGGAGAATGGCCAGCTATGGCTATCAGCGGATAAATGACCTGTTTAATTTCGCTGATACAACAAAGCAATATGTTCTTTGCGGCCATTCGCAGGGAGGTAAAATGGCGGCTCAATTTGTTTACGAGCATCCCGGTAAAATGGCCGGTTTAATCCTGATCGGTACATCGCATCCCCGCGATATAGATTTGTCTACTACCACAATTCCGGTCATGAAATTGTGCGCTACGAATGATGGATTAGCTAGCCTGAGAGAAGTAAATCAGAACAAAATCAAGTTGCCTGCTAAAACCGAGTACGTTCAGATTCAGGGTGGTAACCATGCGCAGTTTGGCTATTACGGCTCGCAATTGGGCGACGATGAAGCCACAATTAGCCGATCTGAACAGCAAATTCTCTCCGAACAGGCAATCCTGCGTTTTCTCAGGAAGATATGAATGTGGCTTTATAGGCTATTTCAAAATCTGACTGGTTTCGGCATTTTTGATGTATTCCTGCGCGTCGTCAGGCAGCAATAATCGTTGAGCCACCAACGCATTAACGGCTTGATACACAGCTCGTACGTAGCCCTCGTGCGTTTGGTATCGCTCCTCCAACGACCGACGCGGATCGTTGATACTTACTCGTTCGGCTTTGGTATTTTTGAAAGGAATTTGCTGGCCAGAACCTTCGCACCCTTCGTTTTCGCCAAATTCACTCCGACGCAAGGCCCAGCCCGTTGTAGTGGCTGTGGGGGCTACGACAGGTGGTAATCGAATACCGGCCAGCTCATTCCCATCCTGATCAACTTTCGAAACAAAATTGGTGTAGGCTGGACGGCTATCAACAGTCGGTGGATTATTCGTCAGGATACCTTTTTCGAATGAGGAGCCAAAATCCAGCTGGTAACGGGTCGTGATTAATCCGGTATAAGTAACGCCGGGAATTGTTGGCCAGCCCAATGCTTTTTGCGGAACAGTTCCTATTTGAGAGCCCGGTTGTGGGATGGCTATAACAGCATTGCCATCAGATTGTCTTGGTACAGCACTTTTAGGCGGTTCTGTACCGTTCGTTACCCACTCGACCAACGCTATAAATAGTGCCCGCAGCAAAGGTTCGGCATTCGTCGGATTCTGCAATTGTTGGCACATACCGCGTGAATTACCATTTCCCGCTCCGTGCTGCGCTCCTGAAACAAGAAAAAAACGAACATTCTCAGGATCGGGCAAATCGACTCCTTTAGCATCGGTATGCAGTAACGAAGCAGCTTTTACCCAATACTCATTCGCTGAATTGATCTCGAATACTTTTGGGCATGTATTAGTTGCAAGACATCGTTCGATTCGACCCGCTTTTTTTCCGGTAAATGGGTCTGTCGTGACGGGATAGGCAAATGGAAACAGGCCCTCGGGATAGAGGTGATTCTGGCGATTTCGCTCGGTTCTCGACGGTTGAGCAAATCGAACGTTTAGGCCAATGCCACTACCTCCACCCAACCAGATTTCAATACCATCGATCACTCGTCTGCCTTTTTCATCCGCATTGAAACCAAGCGTCTGGAAATCGTTCAGATATCGGGCTGGCTGCGATATAGAAAAAGAAAACGTGAATGCAACATCGTTCGCCAATGGATTTGGATGACCGAAATCGTCGGCAGTAGCGTATCGGAGAAAGGATATAAAATCACGAGTAGCGGCAAATCCAATCCCGGCAACAACAGGATCGCGGGCGGTATAGCGAAACTCATAGATGGCACTTTGCTTAAATGGAGTTCCGGCCGGAAGTAGTCGAATGGTACGTTCGTTCACATACTCCCAACCATCGGGAGGAATAGCGTTAGACGTATCCTGAAGACGGTCGCGCACGGTAAGTGTTGCCTCTGCTTTGGCTAGATTGGCCGCAGGATAGGAGAGAGTATAGTTCGTCGATGTCCCATTATCATAAACGATGTATTCATAAGAAGGGCCTGTAATGGGCGAACCATCCGTATGTTTTGCAATGGGTACGTTGATTGTCAGGTTGTTATTGGAGGAAGGCGCTGACGGGTCCCAGCCATTCCAGACGATTGTGTAGCCCTGATTCAGTAGAAAGCCATCTCCAGCATGAGCGGCTGTAGCCGGATCGTTGCCGCCACTGCTTTTGTTAAATCCGCCGAACAACTTTCCACCCCGATTATTGACCTCCAGGAAGAGTTTATGGGCGCCTTTGCCCAGATCAATCGGTTTGAGAATATAAATATCCATTGAATATTCAACCATTCCTTTCGCATTTCTCGGAGCCAGGTTAAGGTCGGTAATCAGCACATTTTCAGGACTATTCGGATCGAGTTCGCCGTAGGCTTTCCCACGCAATTTTTCATACGCACCCACTTGGCCAAAAACCTTTCGCTCAAACGTCGGAGATTGGATAGCCGTAATTTCGATTCGTACAATACGAGCGTACGTTACAGAGGTTGTACAAAAGAAAACAATCAGTGAGCAAATGGAGAAGGTAGAGACGAATCCCTTCATAGAGCTTCTTTTTCGGTAAGAAACCGATTTTTGAGCTAACCTACTCATAGAGAGTATAGGACAAGTTTATTAGCCCATCACTTATTGGTTTGACGAAATTAAGCGCCGAAACGAACAGAAACCATTTTCATTTCCAAGGTCTGTGTCCTCACAGACCCCTGCCGGAGGATAGCGCTGGCTGACGCACGGGTGTCTGTGAGGACACAGACATGGGAGTTCGGCGAATATGTATGTCAAATCAATTTGCCGTAGCTAATAAACCCTTCTATACTAGATTGGCTGATCTCCCGAATTTGTATTGGCTATCATAGGCGAGACCAAGGCCAACGCTGGAAAGTTTGTTTTCGTCGGCAATGGATGCATTGGGAAATAGGGCCTTAAAGGTGGCTTGTATTGACCGAACTTCTGTAGAACCACCTGTCAGAATCACCAGGTTAATCGCTTTACTGTTGACTCCGGCATCCTGAAGACACTGGCGGGCAGAAGACGCTATTTTGTCGACATCATCCTGAATTGCCTGTTCGAATAGAACTCTGGAAATGGGTATGAAAAAATCACTTTCAATAAAATCAAGTGACGTATTGTATTCCTGATGGCTGGAAAGAGCAATTTTCGATTCTTCGGTAGAAGCTAATACGGTATGCCCAGTTTCGTTTTCGAGTACCTGCAACAGCCGTCGGTAGCGTTTTTTATCGTGTGATTGATGTAGCAATTGCCGAACCTGCATAATCGTTTTGGGCGTGTACAGAAAATTAACTTTACTCCACTCGGCCAGGTCGATGTATGGTTTTAACGGTACTTCCAGGTTCTTGTCGCCGTACGTACTTCGGTAGCCTAGTTCGGGCATAATAGCCGCTAAACTCAACTCTTTATCAAAGTCATTTCCGCCAACCCGAACGCCCGTATTGGCCAGAATATCCGACGAGCGATCCGGTTTATGGATATACTGGTCTGACAATCGGATGACGGTAAAATCGGATGTTCCCCCGCCCAGATCGGCCACAATGGCCAGTTTTTCTCCTTTGATTTTCGTCTCGTGAGCAAAGGCAGCTGCTATTGGTTCAAATTGAAAATCAATATGTTTAAATCCAATCCGTTGCGCAATAGCTTGCAATTCGGCCTGCGCGCGTTCATCCGCTGCGGGATCGTTATCGACAAAGTGAACGGGGCGACCCATCACAACGGAGTCAATTTCCTGACCAGCTATCAAATCAGCTTTTGCTTTTATATGACTTAAAAAAGCAGCGATTATGGTTGAGAAGTTCATGGATGCTCCGTTGACGAGCGTTCCCTGTTTCATGAGCGAGGTGCCAAGAACCCGTTTTAAACTCCGCATAAACCGTCCTTCCTGCCGATCAAAGAACAGTGAAACCGCTGTTCGGCCATAAAAAGGTATGTTGTCGATTCGCCGGAAGAAAATGGCACTTGGAATGGTTACATGGGCATTTTCAACAGGCACAAGACTGATGTTGCCATCTTGTGCGATAGCAATACTTGAATTTGACGTACCAAAATCGATTCCGCAGGAAACAGTTGCCATCCCTATATTGCTTGAAGTTTATCGTGGTCGGATTTGACGAAATCCACAAAAAAGGGGCGCAAAGGTAGGGAAAATAGACATTATGTGTCCGTTATAGATTCGTCTTTTCGCCCATCGGCTGAAAATCGGTAGAGATAGGGGGCTTTGTGAGCTCCTCCGCTATAGTGCTTATCAAGACGTTCCAGAATTCCCAGACCAAGCATTTTACGCTGAAATCCTGACCGGTGGAGTTTCTCGCCTAGAATAATTTCATACAGATTTTGCAGATCGGCCATCGTAAACGTTTCGCCTAACAACCTGAAACCGACAAGTTTATGATCCAGGTCAGATCGCAATGTTTCGAGAGCCTTTTGAACAATTTTCTGGTGATCCATCATCAATGGAGGAAGGGTGTTTAAATCGTACCAATCGCAGCTATCTGATAAAATGTCGGGAATTGGAACGGCTTTCGTAAAATCGACCAGCGCATAATAACCGACAGATATAAACCGACGGAGAAGCCAGTGATCGTCGTCGGGCGTCATGCCTTTGGCTTCCATAATGGCTCGCATGGGTGCCGGATCGTATCGGTCGAAATCGCCAAAGACATAGAACTGTTCGAGGTAAATATCCGACAGACCCGTCCTTTCTTTTAAAACACGTCGGGCTGCATGATTCAGATTTTCAGTCGATTGGACAAAGCCAGCTGGTAGGGCTACCAGACCCGTATTATGGTATTTCAGCAGCAGGACCTTAAGCTGGGTCTGATGAAAACCAAAAATTACGGTATCGATAGCGATTCCGGGCAAAAAGTTTGCCCAGTCAGGAGTCGTTTCTTCCGATGTCAGTCGATCGTCCATTGGATTAAATTTGAGTCGCTGCTAACAAAAAATTTGGCGACTCAAATGGAAGGTTTTATTATTGTAACAAATTGAGACAATAATAGGGTTTATTTCTTAATTTACTGCCTGATTTAAGGAAGGGCAGTTATAAAAACAGTCCTTAATACATGAATTACTACGGTTATGACAATGAAAACCCTCCTTACGATTGCCTTGGTAGCAACGCAATCTGTCTATCTGGCAAACGGTCAGTCGGGCCCGCAAATCAAAACGGCCAACGGTGCAGTTGAAGGCGTTACAGAAGCAAGTGGTATCCGTGCGTTTAAAGGGATTCCATTTGCAGCTCCTCCCGTTGGCGATTTGCGCTGGAAAGAGCCCCAACCCGTTAAAAACTGGCAAGGCGTCCGCAAGACCGATCATTTTGGCCCACGTGCGATGCAGCGCCCTATTTTTGGCGATATGGGTTTCCGGTCGGATGGTATGAGCGAAGATTGCCTGTATCTGAATGTATGGACGCCTGCTAAATCGGCCAATGAGAAATTGCCGGTATTGGTGTATTTCTATGGAGGAGGATTTGTCGCCGGTGACGGTTCAGAAGGGCGGTACGATGGCGAAAGCATGGCAAAGAAAGGTATTGTGGCCCTGACCGTGAATTACCGCCTTGGCGTATTTGGTTTCATGGCGCACCCTGAATTAACCAAAGAATCACCCCATCATGCATCAAGCAATTATGGCTATCTGGACCAAAGTGCAGCCCTGCGTTGGGTGCAGCAAAACATAGCTGCTTTCGGTGGTGATCCGAAAAAGGTAACAATTGCGGGCGAATCTGCTGGTTCGGTTTCGGTTAGTGCCCAAATGGTATCACCTTTATCGAGAAATCTGATTGCTGGTGCCATTGGTGAAAGCGGTTCATTACTAGGTACATTGCCTCCTTCACCACTGTCGGCCGCTGAAGAAATGGGCGTAAAATTCGCGACGGCAGTTGGGGCTAATTCGCTGGCCGACTTGCGGGCAATGTCAGCCGAAAAATTACTTGAAGCAACAGCAAAGCCAGGTATTCCCTGGTTTACGTCGGCTATTGATGGATATTTCTTCCCCAAAGCTCCTGCTGATATGTTTGCGGCTGGCGAACAGGCTCATGTGCCCTTGCTAGTTGGCTGGAATTCGGAAGAAATGAATTACCGGGCAATCCTGGGTGGAGAAAAGCCAACAGTAGAAGGCTATACGGCTGCCGTTAAAAAGCTGTATAAAGAACAAGCCGATCAAATTTTGAAAGCGTATCCAGCTACTTCTGACGAGCAGGTTGCACAAGTAGCAACCGATTTGGCTAGTGATCGCTTTATTGGATACAGCACCTGGCGCTGGTCGGATATTCAGGCGAAAACGGGCGGCAAGCCTGTATATCGGTACTTGTATTCACGTCCACGTCCGGCCATGGTCGCATCGATGGGCGATGCTGCTCCTGGTTTGGCCGGTGGCGTAGTAAAAGGGGGCGATGCGGCAGCCATGAAAATGCCACCCGCTCGCGGGGCCGTACACTCGGCTGAAATCGAGTATGCTATGGGCAATCTGGCCGGCAATAAAGTTTATGCCTGGACGCCTGATGATTATAAGGTGTCGGAGATTATGCAGAATTACTTCGCCAACTTTATCAAAACCGGCAACCCAAACGGAACGGGTTTGCCTAAATGGTCACCAGTGAGTGGTGATAAAGGTGTTCAGTTTATGCAGATTGACGTTAATACCCGATCAGAAACCGAACAGAATCGTTCGCGTTATCTGCTTCTGGATCAGCTCAGTACGAAACAGTAAGTCAATTGTAGAAACGTTTTTGAGCGTTTTATCCATCGTCCATTGTAGTGCCAGGCATTATGATGGACGATTTTTTATCTCCTTTTACCACTAATCATTTCTGCAACTTCACGGCCTGTTTGCATAGCTGCATTAAGGGATGGGTACGCTGTCTGATCGCCACACTGGTAAAGATAGTCCGTGAGTTGAAGCGGTTGCCGGTGAAGACCATCCCCTGACTGTTCTGGACTGTAAGTGGGCAAAGCGTTGGGAATTTTATAGGTTTTCAAATGCTGCCATTGTGCTACAGTATCTCCGAACCATCCCGTTAATTCCTGGCAAATCTGCTCAGTAAGTTTTGCTTCATTCAAGGATTCAATACCCTGTGTGCTGACCGATATCAGGCTTTGTCCGGCTGGTGCGTAACTGGGAGATACATCGCTCAGGACCGCCAGGTGATGCACAACAGAATTGCGATTGGTATTCAGGATTAATAACTTTTGAGCGTTTTCAGAACTAGGTGATTTCGGAGCTGCAAAATAGGTGCAGATCGTTTGATTAAACGAAGGAAGTGCCGAATCATTGAGTCCACTGCTTTTTCGCAAGGCAGCCGCCTGAATACCGTCTACGGCTAATACAACAGCGTTGGCAGTAAGCGTTTTACCCGAATCCAATTGTACGGTCTTTCCTTCCAGTTGGCGTACGGGACTGTTTAGCCAAATCTGCCCAGGTGTTAATTGTGCCGCCAGTTGATCGGCGATGGCTCCGATTCCTTTGACAGGGATGGCTGCTTCTCCCTTAAAAAACATCCGAAAGCAAAACTCGAAGAAATTGCTGGACGTATTTAGGTGATTTTCAAGGAAGACACCCCCAAAGAATGGTCGAAAAAATCGATCAATGATTTGATCGGAGAAACCAAACTCCTTCAGAAACGTCTGGGTAGTAGTGGGTGTCTGATGAAACAGTTCGTTGATGGAAAGGCTCTGCGTTTGCCGCATCAACTCAGCGATTCGTATTTTATCACCCAACGTTCCAACTGACGACGTTAGGGTTTCAAATAGGGCGCTTGGTTCCTGAAGTGGGTTTCGTAGAGTTAGCCAGTCAGTTTGATCTCGAATCAAGGCACCGGAGCGAAAGACGTGAAGATCGAGCGCCGAATAATTGAGTAGCCGTTGCGCTTCCGGATACGCAGTCAGAAGAATCTGAAAGCCCCGGTCGAGTAGAAAACCATCGACCTGATCGGTGCGAACGCGCCCACCTACTGCATCGCTGGCTTCAAGCAGGAGTGCGTAAATGCCGGCTTGTTTCAAATAGACAGCACAGGTTAAACCCGCTATACCAGCACCAATGATGATAACAGGCGAATCGACTGAAGCAGTAGCCGGGTCAGGAGAATTGAACGACATCGTATAGTGTAGTATTTTTTTTATATAACTTGGATATTTTCAAGTTAATGATTTGTTAATATTCTGAAAAACAAGTGATAAGGTTTCTGGGTTGTTGCTTTTTTTTAGAAAGTAGTAATTTTACGGCAGTTTCCTGTGTTATAACTACGTGAATCTCTTGGTTGTTGATAATTTCGACTCATTTACTTACATGCTGGTAGATTATCTCCAGCAGGCCGGTGCTACGTGCCGAGTGGTTCGAAACAACGAATCATGGGATCGATTAACCGAAGAGCCAGTCGATGCCGTGGTTCTATCACCGGGACCGGGTATTCCTCAGAATGCTGGCAAACTTAGGGAGATCATTCGTTATTATCACAATCGCGTACCCATGTTGGGCGTTTGTCTTGGGCATCAGGCTATTGGCGAATTTTTTGGCGCTCGATTAAGCCCGGCTCGTCAACCTATGCATGGCAAAGTATCGACTATCCGCACGCGATCAGATGATGTACTCTGGCAGGGCTTACCATCGCATTTTGGAGTAACCCGGTATCACTCACTGGTACTGACCGATCTGCCCGAAATGTTAGTCGCTACAGCTGTTACCGAACAGAATGAATTGATGGCTTTTCGTCATCAGTCATTACCAGTTTGGGGGGTGCAGTTTCATCCGGAAGCCGCTTTGACCCAATACGGAATGCAATTAATTAAAAACTGGATTGACTTTGTCGTTGTTAATACTACTAGATTAAATACCACCACAACCTTAACCGCACAATTCGTATGAGCTATACCATCAAAGAGGAAGCCGGATTTCGTTATGTCGACGAAGGAGAGGGCGACGTACTGTTGTTACTGCACGGGCTGTTTGGCGCGCTTAGCAACTGGGATAGTGTTATTACTACCTTTTCGAGTCGCTATCGGGTTGTGATTCCGTTATTGCCAATCTACGAAATGCCACTTCGGCAGGCTAGTCTGGAAGGGCTGGTCGCGTTTATCGAAAAGTTTGTTGTGCAGAAAAATCTGCACAATATGACATTGTTGGGTAACTCATTGGGTGGTCATTTAGCCATTTTGTATACATTCAAAAATCCCGATCAAGTGCGCGGCTTAGTGCTTACAGGTAGTTCGGGATTATTCGAAAATGGTATGGGTGGGTCGTTCCCGAAACGTGGTAGCTACGACTACATTGCCGAACGAGTAGCCTATACGTTCTACGATCCGAAAGTAGCTTCAAAAGAGTTGATTGATGAAGTGTTTGAGATCACCAGCAGTATTCCCAAGTGCATGAGCATTGTTGCCATTGCTAAATCGGCGCAACGGAATAATGTGGCAAAGGATTTGCACAAGATTCAGGTACCAACGTTGCTGGTATGGGGATTGAACGATACGATTACCCCGGCTGAGGTTGGCCATGAATTCAATCGGTTAATTGCCAATTCAGAATTGTATTTTATTGACAAGTGCTGCCATGCTCCTATGATGGAATGCCCGGATCGGTTCAATGAACTGCTGGATGGCTGGCTCGCGCAGCATCTGGTTGGCGAATTAGTAGACTAGTGGAAGTAGGCGAATTGCCAGCACTTACTTCTGGTTGATTTGAACTATGGAAGATTTTCTGTAGTTTTCTGGCAACAGTTTTCTGTTTTTACGACACTACACACGATTATCTATGCTGGCTGCCGAACTAATAGATCCCATGCTTCCGGCCCTGAAGCCAACCGACTCAGTCGGACAGGCGCTGGAGTGGATGCAGGAACACCGTGTTGGACAACTTGCCTTAATCAATGAGGGCGATTATCGGGGCATTGTAAGCGAAGAATTGCTGATGGATGCTGGTGATGACGAACAATCTGTGGGAATCACAATGCGGTTGTTCGAACAGCTTTATGTTCTGGAAGATCAGCACCTGTTTGAAATATTAGGATTGGTTCTGCAGCACCAGATGGAGGTAATTGCCGTACTGAATGAAGGGCGGGAGTTTATCGGTACGATTTCGGTGAATGAACTGTTAAAGCAATTTGCTCAGGAGCTGGGCGTGCAGGATGTAGGCGCCATTCTCATTTTAAACCTGAATGAGCGTGATTACTCGATGGCCGAAATCAGTCGCCTGATCGAGTCCAACAATGTAAAGATCATTAGCAGTTATTATTCCAGTGCCGCTTATGGCATGCCCGATCGCTCGCGATTGACGCTTAAGCTGAACCGACGGGATATTACGCCCGTTCTGTCAACGCTCGAACGCTTTGGCTATCAGATTGAAGCCGCTTTTGCTAACGCCCCCGTTGAAAGTATCGATCAGGAGCGACTCGATTCATTACTTCGTTATCTAAATACGTAAATTAGCAAAGGGCAGAGGGCAGAGGGCAAGGACCTCTTTACCCTTTGCCCTCTGCCCTTCGCTTTTTTTCATGAAAATCGCCATTCACGGGCGCAACTTTCCCGAATCGGCCCGTCCTTATATCCAGTCCATGTTTGAGGAACTGGCCCGACGACAAACCGAGGTAATTATATCACAAGGTTATCGTGAGTTTCTGGATAATGCGGGCGTAGCACATTATAGCCAGGCTACCTACACGGTCGAAGATGGAGTTACGGATGCAGATTTCATCTTTAGTCTGGGAGGGGATGGTACCCTGCTCGATGCCGTTACACACGTTGGCCCGCGTGAAATACCAATTATCGGAATTAATATTGGTCGGCTTGGTTTTCTGGCGACGGTAGCGCCCGCTTCCGTTCGACTGATGATTGATGCCTTGTTTAACGAGCAATACAGCATCGATGAACGGACGTTAGTGAGCGTCCGGTCGAGTCAGGATATTTTCGGAAATCTGCCATTTGGCTTAAATGATTTCACCATTACTCGCACACAAACGTCGTCGATGATTACAGTGCATACCTATCTCGATGGCGAGTTCCTGAACTCCTATTGGGCCGATGGCCTTATTGTATCAACTCCTTCTGGCTCTACGGGGTATTCACTCAGTTGCGGAGGACCTGTATTACTACCGCATACCGATAGCTTTATTATTACGCCCATTAGTCCGCACAATCTTAACGTTCGACCGATGATTGTGATGGATACCTGTCAGTTTGCCTTTGAGGTTGAAAGTCGGAGTGGTAATTTTCTAGCTGCCCTGGATTCACGTTCGTTCACCGTCGAAACATCGGTTCGGATCAGTCTGCAGAAGGAAACGTTTAAAGCGCGACTGGTCAAACTTAGCGACGACAACTTCCTGAATACGCTGCGTAGTAAGCTCAATTGGGGCTGGGATATCCGTAACTAACGAATCCGTTGGTAGATTGTTGGCGGCTTACGGATTTATTTTTTTTACCACTTTGAATTGCCATTTGTGGCATAATTTTTACAGTGATTTGCCAATAAAAGCGACGAGCCAGCCGTTTCGGAATAGGTTGGCCTACCGGTCAACGTTGGTTGATTCACGCATGTTAAGAATATGATTAACTACAAGCAGTTGCGAATAGGCGTTGCGGCATTGGGTTTGCTGGTAGGGTTTGTTTCGGAAAGTTCGGCGCAACGACGGCCAAATCCGCATTTTGTTCCTTATTCGACCGTTACATTTGGCGCCGGAACATCAACGTATTTCGGGGAAATGAATCCGTATAGTTACCCTTTAAAGTCGCTGTTTACGCTACCTCGCTGGAATGTTGGACTTGGATATACACGCTTTTTTACGCCTAAATTTGCAGCACGTGCCATGTTTACCTGGGCTCGGATTGTCGGTGACGATTATACGTTTGCGAAAAGTAATCCAGAGAAATACGCGCTTCAGTACATTCAGAACCTGCATTTTCGGAATGATGTAAAAGAATTTGCTGTTACCGGTATTTATAATTTCATTCCGGAAGGACGCAATTCATCAGTTCGGCCAAAAGTGGCTCCGTACTTATTTGGTGGTATAGCTTTAGTGGCCCATAGTCCTGAAGCAATGCCTGGAGACTCTCTTCGGGAACAATATCGACTTAGTAAATGGGTTAAACTTCAGCCTTTGCACACGGAAGGACAGGGGCAACCGGGTTATGAAAAACCATACTCATTGGTAACATTAGCTATTCCTGCAGGCATAGGCGTGCGCTATCGGTTCAATGAGAATTTTAATCTGGGGATTGAGATTGGCTACCGAATGACATTTACTAATTACCTGGATGATGTTGGGAGCATTTATGCAAGCCCTGATGCACTACAAGGAATTGCATTGCCTATGGCTGATCGCCGAAATCAAACAGTTGCCGCACGAGTTAATGAGACGCGTGATGCTCTTCAACAACTTCGGCAAACCAACCCTGAATTCTTTACAATGGTAGCTCGAGGAGGAGGAACGAATAAATTTCCTCAGGATGGGTATTTATTGACTAATTTGTCGATTCAGTATGTTATTCCGGGCAAAATCAAGTGCCCACCTATTAAATAGAGCTGATTAAGGATATTGTTACTGGCTATATGCACGCATGTTTAGTAAATGCAGCCCGACTGATTATAGTCGGGCTTTTTATCAGCCTTAATGTACAGGCACAGAAAATTGAACTGGGCGCCAGTTTGGGGGGGATGCTTAGCAAAAACGACGTAACGCCAGCCATAAATCCTCGGTTTATACGACCAGCTGTTGGCGCTTTTTTTCGGTACAATGTCAGTCGTTCCTTTTCAATCCGGGCTGCGGGAGCTATTGGCGGAATCCGTGGGGAAGATAAGTATAGCAGCGATCCACTACAACAAGCACGTAACTTCTCATTCCGCACAAACATTAATGAGTTGTCCGTTGATTTTGAGTACAATTTTTTGAACTATACGCCAACTCCAAAAGCGAAGAACTGGACTCCGTATGTATTTGGTGGGATCGGTGTTTGCAAATTCAATAACGACGTTATTCGAGTAGGAGGTGTTATGACCTATCCGCTAGGCATTGGTGTGAAATATGAAATAAAGCGTCCCTGGAGCGTTGGTGCTGAATTTGGTACACGATTTACCAGACACGACTACTTAGATGCTCTGGGTGATGTTACATTTGGGCCTGCAGTAACTAAAACGACTCAGGGCAATCCTTCGCTTAGCGACAATTATACGTACATCGCTCTAACGTTGAGCTATACGTTCTACAAAATAGTTTGTCCATAAAGGTAATTCCCGGCCAAGCAAAAACAGTCCCTTTTTAGATCTCAAAACTACTGATCTAAAAAGGGACTGTTTGATGTTAAATGCACTACAGAAAGAGAGACAACGACTTTCTATTAGTTGAAACTGAATCCAACAGACAGCAAGCCAACACCGTTTTTCGCATTGCCAAGCACTGTTTTCGCAGCACCACTGTTGGCGATCTGTTGCAAACCCTGTTCATAACGAGCCCCAATAAGAGCTTTCCCAAAGTAGAGATTCAGACCACCCGCGATACCATAGTCAACTTTGTTGAAGTTATCCCGGTTGATAGCGCTAGTACCGTTACCAAACTCTCCATTTGATGTAAGATTCGAGTTAACCAGATAAGAAACATATGGGCCAGCCTGCAACTCAACAGCTTGTCCTAGTTTAAACGTTGCTAAAACGGGTAACTCCGCATAATTCAATTTAAACGTGTTTCGGCCAGTAAAGCCGATCACATCATAGGTAGCCGAAGCTCCTTTGGTCATATAAAGTAGTTCTGGCTGAATGGCAAAAAACTCGCCAACGGGCGCTTGGGCAAATACACCTACATGGAAACCAATTCGTTCATTTTTGCTGGTTGCTCCCTGGCTATCATAGAATAGTGAACTTGCATTTAAACCACCTTTCAATCCAACTCGTGCGTTGCTTTGCGCTTTTGCATCAACCGAAGTTAGAATAAATGCTCCTATAGCCAGAGCCATTGTTGCAAGTGAGATTTTTACTGACTTTTTCATAAACGTTAGTGAGTTAAAATAGAATTCGATTACGACCGATTCTGCCTGTAGGCGACCATAAATTCGTGCCAAATATGGCCGTATAGGCTAAAATGTCCCTTTAGACTTCGTCTAGCTTTGTTTTGGGACAATCTCCAGGACGATATATGAAGTAATTTATTCTAGAAAAATGGGTAAGAATTTCCCCATTCCGTGGAGTTCGTCGCTCAGGTTTTTAAATTTCAGCTATCTTAGAAACCTATTACTGTCCGATTCGTCAAAGAGTAAGTTTGAAGAGGGATCAGAAGGCGTACTATGCGAACTGTGTAATTTATTATTTTGAGCATTTTATTTACATAATTGCCAGTGTGTGAAATCAATTTCGTAATCGGTCAATAATTTTGAGTATTTTTGTCTCGAAAAATCCTACCAAGATTACTTTAACATCATTAAAGATAAATTAATTACATTCATAGATAAATAGTGTTACCATTCGCTAGTATAGAAGAAATTAACAACTACTTAATTGTCCGTAACTTTTACTGAATAGTATGCACCGTAAACCTGTGCTAATGACGATCCTGATTGCTGACGACGATACAGATGATCGTCTGTTTATGGATAAGGCTCTTCGACAGAGTGGATATACTCACAATATTCAATTTGTTGAAGATGGCGAAGAGTTGATGGAATATTTACGCCAAGAAGGGCGTTATAATGAGCAGACTGCACCGTGGCCCAATTTATTGATTCTGGACCTGAATATGCCCCGGAAGAATGGTTTTCAGGCGCTTAGTGAAATAAAAGATGACCCTAAACTGCGTCGATTGCCAGTCGTTGTAATGACAACGTCTACGGCCGACGAAGATGTGTTGAAAACCTATAATTTGGGAGTCAATTCATTTGTAACAAAGCCTTTTAATTTTAATCGCCTGATTGAAATGGTTACGGCTTTGAAAACATACTGGCTGGATACAGTCAAATTGCCATAAATAGTTGACATTAGAAGCAAATCTACTCCACACTGCCCCATACTTGCGGCTACTATTCCTGATCTCCTGGTTATGATGAATCCCCCTGTTGCGATTGCCGCTAATGACAAGAAAGAAATTATTCGTACGCTTTTGATTGAAGATGACGAAGACGATTATTTGCTTACCAAAGCCTTGGTTTCGGTTAAGGAAAACGCTTCGATTAAACTTGATTGGGTAGATAGTTACGAGCGCGCGCTCAAAGCGATTGATGAAGGGAAACACGATGTATATCTGGTTGATTTTCGCTTAGGTCCTTATACCGGCATCGATCTGATTCAGGAAGCGTTTCGGATGGGGTGTCGGGCGCCAATGATTTTATTGACAGGACAAGACGACCTGACTGTCGATCAGTCGGCTCTTGAATTAGGTGCTGCCGATTTTCTTGTAAAAGGACGGATTGATGCTCAGCTTCTCGGGCGTAGTATTCGGTATGCCCTTCGGCAGGCCAGTGTACTGGCCGAAGTTGCCCAAAAAGAAAATAAATACCGAACCCTGTTTGAACGCTCGATCGACGCCATTTTTGTGGCGAATGATGAACTCCGTTTTCAGGATGCCAACTCTTCCGTCGAGCGACTATTGGGCTATAGTCGTGACGAACTTCGCCATATTAATCCGGCCCGCCTTTTTGCGGACTTGAATCAGTTACGTAATCTCCGGTTCAACGTTCGCGAACATGGCCAGATCAAAGATTTCGAAACGACGCTTATTCATCGAAACGGTCGGAAACGCATTTGTCAGATTTCTGTCTGGGCAGTCGAAGATATAATTGGACACCCCGAATGGTATCAGGGAATCGTTCGTGATGTTACAGAACAGAAACGGGCGCAACAGGATTTAATTCTGGCGGAAAAGCTGAGCATGACAGGGAAAATTGCCCGCAGTATTGCCCATGAAGTACGTAATCCCCTGACGAACCTCAGTCTGGCACTTGAACAACTGAAAGACGAGCTGGATATTGATAATGAATACGTTACGATGTTTACGGACATCATTGGCCGTAACGTAGACCGAATAGGTCAACTCATTACCGAGATGCTCAATTCGTCTAAACCGAGAGATTTAGATCGAAAAAAACAGGATTTCAATATTGTCGTCAAAGAAACTCTGCAACTCATCAGCGATCGCATCAAACTAAAGCGAATGCGGCTCGAAACATCGTTTTCCTCAGATAACTGCATCGCCTTACTCGACCGGGATCAGGTAAAAACCGCTTTGTTAAACATTCTGGTTAATGCTGTGGAGGCCATGGACGAGGGCAAAGGTGTACTGTCTGTTAGAACCTCATGTACTGACAATAACCGGGTGTATGTAGAAGTAAGCGACAATGGTGAAGGAATCAGCGAATCGGTTCGGCAGCGACTCTTTGATCCTTTCTTTACTGGGAAATCGGGTGGAATGGGATTAGGCTTAACCGCTACACAGAATATTATTAATAGTCATAAAGGTTCTATTGAAGTAGAAAGTCAGGAAGGACAGGGAACAACTTTCCGGCTTTACTTTCCTAAATAACACAACTATCTAACTAACTTTTTGGTAACCAGCTTTCTGTGGAAAGCTGGTTATTTTTTTGTGGAACAGATTGGGTAGAAAAATACACAGTTTCCCACCTGGAATTATACACATACACAGCCGAATAAAATATTATTTGTGAAGTATGTCTATTTGTTCAGATGTAATATGTTGATAGTCAGTCATGTGTTGTCGCGCCAGACAGGCAGACGTATATTGATAAAAGAAGTGGCACAATATTAGGCTACATGTTATCAAACCTATTTCCCAGAACTATGTGGTCTACTACTCATTTCCCAGCAGCTATGCGGTCGCTCAACCCCACTACACGGGCCAAAGCCATTGAAATTGCTAATCAACTGCAGGAGCAAGGGCAGTTAGATCAGCACCACATCATTATGATTAGTGTTGAAGAAGCTCGTCGTTGGGCGCGTTGCTTACGATCTCAGCCTGAGTGGTCTATTAAAAGTGATCCACTTTTCGCCTAATTGCAACTGCCCATCTTAATCACTCATTACAATGATCTGGAAGAAAAGTATTTATGATGCGCTTACAAACTGCGCTGCTGTTTGCAACGACTTTGCGACAGAATGTTCTGGCTATGAAGATATTGAGATTTGGTACAGAAGTATCTTACTGAACCTGGACTGTGCCGATATGTGCCGTCATCTAGCCACTTTTTACGTTCGCGGCTCAGAAAATGCACGACTATTAGCTAAAACCTGTATTGAAGTTTGCGACAAATGCGCCCAGGAGGTAAGCCAGTTTAAAACTGAGCGTAGCCAGCAAATTTATACAGTTTGTCAGCAAACGATTCAGTGTTGTGTAAGTATCATTGATATGGGATATCAAACGGATATCGAAGCTAGAAATCGTGTTTCTGCCCCTTCTTCTCTGTTTTACGGCATTGACCTGCGCGAAACTCACTACAATTAAAGGTACTTTTTCAGGTACGCAATGATATGTTTCCAGTCGGTAGGAAAAACCGTGTAGCCACCCTCGTGCATAAAATAACCAAGACGATTTAATAGGAGCGAGGTATCTCTAGCTGGGGGTATGGTTGTTGTTTGAGGAACTGTTTCTCCAAATAATGTATAGACAGGCGTTGCGGCTACAGCTGACAGAACTTCGCCTTTAGGATCTGACCAATAATCGGTGCTACCCGTTTGCAGAAGCAGGGCTCGGGGAGCCATCAAGGCAACTAGTGCATGACCGTCAATAGGCAAACTACTCGACTTATTACCATAGGCATGATAATTGGTCGCAAACTGGTATAAATACCGAGTTGGATCAGTAATGTGCTTAACGGTTTCGCCATAATTCCGCCGACTTAAAGCCCCTCCCCCTTCCCCGGAAATACTGGCAACAACCACTTTAAATCGGGTGTCGTGTATACCTGCCCAGAGAACGGTCTTGCCTAAATGTGACGCTCTTCAACCAGCTTCAGGAGTTTCAGACGACGTTTTGGCGTCCATGTTTTTGCATTTTTAACAGGCTGGCTGCACAGGCCAATAGATCTGGAAGTACATACGATTCTACTGAATCTTCCTGATAATTAACGGGTAACCAGCTGCTATAGTCGGGCGATTGGCGGGCTGTTGCTGAGCTATTGCCAACATAGGCAACAGAAATACGACGAGCAATCCAACTAAGAAAAGACGCATGAATATTTCAACGAATTTGGAGTAAGAGATATCTCTGGAGTCAGACGCCACACCGTATCGCACAATCTGCTATTAACTAATAGAGCTCATCCATTACGAAGGTGTATTTCTTTTATAACTTTTCCAGTTGCATAAAGACCGGAATTAGTGCTTTGCCCTTCTCCGACAAACGGTATTCAATATGTAAAGGCTTCTGTTTAACCACAATCTTGTCTAAATAGCCTTCATTCACCAACTCTTTTAACGAAGCTGCTAACGATTGTTTATTACTCCCTTCTAGTTGGCGTAGTAGCGAATTGAAGCGGACTGATCCGTCCACCGCTAGCCGAATGATTTGTGGTTTCCATTTACCGGAAAGCAACCGGAGCAACTCTTCAGCCGGACATGTGCTATCAAGTTTTTGCATTTTTCTTATAGTCAACTTTTTCTGACTAATTGACTGGAAGCCTGTTAGTGTGCCAACTTTGTGAGAAAGTTACTCAGAATTATGGAAACGCAAACCACTAACCCGCTCCTGTGCGATATTGAATCAGGTATTTGTGAAATGCCTGATTCTACAGCCTCTACGCAGAAACAAGCTATAACTACCGATAAGCAACGGGTTAAAATCATCTATTATACGGATCCGATCTGCTCCACATGTTGGGGAATTGAGCCTCAACTACGGAAACTGAAACTCGAATACGGCCAGCAAATCGACATTGAATACCGTATGGGCGGCTTACTACCCGACTGGAGTTATAACAGTGGAGGTATCAGCAAACCGTCGGATGTGGCTCATCATTGGGACGAAGTGAGTTTGCATTACGATATGCCTATCGACGGCGATGTTTGGCTGGAAGACCCCCTGAATTCCTCCTATCCACCCTCCATTGCTTTCAAAGCGGCTCAACTACAGGATCAGTATAAGGCTGTTTGCTTTTTGCGGGAGATGCGTGAAATGGTCTTTCTGCAAAAGAAAAACATTACTAAATGGGAGCATTTAGTAGCTGCAGCTCAGAAGACAGAACTTGATCTGAATCAGTTTAAAGCCGACTACGAAGGAAAAGCTAAAGACGCTTTCGCTGATGACTTGGTCTTAGGGAAACAATTGGGCGTTCGGGGTTTTCCTACGCTATTTTTTGTCGACAGTCAGGGTACTCAAGAGAAAGTATATGGGTTAAAACCTTACGCTGTTTATGAGGACGCTCTCCGTAAACAACTGTCTACAGCGGCCAAAACCCCAATCAGGCAGGACTGGGAGAGTTTGTTCACTACGTATAATACGATGACTGCCCGTGAATTTGCGGAACTATCAGGATTACCACGGCAAGACAGTGAACCTTATTTACAGAATTTAACGGCTCAGGGGCATTTAACCCGACTCAGGACAAAGAACGGTAGTATATGGACCTACAAGCCTGCCGCTCATTGATACCTGTAAACTGGATCGACTTTCTTCAGCGAGTTAACTAGTTAATTACAATTCGAACGTGATGCCCTGCGCCAGCGGCATTGTAGTTCCGTAATTAATTGTGTTGGTTTGTCGGCGCATGTAGGCTTTCCAGGCGTCAGAACCTGATTCACGGCCACCGCCGGTTTCTTTTTCTCCCCCAAACGCACCGCCGATTTCAGCTCCTGACGTACCAATATTTACATTGGCAATGCCACAATCCGATCCGACGGCCGACAGAAATCGCTCCGCTTCGCGTAGGTTCAGCGTAAAAATAGCGGATGATAATCCTTGTGGTACGGCGTTCTGTTGTGCAATGGCATTATCTAACGTGCTGTATTTGAGTAGATAAAGAATTGGCGCAAACGTTTCTCGTTGAACGACAGGCCAGTCATTTTCGGCTTCGGCAATGCATGGCCGAACGTAACAACCAGACTCAAATCCTAATCCATCTAAAATACCTGGTTCGACAACAAATTTCCCTTTCTGTTCGCGTATTTCCTGAACGGTCTGCTGATAAGCAATTACTGCTGCCTGGTCGATTAGAGGGCCTACGTGAAATGACTCATCTAAGGGATTACCGATGCGGAGTTGCGCGTAGGCTTTTTTGAGTCTATTCTTTACGTCGTCGTAAATACTTTCCTGAATAATAATTCGCCGGGTAGTTGTGCAACGTTGGCCGGCCGTACCGACAGCACCAAACACAATAGCGGGAATCGCCAGATCGAGATCGGCATGTTCGGATACGATAATGGCATTGTTGCCGCCTAATTCAAGCAACGATTTCCCGAGTCTGCTGGCTACCGTTGTAGCTACTTCTTTGCCCATACGTGTACTGCCTGTAGCCGAAACAAGTGCAATCCGTGGATCGCGGGCTAGCCACTCGCCAGCGTTTCGGCCTCCAGTAATTAGGCACGAAACTCCTTCAGGTACGTCGTTATTACGGAGTACTTCGCCAATAATCTGCTGACAGGCTAACGCTGTTAATGGTGTCTTTTCGGATGGTTTCCAAATACATACATTTCCACATACCCAGGCAATCATGGCATTCCAGGACCAGACAGCTACGGGGAAATTAAACGCCGAAATAATGCCGACAACGCCCAATGGGTGCCATTGCTCGAGCATCCGATGGGCAGGTCGCTCGGAATGCATAGAAAGACCATATAATTGGCGGGATTGACCAACGGCGAAATCGCAGATATCGATAATTTCCTGCACTTCGCCCAGCCCTTCCTGAAGCGACTTCCCCATTTCGTAACTAACCAGTGTTCCCAGTTCCCGTTTGTAAAGCCTGAACTGATCGCCCATCTGACGAACGATCTCCCCACGGCGCGGTGCTGGAACGAGTCGCCACTGAGCAAAAGCAGCCTGCGCGGTTTCAACAACCTGGTCGTAATCGGACCGCGTTGATGTCTGAACGCGGGCAATGAGTTGCCCATCGGCTGGTGAATATGAATCAATGGTTGGGTGAGCGCTGGTTGGTTCGGTAGGCCAGAAATGCTGACCAGTGCTAGTACCAGGTTTAACGGTCTGGGTAGGCAATGGAAGAATCGACTGCATACGATCGGCTTGTGGTTTGTTGTGACGCAGGCAAATCTACCGGCCTTTCTGCAAACAATAGGTATCAAATGACAAACTTTTTATCTGAAAAGTGGTTAAAACTGCACACTCGACCCGTCGAACAGAAGACGAAACGTTATGAAAATAAATGGACTTTTAGGCCTGTTTGCGACAGGGATCGCACTGGCCTCTCTTACCACTTACGCCCAGACAACACCGACTGGAACGGTTACTTCAACTACGATTCCGCAGGGAGCCATTGCTCCTGATTCAACGCCTGCCAAGCCCGATCGCAGTCAGAAACGAGCCATGAGACAAAATCGACGTCAGATGAATCAGAACGCTCGGACAGCCAATGGTACGACTAATACAACTCCACAGGATGCTCAATATCGGCAAAGCTCAGCCAGCGATGGTACTACAATTAATAATAGTAATACCACGAATTACAACAGTAACAATGTGACAAATGCGCCTACCGGGGCGGGTAGTAATCCAAATACACAAAATTCAACAACTCCTTCAATGCCCGCAGATGGCCAAACGAAGGTGAGCGAAGCTACTTCAAATGCCGGAACTGTAGAAGCTATAAAAGGAGCGAAAACAACGGAATCTCCTGCTATAAAGGCAGGTAGTACGACCCGAAATACCAGTGTTGGCGATTTTGTCTCTTCGTCGCCTAATTATACAATGCTGCAAAATGCGCTTCAATCGGCCGATTTATTTGAAACCCTTAAAGGCACTGGCCCGTATACGCTTTTTGCACCGACCAATGCCGCCTTCAAAAAGCTCCCGACGGCAGTACAGGGTGGTTTGCTGGATGGTAGCAATCGGGATGCGTTGAAGCAATTGCTATCGTATCATGTTATTAGTGGATCATTGAGTGCCAATGAATTAACTCAAAAAATCAAAGGTGGGAATGGTAAGGCTGAATTAAAAACACTTTCAGGCGCAACACTGACCGCATCGGAGACCAACGGGCAAATCTCGTTAATGGATGAACGGGGAAATACAGTTCGGGTTGACCCTACGGGTGATCGCCAAGCAAACGGAATGGTGTATAGTATTGAAACGATCTTGATGCCCAAAACCGGCGCATCCTTTCGGTAGAGGGTTCTACAACAGCGACATGTCCGTGGTTTTTCGCTACTCAATGCGTAAAAATTACGGACATGTTGCTGTTATTAAATACGATTACTTTATATTTTCTTCGCTCATAGCTAACAACTTGATTCAATAATCCGTTACTGGTTCGGACATTAACGTTTATATGTCCGTTCGTTTTTTTAAAATTCTTCTATATTTGGACCAACTAATACTGTCCGTGTGAAACGCCAATCTTCTCTAGTATCGGAAAGCGTCCTGATCGAAAAGCTTATTAAGCGCGATCAGCAGGCTTTTCAGTGGCTTTACGATCAGTATTCCCCCGCGCTATATGGTGTTGTATTACGCATTGTGCGGGATGAGGAACAAGCTGCCGACCTCCTTCAGGATATTTTTGTTAAAATCTGGAAAAATCTGGATGCCTATGATTCCAGCAAAGGGCGATTATTCACCTGGATGCTGAATATTGCTCGTAATTCAGCAATAGATTCATTACGGGCGCAAAAAACTCAGCCTTCTGCTGCAATCCGAACTGATGAAGACAACGTACATATTGTTGATCGGCAGCATAATACGCAACAACCGAATCCTGAACACATTGGTATTAAAGATGTTGTCAATCAGCTAAGGCCCGATCGACAACAATTGATTGATCTGGTGTATTTCAGCGGATACACTCACGAAGAAGCCGCTGAAAAGCTTAATCTGCCGCTTGGAACTGTAAAAACACGAATTCGGGCGGCTTTACAGGAGTTGAAACAGTTGTTTAAATAATGAACGGAAAGTGAATAGTTAGCGGTTATTAGATTGGCATCCGATGATTGATAAGAATCAGTCCATCAACGCATTGAGCGATAATGCCAACTACTGAACAGGACAACTAGCTTTGAAGTACTTAGGTTATGAATATTACAGAATACATAGCGTCTGGCATCTTAGAATCCTACGTCATGGGCGCAGTAAGCGACCAGGAGCGACGTGAGGTAGAGTGCCTTTCGTCTATTTATCCTGAAGTACGGCAGGAACTCGATCAATTATCGGCGGCACTGGAAAACTATGCACTTTCACATAGTGTTGAACCCCCTGCTTCGATAAAAGATAAATTACTGAAAGAACTGGAGTTTGGTGGACCAAAGGTAATAGCAGAAGAAAAAAGCGAAGCGATTGTCCGGCCTCTGCCCGTGGATGGCCCAACGTATCGGGTTACCTGGATTGTGGCAGCATCGATGGGACTTTTACTCTTATTATTTTCTTTCTATCTATTATCGGAGTTAAGAACCAACCAGAAAACCTTAGCAGCCGCCCGTACGTCGAACGAATCACTTCAGGCTGATATACGTCAACTAAAGGATAGTCAGACCCGTACAAATCAAACGCTGGCGCTATTACACCAACCTGGTTTGCGGACAGTCGAATTGAAGGGCAATGAGAAAGCCCCTCAGGGCGATTTGCTTGTGTTCTGGAATACGGCTACGCATCAGGTAGCTATAGACGTTCGGTCATTACCTGCATTACCGGCTGATAAGCAGTATCAACTCTGGTCGATGGTGGATGGTAAGCCGGTTGATGCTGGCGTATTTGACGCAACCAACGGGAATGAGTTGGTACAGCGGCTTAACCGGACTGTGTTGCGGGCTGATGCTTTTGCCGTAACTGTTGAAAAACGTGGTGGTAGCCCAACTCCTACGCTCTCTACATTGCTGGCTGTTTCGCCAGTAAATGCCTGAACGAGTCCCCCTATTTTTTTGTTTTCATAGTAGCCATTTCTGAGAAGGATTGAGGTGATCTTATTGTCTGAAATTATCCTGAAAACAATCCTAAAGCGCTCAAAAAACGTATAGTAGGGTATAACGCTTAGCCATAGACAACAAATGAAAAATCTCCTTTTGCTCCTGATACCTGCCTGTTTTATGTCTGCTATTACGCTGACACCGCCTTCTTTTTCGGATGATAATCCGCCTAAGAAAGTTGTGAAAACAGATGCCGAATGGAAAAAAATCCTGACATCGGATCAATACGCCGTTTTGCGCGAACATGGTACCGAACGGGCCGGTACAAGCCCGTTGGTTGAGGAACATCGTCACGGTGTGTTTTACTGTGCAGGTTGCCATAGTCCGTTGTTCTCGTCGGATACTAAATTTGAGTCGGGAACGGGCTGGCCTAGCTTCTACGCACCAATCTCGAAAAATGCCGTTAAGGATGTTACGGATAAGTCGTATGGCATGATCCGGACTGAGGTATTGTGCAATGTTTGTGGAGGTCATCTGGGCCATGTTTTCAACGATGGCCCCAAACCTACGGGCCTGCGTTATTGTATGAACGGCGTAGCCTTAACATTTGAGAAGAAATAGGTATAAACTGAATCCTTGACAAAATCTAACATTATAGAGCGAACCGGGTTGTGTATACAGCCCGGTTTTTGGCTATTACATCGGTTGAAAATGCATTATCTTTGCGGCCCGGTAGGGATAAATCGGGTCGATTTCTTCTGTCTGGTAGCAGGCTGGTTAGCGGCCGGCGATAAACGAGTGTAAGGAGTTTTCTTAGAAAAACGCATGAGTCATTATAGGGAGCGATTCCGTACCGTTCGGCATGCTTTTGGGGCGTTCCGAAAACGGATTCGACAACGCTCTGCCAAGTTGGGCAGTGTCAAACGCGGAGTTGGTCGACAAATCGCAAGAATCGCTGGGGAAGAACGTGTCAGTTCATGGATTGAAACCTATCATGGCTTTCGCGACCGTATCCGTTCGACCGTTCATCAATACATCGATCCTGAATCCTGGTATTATCCTTATCTCAAAGGCGGTGTTAAAGCCTTTCTCTGGGGATTTCTGGCGCTGGGAATTTATGTTTTTATTCTCAACTATAACTTCCTGTATCTGACAGGATCCATGCCTAGTGTTGAGGAATTGAAGAATCCGAAATTGAATCAGGCATCTGAAATCTATTCGCAGGATGGTGTGCTGATTGGTAAGTTTTATGCGGAAAATCGTACGCCAATCAAATACGAGAATATTCCAAAACAGCTTATCAATGCCTTGGTGGCGACTGAAGATGCCCGTTTTTACGAACACAGTGGTATTGATCCACGGGCTATTGGTCGGGCTGTTATTAGCCTGGGGAAAGACGGGGGTGGTTCAACTATTACTCAGCAATTAGCCAAGAACCTATTCAAAACCCGTCGTAAAACGAATACAGGGCTGCTCACCCGAATTCCGTTTATTCGCAAAGTCATTTACAAGTCGAAAGAATGGTTGATGGCAATGAAGCTGGAACGTAATTTCACAAAAGATGAAATCATTACCTATTATTTCAATACAGTTGATTTTGGTAGTAATGCTTTCGGACTGAAAACCGCTGCCCGGACCTTTTTTAACAAAGTGCCCGATAGCCTGAATGTGCAGGAAGGTGCCGTTTTGGTTGGTTTACAGAAAGCTACGACAAGTTATAATCCGCTCCGAAATCCTGAACGTTCACGCGAACGTCGAAACGTTGTACTGGCGCAAATGTCGAAATACAATTTTCTGACGAAACACCAGTCTGATTCGATCAGTGCATTACCGCTGGAAACAGATTTTACACCCGAAAATCCATATTCAGGCCCTGCCAGTTACTTGAAAAATGCTGTTCAGGATTACGTAAAAAAATGGGGTGAAGACAATGGGTACGATCTGGATACGGATGGGCTAAGGATTGTAACGACCATCGACTCGCGAATGCAGAAATACGCTGAAGAAGCGACCGGTGAGAAAATGAAACAATTACAGCGCACGTTCGATAATCACTGGCGTGGGCGAAATCCGTGGACCGATGAAGACGGAAATGAACTCCCTGGATTTATCGATTCAGTAGCTCGACGTACGGAACGATACAAATCGCTTAGTCGCCGATTTATGCCGCTTTACCCGGATTCGATCATGTATTACATGAAGAACAAGAAGTATAAAATGCGGGTATTTAGCTGGACCAATAAGCGCGGGTACGATTCTACCGAAATGACGCCTTACGACTCCATTGCCTATTACAAACATTTTTTACAGGCAGGTATGGTTGCTATGGACCCTCGTACGGGTTATATACGAGCGTGGGTTGGCGGTTTGGATTACGACTATTTCAAATATGACCATGTAAAGCAAGGAAAACGTCAGCCAGGATCGACGTTTAAGCCGTTCGTTTATACGACCGTTATCGACGATACACTGATGAACCTTAGCCCCTGCGATCGAATTCAGGATCGGCCATTCCGCAAAGAATACCGTGAAAACGGGCAAGACAAAGTCTGGGAGCCTCGAAATTCAACGGGTTATTTTTCATACTCGAATATGACCTTGCGTCGGGCAATGGCTCGTTCGGTAAATTCCATTACAGCCCAGCTAACCGATCAGGTTGGGCCTGAGCGTGTAGCGGCATATGCCCATCGAATGGGGATCAAAAGTCGATTACAGGCGGTGCCTTCTATTGGACTTGGCTCGTCGGATGTGTCTCTGTATGAGTTGGTTGGTGCCTATTGTACCTTTATTAATGATGGCGAGTCAACCGAGCCAATAATTGTACAACGAATCGAAGATCGCGACGGAAATGTGATTGAAACGTTTTCCAGTCAGCACAAACGAGCCATTAGTCCAGAATCGGCTTTTTTGATGCGCTACATGTTGCAGGGCGGTTTGCAGGAGTCGGGCGGTACGTCGCAGAACTTGTGGTCGTACGATTTATTTAAGAATCACAATGAAATGGGTGGAAAAACCGGCACAACATCGAACAACTCCGATGGCTGGTTTGTTGGAGTTTCAAACAATCTGGTTGTCGGTGCCTGGGTTGGAGGAGATGATCGGAGTATTCACTTCCGCTCGACCGATTTAGGAGAAGGAGCCAAAACGGCGTTACCATTGGTAGGTCGTTTTCTGGAGAAAGTATACGCCGATCCGAAATTTAAGAGTTTACAGGCCCCTTTCCCGAAAGCGGAGGGTATTACAAAAAATTATTTGAATTGTGGTCCAAATGACGACGATGCTGTCGAGGAATCTGATTCAAGCGATATATCGACTGAAATGGGTGATTCCCTGTTTTTACCGACGCCATCGGAACCTGATCCTACCGCCATCCCTGATACGACAGGCATTCGACAGTAGGATTGAGTAAGCAAATTTATAAACCATAATCTGGCTAAAAATTTGCTTGTGTTCTATCCACATACTACGGTTATGAAACGCTTTGTCCGAATACTTTACTGGAGTTTGCTGACGGTATTCGTCTTAGCGGTTTGTGTGGTCATTGGAGCCTGGTTTGTTGATTCTCGACAAACCAACGAAGAGTTGGCTGAAGAGTTCCAGTCGCAACGTATTCGTCCTGTTGTTCATTCCTATCAGGTTGGGGGTGAGAAGGTTGGCACTACGTATGCAGAGAATCCCCGAACCATTCGCTTTATTGAAACGCCTGCTCTAGCTGGCGATTCGGCGTTGCCCGTTGTGCTGTTTATTCACGGTGCTCCCAGTTCATTATCGTTTTTCAAAGACTTTTTTAAAGACACAACGCTACTGAGTCGGGCTCAGTTAGTGGCTGTTGATCGACCTGGTTACGGGTACTCCGATTATGGCCGGGTCGAAACGTCTATTGTTCGTCAGGCTGAGTTATTGCAACCCCTTATTGAGCGATATCGGAAAGCGCCTTATCTGATGATTGTCGGTTCGTCGTATGGTGGTTCTGTGTCGGCGCGGTTAGCGATGAATAACCCTGATCGGGTAGATCATGTGGTGTTTGTTTCGTCGGCATTAGGGCCAGGCCTGGAGCGGACTTACCCAATTAGTTATCTTGTCGATAGTCCACTTCTGCGTTGGGGCGTTCCCCCTTTGCTTCGACTGGCAAATGATGAAAAATTAGCTCACCAAAAAGCATTGGAAGCCATCTTACCCGATTGGCCAAAAATTCGATCGAACATCACGATGCTGCACGGCCAGCGCGATGAATTGGTGTATCCAACTAACGTGTCGTTTGCTCAGCAACATTTGATTAATGCACAGGTAAAGCAGTTTTTGCTGCCCGAAAACCGACATGACATCGTGTTCAATAAACGCGAGTACATGACCCAAATTATCCTCGATATTCTGACCAGCCGTTCGGTGAAGGAAACGGTGAAAGCCAAGCCGATGGCGATCAGCAAACTTCCAAAGAAAAAAGTAATCCTTTAGAGAGGTTAAATCGTTATTTCTAGCCGATTATTTTCTGGATCTAAAACTACGCTCTCGTAGTAGCCGTCACCCGTCCGCCGAGGTTCGCCTGCAACTTGATACCCATCTGCACGGAATCGTTCGGTCAGTTGATCGACAGCTGTTTCACTACCAACAGAAAATGCCATGTGAGTAAGTCCCGTGTATTGAATAACTCCATCTGATAAGCTGTCTTCTACACCAGGCATTTGCATGATTTCCAGCCTTGGCCCAGCGTTTGGGAAGGTCAAAAAATAAGACGAAAACCCTTTGCGCGGGTTTATATATTTGTCGTTGGCAGTGGCGCCAAAGTAGGTTTCGTAGAAGATTCGCATTCGTTCCAGATCACGAACCCAGATGGCAAGATGTTCAATATGCATGTAGCAAAGATGAGGCAGTTTGCACCTATTTAGCTACTGCTTCATTGACCAAAACAACCACCAAATCTACCCACTGATTCGTTACAACACGAGAGCCGGCATCCAGAATACGCCATCGCCCAGCCAACGGTACCGTTCGTGTTTAAGAAAGTAGCCGGGGTAACGTTGAATCCCGTAAAGCGTTAAACTCATTAAAATGAGCATCAAGGCTGACCGTTGAGCAAATCGGTCGTTTGTCAGAAAACAAAGAAGTAATCCTGTTGCTATAACAGCAAATGTTAGCCAGCGGAGAATAACATCACAACGATCTTCACCCCAGAAAGTGGCTAGAGAAAACATCGGTACATCAGGTGTTTCCTGCTGTTCCATCACGGCGAATAGAAGCAGATTCTGAAAGGCAATTCCCAGAAACATCAGACTTTCAGCAATGTCTATGTTGCTTATGCTCGGACGCTGAACCCAAACACTCCCCCAAACACCAGCTGTATAAAGAGCCGCAACCAAAGGTTCTTTCAATAATAAAGCCGGATGCCTGGCTGGAAGACGAAATACACCACCTACGTAAGCAGCGCAAATGACGCCCAGCATAACACCAAATTTAATCACACTACCTGGCAAGCAAAACGTGAGAATTAACGCCACAATCGTTGCCCCGATGACTACCCGCCAAAGTACGATCTCATGCTGACGGTGAAATAGATGGCGGGCTGATAGGGGAGTTCTGGAAGCTCCCGAACTGTATTTCTGGACGTCCAGAAGTCGATCAGCGGTATAAATGATAAATACTGCTAAGGCCAGAACAATCGGAGTGGACCAGTGAATGGACTCAATCCCAGACAGTCGCGTAGCCATACGATTCGACAACACAGCCCCAATGACGACCGGGAAACTCAAATAGTAGCTATTTCGGATATAGGTGGACAAAAGCAGAACGTCTTATGATGTTGAGTAATAATGAAGTATCAGACTTAACCGCCAAGCGTATCAAGGTGTTACCACTTACTTGTTCGCAAATGACAGGTAATTATACCGGAGCCATGGTATGTAGATTATTGGGCTGTAAGGACGGGTGGCGCTAGCCAGGGTTCCTGACGACGAATTATATCAATCGACTGCCCAACCCGGATCGTTCCTATAGGAGCTTCACCCGTTGGCTTGATTAGCATATTCTGACCAAATAGCAATTTGTGTTTCCACTGTCGATAGGTAGTCAACGTCCGCAACGGTTCTTTTCCTTTTTCACCCGTTTCGGGATCAATCGTCGTTAGTACGCAGCGGGCACAGGGTTTAACGCCGTAGAACGTAAGCTCGCCAATTCGAAACTCTGCCCAGGTATCTTCATCGTTTGGCAGGCTATCTACCGAGACAATATTTGGCCTGAATCGACGCATGGTAATGGGTTCAGGTAGCTGGGTATTCAGGTAATCAAGAGACGATTGGCTTATTAATAAGTATGGATAACCATCCGCAAAACTGACAGCATCGTCAGCACGTGCGTAATCAGCATCAACAGCGCGATGCGTAGTTTCGGGCATAAATACCAATCGGCAGGATTTTCCTAATGCTTCCGTAAACCATTGATCCGCTTCGTCGCTAACCGTTACGGCCGGAACGCCTTTACTATCCCAGATATCGACCTGCATGGTTCCGGATGGCTCAGAAACCGTTAATGGTAACACCAGTATATCGGCAGGGCGACTGCGATGCCAAACATGAAGTTTATCGCCCTCAATAGCCACATCGATCAACGTCATTTGGTGGTTCGAACGTTGTGTCATAAACTCACCTTCGGGCGTAACGAGCATAAACCGTCGGTCGTGTCGAAAGCCTTTTTCCTCAACCACGACTTCCTTTAATGGAATTCCCCCGAGTGATTTAATTGGATAAATGTAGAGTTCAGAAATAGTCATACGTGTAGTTTAAAATTCCATCCTTGGCATTGGGCTGACGGTTTGTTCGGTAAACTCGCCCTGTTCGAATTTAAATTGAGCAGCCATTGCGATCATCGCTGCGTTATCGGTACAGTACTCAAAACGAGGAATATATACGTTCCAACCTTGGGCTTCGCCAAGTTGCGTCAATGCTGTACGAAGACCACTGTTGGCCGAGACTCCCCCAGCAATGGCAATTTCAGTGATACCTGTTTCGCGTACAGCCCGCTTCAATTTCGTCAATAACATCTGTACCAGCGTATGCTGAATACTGGCGCAAATATCAGCCAGATTCTGCTCAATAAAAGACGGATTACTTTTCGTATGGTCTCGCAGAAAGTACAAAATGGCGGTTTTAATACCACTAAATGAGAAATCCAGATTCGGCATTTCGCTCATTGGAAATCGAAATGCCAAAGGATTACCTTCTTTAGCATACTTATCAATCAGCGGTCCACCCGGATAAGGTAACCCCAGCAGTTTGGCCGATTTATCGAACGCTTCTCCTACGGCATCGTCCATCGTTTGCCCGATTACGGTCATAACAAGTGGACCATCTATACGGACGATTTGTGTATGCCCACCACTGACTGTCAGACACAAAAAAGGAAACGCGGGCTTCGGATTTTCGATAAAATGAGCCAACACATGCGCTTGCATATGGTTTACTTCAATAAGTGGGATGTTCAGACCCAAAGCCAGTGCTTTGGCAAAGGAAGCCCCGACCAATAGTGAGCCAAGTAAACCCGGTCCACGTGTAAAAGCAACGGCTGATAAGGCATTTTTCGATAAATTTGCATCGGTTAATGCCCGCTCAACCACAGGTAATATATGCTGCTGATGCGCCCGTGAGGCCAATTCAGGCACCACGCCCCCGTATTGCTCATGAATTAACTGGGTAGCAATTATGTTCGACCGAATATGTCCGTTGACCAAAACAGCCGCCGATGTTTCGTCGCAGGAAGATTCAATGGCTAAAATATTCACCGTACAAAATTAATAGATATGATTTCTCAGTGAATAAACAATGGAAGTTGTGGCTAAACCGTTCCCTGAGAGAATTGTCAATAGCGTTAAAAGTTTCAGGTTTACTGTTTCAAGCTTATAGTTGGTCACTAACCACTAGTGATGCGTCAGCCAATGCCAAACTGTAAACGTCAAACATTAAACTAATTATCTGTATATTAGGCTTTTCTGCGCCGGATGCGTCAATTTTTTTCCATATTCCTAAAATCGCTACTCTACCTGTTTCTAACAGTAGTAGTGCTGGTATTGGGAATATTGATTGGGCTACAAATTCCGGCTGTACAGACCCGTTTGGCAAAAGAAGGCGCCAAATGGTTATCTGAAAAACTTCTCTTTCCGGTTGATATTGAGGGCGTTTCAATTAAATGGTTTGATTCGTTAACGCTTAAGAAAATCACCATTAAAGACTATCAGGGTCGTCCGATGATTATTGTAGGACGACTTGATGCTGATTATAATCTCCAGAATTTAATCGATTCGTCGGCCCATAATCTTCATTTAGACGAAGTTGTGTTATATCGCCCCGACGTTCGGATGATAAAAAACAAGACGAATGGGGACACCAATCTCGACGATTTTATCGCCCGTATTGAACAGCTAACCTCCGATCCGACCAAACCGAGTGTTCCCAATCAGAACGTTCCGTTCACAGTCGGTCATATTCATTTGGTTGATGGCGCTTATACGCTCGAAGACCCCCGAGAACCGTTTATGCGGGATCGGAATAGCTTTGATTATAATCATTTTACCCTGCAGAAATTAAACGCCGAAGTCACTAATTTTTTAGTGCTGGGCGATACGATTGCCTTCGACGCCAAGGGGTTATCAGGAATTGATCGGGACTCTCGGATAAAGATTCGGCATATTGATACGAAATTTTTGTACTGCAATACGAAGATGGAATTGGGCCGACTGTATGCCCATATCGGGAATTCCATCATCCGAAATGAGCTGACGTTCCTCTACAATAAACCGTCGGCATTCGGTGAGTTTAATAGCCAAGTGTTGATGCAGGCCCGCTTTCGGGATAGCAAAGTGCAATCGAAAGACTTAGGCTATTTCTCTGATTATCTGCGTGGTTTGAATGAAACTTGGTTTCTGACGGGGAATTTTACCGGAACTGTCAACGACTTTCGGCTTCAGCACACTGATTTACGTTTTGGGCTAAATGGTCGCAGTAAGTTGACGGGCGATATTGCCTGGAAAGGCTTGCCTGATATGGATAAAACCACCGTCAACTTTGCCTTTACGCCTTCGGTGGTCAACATGGCCGATATTCGACAATATTATCCTGATTCGTCGTTCAACAAAACGATTCAAAAACTGGGTATCGCTTCGTTTAATGCAACGTTTGTGGGCGCTTTTGACAATTTTAAAACCAAAGGTAACTTTCAAACTGCCATCGGAAATGTAACGGGCGATCTGGCACTCAAACTGGCTGATAAATCAGATCAGACAACCTATACGGCTAATCTGAAAAGCGAAAATCTTGATCTCGGCCAGTTAATCGATCAACCCGACGAATTCGGCAAAATCACGGGAGAAGGGCGTATTTTGGGTAGAGGAACTGATTTTAAACGAGCCACGATTGATTTCGATGGAAAGTTTGGACGGTTCGGTTGGCAGCGTTATGAGTATCAGAATGTAGCCGCTCGTGGTAACTTACAGAAAGCACTGTTTAATGGTCAGCTGACGATTAATGACCCTAACCTGGCGTTTAATCTGGATGGTGAATTTAATCTCAGTGGCTCCCAGAATCACTACGATCTGAAAGGGGCTGTGCAACGGGCAGATTTACGTGCAATAGGGTTTCTGGACGATTCGCTGGTGGTTAAAAGTAATATTGACGTTCAACTGGAAGGGAGTAAACTGGATGATATAATCGGAAATGCCATTTTCAATAATACTGTTTTAAGTTTAAATGGCCGTAACCTTCCGATTAACAAGCTTACTCTCGCATCGTCGGTTGAACAACGCGTTCGGGGAGCTGCCGACTCGCTTGGTACGCAACGCTTTTTCGATCTCGATTCCGATTTCTTCACAACCCGTTTACAGGGACATTTTCAGCCGCAACGCACAATTGATGATCTAACCCGACTGGCAAAAGAATATCAGCTTCATTTTGCGGGAGATGCGACGGGTATGAAAACTTACTACGAACGGAAACGCCAGCAGGCAGCTCGTCTGGCGGGTCGACGCTCGGTTGATAAATCATCACGATATGGCGTTGACTATCAATTGATCACAAAAAATAGTATGCCTTTATTGGCGTTTTTGGGTTCAACCGTGTATGTCGCACCCTCTACCCGATTGGAAGGCCGATTTACAGAAGACAATACTTCCTTCCTGACGGCTACGGTCAAAACGGATTCCTTACGATTTGGATCAATTGGTTTCGGTCCTAGCGATCTGGACTTAACGACTTCTAAGTTTACCTACAGCGAAGAGGTGCTGGCTTCGGCGGTTATTTCATCGAAGCGACAATTGTTTAGCACATTACTTCCTACCAAAAACCTTCAGATAGAAGCGTCGTGGGATGTCGATCACATTGCTTTCACGAGTGATATTGATCAGGCCGATAGTAGTGGTCGATACACAAACCACGCTGACTTAAACGGCGAATTACGCTTTAAAGGTGATGCTATCGACCTGACATTCCGCCAATCGAAAATTCGGGTGCTTAATGGCGACTGGGTACTCAATCCGGAAAGCCTGATTCGGAAAGTTGGCGATGAATACACAATCCGAAATCTGTCGTTGCTGAATGAAGCGCAACTGGTTCAGGTATCCGGGAAAGTTTCCCCCGACTCGGTTGAACATCTGGCGGTTGAAGCGCAAAATTTCTTACTGGCTTCACTGAATTCGGTCTTGAATACCAAGCTGGGGGGGAGTTTGAATGGATCTTTATCGGTCCGGAATATTTATAATACGCCCATTGTCGAAAGTGCTTTGTCCGTTCGCGCTTTGTCCTATCAAAACGCTTTAATAGGGGATATACGTGGGCAGGGCGCATGGGATCAGCAGACGCAGCGCCTGAATGTTGATGCTCGCGTAAATCGGAATGGGGCCGATGTGGTCATTTTAGGTGGTACGTATACGCCGAAGCTAAAAACGAATCCGTTAGTGGCTAAGGCAACTGTGAACCATGCCGATTTGAGTTTATTGGAGCCATTTACACCAGGGCTTTTCTCAAATTTGGGTGGTACGGCTGATGGTACCCTTAACGTCACCGGTAAACCGGCTGAACCCGTTCTAAAAGGCGAAGTGACTATTCAAGGTGGTCGCGGACGTTTCGATTATTTAAAGGCCGATTTTAATTTCGACGATAAGATTTACTTCGGAGAAAACGAAATCATCACCCGACAGATCACTCTGCACGATCCGCAAGGCAACACGTTACTGTTGCGCGGAGGAGTTTATCACGATAGTTTCCGGTCGTTTACGTTGGGTTTCGATGCCGATTTGAAGAACTTCAAAATCATGAACACGACTGCCAAAGATAATGAGGCCTTCTATGGGCAGGCTGTCGTGACGGGTAAAGCCGAACTCTACGGCCCTACGGACAACCTGACAATCCGGGCGAACGTAGCCAGTAATAAAGGAACCCGCATCTATATTCCGCTCGATGGCGCAACCACCGTAGCCGACGACGATCAAATTCGATTTGTCAATCTAAGCAGCAAAACACCGGCAGGCCCGACTAGTCAGACGGCTGGCCAATCGGCAAATTCATCTGATAATGAGATTGATCTATCGCGTATTCAGATGGATTTCAATTTCGATATTACACCGGATGCGTATTGCGAAATCCAATTAGATCGACAAACGGGCGATATCATTAAAGCGTACGGTCAGGGTCGGGTAGCGATGAAAGTAGATACCAAGGGCGATTTTACAATGACGGGTAATTATGATATTCAGAAAGGAGATTACACGTTTACCTTCCAGAATATCATCAATAAGCGCTTTCAGATTCGCCCCAACAGTCGCATTACCTGGACAGGGGATCCGTACGGGGCGTTACTGGATGTAACAGCCGCTTACACTCAATATACATCCCTGGCTCCGTTGCTTCCCATTCAGAAAACCACTGCTGACCAGAGTCGTCGATATCCGGTTGATTTGTTGATTAAACTCACAGGCGAATTAGGCTCTCCAGCAATTAGTTACGATCTGGATATTAAAGAATATCCTGCTTCGTCGGATTTTCGGCAGGCGGTTACAGCTTTCGAATCGAGGCTTCAAAGCAACGATCAGGAACTGACTCGACAAGTGAGTAGCGTACTTCTTTTCAATCAATTATTGCCCGAAGGAACCAGCTTATTTGATCAAGGACAAGTAAACTCAGGTGTGGCTAATAGTGTAAGTGAACTTATTTCCAATCAAATCAGCCGACTGGCATCAAATCTGAACGAGAACCTGGATATAGGTGTATCGTTTGGTGGATTTGCCGGAGGTACCCAAAGCGATAATCTGCTGAATAACCTGCAACTCCGATTCTCTTATCGATTGCTAAACGACCGACTTCGGATTAGCCGGGATGGAGGGTTCACCTACGGGCAAAGCCAGTATAATGCAGCCAGTTTGTTGGGTGAATGGACATTGGAATACTTCATCACAGAGGACGGCCATCTGCGGGCAAAGGTTTATAATCGAAATCAACAGAGCATTTTAGGCCAGTATAACCTGGCCAGTACTATTACTACGGGGGGAGGAGTAAGTCTTCTTTATACACGTTCATTCAATCACATTTTTGGAACAAAGCGTACAACTCCAGGTTTGGTGCCGCCACCACCGCCCGATAAAGCCGTGGCTCCTAGTTCGCCAACTAGCTTCACTGGCAAAGAATAAGTTTTCTCTTCTCTTTTTGAGGCTTACAGTAATCGTCTGTTAGCCTGATAGTTAAACAGTATTCCTCAAAAATAATCTGAAACTTCCGTAAGAATTTCTTGCGACAATACTCTTTGCCAACTATGTTTGTTTAAAATTAGTCTAAATAAGAAATTTTTGATCAAATATGAATATTGGTCTACATTCCTTAAAATAGTAAGCCCTGTGTCGCGGCTACTATCAGCCAGTTGAGTAGCGCAACTCAGCTCTTGCCGGACACAGGCACAAATTAAATTGGCAACAATAACCGGACTGCTATTATGAATGCAAATTCCTGTACACCCATCATCCTCATTGATCAAACAGATTTTTGTATTGCTCAATGTCCACATTGCCAGCGTGTTGGACTAACCTTTCGCAATTTATTACTGGGTTTCGCGCAGGAGGAATTTATCGGTCTATGTCAAATGATTGAAACGGTACATTTTGACGGGAGCAGCACAGTTATGCCAAATGGTCAGCCGTATCTGATTGTTAAAACAGGGCATCCTGACATTCAATTTAGCTTGTCTCTAGCCGAATTTGATTGTTTTCGGGCTGGATTACGGCATACTTTGCGACGTATGAACCTACACGAATTGTTACGCATGCAATCCAATTAACTAGCCCTCAACCCTTACTACAAACGTACATGAATCATCAACATCGGCTAAAGACACTGACTCAGCAGAAAAACGGTTATATCGGTTACTGCGCTGGTTGCCAATCGTTTAATGTTGCCTATAAAAACTCGCTCTTTATTTTATCGGAAACGGAATTTGACTGTTACCGACAGGTAATGGCTGAGCGAACAGGTATGAATCCTTTTTTTACAACTCACAATAAAGAGTGGATTCTGAAAACACCTATGCCGAATTATTATCTAATGTTTTCGGAAACAGAATTGGATGAAATCATTCAGATGATGAACGAAGCCAGTTTGCTTATGGAAGTGAATCAATTACTCAGAACCCCAATCGAGAAAACAGATGACTGAGCCATTGATTCACCGCCAACAAGCCCATCGGTGCGTAAATACAGACGAACAGGCCGGAACGGTTACCATTGTGTTTCGCGAAATCCGCCTGACATTGAGTTGGCGGGATGTCGATATATTGCTAAATGGTCAACAACATTGGTGGATATTATTTTATCAAGTTGGGTTACTCGACGTGCGAGATACATGCATACGAACAGGCTTTCGGGGACTGAATTTGCCTATCACACTTCAGGAGTATGATGAGTTTAATCTCATCCTGCAGCAAGCTTATTTAAACGATGATTAATCAGTTTACAATTTTTCATAAGTACGTTTCATAGGTTAGTAAAGCGACAGTAAAGGAACTGGCCATTGACCAGTTCCTTTCTATTAATCAAGGTAAATCATGAATGAATCTCCATCTCTTATGGCTACGGCCCGCACCAAATTAGAAGAATGGTTATTAGCGAAAGGATATCGTCGGTCGGGCGAACGATTCGCCATTCTGGATGAAGTTTACGCCCGGAACGATCATTTCGACGCCGAAGACTTATTTAAGGCGATGCAGGAAAAAGGATATCCGGTTAGCCGCGCTACCGTTTATAATACGCTGGAAGTATTGCACGAGTGCGGGTTAGTGATTCGGCATCAGTTTGGTGATGAAGAAAAATCCCGGAACCGTTACGAAAAATCGCTGGGCCGTCAGCAGCACGCGCATTTGGTGTGTACGGTTTGCCATCGGGTGAAAGAATTCTGCGATCCTCGTTTACATTTGATTAAAACGAACGTGGGTAATTCTCTGCAATTTCAGGTCGAATCGCATTCGTTGGTTTTTTACGGTCAATGTACTGACGAAGCTTGCGAAACCAAACCCGCGAGCGATCAGGCAGCCCATTAATCTGTCAGGCAGGAGGGGTAAAATTACTGGTTTTTCTCTTTATCCAGAAAATACTCTTTCCTGGATTATGATTAGTGCCGCTGTTAAATACTGGTTTTGGGCCAGTTTCATCGTTTTATGCGTAGTAATCAATTCGTTTCAGCCGGCTCATGCTCAGCAAACTTTTACCAATCCTATTAAAAATTCTGGGCCCGATCCCTGGGTGTTGCAAAAAGACGGCTGGTATTATTACATGAATACGACCGGTCGAAATCTGACGCTCTGGAAAACAAACAATATTGCCGATCTGGCCACTGCTGAAAGCAAAGTAGTTTATACGCCACCAGCTGGAAAACCCTATTCGAAAGAATTATGGGCTCCTGAAATTCATTTCCTAAACGGACGCTGGTACATCTATTTCTCCGCCGATTCACTTAATAATCTTTCCCATCGTGTATGGGTTATCGAAAATGCATCACTCGATCCGATGCAGGGAGAGTGGGTGATTAAAGGAAAAATCGGTGATAAAGGAGATCACTGGGCAATCGACATGTCAGTTATTGATTATAATGGTCAATTATACGCTGCCTGGTCGGGTTGGGAAGGGCCAAAAAATGGTCGGCAGGATATTTTCCTTGCCCGATTGAAAAATCCCTGGACTATCGACGGCGATCGAGTCAAAATCTCGCAGCCCGATCAGCCTTGGGAAATGCATGGTGATGTGCCTCAGGAATGGCAGAAAAACGGCGAAGTACCTAAAATCTATGTAAATGAAGGGCCCGAGTTTTTACGGCATGAGAATAAGCTATTTATTGTTTATTCTGCAAATGCCTGCTGGCTTGATTACTGCCTGGGGTTATTGACCTATAGTGGCAAAGGCGATATATTGAATCCGAAAAACTGGACAAAAAGTCCAGGTCCCGTATTTCAGCAAGCCCCTGAAAATAGCGTGTGGGCACCGGGCCACGGTGGTTTTTTTCGGTCGGCCGATGGAAAGCAGGATTGGATGATCTACCACGCTAACCCGTCTGCAACAGATGGTTGTGGGAATAAACGGGCTCCCCATATTCAACCTTTTACCTGGAATACCGACGGTTCTCCTAACTTTGGCAAACCAATGCCAAAAACACCAATGCCTGTTCCTCAAGGATAATTGTTATCGTATTGGCTAATTCATAGTCGGTATGTGTCCTGAATTTTTCTTGTTTTAATTTCTTAATCCCTCATGCGAACACTTATTTTTCCGGCTATTCTGGCCGCTCTGTTTAGTTTAAATGGTTGTAAATCGGCGAATAAATCGGAACAGAAAGCAATCGATTCACTAGCCGTAAGTACTGGCGATACGACCGCATCAGCCGGACGATGGTCGGCTGAACGGGCGAATGCATGGTATGAGAAAGAGCCATTTTTAGTAGGCTCCAACTACATTCCTGCCACTGCGATCAATGAGCTTGAAATGTTTCAGGCTGATAGCTTTGACCCCAAAACTATTGATAAAGAACTTGGAATGGCTGAAAGTATCGGCATGAACACCATGCGTGTCTTTCTGCATGATCTGCTCTGGCAAGATTCCACGGGTTTTACCAAACGGCTCGACCAGTTTCTTTCGATCTGCGCGAAACATAAAATTCGTCCGATGCTAGTGCTCTTCGACTCTTGCTGGGACCCACTTCCTAAATTAGGTAAGCAACACGCTCCAACACCAGGTATTCACAACTCAGGTTGGGTACAGAGTCCCGGTGCTAAATCCCTGGCCGATTCATCACAATATCCACGATTGGAAGCCTACGTGAAAGGCGTTGTCGGAGCATTTAAAGACGACCAGCGCATTCTAGCCTGGGATTTATGGAATGAGCCAGACAATGGAAACGATAATAGTTACGGACAGAACCATACCATCAAAACCGAGCTGCCCAAAGATCAGAAAATTGCGATTATCACCCGATTATTACCACAAGTATTTCAATGGGCACGGGCTGCGGGCGCTACGCAACCATTGACATCGGGGCCTTGGATTTACCGTACTCCTGACGACTGGAAAAATCCGGATAAGTGGTCACCGATGGAAAAAGTACAGTTCGAAAATTCGGATATCATTACGTTTCACCAGTACTCAAAACCTGAAAAGTTAGAGGATGTTATACCAGCGTTGAAATCATTAGGTCGGCCAGTGATTTGTACAGAGTATATGGCTCGCGGAGTTGATAGTAAATTTCAGACGCATTTACCCATTGCCAAAAAAGATAAAGTGGGTATGATTAACTGGGGATTCGTAGCTGGCAAAACACAGACATTTCTACCTTGGGATAGCTGGCAGAAACCGTATGTAAATGGCCGTGAACCATCTGTCTGGTTTCACGAAGTATTCAAACAAGATGGTTCACCTGTCGATCCGGCCGAAGTTGCAGCTATCAAACAAGCAACAGGAAAATAAAATAAAAAAAAAGTATTCATGAAAATGGTTGATTCCCAGTCGATATAGGAAACAATCAAAATTAGATTACGAACTTTTTTGAAAAGCCTCTTGCGCGGAATAGCCGAAAGTCCTACTTTTGTGCCACGATTTAGGAAAACGACGATGGTTGACCAAAATCAGAAATGGTTCGGTAGTTCAGTTGGTTAGAATACCTGCCTGTCACGCAGGGGGTCGCGGGTTCGAGCCCCGTCCGGACCGCCACTGAAAATCAAGCACTTACAGCGTAAAAGTTGTAAGTGCTTTTTTGTTGGTGTACATTCTGGTGTACAAAAGTGGTTAGATTGATAAAGCGCATTTCTTTCTCTTTTACCACTCCACTCCTTCTTTTATGAAACAAACCTTTACCTTTCTCTTTTTATTATCCATTCTTACCAACTGCAAGGTAAATCGATACTATTTTTTAGCAGAAGAAAAAATCCCTTTATATGAGTTTACTTCATATAAGGGAATGCCTATTGATACAGTTTTTGTTGGTGATACAATTTACTCAACAGGCTCGAATTTTATGGCTATTGGGGGAGCTGTTCCTGTTGAGTTCAAGGGCTATCGGTTTTACTCTCCAAATGCAAAGGCGCGTTTGATTCGAACAATAAAGGTTGATCCGAAAAAACAGCCTTCTATTTCGGCAACGGTTTATGGGGAACTCGCTAAAAAGAAAAAGATAGAGTTAGCTAAATCTGCGGCTATTGCCCAGGAGCAAATACGCCAAAAAGAACTCGAAAAGGATAGTATTTGGTATGTAAGAACTTTCGCTAATACGACAGTCTACGAAAAGGACTACGCCTTGGCTAACCCAATCGGAAATTTTTATCCAGATCACATTATAAAAATCCAACGGCATAGCGAGAGCTATTTTAAAGTTTATTATCGCAATAAAGTAGGATACATTAAAACCGATTGGGTTTATGACTTTTCAAGAACCCAAAATCCGTTTGTAAAAACTCAATATCCTGGACATTATTCTTCTTCGAATACATCCGACAGTTCTCCGTTAACCAATACGCCAACAACTGGAGCCCCGATTCACGTAGGGCCTAGGGGTGGACACTATTATATTAATAGTAATGGGAATAAGACTTATGTGCCTCGTAGTAGCAGCAGCTATGGAGGGGGAAGGAGAAAATAAGCCAGCCTCTGAAATCAACCTTTACAATGCCTAAAAAATAGGTTGCCTTCAAGTAGTATGCCGACACCCAGGGAACGAAAACTCAGGCCTATCCTGCTTCTGATCCTTGCCTTGTTAAGTGTGAGCTTTGTCCTGTTTTGCTATATGGTCGCAAAGGGGCAATTAACTAGGTAAAATCAATAAGTTAACCAGATAAATCTAAACTACCACACACCATGAAACAACTTTTAACTATAACAGTCGCCACACTTTTTGCTATTCACTTGTCAAATTGAACCCGATACCTCTCTCTGAATATGCCTAAACAGACCATTAAGGCGGCTGCTGATAATCTCGTACAAAATAAGCCATTGCCCTATGTAGGTCATGAATTTGAGTCGGTAAAATATCGGCATGAAGACCAAGTAAGACTACTGCAACTTATGGGTCAAGTTGACCTGCAACTGTTTTCAGGTTATTTGACCATTCAACTGGCTTTTGGTAGTTTTTTGATTCAACAGAATGTGGGTAGCATTTATATCCGCATTGGGTTGCTAATGGTCGAATTTACCGTTGCCCTGCTTTGCCTGGTACTCATGCGGAATAATTACCTGCGCCGAAAAGAAGTGGTGGCTACGATTAAGAATTGCAATGAAGCCTTAGGGTTAACCCAGGCAGGAACCATACTGCCTGACCGGGCAATTAATGCAAATACAAGGTTTCGCCCATGGTTTGGCTGGTATACACTAGGTGTTGTCATCAGCTTTTTGGGAATAGTTATGATTTTGTTCCGGCCCGACCAAGTGGATAAAGTTGTTAATACCACAATCATCGAGTCGACTTCAGCATCTGCTAAAAAAATAGATAGCACCGCTTCAACGGTAGCTCCTAGAAGTAAGAAGACCGAAGAAGCGCCAAAAGCGAAGCCCCAATCAAGGAGATAGATATGCTCTATCTAGACATCAGCCAACTGCTAGACAAATTACAATCGACTTATCGTCGTCAGCTCAATTCGGTAGACCTATGTATTGACCATCTTTGGTAAATTCTCCCTAAAATTTGGCTGGTAATGGTAAAGGCCCTATATAGGAGTTTACCACCTTACCACCCAGAAATTGGGGTATATTTGGGCGGTTGACCTACTCCGTTATGAAGCATCCTTTTCGGCTAATATTTGGCTTATTCCTGCTCTTAGCACTAAGCCAGTGTAAAGAGTCAGTTGCTCCAAATGATACCACACCTACCCGTGATGACAACATGGCGCTGGGTAATCCCGATGGAGCACGAACCCTAGAATCCAGTCCCAATGCATACCTGATTACCCGGTCAACGTATTCGCTTTCCTATAACAATTCAGTCGGTATTGCTAACTGGTGTAGCTGGCACCTATCGGCAGCCTGGAAAGGATCGGCTTCACGTTACACAGGTAACTTCATCCCTGATCAGAGTTTGCCTGCCAGCTTCTTTCAGGCTAAGCATAGCGACTATACCAACACCGGTTTCGACCGAGGCCACCTCTGCCCGTCGGATGATAGAGATGCTAGTGACGAGGACAATAAAACTACGTTTATTCTAACCAACATCGTACCTCAGGCTCCGCAGCTCAACCGGCAGGCATGGCTACGACTGGAAGACTATTGCCGGAACTTGGTTGCTCAGGGTAATGAGCTATATATTATTGCTGGTACGTATGGCAAAGGGGGTGAAGGAGATAATGGCAAAGCCAATGCTATTGCCAGTGGAAAGCTAACGGTCCCTGCTGCTCTGTGGAAGGTGATTGTAGTACTGCCAGTAGGTTCGGATGATATCAATAGGATCAACGCTCAGATGCGGGTTATTGCGGTCTGGATGGGTAATACCAATGCAGTAGGCGAACAGTCATGGGGGAATTACCGGGTGAGCGTGGATGAGGTAGAGAAACAGACCGGATATGATCTGCTGTCGAGTGTACCGGAAAGTGTGCAGAAGGTAATTGAGGAAAGAGTGGACCTAATTGCATTATAACAGCTCTCCATGAAAACCGTTAAAATCGTCATTAGAGTCTTTTATTTCTCCATCGGACCTATCAAACATCAAAGGATTGAGAGAAAACAATAGACAGGGAGAATAATAAAAATAAAAAGTGTGGCACATGAAAAAATGGTACGAATTGGGGATTAATGTCAAGACTAAGGAGGTTTGGGGCTATTAATCCCCTTCAATCTAACGAATTAACAATGAGTAAGGAATTAGTTTGGTAATTAAGTATCCCACCTTTTTCAATAATAATATCTTTACAAAAGCTTATCTCATTAGTTTTTAATTCAATTTTATGATTGTGTTTTATTATTACTTTATCCGATTTATTTGGAACCCTTGCACTACTCCATGTATTAAAATCATTCCAATCGCCACTTTTTATGGTCTCAATGGTTTCTATAACCGTTGTATACTCAATAATTAAAAAGCCAGTTTTAATTGTTGCATTTTCGTCTAGATAAGGAGTCTTTGTTTTTAATTTCAATGTTCCATTTGTAATTTTCAATATTTGCAAAGTATCAGTATCAAAATATAAAACATTCCCTACTGATCTCCATGACCCATTTTGCCTTGGTAGGTTCTTATATATTGTAGTATATGTGTCATTCGAGTTAAAAACTAATTTATTATCACCAAGATTTATTTTCCTAATATTTCCATTCTTAGAGTATAAAAGAGTACTATCTTCAGAATTTTCGTTTAGCGAATGGATCGATAAATATATCCAAGATCTATTTCTAATATCTTGGCCACAACAAACACTGCTCATAGCAAAAAGTGCTATTAATATCTTTATTTCCATGATTTAGAATCGTATAGTTGCTTTAATCTATTTAACAACTTATCAAAAGCATACAACCCCTGTTTAACATTTTCCGTTTTTGATAAATACTCTCCTAACAGCTGGCAACAATCAAACATCTTACTATTGCCCATCCCTATTACTTGTCCATAAATAGTACATTCATCTTCTTTTATGGTGGTCATGATTTTTCCAGGATGTAAAACATGTCCTGGTAATGTATAATTTGATACAGTGTGTGAAGAGTTATCTATTTTTTGGGTGATAGGGTCCCAGAAAAATCCTAAATTTGAAGTAGAAAAACAATCAAGGCATGGAGGATCAAGGCCTTTAACTAAAAAATATCCAGATGCGGGCGAATACACGCCTGTTTGGTGGCAGTCCTGTGTTGGGGCGATAATATAATACACATCCAATACACTTGAAATTAATGGACCATTTACAAAATACCCCAAATACTGTCTTGGGAAATCTTCATATTGCGGTACTGAATTTTTTTGCTGACTTTTAAGTAAATTAAATACATTTTCAACTGTACAATCTGGATCCGTTGATTTATTGCAAATTTCTTTAGCTAAAGCATATCGATGAAAATCTTTTCGACCTGGGAAATAGCCATCCTCATCCACTTCACCTAAACCACAATTTGGAGGTGGAACACTTGGCTTTTCAATAACCCGAATTGAAATTGGTTCAGAATATTCGCCTATACAGCCTCCTACTTTGCAACGGGCTTTTATATATATTTTAGTTGGAGTATCAAAAAAAGTTCTTCGTGTTTTTTCTGAATAAAAATTATAATCTTCAACATACTCTAAATTATTTCCATCGCAAGAAGTAGCACGCGCGAATTGGTAGGTAACTGGTAGCTCAGGAGTTGAAACCGGGCAACCCTCTACCGAAAATATTACATCCTTATAAACTTCAGTCACTTGACTTGGAGAGGCATTTAATGTAGGTTTTGGGGGTTTGGGAATGAATGTTACTTCCTCTGGGACTTCGCACGCATAATGATAATTTATTTTCGAAGATGGGGTTGGAGGACGGCCACATGTACGCTCCTCCCATCCAATGAAATCTTCATAAGTTGTCCATTTTAATCGATATTTTCCTGAAGCGAAAAACCGTACCTTTGCCCAATAGACGCCATTGGGATATATGCCGTAATCATCTACTATCATACCATCTCCTTCCCATTTTAATGATCCATTTGGTTCGCTAGTGGTGGGGCGGATAGAGCAATCGGGTTGTGTTTTAATACCAAAATTATTACTTGGATTTATGGCTCCATACGTACACTGAATAGTATATATCTCTCCTTCACAAACGTTACGAAGTTGGGTAATATAAAAACCATCTATTGGCACATCTTTATTTATGGGAGTATCCGACTGTGCCAACACATTAGACCATTGTAAAGCCAAGAAGATAAGCCAAAGAGGTGAGATTTGTTTCATGCTAATAGTGAACCTGTAACCGTTTAAAGGGAATTATTCAAATAATAAATAAATCTGTGTAAAATAAATTTCCCTGAATTTCATACCGGCCTAGTACTTGTTATGTTTAATGATTCAGGTTTTGTTGAGCTACAAGAACTGTTTTCTCATTTTTGTTTACTATGGGAAAAACACCCTTTTTTAGAGTACAACTATAATCTGCGCTTGACAAGGTAATATTAGTCCTCAACCTGTGGCATAAGTTCGAAATTGTCATGGACTAACGCCTGATTGCAGGATTCTATCTCCTCCCGGATATGTTCTTTGGATCGGCTATCAGTATCTGGTAGTTGATTAAGCGCCTTACTTAATTGGTCTTTTCTAGCCCATACCTGGGCGCGTTCTTTCTGAGGCATTGTCTGTATTAGCACTCAGCAACAGAAACGCATTGACCAGTTAGAGCAATTTGTTAAGCAACTGATGGAGAAGCGATAATTATCATTTCGTTACCAATACAAAGCCCTGCTGTAACTGGCGGGGCTTTTGTGTAGGTGAGTGCATTGTCTTTTAGCTAATTATACCCCTCTGATTCAAACCATGCTTACCCAGCAACCGCTTTCCTTTTCACTGAACCGTCAGCGCATGGAACTGGCGCTCATGTTTGAATTACCTGCCCAGCTCAACCAGGGGCTTTGCGAACTTCAATGCCAGCTGCGCGTGGATGGGACGACCTGTCCACCCTACGGCTCGGGCGTATTTGTGCTGGCTTTGCAGTGGAATGCTGACTTGCAAAAACTTGAAGGCTTTCCTTCCGAAACCTTGGTTATAAACCGTACCCTATCCGAGATTCGAGGCCAGCATCGCCAGCTCATGCAGGATTTAATCCGGGCTGACCAGCGGCCTACTGCCACTCTGGTTCACTATCACTGGACGACCGGAGAGCTGATCTCACCTCAGCTGATGGTCGTCTTTGAAGAATATATGACCTATCTGAACCGCGTGCCGCTGTCCGAACGAAAAAATAAATCCACCCTTCACAAATGGTATCTGGCCCATCGCCATTTGCGGGAGTATTTGAACCAGACCCACCGACCTACTTTACCTCTGAGTGAGGTAACCCCTGTCTGGGGGCGCAACTTTTACCATTGGATGCGCGAAAACGATCAATCCGAGGACTCGGCAGCTCGCTACTTCTGCTTCGTTCGGGAGACGCTGCATTACGCCGTCGAACGCGATATGATTGCCTACAATAAACTGCAAAGTATGGAAATCACGCGGGAGGCTACCAAAGTGGTCATGTGTCTATCTCCTGAGCAAGTTGAGGAATTAGCCGGGCTGGAAGAGCTGCCCCCCTTGCTGAATCAGGTGCGGCTTTGGGCATTGTTCTGTTGCTATACAGGGCTGGATTACACCGATGCCGTCGCTTTTGCCCGTGATCCGACGCCCCACATTCACACCTTACCCTATGGCGAAAAGATCGTCTGGCGGAGGCTTAAATTTCATCAGATCAAACGAGCCCTACCGGAATGGGGGTTTAGTCACATCCCGCTACTGCCTGAAACCAAGCGATTGCTTTTACAGATTCACGAATGGACTCCTCTCAGTTCTCAGCGCATGAATCAAAATTTACGCAAGCTGGAGCAGCGGCTGAATCTGTCCTTCCGCCTGACAACCAAGGTTTGCCGTAAGACCGCGGGAGCATTATTTCTGATTCGGGGCTATCAGGCCGAAGCGGTGCGCAAGATTCTGGGCATCCGAACACTGGCGGTTTTTGAGCGGTGTTATTTGTCGTTGCTGAGCGACCTGGTAGATATCAATATGGAGCGCTTAAGCCGTGATCCTTCGCTCCCTGCCAACTTGCAGGGCGGTGGCCTGGTGGAGGGCTTTAATCCAACGGGTTCAGGTAAGTCGTAGAGTAGCTAATTCAACGACACATCAAACGAGGGCATCGATTCATCAGACTGATAGTCAATCAGCATCAGTTGGAAGCGTAAGTCTATCTCCCTAGTGATCGGTAAAGAGAAACCCAGAAAGTAGAATTGTCCCATATCATCCACCAGACGCCCGGTAATACCCTTATAATCGTAAGTATCCGACCGATCTGGAACCGCTGTAAAGCCCAGGTAGATCAGAAGAGCAGGCGTGATTTCCATTCCCGAATATAGGCAAGAAAAAAAAAGAATGTTTTTCAGCCTGCACGTTCTACACTTCCTACACGCTATCAGACTTATGTCAGCTTTAATGACCTTCTCTAATCTGATTCACCCAAAGTTGGTTCTCTAGTTGGCGCTGCTCTTAATCTTCTCCAAGTCACGGCCACCTTCTTATCGCTATAGTGTAATTAAAATACCATTAAATCCTTATCAGGCTCAACCCAGGCGGGTGTGGGCTACTTGGGGCTTAGTATCATTACGTCGAAATTGATCCCTCACTTTTGCTAAAGTCTACCGACTAAATCCATTATGAAACATAAGTCTTCGGCTAACATGCCCACGTCAAAAGGTTATTTTGAGCGCTTTTCCTCAGCCGTGGCCACGGCTACCGGCTCTTCACCCGCTTTTATTCTGGCGCTATCTTCAGTGATCATCTGGGCGGCATTGGGGCCCGTTTTCGATTATTCGGAAGACTGGCAACTCATTATCAATACAGGTACAACCATCATCACCTTTTTGATGGTGTTTGTTATTCAGAAAGCGCAGAACAAAGAATCCTTGTCGGTTCAACTCAAACTGAATGAACTTATTGCGGCTACCAAAGGAGCCAGTAATCGACTGGTAGCCAGTGAGACGCTTAGTGAAGAAGAGCTGGATGTGCTCTACAAGCATTACTGTGCGATGGCCGAAGCCGCTAAACAGGCCAGCGATCTGCGTAAGTCTCATTCCATCGAGGAGGCTATTGACAAGACGCAGGAAAAGTTAGGGGAGCAAGCCTCGACTTAGTCAATCTGATTGAAATAATTCTTTAGCTGATTTTCAGGTTTTCGCCATATGAAGCTTCAATTGTTCTAGTGAAAGGCAGGCCTAGTCAACTACTAACAAAAAACGCCAGCCTTAGCGAAGCGAGCGTTTTTGTATCTCCTAACAAAATTATCTCGATTTAAGTAAACTACTTGACAAACAAGCACCTGCGACTATGTTGACACAGAGTGGCGGCTGATCTGAATTAATTTACCTGAAGGCCAGCAGATAGGCATATTCTTGCCCGTTGAGGCCTTTGGCAGTCAACCGATGGCAGGGCAGGTGAGAGAACTTCAACAGAGTTAAGAAGAAATTTTATTAGCGAACTGAGCCCCAGGTACCGATTGTCCGGCGAAGGTAGTCATGCCTATAAACGCATTTACCCCGATTAGTAAATAGAGAAGGCCACGGATAACGTGTAATTGCCAACCCTTCGTTGGATTTGAACGATCCATTTCCAGTTAATTTATAGTTTTCCTCCTTCTATGTCTGAAATCACCCCATGACCCTTTACAAGCCCTCCATCGTCATTACGTCCGTTTCGTCACGAGCCAGCAACTCGGACAGAGTAACTAGCAGATGCTTTCTCTTGCTTTTCTGTCTGATTCGAAACCAGGGACCTGATTTGAACCACGCGTTAAGTAGGCTAACAGCATGCTCCAATCAGAAGACCAATTACTCCGTATAGCATACTCAGTCCTTATTCCATCGAGATCTTTTGTTAATAATTCGATCCTGATTCACTGGTGATGTTAGTTGCACACCACTTCGTAAGAACTACCCCATTTTAACAGGTGACCCGATATTTAACAAATTGTTAGGAAATGGGAAGGTGACAACGATCGTAAAACGTCAGGCCATTCCCTCACTCTCTAGGACCACTCTGTCGGTGCAAACGTTTTAGTTACACACTAACAATTGCCCCACTCTATTGATAATGGAAATTTCAATTGAAATACCTTCCTTCTTACCCGAAAAAAGCGATTTATCCAATTCAGCAATAAAGGAAGATCTAACTACACTTATTCCAAACGACCGATTAGCACAGTTGTCGATCGACTGTACGGCGGTAATCGATCTACTTTGTTTTTCGCACCTGCGATGGAATTTTGTTTATCAACGGCCTCAGCATCTGCTTAGTCGGGCGGCCTGTCAGTGGCGAGTATGGTATATTGAAGAACCGATCTGGGCCGATACAACTGAACTGGTTATTGAAAAAGCCAATGACCGTCTGTCGGTTGTCATACCTTATTTAGCCCATGGAATGGAGGCTATGGAAGCTATTCAGCAACAGAAGCGGCTGATTGACCAATTGCTAGTCAAACAGGCTATTCAACAGTATGCATGCTGGTATTATACGCCCATGGCCTTGCCGTTCAGCGATCATTTGCAGCCAGCGTTAACCGTCTATGACTGTATGGATGAGTTATCAGCCTTTCGGCATGCTCCGCAGCGTTTGCTCGAATTAGAAGTTCAACTACTGACCCGAGCCGATCTGGTTTTCACGGGCGGTTTAAGCTTGTATGATGCTAAAAAAGATCGGCACAGGGCTGTCTTTGCTTTTCCGAGTAGTATCGACTTTACCCATTTTGAAGCGGCCCGACACGACTTACCAGAGCCAGCCGATCAGTTGCCCATTCCCAGACCTCATATTGGTTTCTGTGGTGTAATCGACGAGCGATTGGATACTGATTTGTTACGGGCGTTGGCCGATCAGCGACCCAATTGGCATTTTGTTTTGATAGGGCCTGTCGTTAAAATTGATCCAGCTTCGTTACCGCAGGGCCCTAATCTGCATTATTTAGGCCCTAAAACCTATTCAGAACTCCCGGCTTATTTTAGTCATTGGCAGGTAGCCATGATGCCCTTTGCGCTGAATGAAGCTACTCGCTACATTAGCCCGACTAAAACCCCCGAATACCTGGCTGCGGGATTACCAGTTGTGTCGACGCCGATTCGAGATGTCGTGCGCACATACGGAGCCTGGTTGCCCGTACTAATCGCCGACTCACCGGCTACTTTTGAGCAGGCGATTGCCAGGACGCTCTCTCATCAGATTGATAACTGGACCATTATCGATGACTATCTGCAAACCAATTCCTGGGATACTACCTGGGCGAGTATGAACAGTCTGATGCAAACGTGTCTGAATCCAGTTTTTCAATAGACAACAATTGATCGCTTCCAGGAAAAGAAGCGGTTATTTATAGAACGAACCTTATTAATCCTGTATATGCATTATGATTATGTAATTGTTGGGGCTGGTTTTGCCGGAAGCGTACTTGCTGAACGCCTGGCTTCCCAAGCCAAAAAAACCATCCTTCTGCTCGACAAACGGCCTCATGTGGGGGGTAATGCCTACGATTTTTATAATGAAGCAGGTATTCTGATTCATCAGTATGGCCCCCATATTTTTCATACCAACTCGCCTGAGGTATTCAACTATTTATCGCAGTTTACCGAGTGGCTGCCCTACGAACATCGGGTGCTAGCGTCTGTCGAAGGGAAATTGCTACCCATTCCTATTAATCTGGATACTGTAAACCGTTTGTACGGATACAATTTCACCTCCGAGCAACTCGCCGATTACTTTAAAACGGTTGGTGAATCGGTTGATGAAATACATACCTCGGAGGATGTAGTCGTCAGTCAGGTCGGACGTGATTTATACGAGAAATTCTTCCGGGGCTACACTCGCAAGCAGTGGGGGGTTGACCCGTCGGAACTGGACAAAATGGTTACCTCGCGTATCCCCACCCGAACCAATCAGGATGATCGTTATTTCTCGGACGAATTTCAATACATGCCGTTGCACGGATATACGCGTATGTTTGAGAATATGGTAAATCACCCAAATATTCACAAACGCTTAGGTACAGATTTTCATCAGTTGAAAGATGAACTTAGTTTTGATCAACTCATTTATACAGGTCCTATTGATGAATATTTTGCCTATTGCTACGGCAAGTTACCCTACCGATCCTTACGATTCGATCACCAGACAGTAGATACGACTGACTATCAGCCCGTAGCAGTGGTTAACTATCCGAACGATCATGCCTATACGCGTATCACGGAATACAAAAAACTAACAGGTCAGCAGCACGAAAAAACTAGCCTAACTTTCGAATATCCCCAGGATGAAGGTGATCCTTACTATCCAGTACCCCGGCCTGAAAACGCAGTTCTTTATCAGCAATATAAGCAGTTGGCTGAGCAGCAGACAGGTGTTCATTTTGTAGGACGTTTAGGCACCTATCGGTATTATAATATGGATCAAGTGGTGGCTCAGGCGCTTACCTTATATAAAAAATTAGTAGGGGCTTCTTCTTTGCGGGAAGTTGTAGAAACCCATTGAGCCTATTAGTTCTAACAAAGACATTTTGGCTATAGCCACTATACATTCTGGCCGAAGCTGGTCACCGACTTCGGCTCTATTTCCTTTCTACTACGCGTTATGGAAACTAAGCATCCAAATGCCAGTTTTTCCGCCAGTCGACCCGAAAGGGCTATAGGTTCTGAACCGGAAAACTTACTTCCCAGGGCCGTTCTCCGACCGAACAATTACATGTTATTGGATGGAGAATGGCAGTTCGCCCTAGATCCTAACGACCAGGGGCTTCATGAACGGTGGTACGTTCAACATACATTTACCGGGAAAGCTCATTGGCCAGGTTCCATTGAATCACATCTGGCAGAGGCCAAAGGCCAGCAGACGCCTATTGGCTGGCAGGATAAAGTGATTGCCTGGTATGAACGGGAATTTGTCTTACCGGATCGTAGCGAATCCAGTGCCCGGTCTATGATCCAACTTACCTTCGGCGCGTGTGGATACGAAACCCGAGTTTGGCTGAACGGTTATTTACTCCGTACGATTGAAGATGAGGACGTTCATTTTGGCGAATACACGTCTTTCTCCTATGAATTACCCGAAGAACACCTTCGTCTGAGTAATCGACTGACGGTGCGTATTGCCGATACAATGGATGCGGACATTCCCAGAGGTAAGCAGGAGTCGCATGTTTATAAACGGGGTGGCATCTGGTATCAGACCTATACGGGGGCCGTACGGAGTGTTTGGATTGAAACTGTCGAGCGAAATCGGCTGCGGTCACGGATTGGCGTTGTGAGTGAAACCGACGACCAATTGGTCCGGTTTAGCGTAACGACGCGTATTCATGATCCCGGCGATTACACGCTATGTCTGCAAGCCTTTGACTTACATTCGGCGGAACCGCTCGCTACTTCCGATTTTCCCCTGCGACTCGAAGCTGGTCAAAAACAACAACGAGTCGTCTTGGAACTGGAAGGAGCCCAGCTGTGGTCGCCGGAGTCGCCAATTCGGTATAAACTCATCGCTCAACTGATCGATTCGAACGGGTATACCGCGCAGATCGAAACGCGCTTTGGCCTTCGCAAAATTGAAACCCGTGGGCACTATATCTATTTGAATAATAAGCGGATTTATCTGGATGGCATTCTATACCAGCCCGGTACTGCTACCTATGAAGAAATGCAGGCTCACATGCTGGCTATGAAAGAATTAGGCTGCAATCTGGTTCGGGTTCATATTGCTGGCGTTGACCCTCGTATTTATAATTTAGCCGATAAACTGGGACTATTATTGTGGGTGGAAGTGCCTAGTCCACATAGTTCAACACCCCGCAGTCGTCAGAATCATCGGGCCGAACTGCTGCGGATGGTATCGTTGATTTGCACCCATCCATCAGTGGTAATCTGGAGCTTATATAATGAAGACTGGGGCGCTCAGGATATTGCCACTAACCCGGATACGCGCCAGTACATCATGGACATGTACCATTACATGAAACTGGCCTACCCACAGTATCTGATCGTTGATAATGATGGCTGGCACCATATTTCCTTTGAAGGCCGCCTAAAATCGGATTTACTGACGGCTCACCTGTATACACCCAATCTGGATCAATGGAAAGATCTACTCAATCGACTAACTACGGGTGAGTTAATTGACGTAGCTGCGTTCCCGCTTGTCGTCGGTGATCCGTTTTTCTACCGGGGTCAGGTGCCCTTGCTCGTCAGCGAATGGGGTGGATTTGGGTTTGTTAATTATGGTGGGCCTAACGAATCTCAGGATCGCACCGACCGGATTCGGCTCTTTAAACAGTTGCTACGGGAGTATCCGATAGCGGGTGATATTTACACACAGGCGACGGATATTGAGGAAGAGCGTAATGGCCTGATCGACCCAAAATCAGGCAGTATAACGGTATCGGCGGGTTTGCTGAACTCCACCGATACCGAACCGACTTGATAGGCACTGACGGCTCACCAGTTATTTACTGTGCCCCGATTTACTTCCTCCCGTTGAACCACCGGCACTGCTACTGCCTTTCGATGAGCTTTTGTGGGAGGTAGCACTACGGCTTCCTTTACTACCGTGGCCCGTGCCATTATCCTGATTACCGGTAATGCGTTGGCCTTCGTATTCTTTTTCAACTTTTTCTAGCGTTTTATCTGCCATGACGTTGGGTATTTAATGGATTATGATTTTGTTTTAGCTGGAAAACCGGAAGCTACCGAACGCTGTTTCAATCCCTTGTCTTATAACGAGGTTTTGGACCACATCGAACAACTGTCGCTGGGTGAGTTTATGGCGACCGGCGAGTTCTGGTTTCAATCCTTACAAAACTGGTAAAGCGAACTTCTATCTGTACTCTCGATTGTGGTTCTGTCGATTTTCTTATGGCAGAAGGGTTCACCAGAATCCAAACTGTACGTTGTCAACCAAAAGTGGACAGATGCGGCCGGGCTGCCGGAGCAGTGAAAAGAGAAGAGATCGGTACCGAGTATACGGGAGTCGAATCCAGAAAGAACACCCAGCGTGTAGAGCTGGCTGCCGCCATTGATCGGGCAAAACGTGAAGGGGCCGTACTTGTGATCGCAAAGCTAGCATACTTTACAGGAGAAATTTCAGAGTACTACTAAGAATTAAGCAGCGAATCCTTCTAAGTGGGTACATAGTTATATTTTTTTATTTATTCTAAACAAAAGAGTAGTCTATACGTCATTATAGGATGTACTTACAAACAGTGTTACTACTTGTTTTGAGGCATTTTTCCGTTCTATACATCCTATAAATAGTTTTTAAATGATTGAGTACCACCAGGCCATTCACTACGAATGGCTCTATCAGCGTTTACTACAGCGCTGGCTTTTGTTTCCTGCTCAGCATATTGTGGAGTTGGCCGCTGCCGAAAGCCAACATGACCAGCCAGCAACCGCTCAACTCCTGGAGCGTGTGCGGGCTAACCTACTCAGGCTTATTGAACACATCGGGCCCGGTCGAACATCCGGTCAGGGGCTGGCTTACTTTTACTCTGCGATCAGGGAGGTGGCTAGTTATTCAGGTGTTTGCCAACTGATTGCCGAAATCGATGAGTTAGCTAAACAGGAGGTTCGCTTAGACTAATTTTTCGTTAGCCGTAAGCTTGATCACTCCCTCTTCCAGGCCTTTGCCTGGCTTAAGCAACTGTGTTTACTGAAATCCATTCTATCTCCTAAAGCGGTGACCAAAGACGCCATTATTCAAGCAATTGATAAAACCAAGACCAAATTAAGTCAACTCGATCCCATTACTCCGGAAGCAACCAATCAGTTGCTAACTGATTTATTAGCCCTCTTGCAACAGCTCATCCTGATTACCCCAGCGGAGAGTCTGGTCGATAATAACCAGGTTAAAGAAGTAGACTATTATAAAAATGCCTGGCAGTCCTTAGCTCACACACAGGCCAATGAAGGCTACCAAGTGGCCTGGGCCTATGGGCAAGCTCACCAATTCAACGCAGCCAAAAAGAGACATCAGGAGCTGGAAAAGGCGTTCAGAGCCCTGATGGCTCAGGTGTATCTGGATACATTGATCGTGGGTCAACTGTAAGCTAACTCGAACCTGGGATCAGGTAAAGGCGTACCATTTAGTGCTTGTTTTATTGTACGGTAAGCAAAAGCCCCTGCCCTCACTGGTAAGGGGCTTAGCAGTTTCTAGCACATATATTGATTAGACGGTTTTGTTTAGACCCCACTTGCTGGTTATAGGTAACAAGAATCGCTGACTCTACTAGAATCAGCGATTTCTTCTAATCCATATATGTGATCCCAGGTTGTATAGGTAACCTGTGATGGGAACATTATAGGTCGTAAATGCCACAATTGGCGACTTATTGATTAAATGGTAGGTGAGGACTGAACCACTAAAAGCGCCATGACAGTAGCCCAGGCGTTTTCGTCGCACTTCTCCGGGACAGGGATTGCCCACGTTCAATCCCCACTCCTGGTTGTTAGTACAGTTTCAAAGTCAATTCTAATCTACTGAAGGGCCAGGATTTAGGGCGTCTAAGAAATACGAGCCGGTGCTTGGAACCTGGTCACTTTTGCCCGATAGGCTGGAATTAATAGCCAAATCTTTAGTCTATACTTTTGAAGTTTATCTGCTAAAGCCAATTTAGGTTTGTAGTAGCGATTCGGATGTGGGGACCATTAGCTTACTTTTCTAACTAAATGATAATCAGCATCAAAACAAGTGACTCCTTCAGCTTATATTCGTGGTTTAGTTACTAATCCCTATACAATGTGATGGACTATTTACCTACTAAGCAGCTGACTCCCCCCGAAAAGCCAGCCTTTGACAAGCTGCTTGTGACCTATCTTCAACAGGTTGGCCAGCGCTTTGAAGCCGATAAATCGGTTCAAGAGGCCGTAAAACACCTCCAAAAGCGGATAAGAAATTATCGTTGACCCAATCCTTAGGCCACAAAAAATACCCAGACAATAAGTCCAGGCATTTCCTTTATTCCCATATATGTACTCAGGTGTGAAACACCTCAACAAGGGTTCTTAGGACGTAAAATGCCTGAGTTAGTAACGGGTGAAACAGAAGATTTTTTGGGAACATAAAATCGTCAGCTCTAACAGACCTGACGATTAGAGCACGTAACCCCTAAAAGATTGATTCAATGGACAAAGCTATTTACTCTAAGTCAGCAAAAACGCCGACTCTGTCAGAAACGACATTTCTTCTACCAAACGAAAGGCAGACACTTGTCGTCTGTTCTAGCCTGATTACTGAACAAGTCAGCGGAGCTAGTAGCTAAACCGTTGAGGAAACGGGAACACTGGTTGGCTCAAAACACCATTGGTAGGCGACAAACAAATAGCCCCTCCCAGTGGGGCTGAGGCTATCTGTCACTTATCATATATGGGAATATAAGCGTAAGGTATTTAAACCCAATGACTAATCAAAAGAATACAAAAAAGCACTGACCCAAAGGCCAGCGCTTCCATATACCCATATATGTAATCCGAGGGTTAGTCGGACTATTTAGGTAACTAGACTATCCTAAAAATGTTATAAATACGCCTAATTTGTCCCCTATCCTGTCCGATAGTATACCAATGGTTTATCCGACATACTTTCCTCAGTTTGTTTGACTTCATTTAGTCAAGGTTAATTCAACGATACCTCAAACGAGGGCAGCGACTCATCCGGCTGGTAGTCGATCAGCATCAATAGAAAACGTAAGTCTACTTCTTTAGTGACTGGCTGAGAGAAACCCAGAAAATAGAACTGCCCCATATCCTCTACCAGACGCCCGGTGATACCCTTATAGTTGTAGGTATCGGATCGATCAGCAACCGCAGTAAAGCCCAGATAGAAAAGAAGTGCTGGCGTGATTTCCATACCTGAAGATAGGCAAGAAAAAAAGAATGTTTTCAGCCTGCACTTTGTATACTTTCTACTCGCTTACTTCTGTTTCAGGAGCTGGTAAAGCAGTCGTTCTAGTTCAGCCTGTTTTTGCTCAAGCGCCTGAATTTTCTGCTGGTCCTGCTGTTTTGTCCCCTGTAGTACAGCAATCTTCTTATCCTGTTGAATGCTGTACAGGGTCAATTCTTCGATCTTAGCCAGTAATTTAGCATCGGTTTGATGCAAATCATTGCCCTGCTTGACCATCTCTGTAGCCGAGGGAATACCTGGCAGGTGTTCGTGCTTAGCAATGTATTGCTCCACTTCGGAGAGTGGCTTGAGGCTATACCCTGGCTTGAACACATAGTCACTCCACTCACTAGTGTTTTTCACCGCTACCTTCACCCGCTCGGTGAGAATGCCCTGCTCCACCACTAACTTATAGCCAGCCGGGACACTTAGGCTTTTACCAATCACTACACTACCCGAGTTTGTGTTCTGCAACTGATCCCCCGAAACCGACCAAGAATCGGCTCCTACTCGCAGGGAACTGGTTGTACTGCCCAGGATCACGTTACCCGTTCCATCGACGGTGAGAAACTTAGTCACATTGAGTTGGCTGGCCGGTGAACTACTGGTTAGATCTTGTAGTCGTAAGCCAGATGTGTTAGCCGTGCCGGTGGTAATGTGCAGTTTAGTAGAGGGGGTAGTGGTACCGATGCCTACATTAACCTGATACCCTAAAATCAGTGCATTACTGATAGCGACCCGGCTATTAGCCCCAATGGCAATGGCGTTTGTAAGCCCATCGTCGGCTTGGCTGTTGTAGCCTATCAATACGTTATTATCGCTGCTCGTAATGGCCGTGCCGGATGCTGGGCCAATGATTGTATTGTTGTTACCTGTCGTATTATTCAACCCGGCAATGTTACCCACAAAGGTGTTATTACTGCCCGTGGTGTTGGCATTCCCTGCCGAACTGCCACTGAATGTATTCCGGCTGCCGGTGATGTTGGCATTCCCCGCATAAGCACCCGTAAACGTATTGAGAAATCCTGTGGTGTTACGGTAGCCAGCAAAATAGCCGGTGAACACATTATTGGTAGCGGTTGTATTGGCATAGCCCGCATAAGCGCCACTAAACGTATTATAATGACCACTGGTGTTACTGTAGCCTGCCATATGACCAGTAAACACACTATTATCACCACTGGTATTTTTGTAGCCTGCCATATGACCAGTAAATACATTTTCATACCCTGTGGCATTGGTATAGCCCGTCAGGTACCCCGTAAACACATTGCCAGACCCGCCCGTATTGGCATAGCCCGTCTGGTAGCCGGTAAACACATTGTTACTACCAGTCGTGTTGCTCAGACCGGCGGCTCGGCCTAGAAATGTATTGTTATTGCCCGAAGTGGTATACTCACCAGCATCTACTCCGTAGAAGCTGTTATTGGTGCCCGATGAAAGTGAAATGCCTGCATTGTAGCCCGTGACCGTGTTACGATTGCCTGTAATATGGCCGCTGGCTCCGGCACCTGGTCCTACCAGCGTATTAAAGGTGCCATAAACAGCCGTACTGGTATTGTTAGGTGAGTTGACCACATAGTTACCTTGCGCCAGCAGTAAGCTAGGAAGACACAAGAGCGAGCAGGCGAAGATGGAAAGGTTAGTCATAAAGGAGAGGAGTAATGAGTAAAGAAGTTTAAGCTAATTGACTCAATATCAGTGAACCAACCAATGGCTTAATGGTATTTTAATGGGTGTTTTGAGCAAACGGCAAACAAAAACGCCCTGAGCACAAGTCAAGGCGTCTATCCGTTTAGGTGCATCTAGGCGATCTTATTTCTTTTCCAGCAGTTGCTTGACGAGCTGTTTGAGCTCATCGATCTGTTTCTGTTGCTGCTCTGCTTTCTTATCCTGCTCAATACTGTATAGGGTTAATTCCTCTACTTTCTCCAATAGAGTAGCATTCATTTTTACAAGATCTACGCCTTCTCTTACTACCTGCTTCGCTGAGGGAACGCCCGGCAAATGACCATGCTGACCAATGTAAGTAGCAACTGATGGTAGTGAACGCAGTTGATAGGTTGGTGAAAACACTTTATCGCTCCATTCATTGGGGTTGTTGATTCGTAATTGGTAGCGGGCTTTGACGACTTCTCCCTTGTCAGTAACGGTTAGAAATTGATCCGTAGTTCGGCTGGTTGGACTAGCAATAGTCAGGTTGGTTAAACTTAAGCCGCTGGTATTCGGGGCTTCACTGACCACTTCTAAGCGGTTGGTTGGAGCTGAGGTGCCAATACCGACGTTGACCTGACGCCCTAGAATCATGGCATTACTTGCCGCAACATGTGAGTTAGCTCCAATAGCGATCGCATTTTGAAGGCCATCCTCAGCTTGACTATTGTAACCCATCAGCACGTTGTCATTGCTGTTGGTAATAGCGGTGCCGGAGGCAGGGCCAATGATGATGTTATTGCTACCCGTCGTATTGTTGGCCCCGGCCTGAAACCCGTAAAACGTGTTATAATTACCCGAACTATTACTGAAGCCCGTGCTGCTACCCACAAACGTATTGCCAGTGCCCTTGTCATTGCTGTAGCCCACCTGTCCACCCACAAACGTATTGTTTGATCCGGTCGTATTACTGATACCAGCGGTAGATCCCGTAAAGGTGTTGGACTGACCGGTCGTGTTTAAATAACCGGCCTGATTGCCCAGGAACGAATTATTCCCTCCTGTTGAGTTATAATACCCTGCCTGAAAACCAAGAAATGAATTATTGCTTCCGATTGAATTAGAATAGCCCGCTTTTGAGCCAATAAATACACTCCCATTGGTGGTGTTTTTAAAGCCAGCTGAGTCACCCAGCATCACATTAAAGCTACCCGTGGTGTTAAGATGTGAGGAGCGGCTACCGATAGCAACGTTTCCATAGCCATATCGATTCCCGTATCCGGCAGCCAGCCCCATAAACGTGTTATCACCCCCTTTATAACTACTATAACCCGCGTCATCACCCATATAGGTGTTGTTATTTCCCGTTAGGTTTTGGTAGCCAGCCCAGCGACCGACAAAGGTATTATCATGACCCGTTGAGTTGACCTCGCCCGCTTCGTCCCCTAAGAAGGTGTTACTCGTACCCGTCGTGTTCTGGTGCCCCGCCCGGTAGCCGACAAAGACATTCAACAGGCCAATGGTGTTATACTGGCCCGCAAGGCCTCCTACGAAGACATTACCATAACCGCTCGTGTTCGTATAGCCTACTTTTGAGCCCACAAACACATTATAAGAGTCCGAGGTGTTAACCCCAGCCGAATCGCCAATGACGACGTTATGATGCCCAGTCTTATTGGCGTAAAAGGCGTTAATACCAATAGCCACATTGGAATAACCGACCGTATTCTGAACAGCGGTTCCATAGCCAATAAAGCAATTATAGGCGCCTGTCTGGTTGAAAAAACCGGCCGAATTACCGATGAAGGTATTCTGTTTGCCCGTTGTATTGGAAAAGCCCGCAACATAGCCTAGAAAACTATTTGAATTGCCCGTCGTTGTTTTGTAGCCTGCATAGTAGCCCAGAAAGCTATTTTCGGTACCTGTATTAGAATAGCCTGCCGAATAGCCCACCAGCACATTATTGTTGGATGTGCTGGTGGTCGAGTAGCCCGCTAGTGGTCCTACCAACGTATTGTAAGTGCCAGGGGTGGGCGAGTTCGCTGAATTGGCTACATAATTGGTCTGAGCCAGTCCTGTGCTCGCCAGTAACCATCCCCAAAGCAGCGGATAAAGATGTTTCATGAGTAAGAAAGCTGGAAAAGAATGCGCCAAAGATGCGTTATGTTCAAGAGATTACCAATCGGATAAACATATGATGTAAACTCTTAAGTCCACAACAAAAACGCTGGCCCTAATTAGAGCCAGCGTTTTGTAGGTACTCAGCACAATACAGTATTAATTCAACCGTCTAACATGATTGTGATGCTCAGCTGAGAAAGCGATTTAACATTATAAAAGAATTGTATGGGTGAGTCATTAACGCGTGGCTTGGATAATGGTACGTATTTGCCGAATTTCACTCAGAAGCGTACTTAAACTGGAATCCTCGTTCGGTAACTGCCCAGACTATTTTATGAACGAGGCTGTAGAGCCCCAGCTTGGCTCGCTATCCACTGCGAGTGCATGGACTCTACCAGCCAGAGGGAAAAGTAGCCCTGGTCCTGGTATAGAGGTGCGCTGGCTCGAGAAGTGCACCCTGCCGGCTGATCCGCGTACTGTTTAGAGGGCTCTAGCGTACGAAATGGTGTATGATTTGTTGTACCAGAGTCCGAAATATTCAGGCTAAATGCTGTTTCGGTAACCCCAAATCCTTTCTCACCATTGCAATGGTGAGATCAACTAGGGTATATATCCCATTTGAAATTTATCTCATTTATCCTAGTTTTCGATTGTAATGTGCATTGATCAGCTTTGCTTACAACACCACTATTCCTACTAAAAAAATCAGTTCATAAAAACCTGTGAAACAGTTTACTATATTCTGCCTACTACTTTGCTACACCCAAGTGAGTGAAGCGCAGAACAGGCTTGACAGAAATCTAATTATTACTACCCCTATTTACAACGACGCTTTTGGCAGCATCAATCCATCAGCGGAAATAACAATCAGCAACTATTTAAAAGGCAAAAGTTTGTCTGACTTAGTCAACGCGGTAATTATTGACCGAACAGATATCAATATGAGAGATTTTGCGTTGCCTTTAGGAGTTTTTACTAACGTAAATCCTATTTCATTCCAGCAGGGAATGAAGGACATGTGGAGTTACAAAAAGAGAAATTACCTGGCAAGAGACCCAAACCTGCAAATCGACATCGATACAGTTGCGGCTAGAGCGGATCAGGCTGTTTCGGCTTACCTGACAACGATGGATTTGAACACCTATCGGGATAAGGTGTTGAAACCAGCCATAGACTCCCTACGGGTGTATCATCAGCAGCTACAACCGAAATACAGTCCCGATCGGAGGTTATTCATGGATATCATTGTTGAGCAGCTTTCGGCCAATATGTTATTATGCTATAACATCCATGAAATGTTGCCACCCTGGTATTTTTCAAAAGAAACGGGTAGAGTAGCCGTTAACCCGATCTTTAAAATATATTATTTTGATCGGATTTTACAAGAAGCTGGCTGCGAGTTTATCAGTTATTTCCCAGCTAGAAATGATACTCAACTTAGCTTCGGCCCTTATCAATTTACCAATACCGCGCTAGAGGGCATTTGGCATAACAAACGATTATCGAACTCGTTCAGGGTTTTTACCACTACTAAAGAACTGAAAACGACTGAACAACACGCGCTGGCAGCCGTGCTGTTGGCCTACCACAACTGGGAAATGTTATCCATGAGTCTCAAGAATGCGAACTTGCTCACTAGCTTCAATGAACAATTTCAATTTGCCAATTTCGATATGCAGCGCAATTTGCGGATTTTCATGGCGGGCATAACAGCTTGTATGCATCATATGCCTGCTCCTGCCCGACGGATTTTCGTAAATCGTATGGGCAACAACGGCAATTTATCCAGTATGCACATGGACTGGATTAAGAAAGAAGATGATGCTCAGTTATATAAAGTCTATCATTCGTCGGCTGAAGTGTACTTATTTCTAAAGGTGTATGACAAGTTATTCAGCAAATAAGAAGTGTTTCCCCGAAGCTGGTGTCTTTTCAGACTGTAATCTTCAATTGCCCTTTAACTGCTGGCGGCTAGCTGTTCGTGTTAAAATTCAGCCATTGTTTGGTTGAGTGACTAGATTGTAGGACAAAGGAAATTTATTTTTCAGAGACTGTTACTTTAACCTTTAGTCGGGAATATAAACACAGGTAAGCTACTCTTATCTGGCAGGGGAACGCCCGGTTAGTACAATCTACATGGATGGGGTGGATTCCAATTGACAAACTAAACGCTTGCGCTCAGAATTCAGAAACCATCAATTTTATTTAACTGCGGTGTTTATGAAGACAGTTCTAACTATAGTTGTATCCTTTTACACCACATTATGCTTTGCCCAACGACCCGCTGGGGAACTGCTTGATTTATCAGGTGAATGGATTGGTTATAACTATCAGTGTCCACCCGGTACAGTTCATACCGAAAGGGTGTACATCTACCATGATAAGAAGACGAATAGAGTTTCAGCCAGGAAAATAACAGGTGACGACTGCGTTAAAGCTGGCTCGGTTACATTTACGGCCAACTATGATGGCCTCTCAAAAGCAATGTCTATTGTATGGCGGTTGGGAAGCCCAGATAACCCAAGTTCAACTTCTGCTGAAGGAATGCTACTCATTGATGACGTAAACAATATACGTGATGCGAATAGTGAAGGGGTTCGTTTCGTAAGATTGGTATCCCGAAAAAAGGAAATAGTAACTCAGTCTGTTGTTCAAGGAAGCGTACTGAACAAGCAAACGCTTCAACCTGTCAGGGCCTCGTTAACGGTCGTTGGTGATAAATCTCCCATGCAGTCAATTCCTACCTCCACCAGAGGGCAATATGAATATGAAGCTCCGCTTGATGATGTTAGTAATATAGTCATTCAAGCGGATGGGTATGAACCCTTAAGAGAGACGTTCAATATTAATAAGGCTACTTTAACTAAAAACTTTTTTCTCACGCCCATGATAGACGTTGTTCCGCCAGTGGCAGAACCAATTGCTTTTCCGAAACCTAATGAGCCCATTGTATTAAAAAACGTACTTTTTGAGTTATCCACGGCAACGCTTCTACCCGAATCGTTTCCAGCGTTAAATAGTCTGGCAGATATAATGGGGGGTAAGCCAGCAATTAATATTCGGTTAGAAGGCCATACGGACCGGATCGGAGACCCAGCCAAGAATTTGACACTATCGAAGGCCAGGGTTTTAGCCGTAAAACGCTACCTGATTCAAAAAGGCATTGGTGAGAATCGCATCACAACGAAAGGGTACGGCGATACAAAAACGATTTGTACTCCTCCCTGTGAAGCCAACAGACGCGTTGAATTTGTCGTGACAGAGCAATAGTTCTTCGTACAGGTGGCGCTGGTGGAGGCAATACCGGTTTAACTGTAGCCCACAGTATTATGTAATCATGGTTATTGAAATTAGAACAATCGTTTAGCCAGGTCTTCTATCTCTACGTGTACTTCAGATGCTCAGCTTTTATTAAGTGGCCGTTTATAGATTACGGATAGATAAGTCAGACTGACAACACTCAATAGGAGAATTGAGTTGTGTGTGGAGAAATGTATTATCTTCTTTCGATCAGCTATGCATCCATTCTTACGCTTACTCACTCTAACCAGTATCTGGTTGTTTATTCTGCCTGCCCTGGCTCAATCCAGGAAAGCCCCGGCTAGCGCTAAATCGGTCCAGATCGCTCAGGGCGAAGTCGCTCGCTGGGCGGGTAATTGTCTTCGATGCAGCTTCGAAAAACGAGCCTGGCCTGCCGTCAACGGGACTTGCTACTATCCGGTGGATATGGAGATGAAACCCGGCCAGTATACCATCTCCCGCCGTACGACAGGCGGTAAATTGGAAACGGCTACGCTGACTGTTACCGAAAAGCCTTGTGCGCAGGAAGATATTACCAATTTCCCCAAGAAGGAGTATGTCAATGTATCACCACAAAACCAAACCCGGGCCGCTAACGAATTGAAGCTCATCAATCCGTTGATTAGCTATCACGCTACGGTACGCCCCGCTGTTTTTGATTTACCGGTAGGTAAGCCTGCTGATCCGTTGCCAAAAGGAGAAGGTAATTTTGGAGCCTGTCGCACCTTCAACGGCCAGCCACGTGATCGGCACACAGGGCAGGACTATCCGGTTGAAACGGGCAAGTCAGTGCTCAGTGTAGGTAATGGGCGGGTACTACTAGCTGCCAATCATTTTTACAGTGGCAATTCAGTCTACATTGATCATGGCAACGGACTAATCAGCGAATACTTTCATTTAAAAAGCTATGTAGTCAAGCCCAATCAAACCGTGACGAAAGGGCAACAGATTGGCACGGTTGGTCAAACGGGCCGGGTAACAGGTCCCCATCTGCACTTTGGGGTTCGTTGGCATGGGGCTTGTATCAATCCTGGCTTTGTGTTGATTGATCCGTCGGATATGGCCCAGGTGAATTAATAAATCTATAGTCTTCTCAAGCTGACACTTACCTATGGAAAACGATCAGATTATACAGAAAATCCTTTTGGAGACGACTGCATTGATGCCGTTAAAAGTAGATAATGAAGACGTTGTGCAGTACAAATTCAAGCATATTAAAGCTCTGGTTTCAGACTTGCATAGCTTAGTTACTGAAGATAACGAGAAATATCTGAAAGCGTTTAACCTCATGCAGGCTGCCATCAATGAGGAATATAAACACTTTGTTGTGGCCGCCAGCTACGATGAAAAAGAACAGGCACTGATTCAACTCAAACATAAAGCGGCTGAGGTGAGTGGGATGTTACAGGCCGGATAGCGAGGGACTGTGCCCCACGGTACCCTTGTGAGTACTTTGCTCAGAAGCTGTTTTACACAGACTATGCTGTCTGCCTTGTTACTTGCCTAATCCTAGCCCGAACCTCACAAGTTAAGCGTATTCAGCTGCTAGTCAGGAGCTTGAATAAACGTAACAAACAAAGCCCCTGCCATCGCTGGTTAGGGGCTTTTCATTTGTGGAAGAAGCTTGAGAACAATCATTAGACGAACGACCCAGTATTGGTCACAAAAAAATGCCCCAACCAGCAGTCAGGGCATTTTCAGCTTCTATCCACACCATATGATGACCGTAGGCATCAAATTCAGTTATAACCTAGCGAAAGAGAAGCACTGGTGCAATTCACTTTATCTAACGGCCGTAACTCTTTCTGCTGCTGAATTAATTCATGCTATTGCTTTGCTGGTAATACGACAATAGGTTTCATAGTCCGTTTAGAGTTAGTAAAACCAACTAACACATATTATGGATTCTTTCCTGCAAGCTTTGGCTGAACTACCCGCTTTACTCATACGACTATCAGTGCAACTTGAAGCGAATAGTAAAGCTTTACAGGCAGCAAATGAGTTATTAGACAACCAGCGCTATGACGAGGCACAGGCAGCTAAATTTCTAGGAGTAAAGCCTAAAACTATGTACCACTATCGGCAGGGGGGCTGGATCAGTTACGAAAAAGTGGGTAGACGCGTCACGTATCTGCTAAAAGATTTAAATGATTTCAAAGCCAAAGGGCGCATTGAGCGACGCAACAATTAGTTCACTAATTAAACCTTATGAGCTTATTTCGAGAGTCAAACAAATCACGCACACTTATTGCCTTGGATAAGGCCATCATCCAAGAACTACTGATTGCCTTACAAGCCGCAACAAAGGAACTGGATCTTTCTAAAAAGCGTGAAGAAACACTAGAACAGGAACTAAATCGAAACAAGTTGCTAACTGAGCAACAGGCGCAGGAGTATTTACAAAGTGATCCGGAAACAATTCGTTATTACCGAACGTTGGGATTAGACTCAATTAAGATCGGTAAGGATCGCTGGTACGTCAAAGTCGTAGTCGACGATGGAGTCCGGCTGAGTCAATCGGTATAAAAGCACAAAATGATAGTGTCTTGGCTCAATCTTCTAACATGGTTGTGACACTTGGTTCACAAGAGTTTAGTTTACTACTTTTCCCCAGTGAATTCGAGTAAACTAAACTCTTCCATTGTACAGATGTTTCAAAAATTCAAGACTTGGGGCGTTATTGATTGGCAAAAAGCCTTTTATATAATCACCCACTATCACAATGATACAAGTTCCTACTTACGAAGAATTTGAAGCCCTGAAAGTGGAACTAGACGAGGTGAAGGAAACACTTCGCTATCTGATTGCCAGTCAACCCGACTTTCTGATCATCAATCAGGCGGCTAAAGCCCTGAACGTATCTAGAGCGACGGATTACAGTTTAACCAAACGAGGCAAGTTAACTCCCTTGCTACCAGAACAGTAAACCTTTATTTGACGTAGCCGCTATTCGAGCCTACATCGAGTCAACCCACGTTAGTCCGCAATCAGCTAATAACTAAATTATAGCCGCTCATCGTTCAGCATAAGAATATGCTGTTTTAGCACATTTGTTTAATGCCCTGTAAAAAGTTTAGTTTAGTAATATTCTCTAGTAAATTCTAGTAAACTAAACTTTTTTATGGAAAATCCATTTGAAATCATTCAGCAGGAAATCCGGCATCTACAGGGGCTGGTAAGTCAACTACTGGCAAGGCCAGTCAGTGTGCGGGATGAACCTGAACTACCTATTTTTATGGAAGTAGCCGAAAAGATACTTGGTGTTTCCCAAAGCACAATCTATAAGCATATTAAAGATATTCCTCATTACAAGCGCAACGGAAAGCTTTATTTCTTCCAGTCGGAACTCCTTGCTTACATACGAGGAGAACTCCCACAATCTGAGCCGAAAACCGTGATCCACAAACGGGCCAAACCCGGCCCAAAGCCTAAAATAGCCTAGCTATATTGAACCAAATTAAGCCACTCTTAACTGCTCTTCCAAAAGTTTAGTTTACTCAAATTCTCTAGAGAATCTGAGTAAACTAAACTTTCTACGAACCAGTCCTGATACCTTTACTTGATCAAAAATGGGACAGAAAACGCTCTAACTCACCGGGGTAAACCCGGTAATCGCCGTTGGTGATTTCTTTGTGCTTGAGAAAAACTAATCGCCCCTTACGGTCATACACGCCTTCACGAATCCATTTACGAACAGTATCTGCCTTGTAGCCCGTACGCTCGGCCACTTGAGCTACAGTGAATAAGCGGTTTCTTAGTCCGGCCTGGCCTTCCAGTTCGTTTAGTCGCTCAATTAATGGTGCAAGGACCCGGCTCATGGCCGCTTCTAAATCTTCGGGACTGCATGTATAGACGGTTTGAACGTGCATGGTCATTAGGGGCTAGTTTTAAATTGGTGAAAATACTAGCCCCTAACCATCATTTAAGTAGCTTCTACTTTACTTCCCCTATTATTTTCGTGTTCGCAGAATTGGTCAGGCTTCCAGGGCTTAAGCGTGCTACAATCGATTTTGGCAAATGCGCCAACTGGCTTTTGTAGTTGATCGCCGATTAGATGCGAAATGGAGCCCTGATAAGCTATGATCCCTAAGTCCTCGAACGATTTGTTGAGGTACATTCGGATATAAAGGTACTGCCGTTCTATATCCTCTCCCCATACCATATGGGGGCTGGTTATTATGAGCTGATCAGTACTACCATCCACATACCAGAGTGTTACATATAAAACCTGCCTTGAATCGGGTTCTCGCTTAAAATAGAACTTGTCGTGACGTTTTAAGGGGGCAGTTTCGATTACTGGAGCTATCTTAGTTTTGCGTTTTGCTAGTGTATGTTTTACCATGAGTAAGGGCAGAATTTGTTCATCTTGGCGTAGTCTTTGACTACCCGATTTACCGTCCATATCCGCTTAATTTGGGCCAGCGGAATCGACCAATCTGCTATCGACTCGTTTAGTCGATCACAGTTATACGTGAGCGTAAGCGTTTGACCGTCCTCGCTCTTCAAAATGCCGACTCGATAGGAAACGCTCTTTCGCCGAGCAATCCGACATTCGACGACTAGCAAATCGCCAACTTCGGCAGGTCTTTTGCGGCCTATTGAATTGCAGTACAACTCATAGCCACGCCACATTAAATGGGCTAACGAATCGCAACTGACAATGAAGATTTTGAGGTCTACTGACTTGAAATAATGGCCGCTGATGAGTGGTGTCTGAATCGGCTTACTCATAGTCCCCAAAGAGTTTTTCGCCGACCACAAAGCCAAAGGATAGCATTCGGACAACATCCGACCAGGGAATCACAAGGTCTGTATAGTCGGGATTTTCGCGTCTAAGTGTGAACGTCTCTTCCGTCACCTCAACTATACGTCCTACCGTTTCAGCGTCGTAATCACTGTAGCGATAAACCCAAACAATCCGCTTCGTTTTTTTCCACTCTTCGGGCTTTAGTCCCCAATACGCTATTCCTGTTTCTTTTGGTAGAAAAGGGGCCATACTATCTGTTCTGAGCGACATTACCCCGCCATAAGGCGCTTGAACTAAGCTGAGACAATTATCCTCATTGCTGATCTCATAGCCATTCGGTAATAGCAGCGGATTGGATATGATCAATTGCTCAATAAAAAGCGTTGCTACCTTGATTGCCCAAATACGCGCTTTTGTGATCTCATCAGGCAAATCGAAAGAGCCTGTTTTGTACGGGCAAAGTGTATCTAACAGATTGTTAACTGCTTCTAACTCTAACGGGAATCGTGGATTTTTGGCTAGACTTTCGCTGAGCCGTTCCAGGTAAGAGTATTCCTCCTGATAAGTATAATAGGGCAGATCGGGCGAGGGAACACAAATAACCGGCCTATGCTTTTTGGCTTGAGGTGTTTTTTCTACCTGGTTAGACATGGCTCACCTCCTTTCCTTGTAACACCTCTAGTAAGTATTCATAAGCCAGATACGCTTCTTTCAGCTCGACGAGAAACGACACTAAATCAAGTACCTGACGCAGGTTCTTTTTGGTTGTGCGATCATCGATAGTGGTATGTTCGGCAAAAGTCCACGCTGTAAGTAGATCATTGATTAGCGGTACCGGACTCGATGTTTCCGAGTAGTTGTGAAGCAACTCGAACAAATCATTTTGGGCTTTCTGCAGATTGGCTTTCGGATCGCAGCAGTCGAATTGCCGATTATCCGGTAGAGGGGGGATTTGGCCGCTGTTTTGGGCCGTTTGTGGATTTTGAGGCTGCTCTGTTGCATAGTTGCCCCTACCCACGTAGTTTTGCTCCGTGATCATTTTAACTAACGGTTATTTTGTTCACATAGCCCCAACGCTGCGACCCTCGACAAGTTTCAGGCGCTGGGGTTCTCTATGTTTAATAGGTGACAATCACCTACATTCATTTGCAATAATAAAAACAATGGGACAAACTTATCCCATTTGAAGGTAAATTTTTTTTATATCTCAAATTCAATAACCAATTTACCTCCCATTGCCTTGGCTACCCGCTCCAAGGTTTCGACAGTTGGTGAGTTTTTGCGATTCTCCAACTTTGTAACAGCAGAAACAGAAACGCCCAGCCGTTCACCTAATTCCTTTTGGGTTAAACCCGCTTTTAATCGTGCTTCTTTGATCATCTGTGCAATATTTAGAGTTTGGTCGGACACTTCGCAGTATGAATAAGCTGCGTAAAGATATTCGCTGTAAGACAAAAGCCAAGCAATGACTCATTTAACGTTAGTAAAGATTATATAACAGTAACCTGTTGACTCGTTAAGTGCTGAACTTTAGCTTCGTCATGCATAATTCATTACCCAGCGCCATCAATCTTCTCGGTATGAAATCAGCTTTTCTCTTTCAAATAATGCTCATCTGCTTTAGCCTGGCAGCCTGTACCAGCAATGACCAACCTAAGCCAACTGATACAAATCTGGAAGGTAAGTGGTTTGGTGATTACGATACGCAACAAGTCGGCGCCTGCCAATGGAATGGACAGCCCCTAACAGCTGCTGCCACGTTTCAGGTGATGAATAACTCGGTGACGGCGACCGTTAATTACATTGCCGGTCAAAGCAGCGTGCCTGTTCAATTCACAGGCACGCTGAATGGCAACAAAGTCAACCTCAGCCAAGTCAATAATGCGGCCTGCGATGGCGTGCCACGCACCTATACAAATCGCTTTGAGGGGTCGATCAATGGCAACACCTTAACACTAGTGAGCCAGGATACCGTTTGCCCAGCACAAAGCTGTATATTCCGGCGGACGCTAAAATTAATTCACCAATAGAAGCTTCCGATGGGCTATTAAGCTCACACCGCCGGGAGCACAGATACATCCACAAAACTAATGCGCACTACATTGAACACAATGGCCGAGTCAACCTATCTGTCGGCTCTTACCCTCTGGAACTATCATCACCTGAACCATTCCCTGAACAAATCGGACGCCATTTTAGTCCTTTGTAGTCATGATCTCCGGGTAGCCCAACGAGCAGCCGAGTTATTCTTAAACGGGTGGGCACACTTATTAATCTTCTCTGGTGGACTGGGCGTGATCACTAAACACATGTGGTCAGAGCCTGAAGCTGACCTGTTCGCGCGAATTGCGTTGGAGATGGGCGTTCCTGCCCAGCAGATTCTGATTGAAAACCGATCCAGCAATACAGGAGAAAATGTGTTGTTTACTAAACAACTTCTTGAAGAGCGCCAACTGGAATTAGAGCGTTTCATCGTGGTCCAAAAGCCTTATATGGAACGGCGAAGTTTTGCCACTTTCAAAAAAGTGTGGCCTCAAAAAGAGGTGATCGTGACCTCACCCCAGGATTCATTTGATGAGTATCTAAGTCAATATACTAATCCGGCTCTAACCCCGGATGATGTAATCAGTATCATGGTGGGTGATTTGCAACGAATCCAGCTTTATCCTCAGAAGGGATTTCAGATCCCGCAATTCATTCCGGCTGATGTATGGGCGGCCTATGAAGCGTTGATCCAGGCAGGCTATGACCGTCATTTAGCTTCTAGCTAGACATCTTCTTGACATTCTCGCTGTTAACCACCATCACCCACCCGTCCCGATCAGACTTTATCTTCAGCTTGCCTCTAGGCGTCCAGTCAATAACCGTCGCTTTTTAGGGTTACGGGCATAGCCTCGTACATAAGGAGTGACTAAAACACGGTCGTTGGGTGAGATAACAGTGTTCATAATACATTAACACCCACAGACGGCAAGCCGTTGGCAGACCTCACACCTAGTATCAATTTTTTCAACCTACACTATAGGTACAACAAGGACATTTGTCTCATAAAATAACCCAAATGGCTTTCCCCGCCAAATTCGCTACTGACATAGGGCTGTCAGTCACTGCATTTTACTTTGTAGTACTCAAACCAAATGCAGTGATACGATGAATTTTGTTTCAGTTCGAATAATTACCCACGATATCAAACCCCTTGTTCAGTTCTATCAGCAGATCACAGGTATAGCTGTAACCCAGTTCACTGATGATTTTGCTGAACTGCGCACCGCTTCGACGACCTTAGCCATTGGCAGTACCCGAACATTGCAACTCTTCGGAGGGGGGCACATTGCTCAAGCCGCTAACAACCATTCTGCTATTATTGAATTTCGCGTGGAAGATGTGGATGCTCAGTATCAACGGCTAGCCGATTTGCTTGGCGATCGTATTGTTCAAAAACCGACGACAATGCCCTGGGGCAACCGTTCACTATTGTTCCGTGACCCGGATGGCAATCTGGTTAATTTCTTTACGCCAGTTACGGCAGAAGCACTTAAGAAGTTTGACAGCTAGCTTGATGGGTCAACAAAAACAAAACCCTCATCAGTGGGCGAGGGTCTGTCTGCAACTTGATCTTTACTAAATGGAGTGGTTAATGAAACGAAGCCCGGCTTTGTGTGGAGCCGGGCTCTTTAATTACACTTAATAATTGTAATAGTTGTGATGAATTGATGTGATCGGACAATCGGTATTCATTGGATCAAAGTCAAGTTACGGTACTCCTTTTTCAGTTTCAGTTCAAGTTACAGGCGGTACTCTGTTTCAAGTTCAATTCAAGTTACGGGGCACATCTTTTCAAGTAGTTCAAGTTACGCTGGCACTGGTTTATTAAAGTCAAGTTACGGTACGCTTCCTCTTAATTTCGTTCAAGTTACGGTTGGTACTAAATCTCTTTCGGCCGATTCAGTGAGTCAAAATTAGCAGTTGCTTCTCAACTTGCTATTACGAATACTGTTCAACAAATTTCGAAATCAGCAGAAGACATAAGCCATTGACATATAAATATTTACCTTAAAATAAAAAACAAGAATTATAGAAATTGTTACGATGATTTTCAGTTTTGTTACCGGGTATTTGATGCCGTCGACGTATAGAGACGGATCATATATCGGCTTGATCGATCAAGTGCAATGAAGTAGTATGTAGAAAGTGCAATGGCCCTGTAGTTATGAGCAAGAAAACTTTTCAGCTATCTCTTTTTTTATAGTGTCAGATGTGTCAGATTTAAACACAGCTTCCTCTTTTTTTTATAGCGTCGGATTTGTCGGATTGCAGGAGACTATGACCTTCTATAATCAGCACCCAATCTCTTTTTTATAGGTGTTGGATTTACTTCGTGGTGGATGAAGAGAAAACGGCCAATAAACACGGCTAAAGCTGCTTTGTATGAACCTACTGAAGCGCGGCTTCGCGAAGGTTAGATATACAATAATTATCGAGACAAATGTCCTTAAATAACAGATAAATGTCTAAATTGTATCTACATTCCTTCTGACTACAATGGCTGCTTCTGATTATTTTTCCCACCTGCTAAACGATATAAAACGGTACATTTTTGGTCCTACTCCCCAACCACAATCTACTACTGTTCCCGAGCAGCCAGCTAACCCATACGTAAACAACGACGGAGAAGCCAACATTCCGGCGGTTCTGGAATGGTATAAGAAGATACTAGCCGATGTCAGCAATGGTCAGAACCTGGACGAACACGAGTACCACTTAATGGAAAATATCAAGATTCTGGATGAAAAGATCTATGTTGCCCAGTCCAAAGGTGAAGCGTTTAATGCGCTTGAGGACCTCAGAAATGAACTGTACCATCTAGTGTACGATATTAAAGAACAACAATAAAAAAGGTACCCAGTCGCCTGAATACCTTTCTATTGCTTCCTACCACAACTACCTAAAATACACCTAGTGCCCGTAAAGTTGCCGGGAAATCTTCCAGGTTCCGTAAGCGCCGATCCATATTGCTGAGCAGTTCATTGGTTTGCTTTATCATAGCGGTATTGCGATCGATGTTGCTCAAGAAAACGTTCGAATTGCGAATGCCGGCATTAATATCAGCCTGCTGAATACGCATTGCATTAAATTGACCCATCAACGCACTCCCGGTTGTTTCGGATAATGTCTGATACGCCCGGCCGCCCTGCGTGGATAAGCTAGCGGCAGGATTCAATTTAGAGCTTTTCAGCACATCAAACCCGGACTGACTGGCTGCGTCCTTAAACTGCTGAAGCCATTTGTTGTACTCTGCCATGGCACCCTGCGAGTTTTGGGTGAAGCGCTGAAAATCATCCAGTACATTTCCATCACCACCACCTGCCACATTGAGCGAGTTGGTCAGATCGGCTTCGAGTGTATCAAATAGCGATTTGAACGCTTTCGAGAAGAGGATTTTAGTAACCATGTCTTCCAAAATAGCGCTCACTGAACTGGAGAAGGCCTGCGCTGCGTCAGTACCATCTTCAAAGGCTCCCACCAGACTATCCCTGAGCTTATCGCCCAACGATCCGGCCAGCGTTGCCACCATATCCTTGATGGCCTGCCTAGCTTCCTCCATTTGTTTCTGCCATTCAATTGTAGATTGAAGTAGATCCCTGGTTGAATCATCGACGAGTCCCTGATCGATCAATGTTTGGGCGAGGGCTGTATTCAATTCGTCAACACCATCTTTCGACTTCTTGATGATATCGGGATAGGTAGCCAGCAAAGAACCGAACTCATCGGCTTTCTTTTTGGACCCTCCGAACAACGTCGCAATTCCGCCGACGATTCCGCCAATGGCTGCACCAACTGCCGTTCCAATGACGGGCGCAATTAAGGTACCAATAGCCGCCCCCGCTGCGGCTCCTGAGCCAATGATGTTTAGACCGCTACCTTTATCGTCAACCGTTTGCAGGCCTGTTTTTGCCCGACCGGCGGCTAATTTTCGTAAGTTGTCCTGATACCTGGCCTGGGCTTTATCGAACTTCTCGTAATTATCTTTCAGTTCGCCCAGATAATCTTTGACAAAGACGTTTTCCTTGCTTTTAGTCCGAAGGCCAATTTGTTCATTCAGAAGCAAATTATACTGCTGCTGGCTGTTAATCATCGAGCGGTAGTATTCCTCTTCCTTCTGTTTGCGCTGCTCAGCGGCTTTGCTTACCGAGTTGTAAATACTGACCAGTCCCTGAATAGCAATTCCGTAGAGATTTGCTTTTGAGGTGCTCTTGTCGAAGGCCTGATTGATTAGATCCACATTCGACGCGAAGCTGACCAGAATATCCCCCACAACACCGGCTTCCCCGCCTACTTGTGACAGTGCCTGACCGAACTGAAGCACGATTCCGGTGTATTTATTGACAAACGCCTGTAAACCGGATTTACCTTTATCAGCGGCCTGTTTCTCTAAATCCTGAAGCTGTTTGAGAGCTTTCAGATACGCCTGACTGGTTTTACCCGCTGTTGTTTCCGCTACGGCAACAGCCTCCCTTTGGCGCTGAATGGCAATTTGATTTGCCTTTTCCCCCTCCTCAAGGATTACCTTCTGCGTGTTTCGGTAAGCCTGGGTCTCTTCGAACTTACGTTGCTTGAAGTCCTCGAATTCCTGCTGCTCTTTGTCGTTAATATCGGCCAGCGCGGTATCGTAAGCCTCGGTCCGTTTGCCGTTATACAGCTTATCCAGGCCTAACCGTAGATCGTTGTACTTACGACGGATAGCCAATTCCTGTTCGCCTGAGCTGGCCGAGTTAATCAGAAACTGCGTTGCCTGATCTTTTAGTTGCCGCTCGACATTGACAATATCCTGAGCAACGGCTTCTTTCTTTTTCGTATAGTCAGCCGACAAAGGACTAACCACGTTGTTTAGTTCAGCCTGCCTGGCCTTGAGCACACTCAGGTAATCAGCCAGACTTTTTGATTCAACCTGCGCTTTTTGAAGCCCCTGCGTAAACACATCGATAGCGGATTTCTTTTGGGTGAAATCGTCCCGGCGAGTGATCAGCCCGCCTAAGTTTTTGGCCTCGGTATCGCTTAGTGTACCTGCCTTCTGTTTGGTTTCCAGCTTGGCAATCTGGGCGTTCAGGTAGTCCAGGTACGAATCTCCATTCTTACGCAAGTCAGCAAACTGATTATCAGCCGATGTTTTGCCGTAGTTCTCAATAAACTTTGTGTACAGGGCATAGAGCCTTTGTTTTTCGTCAAGTTCCTCTTCGAAGCTACGAGTGGCTGTTGCCTTACGAACCTCCTCCAGTTGGGTCTGCGCGTTGAGGATTGTAGCCTTTTGTTTTTCAATGGCTGCAACATCTGTTTTAGGCGTTTTCGAAAGTGCCTCTTCTGCCAGCTTAACCACATTCTCCCAGTAACTGATCGATCCATATGGGCCAACCTTTTCGGCGGCTTTCTGGGCCTGGGTTCGTTTACCGAGTGCGTAATTAATTTCAGCATCCAGCTTTTCTAACTGGGCTTTGGTCTGACTGCCTAACGCCGAACTGCCTATTTTTTCCTGAACCGCTTTTTGCAGGGCTTTCAGGTCATTCTCGGTTTTGGCGTAGTTTTTGGTTAACCGAAGGGATGCCGCATCGTCCGCCTTCTCTAGCCGCTCTAAAAACGTCGGACCCTGAGCGGGAGCGCTATTGAGTTTAGCTAGTTCAGCTTTATGCTTGATCAGGTCATCTTCGACGATTTTGTAAGCCTCATCTGTATCCTTAAGTTGACGTAACCTGGCCTCATCTTGGGCAATAGCCGCTTCCAATGCCTGCTTACTACCCTCGGCTAATCCCTCGCCAATCGAACGCTCAACGGCTTCGGTCGTTTTACGGGCATCCGCTTCGGCCTTAATGGCCTTAGACAGCTCAACTCGTTTACTGGCAATTTTCTGAGAAAGAGCAACCGTAATCGCTGAGGAGCCTTGTCCTGGCTTCACTTTGCCAGCTTGAGCGAGTAGTTCGTTGAGTTCTTTTTGAATCTGGGTTGCTTTTTCGCCTGCTTCTAACTCCTGTTTGAACGCACCCCCGAAGGCTTCTTGCCCTGCTTCTAACTTGATTTTTTGTTTCAGCGAAGCCAGGTATTCATTAAGCGTAGCCGTCAGATCGGCGGTTTTGGCTTGCTGGAAACTTAGCCCATTAATGATCTTCGGAGAAATCTCATTGAGTTGGTTGTAGGCCCGTAATCGGGTGCTTTCGGCAATGTTCTGATTCTTCAACGTACTAATCAGACTCACTACCTCAGCTTTCTGGGTAGCGAATCGATCGCTGGTTGTTTTGGCTATACCAGCTAACAGTTCCTGAGCCGTTTTGACCTCTTCTACTTCATCTTTAAACACCAGATACGACGTAACCAGGGCAGCAATGGCCGTTCCAATTAACACAATAGGATTAATACGCATGACCCCGTTAAGTGCTGCCTGGGCGCGGGTTAATAGGGCTGTCGAAGCGGCTGCCTTGGTTTGGGAGATGGTTAGAAAACCAGTAGCATTAGCGGCCTGAGCTTGCGCAATAGCTTGCGCTGCGGTAATCGCGAAATTGGATTTCTGGGCAATGCCATATAAAACAGTAGCGGCCTTTGCGCCCCCATAAGCCCCGGCGAGTACCTTGAGTGTGTCGACTACCTCCTGATAATGCTCTACTACTTCGGTAGCGACAGAGAACACATCAGCGGCCAAACCTTCGTTCTTTTTGCCGATATCATTCAGCATTTTTTCGTATGCGTCACCTAGCCTTTCCTTAAGAGCATTTAAGGACTTCGATTGAGCATCGAGCGTTCCAGCGAATAAGCCACTACCCGTAGTCAGGCTTTTCAGGGCTTTTTTCACCTGGGGGAAACCAACGCGCCCTTCCTCAACTAGCTTGCGAACGCTCTCCTCTGATACGGAGAACTGCTTTGCTAATTCGGAAATCAAGGGAATTCCGGAAGAAACGAATTGGTTAAGATCAGATGCGAATAAGCGCCCCTGCGTTTTCGTAGTACCGTAGAGGTAGATAAGCCGCTCGAGCGGTAGGTTTAGCACCGCCGATACGTTGCCTAGTGTCTTCAGGATCGGGATCAGGTCTTTAGCGGCAAAGCCGTAAGCCAGAAGTTGCTTTGCGCCTGTAGCTGTTTCTTTGACGCTGAACGGGGTTTCCCCTGCGTACTGGACAACCTGCCTGAGTAGGTCGTTTGCCAGTGCCTTATTTTTCAACATCGTGGTCATGGAAATCTCCAACTGTTGGAATTCTGACCTCACCTTGAGAATCTGCTGAGGCAGGTCTGAAAGTCCACTAAAGGCGAACGCGCCAACGGCTAATTGGCCTAGCCTGCGGAATGAATCGTCAATCAGCTTGGTTTCCCGAATTGCCGTACCGGAAAGCCCGATGATTCGATTTTCCATGGCTCGAAGAGAGCTCATAAACGGGCGATCGTTAATCAGGGCATCAAAGGATAAAGGTCCATTGGTTGTATTCATCGTCTTATTGATAGTCTTTGTTAATCCGTTTCATTATCTCCAGCATATTCTCTTCTGTTAGCTCTTCTGTGGTTCCTTCCTGCTTAGCCTCAGCTACGTCATAGCTTGGGGCATCGAGTAACATTCGTTGCAGGATGGGCCACCGGATACCCCAGAGTAGATACTCATAGCTCCAGTGAAAGTGCGCGCAAATGGCTCCTCTTGATCCGTAGGGACTTTTTGGGCCAAGAGTACGGGATTTTGCCTTGCCGGATTTGGCCTCGTTAGCGTCCGCAGAGACCTGGTAGAGTTGATAAAAGTCCGTTAGACTGCTACTGCGGTTAATGATGAGTGTTAGCGTAAAGAGCGAAGAGGGGTTGCTGTGCCAGCGGAAATACCAGGCGAATAGAGTAGTCAACCACTTGATTTGCCACTTCCCATTCAGGGCCGCAATAGCCATGATTCGGGCGCACCGTCTAGCGTGCCTACTAGCTAGCCGTTTACTCTCCTGAAGCGGATTAGCCCTCATTCGCTCCTGGGAAAGGGTCAGGTTGATAAATTCCCGGCTGAGGTGATCTAGTGTTCCCAGGTATGGCTGCTGAATCCGGAAGGTTCGCCTGGGCGTTTTAAACTCGATACCATGCTCAGTCAAGGTATCGAGTTCGCTCATCTCAGCCGCTAGCGCATCAAACGGAATCGGTTCATTGCTATTCTTCATGGGTAGTTGGCTGAGTGGTTCGGTAAGCGGCTGATAGGAGCCGAACTGCAGAAATAAAATCGCCAAAGTTGCTGATCTGAGAAACCATCATCGTTAGGTAAATCAGATCGGAGGGTGACAACCGCCAGAGCAGGTAACGAGACAGCAGGGGGGCAAACAGGAAGATATTCACCCAACCGTTCAGGATCGCAATAGCAATCACCCTGGCGCATTTTTTTGCGCTTTCACGGGTCAGTCGTTTGCTTTCCAAAAGGGGGTTAGCGTCCAGATCCTCATCGGAGTACACCATCTCACAGCCGACGTTGCATATTTTTTCAAGCGTACCTAAGAAGGGTTGCTTGATGGTAAATGTGCGTTCGGGCTTACCGAAGAATCGAAGCAGACTCTTCTTGGGAATGCTGAAGGTTAACCCATTTTGAATGAGTGTATGCAGTTCAGGGGTTTCAGTTTGCGTTGTATCGATCAATGATTCAGGATCGATAGCTGAGGCTTCTTTCTTGTTCATAAATAAGCTAGTTTAATTGGGATGAATTGAGTTGTGATAAATGTGGGCGGTTGATAGCGTGCCAATCCGTAGGTGTAAGCGTTTGCCCATGATTCGGGCGCTATACTGTTGCAACTCGGCCAGCGTATAGAATTTCCGGTAGAGGCCCAGCGTTACCGCGTAGTGGCGAAAGCTGGGATTCTGATTGACGAATTCCATACAGAACAGGCGTTTTTGATACTCAGTGGGGTTCATAATTGTGGGGTTAGTATCCATTTTTACGAAGTCGACTGATCTTGACCAGCAGGCGAAGCTGATCGGGGGGAACCCCTGAGAAATCCGGCCGAAGCGTTTGCCTTACCTGAATGAGTTCTGGCACCTCAGCTAAGTCTAGCCATCCTCTCTGACAGGCTCGCAGTAGCTTGACTTTTGTCTGTTTAGATAGAGACAGTTGTCCACTAGCCCTTAGAAAGCTGACGGTTCTACTTAGGAGGGGCATTAACTCCAGTTCTTCCTGGGTAAAATCGTCGGTGTCAATGATAGGCCTGGGCGAGGGGCTACCTATTTGTAGCTCCGGGAAGTCAGCCAAATTGAACTGATTAGTCCGGATTGCCAGCAGCATACGTTTCTGAAGGTCAGCGGGTAAGTCAATGATCTGGGTTTGCATAGCTAAGTAGGCTTACGATTGAATACGGTCGAGAATACGAATGGCTTCGGTGACGGTTGCCAGCTCTGCTTGAGAAAGTCCTTCCAGATCGGATTCAATGGCTGTTCGACCCGCTTGGACCAGTTCAGGGAACTGACGGATATCCAGCTCACCGGTTTGAATGGCTTTGAGCAGGCGAACTTTAAAATCACGCGTTAGGGGTACAATGGGCGAGTTGGTGATTAGTGTTGTCATGATTTATATGGGTTAGTCTAGTTGTAGGGCTAATTCGGTTAGAAAATCAAGTTCCTGCGGGGAGTAGATGGCTAGATCGATCTGACGCTTTTGACAAGCCTGGATGAATTCAGGGAACTCAGCCGGGCTGATCACTGCGGCTCCAATCGCCTTGAGTAGTCGAATTTTAATGGACCGGTCCAGATTGATTAGCATCGGTTGATACCGGGCTCTAGCCAGCAGATCATTCAACTGCTCATTTTCTGGCTCCGTGAAGGGATAGGATGAGCGAGGAGTTGGCGCAGTCTCATCAGGCAGCAACTCAGGGAAGGCCGCCAGGTTAAGCTGGTCCGTACGCATGGCAGATAGTAGTCTCGCTTGGAGTTCTTTAGTCAATGGGATGGTTTGGTTCATAGTCGTTTAGCCTAAAAATGAGTAAGTGTCGAGTGGAATCGGCAAAGCCAGATCATGGGTATCCTGACCCTTTCGGTGCCGTTCGGAGCGGATAAAGTCCAGTCTGGCCTGTGGGTGGTAAATGACCACATGAGCGCGTTCCTCTGGGGAATTATCCCAGGAGCTAGCCATTAGCGAGTACATGAACCAGTTTCGCACGAACCAGATGGGCTTGTGAGTATTGCCTTTTAGGACAGAAAGGGCGTTAGCGTCTTTGGCCTTTAGAGCCGCCCGGATCACCTGCTTGTATCGCGGGTCATTTGGCTCGATGGTGATAATATATGAATAATTATTCATGTATTGGGGTTATTTAAAATGTGGTCGATTAGCGAATTCAATTGCTCGTCTGTGAGCCCGTCAAGCCGGTTGGTTATGTCTACCTTTTGCTCGCGTTGCTTGGGCAGGATGTATTCGAGGAACTTGAGGTAGGCGGTCATCTCGTCCTTAGGGTCCAGCTCATCCAGGATGGTAACAATCCGATCAAACCGACCATCGATAAGCGCAGCAATGCGGGTTTTAATGTCGGAGGGTACTTTGTTTTTAGACCCTGGTTGACGCCCGCCTTTTTTAGTATGTCCCTTTTCAAACTTCATAGGCTGCTGTCACTATTTTAGTGGGTTTTTTAGTGGAAAATAGGTGGTACCTCTTTGCTGATATCCAGTAGGGTGGGCCGGGTAATGGTTACTCATTCAGTCAGATTTGAAACGTCTTCTGAATTCGTTTACGGGCACTTAGAAACTTAGGTACGAGCTCAAACCACTCTTCCCGGACGAGCGTCGCGTGGATGCTATCGAGTATGCAAGGGGCTAATTGTTGAGCGGCTATTGGGTTGAGTTCTTGAAGATCCCGGATTTCACGGAACACCTGACGAAGGGTGGTTGTCCTGCCCACCAGGTAGCGACGCATCCAGAAATCAATTCCATCGGCCAAAGCCAGGTAATACCGGGTATGAGCATCCAGGCCCTGTTGTTCACCAGCCTCCAGATACCGGGGCAGCTGCAGCAGGTACCTCATTAGCTTGGAAATGTCGACCGTCGTGTCTTTTAGCTGCTCAGGAAGAGTCAGGATTGTTTGAGCGGGAGTCATGGCTAATTTATATTAGTGTTGGTGGAAATAGATAGGCCCAAGTTCAACAGGTACAAAGACGTCCGTAAGCTGACCATGAAAGCTATAGACTGGTGTGTTCCACTGGCCGATAGCAATAGTAGGGCTCGGCATAAAACTCCGTTCAGCCATTTCGTTCATGCTGTAGTACTCTTGAAGGTCTTTTGAAAACAGCGCGTTATCGGCTCGAAACGTAGCGAGTCGAAAACTACCTTCTTCGAAGGAGAGCAGATGATCCAGCCGTTTCTTAACACTTCCCGTAATAGGTACGCACTGAATGCAAACCCCACTTTCTTCGTAGGCAATAAGTCTACCCGCTTTCAGCAGCTCAAGCACATGAGCCCGTTCGGATTCGGGCGTATCGGCCAGAAATCTTGACGTTCGAGCCCAATATTTTTGATAATTTGGAACCGTGACTTCGACCCATAGTAGGGAGGGTATTACGTATTGGGTTTTGGTGTTCATAGCGATTTAGCGTTAATAAAGGCATGTGGGCCTTCGACATTGACCGATGTTTGCGGGAAGTGCTTTGTTAATGATTGGTGAGGTTATTTGGATTATAGGTTGAGGGCGGCCCTCGTAGGGCTGAATAGGGAAAGAATTATCTGGGCACATTCCTGCACGTCACCACCCATATAGGCGCTTATCAGGCCAAGTGCCCGGTCATAAAATACATTGTAGTTATCCAGACAGAATTCCACTTCAACATCTTGAATTTCCCGGTTAACGGACTGCTCATGGAGCAACGATTCCGGCATTTCACTTTCAGGAACCATAACCGTTCTCCCGGACGCATCGGTAGTCGGATAGTAGCGGGCAAGCCGACCAAAGAACTGCTCGAAAGCCAACCATTTTTGTTGTTTACCCTGGGCATATGTGTGCGATAGCGACAGAAGCTCAAGGTACTGTTCAATCTGGGTCGGCAAGTCGCAGACGCTGGAGCAGTCAAAGCAGCTTTCCAGCTCAGCAAACGGATCGAACGCATCTTCCTCGTTTTCTTTCCACTTGGTATGCTCATCGATGTAGGCATCAAACTGGCCAGCGGCAAAGTCAGTACAGACCTGATGAAGCCGGGAGAGCTTTTTATGCAGGTTTTCAGCCTGGCGGTGCGCTTTAGCCAGCCTCATGAAGACGTCATCTGGAATCTGACTGGTTTTGCTATCACAGTTGTAGCAGAAGCTTTCAGCCAGTTGGTAGTTGGTTAGCGCTTCCAGGTAGAGTTCGCCAATGTGGCGGAGATTAATGTAAGCCATAGACTGATATGTGTTTTGAGTTACGTGATTCATTAAAAACCTTCCTGACCGGGCTTGACTTGGTTTAGCGGCCAATTTGAGGTAAGGCTTGGTGCTTGATCGGCGATCCGGTTGGTGGCCACATCCGCCCAAAACACGGCGGTTCCCGTTTCCCCATCCCGACTCTTGACAATACCGTATTCGAGAAGTTGATCAAAGGTGGGTTCGACATAGCTAGTACCTGAAGCCTCAGCCGCGTCCCTGGCAGCCTTTTCTTTGTAGTAGTCATCCCGGTAGAGCATGATGATCACCGTCGCATCCTGTTCAAACTGGCCGGTTGAGCGCAAATCAGCCATGCTCGCCCGCTTACTGCCCTGCCGGGTTTCCACGCTCCGGTTAAGCTGAGCTAGTTCGATGATTGGACAATCGAGCCGCTTGCGAAGGCGCTGAAGCTTGTTGGAAACACTGGTCAGAATGTCGTATTCGGCAGAAGACTTAATCGTACGATCAGTTAGTTTCTGTACGTAATCGATGATGACCAGTCCAATGCCGTAGCGCTTTTTCCAATGCAAAAGCTTGTAGGAAAGGTCATTCACGTCGGCATTGTGATCGTCGTAGAAGTGAATGGGTAGCTGCTCGATTCGCCCAATCGCGGTATGAATATGGGGGAACTCCTCTGGGCTGATTTTACCCTTTTTGATACGGGAATAAGGAATACCCGTATCAAAGGCTATTATTCGGTTCATCAGGGACTTGGCAGGCATTTCAAGGGAGAGGAAAGCCACTGGTATTCCTTCGCGAGCTGCCGCTATCGCATGAAATACGCCTGCAACACTTTTGCCCATGCCGGGCCGACCGGCAATCATGACGATATCCGAATCCTGCCAGCCTCCCAGATTACGATTAAGTTTCCCCAGCCCTGTATTGACACCCGTCAGTCCACCAGGTTTATTCATAGCAACTTCAATGGAATGGACTGACTCGCGGATGATCTCGCTGAGGCCTCGGTCCGAGCCGACGGATAAACCTGCGGAAACCGATTCGGCGGCTTTAGACAACACATCTACAACCTGACTCACCGAATCGCCAGATCGAATGCTAGTGATGATAGCCCCTGCTGACTCAATCGCCAACCGTTTGACCCACAAGCTGCGTAGATGCGTACAGGTATCGGTAAAATCAATGGTTTTGGCTTCCCCCGGTAAATCAATCAGACTGATGCCCATATCGATGAGTTTCGTAGCGGTTCCATTGGCATTCAGACGCTGCAAGACGGTCCCGAGTCGAATGGTCCTACCTTCGCTATCCAGGGTGCAGAGCGTGTCAAACAAAAGCCGATATCCTTCATGGGTCAGTACTTCACTATACCCTAGTAGCTCTTGGGCATCGGTGATGAGCCTGGGCATATCCAGCAGCATGGCAATCAGCGCCCGTTCGGCTGCGGTGTCTGACGGTAAGGTATAAACGTCAAGGAGATTAGTACCCTCGCTGGCTTTTCTGTTGTTGTAGGCTTTGTTCATACTCAAAAATCAATTTGGCTTCATGGAGTTCTTCCTGCTGCTGGGTGACTGGATTTGGGGGCGTAAAGGTTAAATCAGGCGTTGGTTTGAGTCGGGGACTGTTGAGGCTGCGATAAGGCTTGAGCCGCAGCATCTGCTGGATTTGTTCGGCTTGAGTCATGATAGTTCACGATAAGGCTTGTGGGTAGCTAAGGGTTGAGCGGCAGGGTGAAACGTTCCGTTGGTAGGCGATCTAACCGGTTGACTGGATCTGATCTCAAACAAGCCTTGCCAGCCGTTGCGAATACTTTGTTCAATCATGGCAATAGCTTCTGCTTCAGAGTGATTGGCCAGCAACTTGAGTTGCTGACTAACCGAGCTAGGCTTAAGCGCCTTTTTTTGCTCCTTTCGGAACTGCTCCCATTCTCGCCAGGCTAGCTTGAAGGCATCAGATTGGTATTGGAAAGCGGAAAGCAGTTTGGCCATCTCTTCCCCGTTGGGGGATTGAGGGGGTTTATTACTTTTATCTCTTTTATTACTTTTTATTGTTTGCACTGGTATTGCAGTTGTATTGCACTGGTATTGCATATCTGCAATTGCGTCCGTTTCATTACAGCCGTCACTATTGCAGTGCTTTTGCAGAAATGCAATAGCGAGTTTTACTTTGGTCCCGTGGCCTTTGGTTTGCATGATGACCTCGATAATTCCCCAGCTAGCCAGGTCGTCAATGGCTTTAGCCAGGGTGTGCTGCGATCCGATAAAGGTCATCTGCATCGTGTAGAGAACCGGTAAATCCAATACCTCCCGTTTGGTGCGGTTGCGTAGCTCACAAATCCAGGTAAACAGACTCTGATGATGTGGCTTACACCCCATCTGCATGGCTTCATTTTGCTCTACTTCAGCATAGAAGGCTCGTGTCAACTGGTATCCAGTGCCAAGCATAATTCAGTCGTAGTTAGAAAGTTCAGCGTCTACACGGCTGGTAGGTCGCAATTCGTCGAAAGGGTATTGCGCCAAGTTTGTAAGTGCCGCTCATCAGTGACGAAAAGTGTTTCACAATCTGTATCCTTCGGAAGGTTCTGCAATTTCTGGCTAGGTAATTGTGTGATAATTCGGTAGGAACGACCGTTGACCATAGCCCGAATAACAAAGCCGAATTGAGTCAGACCTAAGGCTAATATTTCACCCTGGGCTGCCTTAATAGTGGAGATCATCATGCGGCTTTCCGTCCTTCTCTGCGCTGGTGTCTGCTAGTAAACTGCTCATCGGCTTCCTGTAGGAAGCCCTTTGCAGATTTGCTCCTTTTATTGAGTTGATCTTGTTCTATTTCGTCTCGATCCAGTAGGATGCGCTTACCTACTTTCGTGCGGCTCAAATGAGCCGTTTCCTGTCGAACTGTGGATTCTGGAATACCTGGATAGTATTCTTTCCTTGCAGTTTGAAAATCAACCTTTTTGCTAAATGTATTTACTGATGTAGATTGATCAGAAGGTTGATAATATTTAAGTGCCACACTAACCGCATCGGCGACAATTGCTTTAAGCTGTAGCTCTGTTGTTATAATTATTTTGGCTTCCACGTTCGTTTAATTTAGTAGAACATGTGCCAAAATTCAGTAATGGTAATCAACAAAGAAATTAACTCAATTAACTTCGTAATTAAGTTAATTTCTTTGTTGATTGTTTTTTAGGTATAAGTGCCAGAAAATGAGGGTAGTATTTTGTTCTTACTGTCGTGTCTTGCCTGAAAATACCTGCATCTTTAGTTTCTAAATCTAGCCTGGGAATATATTCATTTAATAACTTAGCCAAATCTGTATCTAATTCAGGGGAATAAGCACGTCCAGAGTTTTTCACTGCATCCCACCAAGCAACAAGCATAGATTTTTTTCCTCTCTTACTGTCGATCCATATCCTGTCACCGTTAATTAAAGGAGGATCTATTCGACATAAAGCATTCATGCAAATTTCAAGATCCTCGGTAGTATGAAATAATTTGTCAAATGAACTGAAAGCCTGCTTTCCATAGTTTTTGTCGGATATCTTCTCTATATCTGAATAGTTAATCAGTTGAGATAGATAATTAGATAAATGAAAATTAAAGTGTTCTTTTAAACGTTGATAAGATTCTTTTTCATTATGCAAACCCTGTTTAGTCCAAAGCCTTATTTCAAGTGAAGTATTTTCATCGTCTTCTAAAATTGCTTTCGCCACTTTACTAATCCAAATTGAATTTTCGAAATTCAGTAATAACTTTGCAATATTATTTGCAAATACTTGAGCCTCTGTGTAATACTCAAAGTTGTTTGAGGAGTCTAAAATAATTCTTTTAAAAAGGTTGAATTTCTTTTCAATTTCAAGCAAGTTTTTTATTATTCCTGTTGATAATATATTATAATCGAAATAAATTTTTTCTATTGCTCCAGCACTCTTTAAACTATAAAATTCTCTAAGTGCTTCGTTTACCTTATTTTCTGCATCTAATAGTTGCCTTCTTGCGCCAGAATCTTCTTTGTGTTTTGGTTGGTGAGCTTCATTCCATTGCTCATCAGTGACATATTTTTGAATAAATAAATGAAAAGAAGGTTCTTTATTAGAGTTTATAAATTCATTGAATAAATCATTTTTAAGTGGCTCATTACTTAGAATGAGGTCACGGAACTTATATGAATCTAAAGTATACTCAATCTGCCGCTTAAATTCATTGTAGTTTATATCATTCATCTCGCTATTTTTTAATTTAAATAAATCTCCTTTGTTATTTCCTCAGATGGCTTACAAATTATCAAAAGCCTCATCAATTAACTCATTCTCAAACGAAGCAAGGTAGGTCTGGGTAACACTTTCGGTCTGGTGCCCCATTGCTTCGGAAATTATAGCGGTCGAAACACCTGAACGCTTAAGCGCAGTTGCAAAGCTATGTCTGGCCACATAGGTCGTTAAAGGAGTGTCAATACCAGCCTGTTTGCCAATAGTCTTCAAGTCTTGGTTAACCTGGCCTTTGATCTTATGGAGCCGATTAGAAATCTGTAACGGAGTCTGGTGTCTTTCTGGATTGACGATGCCAAACACATAAGCATCCGGGCTGGTGGCCGTGAATTGGCGGTAATACTCCAGCACACCCATAGCAGAGACAGGTAATTTTAGGTTAAACAGCCCACCCGTTTTTTGCCGAACATATTGCAAGCGCCCTCCCTGCACATTGCTCCAACGAAGCTGCGCCATATCAACGTAGTTAATACCACCGCCGTAGTACGAAAACAAAAATAGATGTTTGGCCAGCAGTAGGCGAGGGGTAGCTACTTCGATGGCTTCAATGCGCTGTATCTCATCCTTGGTAATGGCCCGTTTCCGGGTGGACAAGTCAAACTTGGCCAGACTGAATTTATCGTACTCGGCGACGTTGCGGCTAAAGGGGTACAAATCCGCTGGAAGTAATTTCTCGCCAATAGCCCGGTTCATGGCAGCTCGCAGAGTCCGGAAATAAACACTCATAGTCGTATCCGCGCAGCCTTCACTCCGTAGGTAGGTTTCAAAGCGGTTCAGAAACATAACGTTTACCGAAGCCATAGGGCAATCCTTGCCTTGCAGGTATTTGGATAATGACCGGTGGATATCCCGGTACACATTGGCATTGCCTACCCGCTGAGCGGCCTGAAGCTGCTCATAGATCTCTTGCAAATAAGCCAACATCATAACCCCTTTACGATCCCTGCGGGGCTTCTTACTTTCCTCAGTCACGGCATCGATAATCATATCGATGGTGAAGGCATGACCAGTGTCTTGTAATCGCCTAGCGGCATCCGCGTAGGTTGTTTCCCACTTCTTGATCAGGGCCAGTAATCGCTTCTGCTCGGGATGGCTACGACGAGGTAATTCCTTTTCATCATCCCACCAGGCGCGAGTGCAGTTTTCACCAATGGAGATATATTTGCGTCCGCCGTCCTTGGTAATTCGGAGCCTAAGCGGATGAGAGCCATCGGCCATAATCTTGCTGGTGTACAGCATGACTTTGACCTGGGGTAATCGGTCGCTAGGCAGTGGATTCGTTGGCATTTTGGACCGGTGTACAATTTGGTGTACATAAAGGTATATAAATAACCAATACTATCCAACACTAACCAGTACTATGACTTGAGTTAAAGCACTGGTTTACAAATCAATAAAATATAATAGATTTTAACCAGCAGTAAAAGTTACCTGCCTGTCACGCAGGGGGTCGCGGGTTCGAGCCCCGTCCGGACCGCCACTGAAAATCAAGCACTTATCAGAAATGGTAAGTGCTTTTTTTATGCTCGGTTTAAACGCTGATTTAAACGGCTCAAGGCCAATACTGAATCAATACGGATCAAGTACAAAAGTTGTGGAGGGCGTTGCATTTTTCTAGGTTTGTGGTTTTACCCAAGTCTAGCTCATTTTGGAAAGTTTCTTGCCTTTAGTTGAATACCTCTTACCAGAGTTCATCCTGACTTATTATCGATTAACCCGTGTCGAACACGAGTTAGAAGTACTTCATCTGTATCGGGAGGAGAAAAACTACGCCGAGTCGGCTAAGCCCAACGGCCAACTGTTATCCAGGGGCTTTCTGCCTGAAATCACCATTCAGGACTTCCCTATTCGAGCCAACCGTGTTTTCTAGCATATCAAGCGACGTCGCTGGCTCAATACCAAAACTCAAAAAGTAAAAACGGTGTAACAAATTGTTGGAAAGATCTATTGATTGATAGTAAGTTAACAGCTTAATAGATAGAATTCGTTGGGTTTTATTTGGCAATAATGACCAGTTCAAAATGGGGGAGATTGGTCATAACAAAGTTTAGAATGTCAGAAATATGCAATGCCCCCAATGGCTTTATGATGAGATTTCTTTCTTGTTTGAATGAAGCATAGTATTACGGTCTAGCCTACCTATTATGTAAGCTTCTTGGCTTAGAGCCTCGATACCATGTCATGGATGGCCGAGTATTAAAATAAATGAATCCATGACCCAACAGGAACTTGGGAGGGAGTAGTAATCAATAAGCGGAAACGACGACAGAGTTTGTGCTGGTGCTGAGTCAGATAAGTCCAGAGATTACTCCAACTTTCGGTCATTTTGTGTTCATTTGTACTTTCCTGCAACCCTACTCATGAAACGGTTCACCTACCCTGTCTTACTCCTGACTGTTGGTCTGTTCAGCCTGACCGATAAACCCGCTACTACTGATTGGCCCGAATACAATGGCGGGCCGGATCGCAACCATTTTTCCCCGCTCACGCAGCTTAATCCCACCAATGTCGCGGGCTTACAGGTCGCCTGGGAATATGCCTCTGGCGGAGTCGATACGCTCAAAAACAATACTCAGATTCAATGTAACCCACTCATTATTGATGGTGTACTGTACGGTGTTTCGGCGGGCTCGCAGGCTTTTGCGCTCGACGCGGCCACGGGCAAGGAACTTTGGAAAACGGCTTTCACCGACGATACCTTCACCATGAATAGCCGGGGCGTTACATACTGGACCGATGGACGGGAGGCCCGGATTTTCTTTGCCTACGGCTCGCTACTCTATGCCCTCGACGCCCGTACGGGAAAACCAGTGGCCAGTTTTGGCAAAGGCGGAAAAATATCGTTAAAAGAGGGGCTTGCACGTCCCGGAGCCGACGAATATATAGTGAGCAATACGCCGGGCGTAGTGTACAAAAATCTGCTTATCATGGGACACCGCGTCTCAGAGATTGCACCTGCCCTGCCCGGTGATATACGTGCGTACGACCTGCGCACAGGGCGGATTGTCTGGACGTTCCACACCATTCCACACCCCGGCGAGTACGGGGCCGACACCTGGCCAAAAGATGGCTACCTTAACTTCGGAGGAGCCAATAACTGGATGGGCATGGCCATCGACCGGCAGCGGGGCATTGTCTATGTGCCCACGGGGACTGCGGCATTTGATTTATACGGCAGTACTCGGCCCGGCCAGAATCTGTTCGGCAACAGCCTGATAGCTCTCGACGCAGCCACAGGCAAGCGACTTTGGCATTTTCAGACGATTCACCATGATATCTGGGATCGTGATATTCCGGCTCCGCCCAATTTATTCACCGTCGTTCATGATGGCAAAAAAGTGGATGCTGTTTCGGTTTTATCAAAACAAGGTTTTCTGTTTGTCTTCGACCGGGTCACGGGTAAACCGCTGTTCCCGATTGAAGAGCGACCCATGCCTGCTTCTACCGTGCCAGGAGAAAAAGCCTGGCCTACCCAGCCAATTCCCCTCAAACCTGCGCCCTTTACCCGCCAATCGTTTTCGGAAAGCGATATCAATGACTTCGTCACCGACCGCGACACGATCGTGGCCCAGCTCCGACGCTGGCAAAAGGGTAAAGAGTTCTATCCCTTACCCCTGAGTCCTAACCGGACTGTGTTTTTCCCTGGTACCGACGGAGGAGCGCAGTGGGGTGGGGCAGCGGTAGACGAAGCTGGTATTATGTACGTTCCTTCCAAGCAAATTCCAGTCACTATGGGTCTGGTTCCGACTCCCGTTGGTTCGACCAGAGTCGTTGAGCGCACTGGTAGTCAACTCTATCAGACTCACTGTTCCAACTGCCATGGTCAAAACCGCGAAGGCAGTCATGATGGTAGTTATCCGGCCCTGATCAGCATTTCCCAAAAACGTAACGAGAAGTCAGTGTCTGAGGTTCTGGCCAAAGGCCAGGGCATGATGCCTGCTTTCACCTCTCTGAAAGAAGCCGAGCGGAAAGCCATCGTGGATTTTTTGTTCGGTAAAACAACATCTGTGGCCAGCAAGACTGACCTTAATACAGCACCCTACCACCACACCGGGTTTACCCGTTGGTATGACCGAGCCGGGTATCCGGTAAGCCGCCCACCCTGGGGCACCCTTACAGCGATCGACATGAATACGGGCGAACACCGTTGGCAAGTCCCACTGGGCGAGTATCCAGAACTGGTGGCGAAGGGCCTGCCGCCAACGGGCACCGACAACTATGGTGCCCCGGCCGTCACGGCGGGCGGGTTGTTATTCATTGCCTCCTCGCGTGACGAACTGATTCGGGCGTTCGACCGAAAAACAGGCCGCGAACTCTGGCGCGCCAAATTGCCCGCAGCCGGGTATGCTTCGCCGAGTACCTACGCCGTCAATGGCAAGCAATATGTGGTGATTGCCTGCGGGGGAGGCAAACTCAAAACGAAGTCGGGAGATCGGTACGTAGCGTTTGCGTTGCCGTAAAGAGCTATTTGGTCGGGCATCGTCATTTGTTTTTTCTAAATGCGTTCATCCTGGCTTTGGTCTAAGCTCATACGTGTCTACTACCAGCCGGGCGGCCATCGAGCCAGCTGATTATAGGATCTAGGCTACCTCAGCGCTTGATTTATTCATCGTACTGGTGGACTTGCCCCGCTCATGGCGACCGTTTAAAAGCAACCTGGCAAGACCGAGCAAAGCATACGAGCTGAGAATAACGGCTGGTAGCAGCCGATACCGTGGCTTCCTTTCCCGGTTGTGAAGGTGTGTTTCGGCGTTTGAAATAAAGGCAATCTGTTTCCGATTTGAGCTAAGTCTAATGTGAGTTTACTCATCATCAACAGAGAATCAATGTCGTGTCCTGCACTTATTCTTTAAAAGGCTCGTATAAGTGTGGGACTTTAGATCAATACAATTAATTTAGGGACAGCAGCTATTTTGAGTGTCGCAATGAAAACGAATAATACCAGAGTATATAAAATGGCATTTGCCGGTGTATATCCGCATTATATCCAAAAGGCAGAGAAGAAAGGCCGTACAAAAGCCGAAGTGGATGAAATTATTTTTTGGCTAACTGGCTACAACCACCAAGCATTACAACAACTTCTTGACAATAAAACGGACTTTGAAACTTTCTTCGCTCAGGCGCCACTCCTTAATCCAAATGTCTCGAAAATTACTGGTCTAATTTGTGGATATCGAATAGAGGAAATCGAAGATAAACTGATGCAGCAGATTCGTTTTCTAGACAAGCTGGTTGATGAACTGGCGAAAGGCAAGGCGATGGAAAAAATTTTACGGAAGTAAAGCCAACTGTAGTTAATAGTGTACGTTTATATTCCTGTTGATCACGTTCTATACCACTTACACAGTCGGTCAAGCTACGTAAAGTACAATTAAAAGGTAGTATGTTTGGCTAATGAATCGACGCATTACTCCCGACGATCTGGACACGTCGCCCTATAAAGAGTTAATTCAGTCCCTGGCTCTCCAGTGGGTTCATGCCGAATTACCAGCCCAGGGCATAAGCTATGCAGAGTATACATCCGACATTCGAATTCTGCTGCTAACCACTCAAAATCCGGAGCGGACAACCGAAATTGTTACGGCAGTTCTTGCCCAGGCGATAGCCCTTCGTAAAACGTCATTTTGGGTCGATCAGGAACTCAAGTTTGAAGGGATGATTCATGGTGCTGACCGAATTGACTTTCTTAAATTTGAACTCAGCCAGGCCGATGATATTGACGATTCCTTGCTTGATAGCTACAACGAACGGATAAGCCGGTTTACGACCAAGGACTAGCGAGTCAACACCTCCTTTTTATACTTATCGACATAGAGCCGGCTAACTCTATCTGAGTCAGTAGCATATGCTTATGGTCATTTATGCTGGCAAAGAACAGCCAGTGCACCGCCATCTATAAACGATTTGGGCCAGACAACACAAAGTCTACTTCGTGCTAGTACTTCATTGTTATCTTTTTCATCGAACAATCATTTACTATACGGACTTATGCTACACAATTACGTCAAGATTGCCTGGAGAAATCTTCTAAAATATAAGCTCTTTTCCTTTATCAATATTATTGGATTGAGCCTTGCCATTCCATCGGCTCTAATGGCTTTAATTCAGATCGTTAATTATTACGAATATGATAAGTTTCACCAGAATGAAGATCGGATTTTTCGAGTTATAACAGACGAAAAACATAAAGATGGCATCATCGAAAATTGGGCATCGAGTCCAGTACCATTGGCTCAGTATGCCAGCGAAAAGCTTGCTGGTATTGAAAAAGCGACAACGCTGGTAAGAGATTTTGATTGGTTTTTAAGCAGTGGAATAAAAACAAAAAATATTCATGCCATCTATACAGACCAATCGTTTTTTCAACTCTTTACATTTCCACTGGAAAAAGGTTCCTATCCGGTTGAGCCCAACACCATTGTTCTGACCCATGAGACGGCGCAGTGGTTTTTTAAGGATACCAACCCCATTGGGCATACATTGGAACATCCTAAGCAAGGGAGTTTTAAAATCGTTGGTGTTTTAAAGCCGTTCAATCCGCAGAAAACTCAGTTTAGAACCGATGTTTTTGTGCCAATTGCGAATTATTTGGCTATCACGACCCGATCCAATGATTGGCCGGAATTAAACGCGCACACATTCTTGAAAGTAGCCAAAGGGGTTACGGCAGATAATCTGAATGAACAGCTGGCAAAAACCTCAGCCACAATCAATAGCTTACTTGGATCGTCGGCTGGTAAGAAATTGGTTTTCAAGGGGCAAAACCTGGCCGACATTTCGCCCGCAAAGGATATACTGAAAAATGATCCCTATATTCAGGATGTTCGAAGTATATCGATCAATTTCGCCTTTCAGCTAATCATCCTTTTACTGGCCTCCCTGAACTACATCAACCTAACACTAGCTCGATCGATGAACCGAAGTCGGGAAGTTGGGGTGAGAAAAGTAGCGGGGGCGACAAAATTCCAGCTCGTTGGTCAATTTTTGATCGAATCCGTATTGGTTTCGTATATAGCGTTGAGTTTTGGGCTGCTTATCTTGTGGTTAATAAAGAATTATCTGCATGTTTCGTGGCTTACCTGGGATATTGACCATTTGGCGTATCTCATCCTGATCTTCTTCGTTTTCAATCTGTTACTAGGATTACTAGCCGGGGCTTCTCCCAGTCTTATTCTCTCGTCTTTTCAGCCCGTAAAGGTGTTGAAAGGAAGCATTGCACCGGCAAGTTTTGGGAAAATAGGTTTTCGAAAATCGTTAATTGTCGTTCAATTTACGATTGCCCTGGTTTATGTATTTTTTATTGGCCATTCCTATCATCAAATAAATTACATGGCCAGTGATAATGAAAATTACCAGCGTAATCATATACTCAATGTTAACCTGATAGCAGATCAGTACAAACCATTTGCGGCTGAGGTCAATACGCTCAAAGACGTACAGCGTGTAGGCTATACATCGCTTACGTTTGGAAACCGACCTACGCCATCAACGATTAAAAACGTAAAAAGCGAAACTTCGCATTCTACGTTTTACTATGCTGTCGACCATAATTTTATTGAAACGATGGGGCTAAAGTTTGTCGCAGGCAAGAATCTGGCCGCTAGTCATGCAGAACAGTCTTCTCCTTTGATTGTGATCAATCAAAAGGCTGTTGAAAAACTGGCCCTGGGTTCAGCGCAGGAGGCAATCGGAAAGCTAGTTGTGTTACATGATACTCTTTCGGCAACCATTGTCGGGGTGGTTGCCAATTTTTGTCATTATGATTACGAACGGAAGATAGAGCCTCTCGTTTTTCAATACCAGCCCTCCTTATTTAGAGTGATGTGTATAAAAACAAGCCCGGTTAATGATCGGAAAACGGTAGAAGCGGACCTGGAAAGTCTATGGAATAAATACACACCTCAACAGGAAATGAATATGTCGTGGCTGGATAAGGATATGTATGAACGTTATTTTCCTCGCGATGAAATGCAGTTAATGGGCATAGAAGGCGTTGTGATTTTGGTCATTGCCCTGCTAGGTTTAATTGGTATCCTCACCTACAGTTTAGAGAAACGGGCCAAAGAAATTGGAATCAGAAAAGTAATCGGAGCCACAACAACCGAAATTATAACATTAATATCGAATGAATTTATCAAACTGCTGGCTATGGCTGCAATCATAGCTATTCCTTGTGGTATAGCCATCGGATTGTATATGAATACCTATTTTGTATTCAACAATGGATTGAATTTTTGGATAATGGGTTCCTTGCTGTTGCTGGTCGTAGGGGTTGCGCTGGGGGCTGTAGGCTACTTTTCGAGAGCCGCTACTCAAACCAATCCCGCAAGAACGCTAAAGGCAGAGTGAGGTTTCGAGGCCTGTAGATTTGGACATGTTAGTAGTCTTCAACGAGTAGCAACTATTGGAATTTGCTGCTCGTTGAAGGCTATCTGGGGTTTGGCAGCTGCTTTTGGATTGTCTTTTTAGAAATTACAAATGACAAAAGCGTTTTAAACTTTCGAAATGGTGTCTGTATACTCATAACGGCCTATCTTTCAGCATGCAGCATCAGGAATTTGATTCGCCAGACGAGCTACGTGACACTATAAAGTGTTTTTGGTACAATAAGAGGGACTTTGAAGAACACCAATCGAGTTTTGAGGTAGTGCCCGATGGCTATACTGAACTGATTTTTTATTTCGGAAACCTCTTTAGCCATTCGTATCATGGTGGCTTACAGCCATTACCATCTCCGTTTATGATGGGACTGCTCAATCAACCTGTTCATTTCTTCACGACGGGTCGTTTGGAGATCATTGGTATTCGGTGCTTTCCCTGGACTGTATTCGATTTGTTAGGTCTACCGTCCGATAAAAATGAAGTGCGCATCATTGAGCATCCTATCGTTCAGCTTCAATCCGAATTGACGGAGCGTGTTCGGATTGGTAAAGTGGATGAAGCCCTGGCGTTGGTAAAACAGTATTTTCTAAATGTACGGTCGCAGATTGCTACGGATAGCATGCTGTTCAAAGCGGGAGTTGCTATGCAGGCAGCAGCTGGTACCATGCCAGTAAGTCAGGTAGCGGCTGCGGCTCATGCTACGGTGCGTACATTGGAACGAAAGTTCAAGCAATCATCTGGCTATAGCGTAAAAGATGTGTCTGGTCTGATGCGATTTGAGCAGGTCCGAAACCGATTGTGGCTTGATCCGGAGGTCAATCTTGCTGGCCTGGCTCATGACATGGGCTATACGGATCAATCACATTTAAGCCGGGAATTTAAACGCTACAGCGGCACTTCACCATCGGCATTCGCGCGAAAAGCAAAGAAAGGCAGAGTAATTGTCAGACCCGATTTTGTCGTGTTTATACAAGACTAGCGAAGGAGCATTTCGGAATTTTGCGTTGCAATACATCATTAAACAACGCAAAATTATGATACTAACGAATAAAAAAGTAGCCATCATCGGGGCTGGGCCTGTTGGTCTTACGATGGCAAGATTACTACAACAAGAAGGGGTGGAGGTAACGGTTTATGAACGAGACAAAGACCCGCAGGCCAGGATTTGGGGTGGTACGCTTGATCTGCATAAACAGTCTGGGCAGGAAGCCATGAAAAAGGCAGGGTTATTGGAAGGGTATTACGCTAAGGCGTTGCCAATGGGTATAACTATTGCTGACGAACAGGGTAATGTGCTGTCCACTAAAGAAATTACCCTCGAAAACCAGTTCGATAATCCCGAAATCAACAGGAATGATTTACGGCAACTATTGCTTAGCAGTTTAAAGAACGACACCGTTGTTTGGGACAGAAAATCGGTAGAACTTGACGAACAGGCCGGAAAATGGCTCCTGCAATTTGAAAATGGCCCCGATGCAACAGCTGATTTTGTGGTCGTAGCCAATGGGGGAATGTCTAAAGTAAGAAGTTACGTAACAGATGCTGAAGTTGAAGAGACCGGAACCTTCATTATACAAGGTGACGTACCTCAACCTGACAAAAACTGCCCGGAATTTTATCAATTGTGCGACGGTAACAGACTAATGACCGCTCATGGAGGCAATTTAGTCGTGGCAAATCCCTACAATAGTGGCTCATTAACGTACGGAGTAATTTTTAGAAAGCCTGAAGAATGGAGTCATGACAAGGGATTAGACTTTCAGGATACGAATAGCATTCGCGCATTTCTTTCAGATAGATTTTCCGGCTGGGATGGTCGTTACCAGCAACTAGTCCAGGCTACGTCTTTTTGTGTTGGCTTGTCGACAAGGAAATTGCCGTTGGACAAACCCTGGAAGCCTGATCGTCCGTTGCCGATAACGCTTATTGGCGATGCCGCTCACTTAATGCCGCCCTTTGCCGGTCAGGGAGTAAATATCGGACTAGTGGATGCATTGACGCTGTCCGACAGGCTCCTCAACGGAAACTATAAAACCATACAAGAGGCCGTCCGGGATTATGAACAAAAAATGGTTGTTTACGCGGAAGAAGCTCAACGTGAATCCAGTAAGAATGAAATAGAGATGCGTCATCCCGACTTTTCTTTCCAGAAATTCATCCATTAAGGTACGCAGTTATGTATTTACGGCGTCACAGCTTTGGATACTATTGTCGTATTTCAATCGACATCAAAAGCCAGATAATCTCCAGATTCTCGTCTGATTAGTCTCTTGGAAAAATTATACATCTTCTTTTTGTACTATAAATAACGGCAATATGCGTCGTTAGTCTTGAAATAATTTAATCATATTGTCTTACCACTTATTGTCCTTTTTTGCGGCTTCGTCGCTTGATTTCGACGCTTGGTACTAATTCATTAGCCGCATTAGCTAGTCGTATACCATCTTTGTGTCAACATTCACAAACAACAAAGACAAATGAATATGAAACTTATGCACATCAACCGCCCAGCTCGTCCCCGTATCATTGAAGTAGGTGGCCCCGTTATTGGCCTACGTGGTCGGACCATTTATCGGATGCGGGCTCGCTGAGTGAGCTCTTCCCGAAGCGGTAAGCTCCCCGAAGTGGGAGCTTTTTTTATGGCCTGAAAAGCCACTTCATAAATCGCGTGAAAAAAGTGATAAATAATGCCTTTCCTGTTTCAGTGCACACAATAAACTACTCGAATCCACGTTTTATATTCGTTATGTTTCATAACTACCCCACTGGTTGACCAATGGGGATTTTTTGTGCCCTGCTACATTTAACGTTTTGGTTATGGAAGGCGTATCTGATCAACTTCCTTCTCAACAGAGCCAACCCGCTCCAGAACAGCAGCGGGTTGATGCCGCCAATGATTTTCTGACCATCTGCGATCGATTGTCGGCTGGTTACGACAGTGGCTATTATTGGGAAGATGTCCAGCGAGCATTGCGCATTGCCGCCGGTTTGGAAAAGTGGCCAGCCTAGGTCTGTTAATTTTCCTTTTATTAGGGTAATAAAGAGAAAACCCCTGCCATTACTGGTTAGGGGTTTTGCTCAGATAGGTTGGTTAAGAAAACGTTTTCATACACAGTACGGAAATGGAATGTCTACCGTTGCTTTTGACAGTACTATTTATCTGAAATAGTACCGTAGCCTGACAATAAAATAGGAGATAACTAATCCGACAAAAGCGCCTAGTGACCCCCACCCAATGTCTTCCCAGGAAGGAAAGCGCGTGGGAATGAAGATTTGCACTGCTTCAGATAGTGTTACTAGCCCTACCATACCGACCCACAAACGCACCCACCAATACCAAGGACGGCGGCCCGTGACAGGCATCAAACTAACCAACAGGCCGAGCATTAGAAACGGTACGCTGGTGCGAAGGTTTCCGTTCGATTTTTTGTCAGTCCAATCGGATAGCCATTTCGGAATAAACCAGGTATGCCTTAAATTAGGATGTGGCTGCCAGCTTAAATAAAGAATTAAACCTACCCCAAGCAGGATTAATACATATACCAACCGATTCATTGTTAATGATACATCAAGTTGACTAAACAGAGAACTTATTTATTCATTAGTCTAAAAGGCGTAGTAGTTAAAAACGCCAACCCTATAAGAGTCGGCGTTTATGTACCCTTCCCATTGATATTAACTTATCGTTAGGCGAGATACTGCAATACCCATGCCAACAAAATGCCGTTATTCAATCGGCTTTACGCACCTGATATTGGTGGCTGATAACCGAATTGCGATGGATAGCATTGGAGACCGCCCCTGGTGTAACACCTAAATAGGAGGCACAATCGGAACGACTGCTGAATGTTTTAATGACTTTGCCCGATTGAATCAACTCTACTTTCCGATGCTGTTTTTCTGGGGGAACGACTCCGTTTTTCTCCAGCACATGGCGAAGCTGGTTAGTGGCATAACTGGCCGCATTACCTTTATAGCCAGTTGATAAAAGTTCAAATTTTTTAAGTAGTCGTAAGAGGTCTAATTGTAAAGTCGTTTCCATGTTATTTACAAGAATTGGTAACATTCAACGAAAGTAAACATATTATTTACCTTTTGGTTCGTGAAATTTCGTTAGCGGCTTTCCGGCCAAAAATCGTTTACATAATGAAACCAAATAAACATAGATTAGGCTTCATCATATGTGCAGACAGGCTCCTCAGCGACACGTTATGGGCACTGAACATACTTGGCTCCTTGGCTCCAAGCGCTTTGATTGCTCACTTGGGATAAAGAGGATACATAAACGATTTTAGCATTGCTTCGGCAGGCAATTAGCCGTTTGTTCTGACACACATCCAGAGAAGAAATAGGGCGACTACTCCACACATCTACTATCTCTAATGATGATAGCTGACTAAGGTCAATACTAGGTTGCATTTGAATGCCATATAAAAGCGTTTTAATAGCTGAATTATTGCCCAATCGTAGATGGCGAATGGTTGGCGAATAGCCCCCACCGGATGAATAGCCGGAACAGTCTAGAAAAGTAAGTTTTACATTTTGGCTAACATCCAGCGTATCGACCGGGGCCTGGTAATCAGGATTGATTTGACCAGAACCATCGTAAATCGCATTTCGCGTGGTTCGACAACGTAAAAAGGTCAAATTCGTAAAATAGTTGAGGCCTTCCAGACGAGAAAAAGGCTTTTCTGCATCAAATCCTACCAGCATTAGGCTGTCTACCTTCCTGATATCGCCGTATCTGGCTCCTCCATTAAGTAGACCATCTGAATCTAATTTTCGTTCGACAAGCGTTTGCTCAATAGGCAGGGCGAGCTTAATGAATGTATCATCATTGAGTGGTTTGGGTTCTTTAGTGCAAGTGGAAAGACCAAAGCCTAACAGGATAGGAAGTAGTATCTTCTTCATAGTCAACTTGAAAGGGTTTCACAACATCGATCTGTTCTAGTATAACAAGTTGAAGCTACAATTTGTCACTGACTACTGATGTTCTTTATCTGACGAAATTATTTTCTTTCTTAAATTTCCTTGTGTATAAGTTAAAAATAAACTAGTTGTTTTTGTAGATACGTTGATTGATTTTTTATTTATGCGAGCGAAAATAGGCAAATAATATTTTAAAAAATCACCTTAATTATTATACATAAATGATTAAAGTAAATTTTAAAATATTATTTATCTGTAGCACTGATAATAGTTGATGTATAAAAAAAGAACGTAAATTATTTACGTTCTTTTTTTATACATCAACTATTCGACTAATTTTTTAAGATCGATCTTCTTTATTAATAATGCTTCTTTTAGCTCTGAATAATATCTAGGATATGATTTTCCGAAATCACTCCAATAACTGGGAGGTAATTGACATAGTAAATCCTGAATGGTACTGTTTTGGTCAACCGAAACTGTGTTTTCGATGTTCCGTTTTACATCTAATAGAAACGTAGATCTAGTCACGATTCTCAAAGGTAAATCCTGAATTTTTAATTGTTTGTCAATCGCTACAATGCGTTGTTGTCTACGCATTATCTCTTGATTGATAACGTCTTGTATCGCTAATAGGTTAGCAGTAGAAGTTGCCCTGATTTGTTTAACTGTATTCATAAATAGTGAGTAAAGGTTTTTGATTTTTTATCAGAAAAACATAAAAACTTGATGAAATATAGAGATATTTTTTTAGAAAAATAATTATGGGAAACATGAATAAGGTTTATAAGAATATTTATCTTTTTGAAATATATTTCAATGAAAACTATTTATATTTTTTTGTTTTATATTAAATATATATTTATGAATTTATTCGATTATTGTATTTATAATTATTTTGAAAAATGATTAATAAGATTTGTTATATATTATAATTGTTATTCACGAAACATTAGCTATTGTTTAATAGTAAAATGAGTAAAATTTTGCTATTTTATAGTACGATAAATAATTATTTATACTTAATTTGAAATGTATTACTATTAAATTGTATTTTAATAAATATTAAATATAATAACAGCTTATTTTCTTAAAACTACTAGCTTCATATAGCAGTAAAAAAGGTAGTGTTAGCCATAGCTGATTTGGCACTTGTTAATCTTATTTTACTTGGTGTTCTAGCCTTTCAGATAAAAAAAAGCCCTGACTGAGTGTCGGGGTAGGGGTTAGGAGCCTGAATCATTGATAGCTATGTTTCAAGCTTGGAATTCGGCAAAACGAACTAAAAACTTTACATATCGGGAAGGATTCAAACGGTAGTGCTCAACCATCTTCGACATGCGAATTTAGACGCTACTGCTCAGGCCAAACTGAGCTACCGATGTATTTAGGGGTACCCGTTATCGATAAATAGGGTGGACTCAGTGGGTTCCGATCCCACCTCTACGGATTTTTAGTCCGTTGCTTTCACCAGATTAGCTTCAAGTCCATAGAGCTCCCTCCCAGATTCGAACTGGGGAATCTCGGTTTTGCAGACCGGTGCCTTAGACCACTTAGCTAAGGGAGCTAATTGTAAAATTAGAGTAGGACCGGTGGGAGTCGAACCCACGACTTTCTCATTAAAAGTGAGAAGCTCTACCACTGAGCTACGATCCTATTTGTATGTCCGGATGGTCTTGAGCGGCAGCGGCCGACCGTCACCGACTTTAGCCGTAAATGGGTGCTGCTCTAACCGTTGAGCTACCGACGTATTTAGTAGTGATACAGGGGCTCGAACCCCAGACCTTCTCCGTATCAGTTTAAAGATGGGTCTATATATTCTTGTTGATGAACCTCAGCATGGCAGTTGGCGCAAAGGAGTTCACACTTATCAAGTTCATGTTTAAATCTATGCCAACTGATATTATTATATTGACCAAGAGTAAATGCTTTGGTTGTGGGGTCTCTGTGATGAAATTGCAAAGCCCAAATAGACCGATCATAACCACATCGATTACATCTACCTCCCAAGTAATCTACACCCATCTGCTTCAATCGCTGTCTTCGATCTCGAATCTTCCGGTAATTCTTAATCGCTTTTTCCTCGTCGGTCAGCAGTTGCCGTTTTTTCTCGGTATGACGTTTGACTGTACTACGATGGACTCCAAAATGATGAGCAGTCTCGTCGATCGTATGGGTCTGATAATACTCATTAATTGCTTTCTGTGTAATTTCATCTACTGGTTTCCGTCCATCAATTCTACCACCTGAATTCATTCGATTACAATGGTAGCTAATTGTAGCTTTACTAATTCCAGTAATATTTTGTATTGCCCGATACGATTTCCCCTCTTGTCGTAGCTGCAGTATAGTTTCTTTCATAGGTAACATATAAGGTTTAGGTAAACCCTAGTCCTTTATTAGTATATGCTCTAACCAACTGAGCTATATCACTAGGTTGTTGAAGTGGAGGGACTCGTACCCCCTGAGCTTTCACACTTGATCTACAGATAGGTCCGCTACCAATTACGGTTTACGCTTCAATATGGCGGTCTATCCGGGAATCGAACCCGGGCCTCCTCATAGACAGTGAGGGATCCTAACCACTGGACCAATAGACCATTACAGGAAATAGTGTATTTGAGCGGCTGCCGGCCATCGTCACTGATCGGTATGTAACAAGCCCCTGCACTAATTCCCGAAAAACAAAAAAACCTGCCGGATTTGACTCTGACAGGGGGAAAGACTTGGAAACTGAATTTATGGTTGGTGTACCGAATGGTTCATATTTCCCCCTGTCTGCCAATCTATATGTCAGATAATAAACTTGGAAATATGTGTGCTATTCAGTAACATGATTTCGTAATTTTTTTTGTGCTTATTGCTTATGCTTTACTTCTGCTTGATGAAGGATTTATTTGCAATGCAATGTTAAAATATAACTTTTAAATTTCAAAAAAACGAAAATATTTTTTTGAAATAAATGCGCAAATTATTTAATGCGCTTTACTGGAAGATATACTACGCCAAGCCCTAAAAAGTAACACATTTTTTGTGTTTTTTCAGAGAAAATAATAGTAAAGAAATAAAAGAGATCAGTCTTCAATTTTCTGATTTCTTGTTCACTCGTTTTACTAATTGGCAATATAGTACAACCCCACATTTTCATGTGAGTCTGGTATCCTCAATGCCTGCGTCATTAGTATTGTATCAGCTCCAATCCAGTTGGTAATTGGATAGAGCATGTACATAAATGAATGACAAATAGACAATTACAATAATAAAAAACCCCTGCTGGAATGAGCAGGGGTTAGGTCATTGAGTAAAGTCTTTACTACTTAGTCAATAGGAACCGACCCCTGCCGTTGGCAGATAAAGTCAATCGATCCATATTTACACCAATTATTCATAGCACAAAGATAATAGAATGGTTTTTATATTTCCAAATGTGAAAAATCAGAAATGTAAAAAAGAGACAATCAAAAAAATGTTCTTGTAATTTAATGTGAAAAAATTTTCTCTGATTATCGAATCATAGCACTTTTCGTAAGTTCATTAGCGATTTAATCGTAAACCAAATCACTAATAAAAAAATTGCCATTCTGGATCGAGACTAATTGGTAGAATATTGATACAATGAAACTGGAGATTTACAGAAAAAGCTTGCGAAACAATAACAAATTCAGAACAGAATGCCGTATAGACAAGAGCAGCTGACGGTGTAGAATTCATCGGGCCAGAATGCAGAAGCTAGGTGGTGTTTTCGTAAGATCGTCGAAACACGCTCAGGAAGACTAATGTATACCATCTGGGAACTGCCTTTTGAGATCTACTTTAGGCCAGACGAAGGATAGTGTGCATTTTTGTTTTGTTAAATTTTAAACGTTTTGCGGGAACAACTGTCTAAGCATTAGTTTACTAGGAAAAACCGAAGCTAAAATTGGGTTATGACCGTAAACCCTCTATTTTTGCGCGGCTGACCTATTAACGCAATCAATCAGTTTGTCCATTTATCGTTTACCGATTCTTATGAAAAAAATCTTAGGCTTTCTTATCGCTTCGGCTTCGCTGGCCGCAGTTTCCTTCGATGCTAATGCTCAGGCTCCAGCCGAAATTCCGGCAGATATGAAAGAGCTGATGACAAAATATACTTGTATTGCCTGTCACCGGCCAGATCAACGATTAGTGGGTCCGGCTTATGCAGATGTTGCCAAGAAAAAATATTCGAATGACGAAATCGTCAAGTTGATTTATACGCCTGTTCCTTCACACTGGCCAGGCTACCCACCAATGGCACCAATGACGCAAGTGCCTAAGGAAGACGCCATGAAATTAGCTGTCTGGATCAACTCACTTGGCGGTGGTGCTACTAAAACAAGCACCAAGAAAACATCAACCACCACCAAAAAGACGACGAAGACCTCGTAAGTAGTTTTGAGATTGGTAATTAAAAAAGGCGCATCCTGATCTAGGAAGCGCCTTTTTGATTCATGTATTGTAGAAACACACATCGACTATTGACTAAACGCCCGGACGAGTATCCATATAGTATACGGGTTTACGCTAGTTCGGCTTTAGTTACTGGTTGAATTAGTGGAATGCTGACCATAAATACATTTTCGTCTTCAGTTACGATGGGAGCCGGCTGGCTAAGATTTCGGTAATGCGTTCGTATGGTCGATAGGCCGACGCCGTTTGAGAGTACAGCTTTGCGTTTGCGTTGTAGATTATTTCGGATAATCAAATTGCCTTCTCCATCCGTAAACAAGTCGATGGAAAGCGGTTGGCCTTTTATCGTTGTATTGTGCTTGACGGCATTTTCAACCAGTAATTGAAGAGTGAGCGGTGGTAATAGATACGATTTATAGGTCGGATCAATTTGTAGCGAAAGAGATAGACCAGCTCCGTAACGCGTTTTTAGGAGGTGATAATACGACTGAATAAAATCAAGTTCATTGGCCAACGTCGTCAACGGTTGATCGTTGGATTTTAGTAGGTAGCGGTAAACGGAGCTTAATTGATCCACAAATTCATTTGCCCGATCTGGATCATCGTCAATCAAGGAAGATAGAGAATTCAGGCTGTTAAATAGAAAATGTGGATTTACCTGAGCCTGTAATGCACGCAATTGAACATCCGTTTTTTCCTGCTCTAATCGACGCACGGCTAGTTCGGTTTCTAATCGTTCCTGAACGAGTTGTTCAGCCTGACGGGTTTGCGAAATGGCCTGATTCACAGCAATCTGTCGCTGACGAAATACGAGCGATAGGGAGAAACACAGTAGCAAAAGAATACGCCCGGCGCCAAGAATCTGAATATGCCACCAAACGGCTTCCGGAGCGGTGGATAAAGTCCAGGGATAGCCGGTATAATAGAATAAATTGTTCGTTTCGCTTAGCGTCATAAATAAGCTACCGGCTAGAAAAAACCAGCTGACAATGTCTTTACGACTTGCGGCAATCCAGGTGCCGATGAAACTGATGCCAATCAGTGAGGCCCAAAAAACGACCAGGACCAAAGTGCCAAACAGGGTTCGTTGCCACGATTCGTCGATTACCATCAGGCTAACTTCCAGTACCAGATAAACACTTAGGCTAATTTCACCCCAGCGAAGCCAACGCCCTAAACGGGGCTGGCTCTGTCTCAAATCAAACAACCGATAAACCAATTCCAGGTAGAGAATCTTAACCAGCCCATGATTGACGGCATACAGCGCCATTGTCTGGGATTCAGTTAGCAGATCAACGTCACCAGAAGCACGATTGTAAATTGAATGAGCAAACCAGATAAACGTTTGAAGGGTAAATAGACCGTAAATCCAGTCCCGAAAAAAACTCCATTGAACAATATTCAACAGAAAAATGGACCCGACCGTACCTAGATAAATAAATAAGATAGCCTCACCAGACATAACAATCTTCCTCTCTGCCCACGAAGATACACAGATCGCAGCCTATCAACGATCAAACTCGCATCGCTCATCCAGAAAATTAGGTTAGTCGTTGGAGGAAATTGTCATACTTCGCTGGCGAACGGCTTCGTACAATACCACACCCGTTGCAACGGATACGTTGAGCGAACCGACAGCTCCCAGCAGCGGAATTTTAACGTGCGTATCAGCCATTCGAAGCAATTCTGGCGAAATACCATCTTCCTCTGAACCCATAATGACGGCCAGCGGCCCAGTCAGATCGGTGTTACGTTCATACAAATCCCGACTCGATTTTTCAGTACAGGCGACGACCGTAATTCCCGAATCCTGTAAATATTTGACGGTTTCGGTTAGGTCGGGCTCGCGACAGACGGAAATATGATTCAACGCGCCAGAGGAGGTCTTCATAGCATCGGAGTTGATGGCAGCGGCTCCCCGTCCGGGTATTACAATGCATTGCACCCCTGTACACTCAGCCGTGCGAGCAATCGCACCAAAGTTACGAACGTCGGTAATGCGGTCGAGGAGGAGGAAAAAAGGTGTTTCGCTGCGTTCGTAAACGTCCGCAATCACATTCGACAGTTTCACGTATTGAACCTGCGCTACCAGACAAACGACGCCCTGGTGGTTTTTACGCGTGAGTCGGTCAAGTTTTTCGACAGGTACGCGCTGAATGGTAACGCGATTCTGGAAAGCCAGATTCTGGATTTCAGGGTTGCTCAACCCTTTTTCCATGTATAATTTATCAATCTGCTGTTCAGAGCGGAGCGTTTCGAGAACTGACTGAATACCAAAGACCATTTCGTCGGGTTGCGGACGAAACTGTGGGCGCTGCGGGCGGGGACGAGAATTACGATTGTACTGCTGAGGCATTTCTTAACTGTATGATGTATACTATAGGCTGTATGATATAGGCTGTATGATGTATTAATGTTTTTATGCGTCAGCCTACATCCTATATCATACAGCCTACATCCCATCATTCCCGGATGGCGCCGGTTCGCCAGGCTTCAACGATTGGGTACCAAATTGGCTGATACTCAATGTAGCGCACCAGCTCGTAATGATCTTCTACGAATTGATTCGGTTTCTTGGTAAATGTAAAATTCACTTCCGAAACGTTGGCCCGGCGATTATAAACCCATACTTCGCGCTCACGGTTCCGCTGTACACGATCAGGCGCCCCCAGCACAATATAAATCATGCCTTTATCGGTTTTCCAGCCTTCTTTATACGTCGTAAATAATCGATTTGCTTCTTCGACCCGGTCGAAATAGGCTTTCAGCGTTTTTCTGGCTACTTCTTCATTGCCCGACATCAGGCTCAACCAATATTTATCGAACGCTTTCTTCGTGTCCTGCGCCTGATTCAGTTCACTGATTTCAGTACTGGTACTCATGTATAGTACGGGCTTGATCAGTTTTTCGGGGCGGGTCATTTTCGGAAATCGTTTGTCGGCCACAACCAGACCAATACCCGCTGCATCGGTCGTATCCTCTACAAAATAATAAAGTCCCTCGCGAGGAATAACAAACGGCTGATTGGTTGTAATCGTGAGTGTTGAGTCAACCGATAAGGATTTTGATGCCGGACGGGGCGAGGTATTCATTGGCGAGGAAGCTGCATCGAAATCGTGACGATAACGAACACCGATCAGTTGCTTGCTCGTACCGGTTACATCCTTGAGCAGAACTGTATCGCCCACATTCACATAATTGCGAAGTTGTGGTTGCGTTCCAGCTTTATCAAATAAGGTGAAGCGATCACTGAGTTTGGTCGTAACAAACCGTAATGACAGGTCATTTCGTGCTTTAGTCCCACTGTTCGTTTCCGTGATTTCAGTCAATAAAACAGCGTTTGTAGCACCCTTTGGCCGTTTTATGTCGAATGTTAGCGTTAAATGATCACCACTAATGCCCACGTTTTGCGTCGTTAGCGGTACGGTCGAGTAACCCAGCCGATCCCGATTGTTATAATCGGGATACATGACATACGCAATCAGGAAATGCTCAATAAAGTCGCTGGGCTTCGATACAGCCTCACCCGTCGGAGTTTTGGCTGTCAGATCCATATAGATCCGCACATTGGAGGTGTCAATCGCGAGGAATTTTCCTTTGATGGACGTAACCACCCATTCCCCCCCTTTCATCGACATAGCAGGGCCGGTGCCAATGCCAGCCCCATCACTCATTTTAACGGGAGATGGGGGAGAAGATGGCGCTGGCCGCGACTCACGTGGCTCATTGGACTGAGATTGAGTGGCTGGCGAACTACCATCGGCAACGCGAACCGCGGGACGGGTTGGCTGATTTCGTTGCGCTTCGGTTCGCGCATCGTAAGCTGCATTGATGCGCTGTTGCTGCGACTTTTTGTTACTCGCACAACCCGTTAATAGGGCAATAAAGAGAATATAGGACAGAATACGCATAAACAATAGGGCAATCTTAAACCGCAAAATGGGTTGGTTTACAAATTGTTTATTGATAACGAAAAAACAGGGGCATTCGACTTATAAACCGTCTGCATTTTTCTTTGCTTCGACAAAAGAGTATTTTTGCATCTATCTAAAACAAAGTTCGTTTATCGTTTACCGGTTGAAGGTCGATGTTTTTCTGATCAACGTCAAACTAGTTAGCGAACAAAGCGTTTGTGTTGGTTCAGCACCGACGTTTCGAATCCATTATGTACAAAACTACAGAAATTACCTCCGCTGAAATAGCTTCCGACAATCCGGTTCACCAGCGTTTGTTGTTCCCTTATGTCGAAGCCGCCAATCTGGTTAGCGGAAATGTCCTCGAAATTGGTTGCGGCTGGGGCCGGGGGCTGGAATTGCTTACAAAAGCTGCCGATCATTATACGGGTATCGATAAAAATGAAGAATTGATCCAGTCGCTTCAGGCTGAGTATCCGGCGTCTACCTTTATTTCGGCCAACATTCCCCCACTTCGTTCGCTTGCTGATAATACGTTCGATTATATCGTAACGTTTCAGGTGATCGAGCATATTGAAAATGACGATCTGTTTGTAAAAGAAGCGCACCGGGTTTTGAAACCTGGTGGGAAACTGTTGCTGACAACGGTAAACAAGAGTTTTTCGCTCACGCGTAATCCCTGGCACGTACGGGAATATTATGCCGATGGGCTGAAGGCATTGATGGCCAAGTACTTCTCAAAAGTGAATACACAGGGTATCCATGGCAACGAGAAGGTGATGACCTACTATGAGCAGAATAAAGAATCGGTGAAAAAACTGACCCGCTTCGATATTTTCAATCTGCAATATCGGCTCCCCCGCCGACTACTTCAGGTACCCTATGATCTGATGAACCGCCTGAACCGAAATCGGCTCTTGCAAGCTGACGGAATAGCTGCGGAAATTAACTACACCGACTATCTCGTCAGCAAGGATCCAGCCGGGAGTCTGGATTTCTTTTACATCGCGACGAAGTAATTTTTTATCTGCACCTACATTTAAGTGTTTTATCGGCTTGAAGAATATTGTTTTGCTTTATTCGCTTGCCTCTTGAGTTAACATATGGCTAGCGAGCTTTTTAATCGACGGGATGTTATTGCGTACTTTATTGTAGCTGCCATCGGCGCTTCCATCCAGTTGCTGGCGGGAAGTATCTTGCAGGATTGGTTTCAGTTTAGCTACAAACAGGCGCTATTTTGGGGGTATATTATAGCGTTCTTCGCTGGATTTGTCCTGACTAAATTATTTGCTTTTAATGCCAGAAACTCCGCGCAGACTAATCGTGAAGCCGCAAAATTTACGCTGGTATCGATCATTTCCTGTTTAATTACAGTGTACGGAGCCGCTTTCGTTTATGACTTTTCTGTCGATAGTATGGGGGCCCAGATGGCAGTTATTCCGTTTTCGGTCAAAGAAGTGAACCTCAATAAACTCTTTTCTCAACTAGCAGGAATGGGAGCCAGTTTTTTGAGCAATTATGTTCTGCATAAGCAATTCACGTTTCGCAACACTGGCTTCTACGAGAAGCTGAAAGCCTTGCTTAATTTGTAATTTTTGTCGTGCTGAGGAACGGAGCATCTTAATGTTTTCTAGACAACTTGTTTTTGGTATTTAAGATGCTTACTCCGTCAGCATGACAAAAAATTAAAACGGCAGTTTCCCTAGATCGACGTTTCCGCCCGTTATAATAATTCCGATTTTTTGACCGGCAAACTGATCCTGATGGTTCAGAATGGCCGCAAGTGGTACAGCACTGGAAGGTTCGATAATGATTTTCATTCGTTCCCAAACCAGTTGCATGGCACCAATGATTTCGGCGTCGGAAACAGTCAGAATATCAGCTACGTTTTCCCGGATGATGGCTAGTGTTCGTTCGCTAAGGGTTGTCATTAGTCCATCGGCAATCGTGTTGATATATGGTGCTTTTTCAACGTGTCCACTTTTAAACGATAAGACAGCATCCGCAGCCCCTTCTGGTTCGGCAGCAACTACGCGCGTGCCAGGAGATAAATAATGAGTGGCTAAAGATGTTCCGCTCAACAGCCCCCCTCCACCAACAGGTGCCATAATCGTGTCGAAGGGACGCTCTGTACCGTATTTTTTCATACCCGCGTCTTCGATTAATTCTTTCGTAGCAGTAGCTTGTCCCGCAATGACGCGGTCGTCATCGAAAGGGTGTACCAGCACCGCGCCCGTTCGTTCGATGACTTCGCGGACACCGGCTTCGCGGGCATCGAGCGTTGGTTCGCACTCAATCACTTCGGCACCGTAGCCCAACACAGCCTCTTTTTTGACCTTCGGCGCCGTGCGCGGCATAACGATGTAAGCCGGTAAACCTACCTGACGAGCCGCAAACGCAACGGCCTGTGCGTGATTGCCGGACGAATGGGTGGTGATAGCTTTCCCTTCGTGGTTCTGAGCAACCTGCAAGACGGCATTCAGTCCACCGCGCGCTTTGAAGGCCCCGATTTTCTGGAAATTCTCACACTTAAAAAATAGACTGGCTCCCGTACGATCGTTGATGGTTTTATTGGTTAGTACGGCGGTGCGATGGATATAGGGTCGAATGCGGTCGTGCGCATCACGAATGGTATCGAATGAAATCATAGGAAAGGCAAACTACAGATGTGGGCAAATTACGAAGAAAAGATGGAACGCGTCGTATTTGATAACCATCGAACAAGACTGTAACTTGCATAAAAGTTAGAAATAATATGAGAGATTTAATTCAGCTCGCGATTCCCGGATTTGTTATCCTGCTGGTTGCCGAGGTGATCGTGACAGTTATTCAGCAAAAGGATTATTACGTTACCAAAGATACGGCCAGTAGTCTATCCATGGGTATTGGCAATGTCATCGTCAGTGCCTTGATTGGAAAAGCGATGATTTTTGGTGCTTTTACGCTGGTCTATCAATTTCGGCTGTTCACGGTCGATATGACGAAGTGGTGGGCGTGGGTTATTCTGTTCTTTGCCGAAGATTTCAGTTATTACTGGTTCCACCGAATCAGCCACAGTAGCCGGTATTTCTGGGCGTCGCATGTCGTACATCACTCGTCCATGAAATACAACTTAGGCACCGCGCTCCGGCAAACCTGGACGGGCAATATTTCGGGTGCGTTTATTTTCTGGATTTGGTTGCCTCTGGTTGGTTTTTCGCCCATAGCCATAATGACTATGCAGTCGATCAGTCTATTGTATCAATTCTGGATTCATACCGAACTGATCAACAAATTTCCCGCACCCATCGAAGCCATTTTTAATACACCATCCCATCATCGGGTTCATCACGGTTCTGATCTGGATTATCTGGATAAAAATCACGCGGGTATACTCATCATTTGGGATCGAATGTTCGGTACGTTTGAGGAAGAACGCAAGCGCCCTACCTACGGCCTGACGACCAATATTGATACGCATAACCCCGTGCGAATCGCCTTTCATGAATGGGTGGCTATCGGACAGGATGTTCGTCGGGCAGGATCGTTTCGAGCGGCCTTGGGCTATATTTTCGGCCCTCCTGGCTGGAGTCACGATGGATCACGGAAAACTACGAAACAGCTTCGTGAACAGCAGAAAAGGCTGGCTAATGCACAAATCGAAACGGGGCCCCTGCAGGATTAAACCTTGGTGAATGATAAAACTCTAACAATCGAATCGAGTTTATAACCTATTAGTCTAGTCTGAACGTACTACTCAATTAAGTGCTCAGACTGGCGTTTACCTAAATTCAAATCGTTATGAAAACCATCTTAAAAAGTTTGCTTTTCGTTGGTTTGCTTATTAGCTCAATTTCTTATGCGGACGCACAGATTTATGTCCGACATCGACCGTTTGTACCACGCACGAGAGTCGTAGTTGCTCGCCCGCCTGCTCCTTCACCCCGGCATATTTGGGTTCGGGAAAACTGGCGACCCTATCGGCGAAGTTATCGATATACAGGTGGTTATTGGGCAGCCCCTCCTCGTCACCGGGCCGTGTGGGTGCCTGGCTATTGGGCCGCTCGTCCACGAGGTCATGTCTGGATTCCAGGTTATTGGCGATAGTGTTTTATAAAAGCAAACGGGACTGATTTTACTATCAGTCCCGTTTTTTTATGGGTCAGACTGCTCTTATGGATTAAATTGTCTCTGTGGGTTTTACTCGTTAAAAGAACTTCGTGTTGGTAGCGAAATTGACTAGTTGTTGCGACTGAAACACGTTGTTCAACAAGTCAATGTTATTCAATTGCGCTTGTTGATAGGTATGAATTTTGTCGAGATAATCAAGCAGACCAATGCTTCGGGCATTGTAGGCTTTGGTGGCTTCGATGGATATATTCTGAATACGGTCCAGATAACCAGTAGGTCGGGCATTTAACTGGTTGTAATAAGTTGTCAATTTATCGTAGGCATTCAGTACATCACTTTGCACCACAACCTGTTGGTTTTCAAGCCCACTGTTGGCGACTTTCAGGGTTGTTTCCGCTGATCGGATGGCACCCTGATTCCGGTTGTGAATAGGTAAATCCATCGATGCCTGAAAACCCAGGAAGTTCACATAGGCATTGCCGTATTTCTCATACAACAGCCCCGTTGTCAGATCAGGCGTTCGGCGCGCTTTTTCCAGACTTAGGCTACGCTGGGCGTTATTGATCTGCTCCTGCGAAATGCTAATGTCTGGCCGATTGGTCTGAGCCGAATCAAGTGCAGTAGCTAGTTGGGGTAGAGTGGTATTCGTTATTGGTAAGCCAGTTGGTAGAATAAACGTTTGATTCGACTGACGTAACAGTATCCGTAATGTAGCCTGTTCATCTGCGATCTGAGTACGATAATTGGCTCCATTTGCCTGCAAATCGCGAATGGCCACTTCCAGCCGGGTCACTTCATAAGGCGCTACCCCTCCCGACTGGAGAGCGATTCGATAGGATTCGAGCAATCGCTGCTGACGAGCTAGTTCATCCTCAAACAAATGGAGTGCCTGCAAGTCATAATATAAGTTCGCGTAGGTTGAGTAAAGCTGATAATGAAGTATTCGCATTACATCGCGGAAAGCCAATTGAGCCAGTGATTTATTACTTTCCGCCAGAGCCACCAATTTGCTGCGCTTCCCAGCTAATTGAATTACCTGTTGCAATTGAACGGCATAATACCCACTGTTGTAAACGCCCGCGTCGAGATCTGCCTGAGAAGGTCGGCCAAATGGCAAGACTTTGTGTGTCTGCGGATTGTATAGGTTTCCCTGAAACCAAAGGTTAGGATTGGGTCGTAAGCCAGCCTGCGTTATGGCAGCATCTGCAATATCGATCTGATAGCGTTGGGCCAACAACTGGAAATTGCGTTCCAGAAATTGCTGTTCCAACTGCGGTAAATTTTGTCGAAGGGTATCTGGTGCGGTGGTTATTTGCCCAAATACAACAGTTCTGGCTACCAGCCCATTGAGTAAAAAACCAACAAGGCAACTACAGATAATTTTTAAACGGAACATACATGAAAGGGCGGTTACCCTAACCCGGCTAATTTTGTGATCGCAAGTAGTCCCGTGCTAATTAAGGACTTGTTAAAGCCTCATTAATTCTTTCTTAAAATGGAATCGCTAACGATGAACATGGATTTGTAGAAGAGATTGAGCAGGGCTCTTGTCTGTTCATCGCGAACTGATTGTAACCTCCGTAATCGTTTTCATGTTAGTAGCCAATATGATCAATGCTTTACTCGTCGTCTATTCACTAATGATGCCTCCATCCGATTCGCTGGCAGTGGATAGTCTGCGCCCAAAAAAGCCGAAAATCACACCCGCCTTTAATCTTGACTTTCGTGACTCTTTTCTTGATCGTCAGCATGTTAATGTTTGGGGGGTGAATGCTGGAATCGAATATGGCGCAAAACGGCATCAGATCACATTAGGCTATTATTGGATTAGCTATGCGACCTACCTGAGTCTGATTAATTGGCGACGCAATGCTGCCCGGCGAATTAATCTGGATTATTATACCCGAACGGATTTGTGGTTTATGAGCCTGATGTATTGGTTCAACATCACCAAAAACCCCGAGTGGACGGTGAGTATTCCCATTGAAGTAGGGGGTGGGGTAGCCTACGCAATTCCGACTGATCTGAGTAAAGAATCGCCGATTGACCGAACCCGTCGCGATTTTTTTGTGCCATTACAGTTTGGGGGCTATGCGCAATGGCGGGCAACACGTTGGGCAGGTCTGAGTGCGCAGATCGGTTACCGGGTTTCTATCTTTCAGACCGCAATTAATCAGAATTTTAATGGTGGCTATTACAGCATCGGGATTAATATTTACCCTGCTTTGGCTACCGACCTCTGGCGGTGGATACGTAAAAAAGAACGCATTTCTCCTGTGCATCCTCCTATGCCAAGGAAGCCATAAATGGTTAAAAAGTATGTCGATTTTCCGTCATCTCCCCTTAGCTTTTTTCTAATCCTTTCCCAAAACACTTCCCATTAGCTAGCCAGTGAAGAATATTCGGCATTACATTAGTTAAACGGATAGGGTTTTGATAAGTAATCAACGCATAAAAAGACATAAGTATAATTACTGCAAGAATTTAGTACTAGCTTATAAGTAAGCGACTTTTTTGAAACGTATAATTAGTGGAATTACCTAAAAATCACCTGTTTAGAATAAATATAAGTTGCTTTTTGTCCATTCACATTGACCTCATTTTGCATATATTTACCTTTAAACTTGAGTTTTTGCGGGAATAATAAAGATTTTTAATCCTCTTTTGATCATGTCTTTTCGATTCATCCTCTTTACAAGCTTATTGGGTTGTGTAGCGGTTGCAGACGTACAAGCACAGGAAAAAAAGGATGGCTGGAAACGGCTGTTCAACGGACATGATTTGTCGGGCTGGCATGCTTACGGAGGGAAAAGTATAGGAGCAGGCTGGCAGGTTGATCAGGGCGCTTTAAAATTATGTGTACCGGATGACATAGGTCGCAAAGCACCGACAGGGGGCGATTTAATAACGGATGCCGTTTTTTCTGGGGACTTTGAATTTAAAGCGGAGTGGAAAATAGACCGATTTACGAATAGTGGTATTTTCTTTTTTGTCCAGGAAGAGCCTCAGTTCAAAAATATGTATCAAACGGGTCTGGAAGTGCAGGTGCTAGATGATGCGATCTATGAAGGGCTAGCTGAGAATAAACACCGGGCTGGTGATCTATTTGGTATTGCGAGTGCCAATAATCGCTATCTACAACCGATTGGCGGCTGGAATAAAGTGCATTTGATGCTGAAGGATAATAAATTAACAATTTCCATGAATGGCTATAGCATTCAGGAACACGATTTATCCAGCGTCGATTGGAAGAAACGGATTGCAGAAAGTAAACTAAAGGATGCCCCAATTAGTAAAGGTCGTTTCAGTGGCCGAATCGGTATTCAGGATTGGGGCAGCACGGTTTGGTTCCGGAATATTAAAATTCGGCAGTTGTAGTTAGTCCAACCGCACCCAAATCGTGCCCGAAAGCGTTCCTTCGGGTTCTAGAATAGTTAACCCTTCACCATTATTGAAGGCATTTACGTTGGCGGTTTGCGGTTCAATGGCGATGCTATCACGACGCGGAGGGGTATAACATACCAGATAATTAAGTTTGTTTTCGCCTGTTTGCTGGCCTATAATCAGTTTCGCCCCCGTTACTCCCGAGGTCAGAACCGTCTCAGCAAAAAGGGGGTGATCATCACTATCTTTTACTGATTCAATCAAAAACGGAGTATCCAGTTGCCGGTTTAACAAGGGTATTGTATCGGCTGCCTGAAACGGATAGGTGCTGATCGGAATCATGCGGTCGTCCAGCAAAATAGGCGTTCGACCGGGGAGCGACAAACTGGCATTATCAATAGTTTCCGCCGTTGTTTCGGCATCTTCCAGAAACATAAAATAGGGATGCCAGCCAAATGCCGCCGGAGCATTGGTACCTCCTGTATTCTGTGCTGTGTAGCTAATTTTCAGCGCACACATTCGATCTACATCCACATGGGCACCGTACGGTAGTTGGTTGGCCTGCACTAATTGATAGGCAATGGTCAGGGTAAACGGAAACGGATAACCAAACGTGTCGCCATCGTAGGAATACCGGAGAACAAGCTGAGCGTGAGTATCTGTCACTTCTTGGCTAACAACCGAAAATTCCCGACCATGAACGAATCCATGCAAGGCATTATCACGGTGGATTTCGTTCATTTTTACCGCATAATCTTTGCCCTCAAAGTGATAAATACCATGTTGAATGCGACTCGGAAACGGATAAAGAAAGGCACTGGCGTAGCTTTCATCTGCTAATAATGCCTGGGGCGATTCGGGAGCCTGAATCAAGGCAAACAGGTTACGACCTTTACGGAGAACCAGTCGGCGTAGAACGGCCCCGAATTCAGGAATCACGCTAATGAACTCGCCAGTTTCTGTATGTTCAAGTATATATTCAGTAAGCGGAGTGCGATCTGTTTCAGTCGGTAGAGGCCCAAAAGGCTGTGTAGAGATCTGAAAAGGCATAATTTCAATCGTTCAGGTTCTAAAAAGGTAATCCTTTTCGGGCAACGATTGTTTATTAACTCTTTCTAATCTCCTCGGAGTTGGTTCACTAAATTAGGCTATAATTCGCCTTCGACCCCTAGCCCAAACAGGGCAAAATCGTAACGAACGGGATCGGTAGCATCGAACTGGCGAAGCGTTTCGGTTAGTTCCAGGGCTGCCTTCCAGTCGGTTTGGGGGCGAGTTAGTAAGCCTAGATGTCGGGTTACTCGGTTCACGTGGACATCAATCGGCATCACTAATTCATTCGGTTTTAGATTCGTCCATAAGCCAAAATCAACTCCACGATCATCCTGACGAACCATCCAGCGCAAAAACATTAGTAATCGTTTGCAGGATGAGTTTCGGGCTGGGGTGGCTACGTGTTTACGCGTTCGTTCTGGGAAGAAATCGGTATGGCGGCAGAAATAATCGTGAAACTGAATTAGTCCATTTTCTACAGGTGCAGAAATAAGGTCAATAGATTCCGATTTGTTGGTCAGGAAAGCTTCTTCCAGCGAATTATGGGTTTGATAATAGTCTCGAAAAAAATGGAGGAAGTAGAGCGCATCAGTGGCATTGAACGTCCGATGTTTGAACGAAAGAAATCGCTTTAGATCGCTTTCCTGATGGTTCCGAATGAAATCATACGGTGCGCCATCCATGCTGTTGATTAGCTCAGCCGCTTTTTTGAGAATAACCGGACGCTGCCCCCAGGCCAGAACGGCTGTCCAGAATCCTATGATTTCAATATCCTGTTTCTGGCTGAATCGATGCGGAATACTGATTGGATCGTGCTCAATAAACGAAGGCCGATTGTATTGATCGGCCTTGGTATCTAAAAAATCTTTTAACGAAGCGAACTGACCAGCGGAAAATTGAGGACTAGACAAGGGATGTAACGAATTCGGTAATTATTTGCTTTTGCCTCCACTGACTACCCAAGCCAGGGCGCGTGAAATGCCTGAGAATACGGCCAGTAGGGTAGACATCACAAACGTAAAGACGGCAATAAAAGGGTAAGCCAGTGTGAACATCACACTGAATGTCATGTAACCGGGCGACGCTTTCATTTGGGCATCACGTTCGCGTTGTCGGCGGGCAATTCGCTCTTCTTTCGTTTCCATATTAGCGCACAATATAACTGACCTCAGCTCGAAAACGCCGATCTGAGGGTGAAAGTTTCGCGAACGCTTGTGTCGAGAGCTTAATCAGGATTTTGTCGTTGATACCCGTGTTGGGCAAACGGCCAATCACTTTTACCCACAAACTCTGGTTGTTGAATTCATTACGAACCTGAACCAATGCCCCGATTGGCGCTGTGCGATGCAGTGCCAGATATTTCCCCGATCCATCTGATCCTTCAATCATTTCAGCGACGCCATTCGTCGAAATTCGTCGTCCGTGCGTCGGCATTGGCGCATCGTTACCCGGCTGAGGCAGTATGACTTCTGGTTCCGGTTTGGTATCTACAGGTGAAGATTTAGTGGGTGTCTCTGGCGAAGACTTAGTAGGTGTATCGACTTCGGAATGATGCGTTTGCTTTGGCTCAGAATGAGCTGGGGGCGTTGATTTTTGTTCGTTGGGCGTTGATTCGACCGGGCGAGTAGTTGTAAAGGGGCGGCTCGATGGCTCAGAGGGGCGATTAGGTATCTCGGCTGTTTTGGTGCTGGCAATCGGTGTCGAAGGAGTACGAACCTGGTAGGCTTTTTCCGATACAATCAATGCCTGACCGATCAGTACACTGTTACTCGATAAATTATTCCATTTACGAATATCGGCCTGTAATACACCATACTTATTGGCAAGGCTATATAATGTTTGCCCGGCTTCGACAACGTGAATACCTGCCCGTGCTGGATCATCCGTTTTTTTTGATTCCTTTTCTGGTCGTTTTTCTGTTTTGGCTTGCTCTTTCGCGACTTTTTCGGTTGTTTTTTCCTGCTCCTGCGCTACCCGTTTTTCTTCTTTTTCCTGTTTTTTAATGGCCTTGTCGATCACTTTTTCTTCCTTTCGGCTTAAAGCACCATCCGGAATTGGAATACGAACCAATTGGTCATAGCGAACCGCATCCTTCATCTCCGGATTTGCGGCTTTGATTTCAGCTACCGAACGACCGTATTTTCGGGAAATAGCAAAAAGCGTTTGGCCTTCGTCGACACGATGGATAATAAACCGTTTACCGTCTTTTTTCTCGATTCGGATTGAGTCGACTACTGAAAAGGGGGTAGAGACGTTTTTATTCGCCTGGGCAGTGTATGAATACGTAAGACCGCTTAAGAGCAGGAAAGCGGAACAAACAGGAAGCTTTTTCATGGGTTATCTTAATCCCGACTGCAATTAGTTTTTAGTTTACTGATTCGCAGTGAGTTGGCTGCTATAGTAACGACTATTAGCTAAAAATTAACGTAAAGTAAAACAAAAATAGAATCATTAGTCAATATAGGTAAATACGGCCAGATTCGCAGTGTTTAAAACGAATAACCAATGACTATCGACTAACGATGTATCGTGTTAAATCTTGTTAAAAGACTCATTTGTACGATCTTTCCGAACAGAACCAGACGTTTGAAGTTAAACAGAGAACGGTTTTCTGTTTCTTTTTTCTTAAAGTAACGAGGGATATTCCATCGAACTCGTACTCGTAAACCACCAACTGAACACATGCAAAATTATTCGATACTTTGGGCGGATGACGAAATAGATCTGCTAAAACCCCATATCCTTTTTCTGAAAAATAAAGGCTACGAAGTGACCTCTGTCAACAGCGGAGCTGATGCTCTCGATGAAGTCGAGAATACAAATTATGATGTTGTTTTTCTGGACGAAATGATGCCGGGCATGACTGGCCTGGAAACCCTTTCCCAGATTAAACAGATGCGGCCCAATTTGCCGGTAGTGATGATCACGAAGAGCGAAGAGGAACATATCATGGAAGAGGCCATCGGTTCTAAAATTGCTGATTACCTGATTAAACCGCTCAATCCGAATCAGATTCTGTTGTCAGTCAAAAAGATTCTGGATAATAAACGATTAGTTACCGAACGGACCAATATCGGTTATCAGCAGGATTTCCGAAATATATCCATGCAGTATAACGATCGGATGGATTTCGAGGAGTGGGCTGATGTCTATAAAAAGCTTATATACTGGGAGTTAGAACTTGATGGTTCGCAGGATCGGAGTATGTCGGAGGTTATGAATATGCAGAAAAGCGAAGCTAATTCGGAGTTCTGTAAATTTGTGATAGATAATTATGAGGACTGGCTAAATGATCCTAAAGCCGATAGCCCAGTTATGTCGCATCAACTGATGCGCAAAAAGGTATTTCCTTTATTGAACCAGGGAGGAAACAATACGCCTTTGTTTTTTATCCTGATTGATAACCTCCGCTATGATCAGTGGAAAGTAATTGAGCCACTGTTGGCGGACTATTTCTCAGTGGAAGAAGAAAGTTCGTATTACTCCATTTTACCAACGACAACTGGGTTCGCCCGAAACGCCATTTTCTCGGGAATGATGCCCAGTGAGATGGAACGTAAACATCCCGATTTATGGGTGAATGACGATAATGAAGATGAAGGACTGAACAACCACGAAGAAGAATTTCTACGTCGGCAACTGGATCAGAGCCGCCTGAATGTAAAAATGTCGTACAACAAGATTTTGAACGTTAACCAGGGAAAATCGCTGGTCGACAATTTCAATAATCTGTTGCAGAACCAGTTAAATGTTGTGGTCTACAATTTCGTAGATATGCTGTCGCACGCCCGTACCGACATGGCCATGATTAAAGAACTGGCTCCTGATGAATCGGCCTACCGTTCAATCACACGTTCCTGGTTTCTGCATTCGCCGTTGCTGGAGCTCGTCCAGAAAATTGCCGCTAAAGGCGGTCGGTTGATCGTAACGACCGACCACGGAATGATTCGGGTACAGAAACCCGCCAAGATTGTCGGCTATCGCGAAACGAACACGAACCTGCGCTACAAACAAGGGAAAAATCTTGGTTTCGATGAGAACCATTTGTATGTCGGTCGTAAACCCGAGCGACTGTTTTTACCCAAACCGCACGTATCAACGGCCTACGTATTTACGTTGGAGGATTATTTTTTCGCGTATCCCAATAATTACAATTACTACGTGAATCATTACCGGAATACGTTCCAGCACGGGGGCGTATCGCTGGAAGAAATGATTATTCCTTTTGCTTATCTGAAAGCGAAGTAGAGAGGTATTTGAAACCTAAAAGGTCTGCGAGACCTTTTAGGTTTTATGCATTCCCGCCAAAATTCGCGAAAATATCTTCCATCACATAGGCATGTGTGCCCAGCCATTTTGCCGTATCGTCGAGTTGCGTGAGTTCGATACGCAAATCCCGATGGAAATCACTCAGGCAATATTGTACAATGGCTTGGCGAATGGTATTGAGGAGAAACGTAGAGGCTTTGGCTAATACGCCATCGACAATAATTATTTCAGGATTGAATAAGCTAACGGCAATCGCGAGCCCTTTACCTAGCTGGAAGCCAGCATCGTGAAGCGTTTTGATCGAATAGACATCCCCCTGATTAGCAGCATTGATCAATTCGTCAATGTCGATTTGCTCGACGTTTTTTTGAAAAATAGCAAGTTTCGATGCTTTACCCGCCAGAATATCGCGTTGGGCTCGTTGAACGAGTGATGAAGCTGAGGTAAGCGTGTTTAGGCAGCCTATTTTACCACAGTGACATAATTCCCCATTCGGATCGACCTGAATGTGGCCTAATTCCCCGGCAAAGCCGCTAGCTCCCTGAAACACGTCGCCATTAACGATAATACCCAGACCAACACCCCAGTCGATATTGATCGTTAGTACTTGTTTTTTTCCCTTCGCTCCACCAAATCGACTTTCACCCAGAACGGTAGCCTTGGTGTCGTTAATGAGGTAAACTGGTTTGCCAGTCTGGGCAGAAAACCATTGTGTCAGCGACTCATCCGATTGGTGTATGTTTTTATACGTTAGGTTAATGCCCCGCCGTGAATCAATTAATCCCGGCATTGAAATGCCAATCGCAATCAGATCACTGGCTGCCAGCCCCGATTTGGCAAGCGCATCATTGAAATAGTTGACCAATGATGATAAAAGGATAGGGTTGTCGACCAGACGCAAATCATAATCGCCACGAAAAACCAGCTTTCGATGGGTATTCATGAACAGAATTTTGGTATCGTGCGTGCTAACGTCCAGAACAGCTACATAATTACGACCGGGGTTCAAATCAAATAAAGCAGGCCGCCGACCATTGCTGCCGATGGCCGTTCCGGTTGGCGTTACCCATTGGTCGTCAACGAGTTCGTCGACAAGGCTGGTCACGGAAGGAATGCTACTGTGAACCACTTGTGTTAATTGAGCCAACGTACACTTCCCATCTGAATAGAGATGAGCCAGAACGTTACGCTGTTTTTGTTTTTTCTTATAATCAACAACAGATTGTTGTGTCGTTAGCCCTTCGTCAGGAACAGCACCGGAATTCATTCGTTATGTAGTAAAGCTTTAGCGCGAAGAAGTAATAGTTCATTTATTTAGTTGCTCTCAATTAAAGAAAATAGTAAGTCTGAGTTACTTAATAACCTCTTTATTTATCAATTGAGTGTAATAAATTCTAGTATTGACACTCTAAATAATAGCTCATCTATAACGCTTAGCAAAGCGATTTGACAGGTCGAGAATCTCTTCTCGTTTAGCTATCTGCTGTACCCAGTGCGTTGGAATAGACTGATAACCGTAAAATAGTCCAGCTAATCCGCCCGCAACCGTCGCGGTTGTATCTGTATCTTCACCAAGATTGACGGCTTTCAACACACATTCTTTGTAAGAAGAACTCGTTAAAAAACACCAGATACTACTTTCTAATGTGTCAATAACATAGCCAGAGCTGCGAATAACGTCTTCACTAAGCTGGCTAATGTCATTTTGTAAGATTCGGTTGAAAAGATTGATCTCGGAAGTAGCAAACTGCTGTTGGCTGATGAATTGATTGACAGATAGTTGCATTTTACGATAGGCGGAGGTCTTGTCTAATTTAATTAAAAGTCCAATGGCTAACTCATTATAGATGAAGCAGGAGAGTACCGAACGGAAATGGTAATGAGTGATGCCGGATACTTGCTTAATGTACTCGTATCGCTGTGCTGTATCTGTTTCCGAATGTAGGTAGAATGCCATCGGCAAAATGCGCATGAGTGATCCATTGCCATTGTTTTGTTCCGACATACCACCTGAAAGTAAGGGGGATGTGCCACTCATAATTCGATCAATAGCTCCGCTCGTTGCGTTGCCAATATCAAATACGGCGTTGTGTGCTCCCCAATAGCCGGTACGGTACCATTGTACGAATCGATCTGCCATATCGATCAGGTTAAACCCAAGGCAAAGACTTTCGGCTGTGCAGAATAACATCGAACTATCATCTGAGAAGGTGCCAGGAGGCTGATTCCAGGTTCCATAGCCAGTATAGTCCTGTACGGGATGTTTTTCCAAAAATTCCCGCGATTTGAATTCAACCGGAACACCCAATGCATCGCCGATAGCTGCCCCGAAAAATCCACTTTTTATTTGATCGTCTATGATATTCATTTAATCTTGAATTGGCGGCAGCATCGCTCCACCGCCAGGAGTTTCAATTCGAATACGTTCGCCAGGTTGCATTACTCGGGTGAAAATGCCCGGTAAGGTTTCTTCGCGACCGTCGGTATATAAAATCGTTTGACGACCTGTTTTACCAGATTCGCCACCCTGCAAACCGTATGGAGCCACGATTCGGTGCTGACTGAGAAGCGTAGCTTGAACAGTTTTCAAAAACTCAATTTCGCGAATAATTCCATCGCCACCGCGCCACTGCCCCAGTCCTCCGGAATTTGGTCGGATAGCGAACTGATGAAGCCGAACGGGGTAACGACGTTCCAGTTCTTCGGGGTCGGTGAGTTTGGTATTGGTCATGTGCTGGTGTACGGCTGAGCGACCATCAGCTCCATTAGTAGCTCCCGATCCGCCACCAATGGTTTCGTAATAACCGAATTGTGCGTTTCCGAACAAGAAATTGTTCATTGTCCCCTGGCTACAGGCAGCTAAACCTAACGCCTTTAAGAGCGTATCAACCAGCCGCTGACTGACTTCCGTGTTGCCGCCAACAACTGCCGGACATTGAGCCGGATCGTCTGGAAAAATCGGATTAAGAAAGGAAGATTCAGGTAAAATTAACTCGACGGGTTCCATAAGCCCTTCATTCAATGGAATATCGCGCCCACACCATAGCCGTAGCACATAGAGTACAGCACTGTAGAGAATCGAAATATTGGCGTTGAGATTATTGGGATGCGTATCGGACGTACCCGTAAAATCAAACTGAATATGCGGTTTCTCAACCCCATCTGACCTCGTATTTTTAGCCGAAATTCGAATGACCAACCGGATCTGATGCCCATCATCCAGCGATTCTTCGGCCTGAAAAACCTGGCCCGCAAGTGGTTGCAGAACGGCATTGATCGCGTCGGAAGCGGATTGTTGCAAGCTATTCATGTAGTGATGAACCGTGGCTAAACCATGCTCCTTCACCAGCGTTTGTAAAGCCGTTTCACCGGCTCGCAGCGATGCTAAAGCGGCTTCGATATCTGCTCGGTTTTCGGCCAAAGAACGTGTGGGATAGGGCGCATTCGCAAAACGGGAAGCTAACTCCGTATCCCATAAAAGCGAACCGTTCTTGACCGCGTAGGTTGGTTCTAGAACTACCCCTTCTTCAATCAGCGAGACAGCATCCGGTGGCATAGATCCGGGAACTTTACCGCCTATTTCAGCGTGATGCGCTCGATTAATTACGTAGCCAATTAGTTGGTTATCAGTCGTAAAAACGCCACTCAGTAAAGTTAGGTCAGGTAAGTGCGAACCGCCGTATTTCGGGTGATTGGTAATTATAACATCGCCCGGTTCGAGTGGTGGAAGTGCATCCAACACCAGACGTGCACAAATTCCAAGACTGCCCAGATGCACCGGAATATGGGGCGCATTGGCAACCAGTTCAGCCTGGGCGTTGAGTAGCGCACAGGAAAAGTCGAGCCGTTCTTTTACGTTGACTGAAAAAGCGGTTCGCTGCAATTGAGCCCCCATTTCTTCGGCAATGGCGCGAAACCGTTGAGTGAACAACTCCAGCTGGATCACCTCGTTCGATTCGCGAATCTGTTCCTCCTCAATATCAGCAATATAATCGACTACCGCATTTCTGTCGGCTTGTACAATCATTCGCCATCCAGACTCGATAAAGGCCGACGAAGTCGTGTTGAGCAACAAAGCCGGACCTCGAAACGTATCGCCTTCCTCTAATTTCGTCCAGTTGTAGGCGGGGTAGTTATCCGTTGTGAATTCGGGCAACACATGGCGATGACTTGTAGGGAATGTACTGCTGGCATCTTTTTGGGTTACTGTGCTCACGATCACACGAATACTTTCTACTTCGATCGTACGGGATTTTCCAGTGGCATTTGTTGGGAAATGGCCGTAGAGCTGCTCATATTTTTTCTGAAAATCAGCTTCCAGATGATCGCTGAATGGAATATCGACTGTAGATTCCTGACCTAACAAACGTAGAAATATCGAAATTGACTTCGTACGGATTGGTACGTCATTTCCAACATCTTCTTGTAAAGCGGCCGTTGCCGTATTTACCAGCTTATCAATCAATATAGGTAACTCCTGTTCGAGAGTGGATAACGGCTTTAGAACAGACTGTGATGCTAAACGCTCAATTTGTGCCTGACCAATTCCGTAGGCACTCAGTAGCCCGCCATCAAAGGGCAGAATTAACTGTTCCATACCCAGGAGTCGAGCAATAGCACAACCGTGTAAGCCACCCGCACCACCGAAAACCAGCAAACTATACTCATGGGGATCGAATCCTCGCGCGACGGAAATCTTGCGAATGGCACCAGCCATGATTTCGTTTGCAATCTGTTCGAAACCACGTAGCAAGGTTAAATCATCAGGTCGGTTTCCTGTTTTGCGTTCAACCTGCTGAATAACTTTATCCAGAGCTAACGTTGCCTTTTCCGGGAAAACCGGAATCCCGAACTGTTGCGGGTGGAGTTTACCCAACAACAGATTTACGTCGGTGATGGTCAGTGGTCCACCGGCTCCGTAGCAAGCGGGGCCGGGATTGGCACCTGCACTATGCGGGCCTACACGCAGTTGGCCAGATGTAGTACCATGTTCCTCAAACCAGCAGATTGATCCTCCACCAGCCGCAACCGTTTCGATCGCCAGCGAAGGTAACTGCAAATCGAACGGGCCGATTTTCGTTGAGAAACGGTAATCCAACCCAGTCTGAATCCGCGCGACATCTGTACTGGTTCCACCCATATCAAGGGTTAATGTACCTGGTGAAGATTTTTCATTGGCCTGATAATCAGATGATAAAAAAAGCGTATTCGCTATGGTAGCCGCACCGATCACACCACCAGCCGGGCCGCTTAGTAAACTGTCTTTCGGCTGGAACAAATCAGTTCGAACCAATCCACCAGAACTGGTCATTATCCGAACAGAATGACCACCTAACTGACTCTGTACATTGTCCAGATACGACCGCATGACTGGCGTCAGGTAGGCATCGACAACCGTTGTCTGCGTACGTGATACATACTGCGGAGTCACCGAAACATCGGTTGAAATAGTTATGTATGGGCAACCTGCTTTAGCAAGTTCATCCTGGAGTTGGCGTTCGTGAAAGGGATTACGATAGGCATTTAGAAAGGAAATAGCGATCGCATCCGGTTTCTCCTGCCGAATGTATTCGGCTATTTCGGCACACGTTTGATCAGACAAAGGCGTTAAAATCTGACCGTCGGCACTTATGCGTTCGTCTACTTCCCAGACTGTTGAGTACAGAACTTCGGCAGGTGGAATAGCTAACTGGAATAAGTCAGGGCGCTGCTGCGTGCCAATTTTAAGCAGATCTTTAAAGCCTTTGGTGACTAGCAAAGCAACTCGTCCACCTTTTCGTTCGAGCAAGGCGTTGGTTCCTTTGGTGGTACCCAACCGCATTTCCAGTACTGGGAATGGGCGACTTATGGGTGTTTGTGTAAGAAGCCTGGCCGCTAAAACAGGCGCTTCTTCGCCGGTAAACAGCTCAACGGTAGTCGATTGAGAGATTGATTGTAGCGGTTTGTCGCAAATTAATGCCCCATCGACTTGTAGCGAAACGATTTGATAAACGTCGTCAGTTTCGAGGATGCGTAGCTGATAGCCGTCAAAAATGGGGTCAGTCAGCCAGGGCGCTGCCAAGTTGCCATTGATGAGTTGACCGCGTAAACGACTACTGCTCAAAACTTTGGTTCGCTTCAGGTTGCCATTTGGGTCAAGAGCCAGTCCATCGGTAAACGTGCCGCCCGTATCAATCCAGATTTGGTACATGAGTTAATTAATCAGCGTAACCCCTGCCTGCCGATAGGCATTTACTACCTCGGGAATCGCTTCATTGTCTGTAATTAATACATCGAACAGGCTTAGTGGTGCAAAATAGACGTATTTAGTCGTTTCTAATTTCGATGAATCACATAATAGGTAAACTTTTTCTGATTGCCGGGCCATCGTAATAGCTGTGCTGGCTTCTTTTTCACTGTTGGCGGTCAACCCATTCTGAAGCGAGATTCCATCGACGCCAATAAAAGCTCGATTTGCCCGGTAACGCGACATATGTTCTTCGGCAATCAGCCCATGGATGGCCTTACGATCCTGATCTACTTCACCGCCTATGAGGTTTATCGCTACTTCAGATCCCATTAATTCAGCGACAACAGGCAATGAATTGGTGATGACTGTAATCCGTTTATTGCGGATGAAGGGACAGAGTCGAAAAATGGTACTGCCGCAGTCCATAAAAATGATATCGCCCTCCTGAATTTCCTGCGCAGCTAATTGACAGATGTAATCTTTTCGTTCAGAATTAACGGCGGTTTTGTTCGCAAAATGATGCTTATCCGTCGCCAAACTCACTTTCATAGCTCCACCCCGCGTTCGGTAAATCAGCCCTAAAGCTGCCAATTGGATCAGGTCACGCCGGACGGTCATTTCCGAAGTTTGCAGTAAATCAGCCAGTTCGTGGACATCGGCGGAGCCGCGTTCTTCAACCGTTCGTACAATTAAGCTCTTTCTCTGTTGGAAATTCATTACCAATTGATTTGTTTTGTTTAAAAATAAACAAATTCAAACATTTTTAAACAAATGCTTTCTGAACGCGTACAAATAACCGAGGAAAAATTGCTTTCCGATAACTGGTACATCCTGAAACGATTTACGTTTAACTATCTCGGTAAAAATGGACAGTGGACAACGCAGCAACGTGAAGCGTATGACCGAGGAAATGGAGCAACCATTTTACTACATAATCCGCAGACTGATACCGTCATTTTAACCCGGCAGTTTCGGCTACCTACGTTTGTGAATGGCAATCGTGATGGTAGTCCGGAGTCTGGAATGTTGATCGAAGCTTGCGCGGGTCTTCTTGATGATGAACACCCAGATGATGCTATTCGACGAGAAACAGAAGAAGAAACTGGTTACCGGATTCAGTCGGTAAAGAAGATTATGGAGGCCTACATGAGTCCCGGTTCAGTGACCGAAAAACTCTTTTTCTACCTGGCCGAGTATAGCGCTAATACGGAGCGCAAGGCAGGCGGAGGCATTGATGAAGAAGAAATCGAGATCCTGGAAATTCCTGTAAGTGAAGCGCTTACCATGATCGAGCGTGGAGAAATTATGGATGGTAAAACCATTATGCTACTCCAATATCTGCGGTTGCAACAATTAACGTCGTTACCAAACTGATATGCTGATTCTGATTGCTGGTCCTTACCGTTCGGGTACGAAGGATGCCCCTGTATTAATTGCCCAGAATATGCATCGGATGGAAGAGGCTGCTCTGGCAGTTTATCGTCAGGGACATACGCCGGTTTGTGGAGAATGGCTTGCGCTGCCGCTCATCAAAACGGCTGGGTCAACGCACTTGGGCGATGCAATTTTTAATGAGATTTTTCACCCGATCGCTGTGAAATTAATCGACCACTGCGACGGTGTACTGCGCATTGGTGGACCTTCTGCGGGCGCTGACGAAATGATGCACCAAGCTAAGCAGAAAGGCAAACGACTGTTTTGGACGATTGAAGAGTTGGGGTAACAGAAATGTTAGTTGTGCTGTCAGGTTCTCAGGCCCGACAGCACACAAAATTGCCTGAAATCTATCAGCGGGTTTGAGAACCTGAAACAGAAGCTGCCTGATTGCCCGCTGCTGAAATCATGTTGGCGAATAGACGGTAGGCACCAGGAACGCCAGCGGGCAGTTCGCGGAAGAAAACCAGGCCTGTATACATATAATGCCCCTTGCCGTATTTGGCATACAGCAGACTGCCTTGTTTTGGAGCTTCGTTTTGATCGTTGGCTGAGAAAATGGGTTCGTACGCTTTATCCCACTCTTTGGCAAAGTAAATGCCCCGTTCCTGAATCCAGCCGTTAAAATCTGCGTCGGTAATTTTATTGGGGTAATTCAGTAATGGATGTTGTGGATTAATAAACGTCATTTTAGCATCTTCTTCTGTAACCCGTTCAGCACCAATAGAGAACGGGTAGGGGCCAAGCTGTGGGAGTGCAGGGTCATTACGCAGGAATGAGCTATTGGGCGTAATATACTGCACAATCATCGTTCCGCCGTTTTTAACATAATCCATTAGTTTGGGCTGGTAAAGCGACATCGACCGATTGGTATTGTACGCTCGAACACCTACGACAATAGCATCGTAAGCCGCCAGATTCCCGTTCAGTTCAGCAGGGCCAAGAATCGTAACCCGACAACCCATTTGCTGTAGCGCAGCGGGTACTTCATCGCCCGCACCAACGATGTAGCCGATATTTTTCGCCGTTACTTTCACATCCAGTTTGACCAATTTGGCTTCGGCAGGAGGAAATAGCGTTTGCGTTGGAATGTGCTTATAGGCAATTTGACGAAGGCCCGTTGTGAAGGTTCCGGCCTCAGTTTTCATATTAGCCTGTAGTTTTCCATCCTTAGCCTGGGCAGTTGGCAAGATGGTGAATACGACACGTTGTTCGTCGCCTTTGTAGGTCAGCGAAAAAGGAACGGAGGCCGGTTCAATACGCCATCCTGCTGGAGCAGCTAAAGTCAGCGTTCCCGATACGTTTGCCCGGCCTGCTTTTAGAACTACTTCGGCTGCTTTTTGGGTATTGTCGCTGAAGGTAAATACACGCTCCGTCAGGTTGGCCGTTACGTCGGGTTGAATAATGAATGGCCGGTAGATTTCGCCATCAACAGGGTCCGTCGATTTATAAACAACAGGGCGAGTATAGGTAAACTGCTGGCCACTCACCTCAACTGTAAAGCTTGCTGAAATGGCTGGCGGATTTTCAGGCATCCCAATCAACTGCTGATTATCAACCTGAAACAGCCCTTTATCAATAGGTTTTTCGAGCCAGTACGGTTGCGAAATTTTCTGACTTTTAGGAATGGTTAGCGAGGTGGGGAGCAGCACAACGTCGTTTGGTTTCAGGGCTATATTGACCGTTGTATCTTTGCCGGTTGAGTAACGTATGCTAATCAGTTTGACTGGGACATCGGCTCGGCTAACCACATTAGTCGCTACTTTAACGGTTTCTCCCGGTGTAGCAGCAAAGTCAGCAGGATTTGTTTCGACCCATAAACCCAGGCATTGCTGGATTAGCGTCTGTACTTCCTGCCGCTTCGTTTTTACGTAGATATTGGTTGTATCGAGTTTGCCAAGTGCGTTATACAGTTGAACTAAAGTTGGCGTAGATGCTGCGGGCTGATCGGCCTTGAAGTTTGTGATTGCCTGATTCACCAGCGTCTGCACAGTACCGCTATTCGGCACTCGTTTCCAGCTAATATCGACACCATCGAACGGATCTTTTTCCGCCGGATTCCCGCCTTTTAAGAGAAGATAGTCGATTCGTGCGCTGCGGTTAGCGGCCACGCCAAACCCCTGGCTTTTATGCTGACTGCGGCTTTCGGACGCAATTTCGCCGTACGATTTACCCAGTAACGGGTTATACAATCCTGTTTCAATACCAATCAGATTACCAGCTTCATCGGGCTTTTTGTTGCTTAAAAAAGCGCCGGGAATAAATACATTCCAGAGTATACGTTTTGCCTGCCAGGGCTTTACATAAGCGAGCTGTTCAGGAAATTTAGTAGGATCGTTCGAGATTTTGAATGCTTCTTCGCCCAGGAAACCGGATGCACTATGGTGACCATGACCAGCACGAGCATCAGGTGGAAAACGAGTGATGATTACATCAGGTTGATATTTCCGAATCATCCAGACGACGTCAGCCAGTACTTTTTCCTGTCCCCACGTACGAACAGCTTCATTTGTTGATTTTGAAAAACCGAAATCATAAGCGCGGCTAAAAAACTGATCCGGTCCATCAACACGGCGAGCCGCTAACAACTCCTGGGTTCGGATAACACCGATGTTTTCTCCCTGTTCCGGACCAATCAGATTCTGTCCACCGTCGCCCCGAGTCAATGATAGGTAGCCGGTTCGGACAAGTCGATCTTTGGCTAAATAAGCCAGCAGGAGTGTATTCTCATCGTCGGGGTGGGCAGCCACGTATAGGACAGACCCCAGAACGTTAAGCTTTTTAAGGTTCGACAGAATTTCGCCAGCGGGGGCTGGTTTGATTGGACCGTAAGGAACCTGGCCGAATAACGGAGTGCAAAGCGAAAAAATGAGTAGTAAGGCCGGAAGATGTTTTCTTAGCAACACAGGCTGTCGTTTTTAATAGATGGAGCTTACAAATTTACAAGGAAAGTATAAGAAAAGGCTATCCCAAAGAGGATAGCCTTTTAACCTAGATTACCTAACAACTAAACGTATTTACTGAAAATTAAGATTATTGAAAATGGATCGACACCGGATAAGAAAATGCCTTACCGGAAGTCATAGTCAAACGATACAACTCACTACCCAATGGGCGTAGTGCTGCTGGATGACTAGAACGATCCTTTATATTATTCTCACGAATAATGAAGGCGGATGGAAAGAAATTTTGGAGAGATCGCCAGTTCTGATAGGTTGAACTCGCCCGTTGCCCATGCGCAACTCAAGTCTGCCGGTGACAGACTATGTGGTGAAAAATCCGTAGTAATCATCAGTTAAGTTAAGAAAGAAAATGCTGCTGGTAAAAGTAATACTATTTGGCTGAATACGGAATATGATTCTATATTTAATTTCATAAGTAAAATTAAATATTGATCTTACGGGTATATATAAAATTAAATCTATGCTATATTGGGTTTGTCTACGATGTTAGTATGAATAATTGTGTTGTGACGAGTGTATTAGTAAGGCAATTATTTTATCGACTTACATAAGCGCTATATAAATTGGCTCTCCCATAGATGGAAGATTTCTGGTGCAGCTTTTCAATAATCGAATAACCAGCCTCTCTAAATAATTGGTGCAACGAAGCAAAACTAATTGGATAAGGTACCCAGGGATTAGCCATATTAGTATCGTACTCAACCAGTAGAAAACAACCTGACGTGGTTAGATGACGAGCCGCTTTTTCCAGAAACGACTTTTTGTTCTGTACATAATGAAGTGAATTGGCCATCAGTATTCCATCAACAGTATCAAAAGGCCACTCATCCTGAACAAAATCCTGGCAAATCTTGGTAATGACGACATCCTGATAATCAGTGATCTGTTGAAGAGAAGCCAGATTGGTATCGACTGCATAGATCTGGCTGCCTGATGGCTGTAGGCTAGCCAGCGCATGGGTAAATAAGCCTGTACCACAACCCAGATCGGCCCAGACCGTAGAGGAAGTAGCGATAAGTTTATTCGATTGAAGTAGGGTTATTGCGTCCTGTAATATCATAATAGAAGGAATGATGTCCTCAAAAAAACGTAATTAACCTCAAAAAAAGTCAACAGTAAGGGTCGTTGTCGTTGGGTTATGCCTAACCAAAGTCTATCTTTGCGGGCAATTTAATTTTTCAAACCTATACTTATTCGCATGAATTACAGTGTTTATCTGGTTCCCGTGCTGGGGATTGTCGGGCTGGTGATAATGTACACCAAATTCCTGTGGGTCTCGAAACAGGATGCCGGCGATGCTCGAATGCAAGAGATCTCGTCGTATATTGCTGATGGTGCCATCGCCTTTCTAAAAGCTGAATGGCGCGTTCTTACTTATTTTGGAATTATAGTCGCCCTACTGCTAGCGTATTCTGGCACGTTGGTCGAAAATTCCAGCCCAGTTATTGGTTTATCCTTTATACTGGGGGCTTTTCTGTCAGCTCTGGCCGGATACATCGGTATGAACATTGCGACCAAAGCGAATGTTCGTACCGCTCATGCGGCTCGTACGAGTCTGGCCCGTGCTCTGGACGTATCCTTTACGGGTGGTTCAGTTATGGGTATTGGTGTAGCGGGCTTGGCGGTACTAGGGCTGGGTAGCCTGTTCGTCGTTCTTTATAACACGTATGTAGGTTCGACAGGTGACGTAAATGGCCTGCCTATGGAGCGAGCTCTTGAGGTGCTGGCTGGTTTCTCACTTGGTGCTGAATCAATTGCCTTGTTTGCTCGTGTAGGAGGAGGGATTTATACCAAAGCTGCCGATGTCGGCGCTGACCTTGTTGGTAAAGTAGAAGCGGGTATTCCAGAAGATGACCCTCGTAACCCTGCCACGATTGCCGATAACGTAGGTGATAATGTGGGTGACGTAGCGGGTATGGGCGCTGACTTATTCGGGTCGTATGTGGCTACTATTCTGGCAACCATGGTATTGGGTCGCGAAATTCGGATTCCTGCCGATATGAATATTTACGGTCACGCGCCGATCGTGTTGCCCATGATGATTGCTGGCTTAGGTCTGATTTTCTCGATCATTGCTACTTATTTTGTTCGTATTAAAAATGATAATGGTAGTGTGCAAGGCGCGCTTAATTTAGGTAACTGGGCGTCAATTATCATTACAGTAATTGCGTCGTATTTTCTGGTGACGAGCTACCTGCCTGACGTAACAATGGAAATACGCGGGGTAGAATTTTCTCGGATGGATGTATTCTACGCGATTGTAACGGGTCTGATCGTTGGCGCGCTGATGTCATCCATTACAGAATATTATACAGCAATGGGGCGTCGGCCTGTATTGTCGATTATTCGTCAGTCGGCTACAGGAGCTGCTACGAATATCATTGGCGGACTCTCAGTTGGTATGGAATCAACCGTGTTGCCTATTCTGGTGTTGGCGGCTGGTATTTACACATCGTATCATTTTGCAGGGTTATATGGCGTGGCCATTTCGGCGGCTGGTATGATGGCAACTACGGCTATGCAATTGGCGATTGATGCCTTCGGCCCGATTGCCGATAATGCTGGTGGTATCGCCGAAATGAGCTATCTGCCTGAAGAGGTTCGGGGGCGTACTGACATTTTGGATGCCGTTGGAAATACAACAGCTGCTACGGGTAAAGGCTTCGCTATTGCATCGGCTGCTTTAACGGCGCTTGCACTCTTCGCAGCGTTTGTGGGTATTTCTGGTATTTCTGCCATTGATATTTACAAAGCTGATGTATTGGCTGGGCTATTCGTTGGGGCTATGATCCCATTCATTTTCTCATCGCTGGCAATTGCTGCGGTGGGTCGGGCAGCTATGAAAATGGTGGAAGAAGTTCGTCGTCAGTTCCGTGAAATTCCAGGTATTCTGGAAGGTACGGGAAAACCAGAATACGAAAAATGCGTAGCTATTTCGACCCAGGCTTCGATTCGTGAAATGGTACTGCCAGGTGCTATTGCTCTTACGGTTCCGGTTATTGTCGGGTTCATTTTTGGTCCTGAAGTACTGGGTGGTTTGCTGGCTGGTGTAACAGTTTCTGGCGTCTTGATGGGTATTTTCCAGAACAATGCCGGTGGCGCCTGGGATAATGCTAAGAAATCGTTTGAGAAAGGCGTAGACATCAATGGACAGACGTATTACAAAAAGTCAGAGCCACATAAAGCATCGGTAACGGGCGATACGGTTGGTGACCCATTTAAAGATACCTCAGGCCCATCGATGAATATTCTGATTAAACTGATGTCGATTGTGTCGCTTGTCATTGCTCCTTACATCGCTGTTCAGTCATCAGAAACGCCGGGTTATAATCTGGAAGGCAAAGAAGCCGCTGGCACTGAAGTGCCGCTGGAAGAATCAACAGCTGCTGATAATAATAAAGTTAGTACGCCAAATGGAAAACTGGGTGAGTTCAGCATTCAAAAACTGGTTAGTGGTATTGAATTGAACCTTCCAGAATTTGGTGTTGAAAACAAACTGCTGGGTTTCATTAAAAGTGACAAGCCTGCTGATAAAGAAACGTGGTTTGATTTCGACCGGCTGTTATTTCAATCGGGCAGCGCTACCTTGGAGCCTCAGTCGCAGGAGCAATTGAAGAATATCGCTGAAATCCTGAAAGCCTATCCAAACGTTAATGTGAAACTCGGTGGGTATACTGATAATACAGGCAATGCTGCAACCAACCTGAAACTTTCAGAAGACCGGGCTAATTCGGTTCGGGCTGAACTAGAAAAAATGGGCATTGCTAAAGACCGGCTGGAGGCAGAAGGATATGGTCAGGAACACCCTGTAGCATCAAACGATACCGAGGAGGGTAAGGCGCAAAACCGCCGTATCTCGATTCGTGTGACGAAAAAATAGATTACTGCGAATTAAATAAACATGAGTCATCCCGAATTTTTGGTCTGACTAAAAAAGCGAAAACCTCCTGAACTTTGTGGTCGCCAAACTACAAAACAGGAGGTTTTCTAATGAATACTGCTGCAAAACAAACCAATTCTGAGCAAGAATGGCCACTATCAGTAGGCCTTTTTTATCAACAGCGCTTAACCCAGTTTACCCATAGTATTGTTGACGAGTTAACGACCTTAATGGATGTGCGGCTGGTACGCACATTTAGCCGACTTCTGATCACCTTATTAGGCTTTCGACACCGAAATAATGGTCTGATTTTGAGTGAATTAGGAGAACATCTACTCTCAGCCCGTCAAGCGCCGGCGGGTACCAAACGAATCTCCAATTTGCTCAGATGCCC
>NZ_BAAHBD010000030.1:137362-212816 GCF_054776975.1 Spirosoma harenae | reverse complement strand
GTATACGCTATTATCTTCGGTGAGTTGGCTGTATTTAGCTAATATTCAACTAATGCTTCAGCGAATCAAATCCGATCACAGAATATAATTCCCCAACACGTTCTAAGTGATTCAATAGACAGTCGATTGCCTGACGAGTTGGCTCCACCAGATGCCCTCAACTTCCGTCGAATTTGTGTCATGCGAACCCAACTGGCTGTTACTTACTTTGAACAACAACTTACTCAACACAAAGAAAATGAGTTTTGTGAACCAAAATCAGCAATCACCGTTGTCCAACTGCAAGCGATCCTTATTCGGTGTCGAATGGCCCTAGCCAAGGAACGCACCTCCTTACTAAATTTATCTAAGCCCCCAGAAAATAATCTCCCTTAAAGGGAATTCATTGACAATGCGTCAGAAACATTTTCGCGCTGGTCGGCTTATTAGATTAACCAATCCAATTCTATCTAATGGTGCATGCATCTACCGACGCGAATACGAGTACCGATAACCATCTAGTGTATTTGGTGGATGATGACGAAGAAGACAGATTTATTTTCGAAAAAGCGCTACTGTCTGTTTTTCCCAATTGCCAGCTTCGCCACTTTGGCAATGGCCTGGTAATGCTTGAACTCATGACCGAGACAGGCAATATCCCTCAATTGATTTTTCTGGATTTGTATATGCCCTATCCGGATGGGCTGGAAATTCTGATGAATTTGAAAATCAATAAAGAGTGGGCCTCCATTCCGGTCATCATATTAACCGGTGGCGACGACCCCTATAAGGCTAAATTGGCCTATCAACTCGGGGCTCAAACTGTGATTAAAAAACCGGACCGCTACGAACAATTATTGGAGTTGCTCCAGGTGGTTCGCCAGTACTGGTTTACGATGGCTTATCTTCCTTCGGCTCAGGCTTAGAAACCCCCATCGTCTCAATATTTTTTAGCGTCTGTTGATATTCGAGTAATTCGGCTTCAGATTTAAATAACTTAGGTTCTTTAATCGGTAAAGTTAGCCGAAGCGGCATTCTGGCTAGTTTGACGTATTTCCCGATGGGTTTCAATTCATAGACAACCGTTTTGACTTCCAGTTCGTAGGAATCTACGGGGTCAGCAATGACGGTTAATTCCTCAAGACGCCCGTCGAAAAAGATTCGGGCTATTTCTGCCTGAAAATAGGGATAAGGAGGCTCAGATCTATCCTGCAGATGTCCGCCATGCTCCTGATTGACAAAAACAGTATCGCCAACTTTAAAAGGTAATTCGAGTGTCTTGAAGAATATTTGCATAGTGCTTGTTGAGCTGATTATTCGAGTTTGCGTATAAAGGTAGGGTAATTATTCTGTTTCGTTCTTTTATTCTTAACCTACGAAAAATGGATACTCATACCCGCGTTGGGAGTGCTCAAAACCCCAAATTGTCAATGAGATTATTTCGTAGATACCAGGGTAGTGTAAAAAGTGGTTTCGCAAAAAACGCTTTACTTACGGTATTGCTGCTGGCTGCATTATTTCTGCCGCTTCGATACCGGCCCGGCCACTTGTGCGTGTATGTATCTCATAGCCCTTTGGCTTTAGTAGCATCGCCAGAAACTCATTTTTGCGCCGGTCGGCCTCGCGCAGGGCTTCTTCCGCTTTGGCCCATTCCAGAGGCAGCTGAAAACAAACAGATAGTGGTGAAAAAGGCTTTTAAGCGTTTTGTGTTTATTTGATAAATAGGCTGTCGCTGCTTCAATAATATCAAATAAAACTTCCTCATCAGTTGTAAACCGACTATGTGTCTCGCTGGTAATTGATTTATTCATTTGCTAAAAATCTACCTCTCTTATTACCGCGTATATGCTTAATATTTCATGTCTACTCTAATTCCCGTTCCATGCGGCCATTATTACTAATTGCCTTTCTTTCCTTATTATCCGTTACTGCATTCTCCCAGAAACTTACCGGGCAAGTTGTCGACCAGTTATCGCGTCAGCCCATTGTGAGTGCAACTGTGCAGGTTAAGCGCACACAGGCAGGTACGATCACTAATTCAATGGGCACTTTCACCTTGTCCAATTTACAGCCAGCGGACGTTCTGACATTCTCTTACCTTGGCTACCAGACCCAGGAAGTTATTTACACGGGCCAAACCAGCCTGACGGTTGAATTAGTTGCAGGAATGTCGCTCAATGAAGTAGTTGTCACAGCTCTTGGGCTAGAGCGCAATGCCCGGAGCCTGGGTTACGCTATCCAGAAAGTTGATGGTCGGCAGGTTAGCGACGTAAAGGCTCCCAACTTTCTCGACAACCTGTCGGGTAAGGTGGCAGGTGTGATGATTACGGGTGGATCGACGGGGGTAGGTTCATCAGCACGTATCACTATTCGGGGTGAATCGTCCTTTACCAATAATAACCCCTTATTTGTAGTCGATGGTATTCTGATTAATAATGCTACAGTGGTCAATCGAGTCAACGACGATGCGAACGGCTTTCAGGAAATTGACTTTGGCAATGGCGCTATGGACATCAACCCCGACGACGTAGCGACGGTATCTGTCTTAAAGGGCCCTGGTGCTGCTGCTCTCTACGGTACTCGGGCTGCCAATGGGGTGATACTAATTACGACTAAAGACGGATCGTCACAGAAAGGTATTGGCGTGAGTTTCAACAGTACGTTCTACACTGAGCGTCCGTTTCAACTGCCCCGTTTCCAGAATCAGTATGGACAGGGTAACAGTGGAGCCTTCAAATATGTCAATGGTCTGGGCGGGGGCATCAACGACAATATCTCCTACAGTTACGGTCCCAAACTCGATGCGGGTTTGTTAATTCCACAGTACGACAGCCCTGTAAATCTCCCCGACGGCCGGGTGGTACGTGGCGCCGATACGTATGTTTACAGTGGGCTACCCATCACCCCAACCCCCTTTGTGTCGCATCCCGATAACCTTAAAAACTTCTACGAAACGGGCCATACGGCAATCAATAACCTGGCTATTTCGGGTAGCTACGACAAGGGAAGCTACCGGCTATCGTACACCGATTTGAACAGTCAGTCGACTATTCCGGGTGTCGATCTGAAGCGCAAAACGCTGGCCGCTCGGCTACAGTTTGAGCCCATCCAACGGCTGAAATTCAGCTCATCTATCAATTACATCAACACGGGTAGCGATAATCGACCTGCGACCAAATACGGCTCGGAAAACATCAACTACGCCCTAAGCGCCTGGCTGGGACGGCAAACCGATGTCAACCCGATGAAGCAGTACTGGCAGCCTGGGTTGGAGGGTATACAGCATTTTTCGTACAACTATACGTATTTCGATAACCCGTATTTTACGCTCTACGAAAACCGTAACTCGTTTAACCGCGACCGGCTCATCGGAAATCTGGCCGTGACGGGTGAGTTAGCTACTAACCTGACGCTGATGGTACGTAGCGGCATGGACTATTCGAGCGAAAATCGGCAATTTCGGCGGGCCTTCAGCAGCAACCGTTTCAAGAATGGTGCCTATGCCGAAAACGCTGTTTTCTTCCGGGAAATCAACACCGACTTTTTGTTGAACTACACCCGGAGCGTAGGCGCACTTTCACTCGATTTGTCGGCCGGGGGCAACCGCATGGATCAGCTAGCATCGTTTGATCAATATCAGGCCCTGACACTGGCGCAGCCGGGGGTATTTAAACTCACTAATGCGGCTTCTCCGGTGGAGGCTTACCAGCAGAGCGCCCGCAAACGTATCAACAGTCTCTATGCGCTGGCCAAACTGAGTTACAAAGACGTAGTGTTTATGGACGTAACGGGACGTAACGACTGGTCGAGCGCGCTGGCAACGCCCACCTCAACGGCCAATACGTCTTTCTTCTACCCCTCGGTATCGGCCAGTTGGGTGCTGTCAAATCAATTCCAACTTCCTGCGTTTATGTCGTTTGCCAAGGTACGGGCCAGTGTGGCTAGTGTTGGAAATGATACCAGCCCCTATCAGACTACGGGGGTATTTAACGCCCGGAACCCAGTGTTTTCGCAACCGGCCTTCAGTGATCAGAGCACGATTGCCAACACCAACCTGAAACCAGAGTCGATTACGTCGGTTGAGGTTGGAGCCGATGTTCGTTTTCTGAATGATCGATTGGGTGTCGACCTGACATACTATGATGCCCGTACCCGCAACCAGATTCTATCGTTGCCAATCGCTATCCCAACCGGCTACAGCGAACAAGTCATTAATGGTGGTGAAGTACGGTCGCGAGGTATAGAAGCCGTGATAACGGCCATCCCTATCCAGACGAGCATTATCCGATGGAACGTAAGCTTGAACTTTAGCCGCAACCGGACCACCGTGGTGTCGCTGCCCGAAGAGGCCGGTACGTTGACTCTGGGTTACAATCGTATTTATGACAACGTAAACCAAACCGTCTGGTATCAGGTACGTCAGGGCGACCGGATGGGCGATATGTGGGGCACTGGTTATCTACGTAACCCTCAGGGCGAATTTATAGTGGGCAGCAATGGACAATACATTGCCGACAACACCCTAAAGAAGCTGGGTAATTATAACCCTGATTTCATGGTGGGCTTATCGAACCAGCTAAGTGTCGGAAACTGGAATCTGGGCTTTCTGCTCGACTGGCGGCAGGGAGGTATCCTGGTGTCGCGCACGCTAGCCTTGGCGGGTGTAGCGGGCCAACTGATTGAAACGGCCAACCGTCCTGATGCGGGTATCGTAGCTAAAGGCGTGGTAAACACGGGCACAACGGACAATCCGAACTACCAGCCCAATACCATTTCTATTCCTGCTGAAACCTATTACCGGATGTACTATGACCGCAATAATGAGGAAAATAACACCTACAACGCGTCGTATGTAAAACTGCGGGAAATGAGCATCGGCTATACACTACCCGAAACGGCGGGGCTCGCCCGGAAGCTGCGTATGCAGCGACTGACGATAGCTCTGGTGGGTCGTAACCTGCTGGCTCTATCGCACATCCCTCACTTTGACCCCGAACAAACGTCCTTCCAGCAGAACCAACTTCAAACGGGCGTTGAGGACATGACCTATCCTACCTCGCGTAACCTAGGGGTGAAACTAAGCGTAAATTTTTAAGTCCTGCTACGGTATAGGACTCAAACCAGCTGATTATGAAACGGATTTTATATAGTACGCTCCTACTGCTTACACTAATCAGTGTGCTGCCCGGCTGTACGGAAAACTTTCAGGAAATAAACACCAACCCCAATGCGCCGGTCGATGTGCAGCCGTCGCTACTGTTTCGCAAAATTTTATTCGATTATGGCGAGCAGATGTCTTACGAAGCCTTTGTAGCAGGCAACCTGCTGGGACAGTATTTTACGGCCATCGACTTCAATCTGTTTGACCGGCACAGCCTCAGCGAACCGCAGTATGGCGGCAATCCCTGGCCATTCATCTACACAAACCTGCGCGACAATGAAATCCTGCTGCAGAAGTCCCGCGCCAACGTAGCGTTCGGTGTTTATGAAGGTCCCGCCCTGATTATGAAAGCGTACATGGCGGCTGCCCTCACGGATCTCTACGGCGACGTACCATATAGCGAGGCTTTGCAGGGTAAAGAGGGCGTAATAACACCCGCCTACGACACGCAGGAAGCCATTTACACAGCTGCGGGTGGTATCTTGGACAACCTCGATAAGGGTATTGCCTCCATCAATAACTATAAAGGAGCTACTGCTCTCGACGGAGACATTCTTTACAATGGCAACCGCAGTAAGTGGATATTATTTGCCAATTCGTTGAAAATTAAAGCGTTGATGCGAATTTCGGGTAAGGTTAACGTAAAAGATGCCCTGCAAAAGGTACTAACGGAAGGTAATTTCATCAAGACAAATGCCGACAATGCAGTATTTCGCTTCTCACTCACGCAGCCTAACAATTTTCGCATGTCGACCGCCCGCATTGGCGATTATAATCTGTTTATTATGTCGCTGACCAGTCAGGAACTACTCGCCAGCCTAAACGATCCGCGTGTTGGGGTATACTTCCGGTCTACGGCGGCTAAACCGGGCACCTACAAAGGCTTGCTCAACGGTCCCGATGCGTCGAAATTGTCGATTTCCGTAGCCGACTATTCACTGACAGGAACCATTTTTCGGGAGGAGTCGGATAAGCTGTATGCCAACTACATGACGGCCCATGAAACTAGTTTCTGGCTGGCCGAAGCTGCCGAGCGGGGGCTCGTGTTGGCCTCAGGCAAGGAGTGGTATGAGCGAGGGGTTACGCAGGCTTTTGCTTACTGGCTTACGGGGCTGCCAGCGGGTTACCTGAGCAGCGCTAAAGTAGCCTACGCCCAGAACGGACAGAACCCAATCGAGCAGATTCTGACGCAGAAGTGGCTGGGTAATATCAACAACGCCTACGAAGGCTGGACCGAGTACCGACGAACTGGTTTCCCGCGACTAAAAACCATTTCGGCTAGTCTCAACAATGGGCTGATTCCCGTTCGGATGCCTTACCCCGGAACCGAGAGCGCGCTGAACGTGGTTCAGTACAAAAAAGCTGCCGACAAAACCCAGAACAACAGCATAAATATACCCGTTTGGTGGGCGACCCGATAAACATTCCCGCATGACCACAACCCTGTTGCAGTGGGGGCTGGTGCTGGCTTCCAGCATTACATTATTTTTCGTATCACCCCTGGCTCGTACGGCACCCGAATTTTTCCGGGGTGCCCGCAATGAGCGAACGCCAAACACCATTTTCCTGACGAGTAGTCTGGTCATTTCGTGGCTTTTCGCCAAATCGATCACCAATGCTGCCAACCTGGGTCACAGTTTTGGATTGGTAGGTGGCGTGGCCTATGCGGGCTATTATCTGTCATTTCTGGTAGCGGGGTTTGTGATCGTATCGATGCGCAATAAGGGCGGGTACCGGAGCATCCATCACTTTCTGGAGTCGAAATTTGGCGCGAGTGCGGTGGTGGTCTTTACGCTCCTTATCATGATTCGGCTCTATAACGAAATCTGGTCGAACACTATCGTGATTGGCTCGTACTTCGGGGCACAGGGCTCTGCTGATTACTACGTTGCCATTCTGGTGTTTACACTGCTCACGCTCGCTTATACGCTCAAAGGCGGTATGAGTAGTTCGATCATGACTGATGTGATTCAGCTGTCGCTTTTTTTGGTGCTGCTTACGGTGATTCTGGGCTTCATTTTACCTCAGTATGGCGGGAGTCTGACACCGTTTGTAAACAGTGGCCGCTGGGAACTGAATCAGGGCGTCGATCTGCTTTTGGTGGCGCTGGTACAGTGTTTCAGTTATCCCTTCCATGACCCTGTGTTGACCGACCGGGGCTTTATCTCCGACACGCGCACCACGCGGAGGGCCTACATTTGGGCGGCCGTTATTGGCTCGCTTTGTATCGTCTTCTTTAGCTTCGTAGGTGTATTCGCCAAACTCAATAGCCTGATGGGCGAAGCACCAGTGGCCGTAGCAAAGTATTTTGGCGTGCCGATGCTGCTGCTAATGAACCTCATTATGGTAACCTCAGCCTCATCGACGCTAGACTCAGCCATGGCGTCGTTCTCCAAACTCATCAGTATCGACTTAAGCCGGGCCACTGTGCCGAGCGTTACCAAAGGACGATGGGCCATGGTCGTGCTGACGGTGCTGGGTACCATTCCCGTCTTTTTCGATCCGGCTATCCTGTCGGCCACTACCATTAGCGGTACGTTGGTGCTTGGGCTAGCTCCCGTTTTTTTGTGTTGGAACGTTCAGGTGCCGCGCCTGGCGTTTCATCTGTCGGTGGTGGGCGGATTGCTACTGGGTGGCTTTCTAACGTTTTTTCCCTTGCCCGAATCATTCCGACTGGGCGATGGGAAATACGGATCGCTGCTTAGCGTGAACCTGATCACTACAGCCTTCTGTTTTCTCGTTTTCGCAGGCAGCGCGCTGTTTCAACCCAAAAGCCATGACTGATACGAATCGCTCTGATAACCAAGACCTCGGTATACGCAGCGGTAAACTGCTTGTATTTGGAGGGCCTTATTCTAATTTGCAGTCGCTGGAAGCCCTAAAAACGATTGCCGGTCAGTTTCAGATTCCGCCCGACAATATTATCTGTACGGGCGATATTGTGGGTTACTGCGCCCAGCCTGAGGAGTCGGTACAGTTCGTGAAAAACTGGGGCATTCAGGCCATTCAGGGCAACGTAGAGCAGAATATTATTCGGGGTGAAGATGACTGCGGTTGTAACTTTACGGAAGGTGGTCGGTGTGATCTGTTCTCCCGCACCTGGTTTCCGTATGCGGTTCAGACGCTTTCAGCGAAATCCGTCGACTGGCTGCGTACGTTGCCGCTTCAACTGTCTTTTCGGTACGCGGATAAGTCGGTAACCGTATTGCACGGAGCCGCCACTGGCATCGCTGATTTTGTGTTCGCATCGACGCCCTGGTCGATGAAAGAAAAAACTTTTGCGATTACCGGAGCCGACATAATACTGGCCGGTCACGCCGGACTACCCTTTACCGACAAGCAAGTGTCTGATGCTGGTATCGACCGTTACTGGCTCAACGCCGGGGTAATCGGTATGCCTGCCAATGACGGTACGTCCCGCGTATGGTACCTGCTGCTCGACGACACGGCCGGTTTATTTACGTATAGCTTTCATGCCTTTACCTACGACAACCTGACGGCTCATCAGGCAATGATCGACAACCGGCTCCCCGATTCCTACGCTCAGACACTCTTGACGGGCATCTGGGACAACTGCGAGATTTTACCGGACGCCGAGAAGGCGCTACAAGGCCGCGCCATTACGTTGCATTAGAACGATAAAAGCGGGTGATTAGGTAGTTTTTCCGTTTCGTACCGGTACGCCGGCACGGGGCAGTGGCCTGCCGTAAAATCCGTCACTGACTACAATGCATGATTAGCTTAACCAGTAGTACGAAAATGCAACGTTGATTAGTGGGGTGGCAATTTGAGATTGCAGCCAACTTCTATAGACAGCGTGTTTGGATAGTGCATGTTGTCTCGGAGAAACCGGCGTTTGGTGAGATGTGAAATTGCATACTTAAGCATATCAGAATTATGCTGAACTTTTGTGAATCCTACTACTAGACAGTTCCCTAATCACAGCCTGTATTAATATTTATTAACTGGCTCAACTCACACGCAGATCATCGCTTTTACCAAACTTGTCCTATGGTGAAAGAAATTAAAGCGATAAGCCTGCTGAGATTAATCCTGTTGGGTAAACGGGCTTATGCGCAACGATATTCAGTAATCTACAAGGACTCAAGCTGGCGAATTGATAGTGAGTGTTAATCAGGGCGTTCGTGAGACTGGCGAAAATACCCCCATTCCTGGAGCATACTCGATTAAAAGGAGATGCTGAATTGGTGCGTGCAACTGTTTACCAATCAAACCAGAGGAATAATCCAGGCTCATCGGCAAGTAACAATTGATGGACAATAAACCATCTAAACTAAGACTAGGCTGGTATTACCTTGCTTCCAGATCAGCCAGCGCTCTTCTGGCCTGCTCAGCTTTTGGGTTTAGTTGCAGCGTTTTCCTGTATATTTTGATGGCCTCCTGTCTTTTGCCGAGTGCAGTCAGAACGGTGGCGTAGCTGTCATAGACATTACTACTGGCGGGAAACAAAACGGTATTCAGCCGCAGAAGCTCCATGCCCTGCTTTTTAAAGCCGTTATAGAACATGCCTAATCCTGTCAAATTCATTTCGCGCTCATCCAGGTAAAAGCGGGCCGTATCGGTCCTGATGGCATGATAGGTAGTCCACGCTTTGTCAATGCCGCTCTTTATCAGTATGCGGCTGAACTCGTTGGCGATGGATCGTTTATCGGTTTGAGCATTACCCCCATTTAGTACATACAGCAGGCTCATAGCAGTGGTATGGGTACTGCGGTGGGTAACATTATTTAAAACGATAACCGTCTGATTTTTGGTAACATTTCGAATAAACATCGTTACCGCACCGGGCTCTCCACCGCTATGAAACACGACTTTACCCAACGTGGTATCTTTGAGCACACACCATCCGAGTCCCTGATAGGCGCTGGTGTTTTTCCAACCGTTAGAGGCCAGTTCGCCATTGGTAAGCTTGGTGGGTTTGAACACTTCATCGAGGGAGGTCTTGGTAAGGAGCGATCCCCGGTATAAAGCGCGGTCAAAGTTCAGCAGATCGCTCGTTGTGCTAAATACATTGCCCATACCAATCAACCCATTCAGGTGCAACAGTTCTATATGGTTTTGTGGCAGAGAATCAGCTCGTTGTAGTATCCATGGGGCAAAATTCAGATAATCGTAACCAACTGTTTTATCAGGCTCACTGATCGGTATCAGCGGGGTCGAAAGGTAGGAATGTAACATATTGGCCGGTATAAAGATGTGTTGCTTGAGGTAGTCCTGAAAGCGAAGCTTACTGACCCGTTCAACAACTAAGGCCAGAAGATTATAACCGCTATTAGAATAGCTCCAACGTTCTCCCGGCGCAAAGCGATAGGCATCAGGGGCGTTGTTGATAGCGGCAGGAATATCACTGATCTCAAACACTTTGCTGGTATCCCGAGCATACGGTTTCTCCAGTATCTGATAATCGGCCAGACCCGAGGTGTGCGTTAACAGATGACGGATTGTGATGACCTTGTTGTTAAGTTCGGGAATATACTTTTGTACCGGATCGTCCAGTTTCAGCCAGTGTTTGTCTTTTAACTGCAAAATTGCTACCGAGGTAAACAATTTTGACACCGAGGCCAGCTGAAACGAAGAGTTTTGATTGTTTGGCCTACCGGTACGCGTATTGGCTAAACCAATGGACCGCTCGTATAGTACGTTTCCTTTCTCCGCCAGGAGGATATTGCCCGATAATTCATAATCCGCTACCCGTCTGGAAATAAGGCTATCGATCAGCGCAAGACGATGTTGTCCGGTTGCCTGAATGTAACTAAAAAGCACAAGCAGAATAACTAGCTTCCACATAGATTTACCTGTTTACTACAATGAATAGCCAAAAGTAGGTGGCCCTGCCCGAAGAAAATTGGACAGAATTAGCGTACCATCCGGAGCAAGAAGTGTTTTGGCGGGTAGCCGGTGGCTTCCCGAAAGGCTCTGATGAAATGACTCTGGTCAAAAAAAGCACAGGTATACGCAATTTCAGTCAGCGATTTATGAGAAGAATTCATCATCTGCAGTGCCCGCTCTACTTTAATTCCCCGTCGGTATTCGCCCAGGTTACAACCGAAATAGCGCCTAAAATATTTGGATACGGTTACCGGATGTATGTCAGCCGCTGACGCAATTTGTTGCAGGGATAGTTCTTTATCCCAATTATCTGATAGCAGTTGCTCTACCAGCGGCACCCACCCAGGCGTTGGTTTTCGGATGGCATTTACTTGAGGCTGGAGGCTGCTGAGAATCAAATCGTGGATGTTGTCGATCAGCGCCTTGTCAGGGAAGTGAAGCTCTTTAACTAATTTAAGCATCAGCAGGGATGCGCCGGGCGTTTGGGTTAACTTACTGAAATTGGCCTCCGTCAGAGCGTAGCGAACAAAGAATGGCGGTTCTATTTCCAAATTAATGTTTTTACCAACGCTACTGACCAGCCTTGTTTGATGTTCTTCGCCAGCATGAATAAAAGAGAATTGTTCGATCGTGTCATTTAGACCGGCATGGGACTTTCTTCGAACAACCATTTGGCCGACAAGTCCTAAACTCAAATGGGCATTCTGATGGGTATGCATGAAGCTTACCGACTCATCGCGGATGTAGTCCGTCAAGCCTATGAGCAACCCGTTGGCAGAGCGTATGCCGCTTACGGCGCCCTGGTACTCCCCAGGTTGTAAAATCACCATTGATGACTGCCAATAAAGCGAACCGGTTGGACTTGCCAGGTTAGGATGAAGAGGAAGCAGGGAATGGTTTTCACAAATAAAAAATGTTCCTGTTTGCGAATGTGGGTGAGATGCCGACTTATTGTCTAAATCTGTTTAGCTTGAGTTGGCCGTCTATAGGCTTACAGCTTGTGATGGGCTAGGTCATAAATGATTATGAGTAAGGAATACTTCAACTTCTGTAGAACAAATGCCTTGCCAGTACCTAGAGAGGTAATTTATTTCTTTGACTATCAGCTTGTTAATCGGTATTTATGCAAGAAGGTTGGTGTCCAAAAATGGACAAGAAATGTATGTTTTCGGACATCATTACTCGTTTGGGGCCCTGAATTTTATAGTTGCGACGCCTAATCTGGGTTGCCCGCATCTTGATTGGTATTTTCCTCCAGCTTACTATTTTCGCCTAAACGGCTTTCTCACAAAAGCTGATTTTCCTCTCTATCCGACCCAAACCATAGCTCACCATTTTCGATCAACGACCTTATTTTTCGCTAAACGGTGAACACCGATATATGGGGTTGTGTACCGACAAAACGATGGAGCGTACTGACTGGGGGCTACTTTTGAGCCTTTGTTATGCAGAACTAAGTGAACCCTAAAACAACGGGTACGGCTTGACCAAGCATGCGCTGGGGCTGCTCTTTTATAAATTCATCGACTATGCGATCGCTAATTGCCGTTGAGTACCTATCCTTAGACGGGGTGATGGAAAATCCAGCCTGGACAGCCCCTTATTTTAATGACGAAGTCAGTGTCTTTCAACGCCAGCAACTCTTCGCCAGCGATGGCTTGGTGTTGGGTCGGGTGACTTATCAAGGTATGGCGGCCGCCTGGCCATCCGTAACGGATACAGATGGATTTTCCGAGCGGATCAACGCCTTACCCAAGTATGTGGCTTCAGCTAGTTTGCAGCAGACTGAGTGGAATGCTCAGCTGCTGAAGGGTGATGTGGTAGAGGCCGTTAATGCGCTCAAACGCCAGTCCGGTCAGAATTTATTACTATACGGCAGCGGCCAGTTGGTGAATGCGCTCATGGCCCACCAGTTAATTGATGAATACCATCTGCTGGTTCATCCGCTGGTGCTGGGTGGGGGAAAACAGCTTTTTACGGGTGGAAGTCAAGTAGCCCTTCGCCTGGTAGCCTCTCGCATAACCCAAACGGGGGTAGCTCTGCTCACTTACCGCCCCCAACAAGTCTAACCCACTTGAGAGCTGGGTTGAAGGGGTTGTTTTCAACGGCTGAACGAATCCATTTACGACAAGCAGTTGCCTGGAACCGAAGGCTGGGGTTCAGACCCCAGCCTTCGGCTGGCCTAGCTATCCCCCCGCAACCTCTCAGCTTGAAACAATATTTCCTCACACTATGGCACTAAAGGTAGCCCTCTCTGACCTACCGCTGTTGCAGGGCCGCGCTGCTTTGGCAGGACAGCCACTGGGGAGGGTCGGTATTGAGTTTACAACTCGTTAAACAAACACCATCATATATATAATTCTGGGAGCCACAGGCCACGTTGGCTCGGCCGTTGCTTAAGCCTTGCTAGACCAAGAGGAGCCGGTTACCGTGATCACGCACAATGCCCAAAAAGGGAAGCCTGGCAGCAAAGGGGGCTATTGTCGCTATCGTGGATGTATACGACACCGAGTCGTTGCGGGCGGTTTTCCAGCAGGGCCAACGACTGTTTGCGCTCAACCCACCGGCACCGGTCACAACTAATACCACGCAAGAAGAACGTAAGCGTGTTCAATCCATTCTGGCAGCCGTCGCCGATTCTGGTCTCGAAAGAATCGTTGTTGAATCGACCTACGGTGCGCAGCCAGGCGATCAGATGAGCGATCTAGGTGTGCTATATGGCAGATGGGACAGATGGCCTGTCTTGCTTTCTAAATTAAGTCAGTTGCTGAGTCAGGATTACGACTTTTCAGCTGAATTAACGACGATGCAGGCACCGACCCTGCTCGTCTATGCCGATGGCGATTCGGTTCGTACCGCTCATGTGGTGGGGATCGCAATGCGGGCTGGGCTGGCAGCGGCCGAGGGCAGGCTCACTTGCCATCCTATCGGATCAGACCCATTATACCATTTTTAGTTCAGCCGCCTTAGCCACCACGGTCAAGGCCTATGTGAGGGAATAACTTTTGGGAAGCGATACAGGACAAAACCTTCTTGCAGCTGTTCTGCTTGTATTGGCAGCAGAAGTTCGCTTGAAAAAAGCAGGAAGACTAAGCTTCCAAAGGTGGTCATTTTGCGGTTATGGAACAATCCGAGCTGTTGGCCGAAACCTCTGGCAGTTTGTGGCTGGATTGTAATCGGTACAATACTATTGCGAAACGCTTTTTTAATGACGAAACTAATAAGTTTGGTTGGCACTTTTGTTACTATGTAAACCAAAGAGTATGAGCGTACAGGGGTTCCAGGTACCTTGCAGGCTTATCGTGAGGATTCCAATTCTGACCTATTCGCTGAGTTGCGCCTGTTTTCGAGTAAGACGATTGATGTTCCCTCGCTCTTCATCGGTGGAATGAGCGATTGAGGTACTTATTTGGCGCCTGGCGTTAAGCTGATGGCAGGCGCAGGGCATTGGCTTCAACAGGAGTAGCCAGTTCAGCTTAGCCAGCTCCTGCTGGCCATTATCAAGGGGCTAGCAGGAGAAAGAAATAAGGGTTTCAGGGAGCGTCCGTTTCTTTAACCAATTTCTCCCAATTCGCTCCAACCTAAGACGAAGAAAGACTTGTGTACCAAAAATTCGGACGTTTCATAAACCATATACAAACCCGTAAAACCCTAAAGTCAAGACCACTATGTGAATAACTTTTGGGTTTGAACATTACTACATTGTCCGTTATTCGGCCCGTAAACTCTTTACAGGATTCATCAGCGCAGCTTTTAGGCTCTGAAAACTCACCGTCAAGATGGCAATGCCAATGGCCAGAAAAGCGGCCACAACAAATACCCACCACGAAATTTCGACGCGGTAGGCGAAGTTGTCGAGCCATCGACTCATGGCGTACCAGGCAATGGGTGATGCAATCAGAATGGCAATGGCGACCCAGGCAATAAATTGTCGCGACAACAGATACAGGATTTCGGCAATACTAGCCCCTAACACTTTACGAATGCCAATTTCCTTGGTGCGTTGCTCGGTTATGAAAACGGCCAGACCAAACAAGCCCAGGCAGGCAATAAAGATGGCCAGAGCGGAAAAGATCGTAGCGATAATACTCGTTTTTTGTTCCGCTTCGTAAAGTCGGGCCAGCCGCTCATCTAAAAACGAATAGTGACAATGGTCCGTTTTTTCGAATCGTTGCCAGGTTTCTTCGATGTAATCTATCGCATGTTTTGTGGCATTGGGCTGAATTCGGACGGTTAAAATACTGGTGGCTTGCCGCACGGGACTAAAGTGAAACACAAGCGGACGAACCTGACGGTGAAGCGATTCATAATTGAAGTCGTTTATAACACCAATGATTTTATAGGTTTTAGAGCCGTTTACATCGACTTCGGTAAGTTCCTGATCTAACGGGTTGTTCGTATTAAACGCTCGCACTGCCGCTTCGTTGATGACCACAGTGGTGCTGTCGGCCAGCCGATCGTTGGAAAAGAAACGTCCGGCTTTAATTGGCACCGCAAACGTTTTTACGAAATCCGCATCAACATCCAGATACTGACTTAAAACGGGATCGGTACCCGACCGTTTTCCGGCCAAATAAGCACTTCCCGGAATACCGTTTGCAAATAATAGGGATGAGTTGCTGACCGATAGGATGGCTGGATTTTTCAATAACTCAGCTTTAAATGGTTTGAGTTTATCGCCCAGTGCTGCCCCATTGTTGATTGAGAGTAAGTGCTCTTTGTTGAATCCAAGGTCTTTATGCTGAAGATACCCTAATTGGTTTCGGATGATGATCATACCCAGAATCAGGGTAATCGATATCGAGAACTGGGTAATCACCAACAGACTACGTAAGGAGGATTTCCGTTTTTGTACGCCCGATTTTAATACCTCGACGGGCCGAAAAGACGATAGAAAAAAGGCTGGATAACTTCCCGCCAGCAGGCCTACGATGAGCGTAAAAGCAATCAGCGTTGGCAGGGTATACGCATTGGTAAAAAGTGATAGTGTCAACTGCCGACCTGCGATCTGGTTAAAGCTGGGAAGCATGAGTTGTATTAAAAACAACGCCACAATAACCGAAAGACCAGTCAGCAATAGGGATTCGGTCGTAAACTGCCCCATTAGTTTTAGGCGACTCGAACCAATGGCTTTTCGGACGCCTACTTCTTTGGCGCGCTTCTCGGAACGGGCTGTCGATAGGTTGACGAAATTGATGACGGCAATCAGAAGAATAAATAAGGCCACCACCGAGAAAATAGACACATACACACTGTCGCCAATTCGGGCATTACCCCACTCGGTATTGGGGTCAATGTTGTATTGCCGTTTTGCGTGCAGATAAATGGATAATAACGGTTGCATGCGATACTCAAATACATTGCCGTTAGCCAGAAATTGCTGCATAGAAATACCCAGTGCTTTTTCGAGCTCTGGCCCTAAACGGTCGAGAACCGCTTGCTGCATTTTGCGCTCGACCCGTGTAGGATCTGCCCCCTCTTTGAGAACAATGTAGGTCGAGTAATTCCCTTGAAGCCAGTTTTGTTGATTGACTTGGGGATAGGTCGACATCGACAACAGGAAATCGCAACGGAAATGCGACTTATCGGGAAAGTCTTTCATGACACCCGTAATCAGATACGAGTTTGTTTCGTCGACCAGAAACGATTTTCCCGTCGGATTTTCCTGCCCGAAGTACTTGCGGGCCATGGTTTGGGTCAGGACAATGCTGTTCGGATTTTTGAGCGCATTCGCTGGATTACCGTGAACGAAAGGTAGGGTAAATACATCGAAATAGGTAGAATCGGCCGTGTAGATACTATTTTCTCTGAATACTTTGTCTTTATAGCGCAAATCGTGTACGCCAAAGTAGCCGATACGGGTTTGCGTGAGCACTTCAGGGAGCATCTGCACCAGTGTAGGGCCAGCCGGAGGTGCCGTCTTGGCATTGCTGGCTTCTTCGTCGTTAATCGAACTGTGAACGTAAAGCCGATAGGTCTGGCTGGCTTTTTTATTGAAGGCGTCGAAGTTTAGCTCATCGAGAATGAATAGGAACAAAATAATGGAACAGGCAATCCCCAACGCAAGTCCGGTGATATTGATGAGCGAAAAGCTCTTGTTGTTGACCAGGTTACGGTAAGCTATTTTGAGGTAATTCTGTAGCATAGCAGGACCAGTGAAAAAGCAGATGCATATCGTTTTTTGATAGCCTGGCTTGGCCAGGCGTGGTCGGGATACCGCCCCCCCGCACCGGGGGACCGGTCATTACGGGGCGGTTCAATGGGTCGAGGGTTCATCCGTTGCGTTCACCCTCCCAGAAAAGCCCATTTCATGGTTTTGTTATTTACTCGTGTAATTCTAAACAAATAAAAGACCAATTGTCTATACCAGCTCTGGTTTGCGTCTGACGCGGTTTTGACAGATTGCTTATCAGCTAATTGTCCGAAACTGGACACCCGATGTACCTAAAACGGACGAAAATTGAAGGAGATAATTAAATGCGTACCGTTGAACGATGAGCTACCTATGGTGGATTGCCTACCATAAGTTACCCTAGGTTTTTTGTGCTCTCCATTTAAATTAACGTGAACTATGAGATTGACAGCCTTTAAACGACTGCTTATCAGGCTGTCAATCTCATAGTTCACGTTAAAATTAAGTGTATTGCGAAAGCAATTACCAGGATAGGCAGTTTTATGTTCCTCGACATAGACGTACCGATGCAATCGCAACTCCATCTCCTCAATCGGCTCTTGTCCAGGTCGACGTTTGGCCTAAGCCCATCCAGGCTGCACCAATATAGCCTCTGACGGCTAAGGTATTCGGACCTCTTAAGGTCATCCTACAGCGGTACGTTTTGCCACTGCGGCCGTCGTAGATCGTGCCATTCTCCCAGGTATCTTGCCCGTCGAACGTAAAGTGCTGCATTAACGTCATACCCATCACTGGGCGCGTGCGCAACTGGCTATCCGGATTCTTCTCATCCGTTTTCGGCCGTCCCTGGGCGTCGTTAGGTTCTTTCAACCACACAATCCGACCCAAGTACTCGGCACCCTGTTTAACAATCGCAATTTTGGCTTCTCGTTCCTGGTTGAGCCAAGTACCCACAACAGCCTCTGAGGGCGTCTGGGCCAAGGCAGTGGAATTCAGAATAGCAACGAGCAGCCAGGACTTCACTACAAGCAAGATGGTTTTCATGGGGTAAGTAAGTTATGCTTTACAGATTTGAACTACCTCATTTCTCGAAGTCCCTGCTGAACAGAAATAAGGTTCTTGAAGCCTAACACACGCCGGATTTTAGCGTCGGAAACAAGGAAGGGTAACCCAAGCGTGTTAACCATGCCCGGAAACAAAGGCGGATGGCCCCGTCGGCGGAAAGTCCGCCAGAACCACGCCATGACTTGGGCCATTGCCCTGGCTACAACCAGGGGTACTGAGCGGTCCGGTGCTTTGATGCCCTGCGTCGCCAGCATAGCCGTCAGAAATTGCTTGAACTGTAATTTCTCACCATCGGTCACGAAGAACACCTCCCCGCCGATTGCGCTTTCTGCCGCTAAGATGAGCGCGTGACAAACGTTGCGAACGTGGCTGGTAACGAAGAGATGCTTCCCTCCCCCGATGAACGCTAGCTGCCCCTTCTGAGCCGCTTCGACGATTTGTGGGAGAGCCGACGTGTCACCTTTACCCCAAATAAGCGGAGGCCGAATGGCTACTGTTTCCATTGATGGCGAGTTAGCTTGTAGCACCCGCTGTTCCGCCACCAGTTTGGTCTTTGAATAGCCGTCTATGATGTGGTTAGACACGAACCGCTCATCGGCATCGACAATAGGGCGACCGTCCATGATGACCGACGCTGCACTCAAATACACAAACTTGGGAACCCCAGCAAGCTGGGCGGCTTTCAGCATGTTTTCGGTACCGGTAACATGGTCGGCCCACAGTGCCTGCTCGTCGGCCCAGAAGTCGACCGAAGCCGCCAGATGAAACACAGTGTCGCAGCCCACCATTCCAGCCTGCGTTGCAGGCTGGTTCTGTAGATCGCCTTGGATTGGGATAGCACCCAGTTGGCGGACAAAGTCGGCGGTTTTGGTGGATCGGGCCAGCGCTTTAACCGCGTAGCCCTTTTCCAGCAGCATGGCGATCAGGTTTTTACCCACAAATCCCGACCCGCCCATGACGAAAGCTGTTTTCATAGCACAATTGCGTTTGGTAGTACGACACAAACTTATTGGCTATTTTGGCCCACAAATAACCCTAAACGGTCAGTTACTAACCGATTCAGGCTGGGAAAAGCGTTTATTCTTGATCGTTCGGAGAAAATCGCGGGGCTTGAGAGCGAAATGCTTTTGAAAAGCTTCGGCAAAGTGAGTCATGTTGGTGTAACCCACCTGGTAGCCTACCTCCGAAACACTGAACTGCCGGGACGTTAGCAGTTGACGGGCGCGCTCCATGCGTGCAACTAGCTGATATTGGTAAACGCTGCGGCCAAATAGTCGCGGAAAAAGTCGTTTGAGCTTGCTTTCGCTGAACCCAACCATTGCCGCCAAATCTGTCTGCAACACCGTTTCGTTCAGGTGAGTAAGTAGGTAGTTGCGCACCGTGAACAGCTTCTGTATATCCTGTTCAAACATACCGCGCGTGTCGGCTGCTGACTGGCGTTGCAGCACTTTGTTCAAAATAGCCGTCCATACGTCCAGCGTCAACGTATATTTCGTCAGCTTATTCAGTTCCGATTCACTCGCTGTAGGACTAGTAAAAAGTTGCTGGAGTTGCGATTGCATCGGTAGGTCCATGTCGAGGAACATAAAACTGCCAAAGGATGGCACTAGCTTGGCCCGCTGCTCAAGGGATACTAATTGCTCAAATGTGGCTTCAGTGAAGGTTATCGCCACAAACCGCAGTAGACGGTTTTGCGCATTCTGTTGTCGAATCTGATTGGCGGGTGCGTAGTAGAAAATCCCGTTAGGCGACTGCTGATTGATAGCGAACGTTTCACCGTCGATGGTTTTCTCAACCCCTTCTTCGGAGAGATTGATGAACAGACAATACACCCCGCTGTTTGCTGGGTTGATGGTTTCAAACGAAATAGATTGGCTTAACCGCAGTTGATAGACATTCACCGTAAGCCCGAGGGGAAAGTAGTAAGCCTGGACATACCCATTGCCGACGTGGGCCGGGCAGTCGAGTCGGTCAGGTGCCGTAAGCGGTGAACTTAGTTGCTCAGCTAATGCTTGAACCTGCGTTTTCTGGGCGTCGAGTGTTAAAGTCAAGTGCATAAGGCAACGCAGATAAACGGCTTATTAATGACTAGCTATCTATACTAAGTCAACGGACCGATGATCCTTATAAGTAAAGCTGAGCAAAAAATAGAACGTAGGTTACGGACTAGCGTTGACAGCTACAAAAAATCAGCCAAGTAAACTTGTCGTCAGCCAACGTATTCAAGTCCCCATTTATATAATTCATTAATGATTGGCTCTAATTTTTCACCTTTTGTCGTCAGCGTATATTCTACAGTAGGCGGCACGGTGGCAAAAATCTTTCTAGTGACAATCCCATTTGTTTCCATATTCTTCAATTCCTTGACCAACATTCGGGTGTTGATGCCTGGCACAAGTCGCTCTAATTCGCTGAAACGCTTCGTGCCAGTGAATAAAGCATAAATAATCGACATCGACCATTTTCCGCCTATTACCCCCAAAATTTCCTGAAGCGCACATCGTTCATCATTTTTTTTAATGTTTTTATCAGCCATAAGTAGTTGACTTTGTTTAAGGCTTTACTTTCTGTTATTACTGTACAAACGTGTTACTACTTTCAAAAGTAAAGTATTAAATTTTACTTTGCAACTCATTTCTAATCAACACGATGGATACAACATTGCAAGGTCAGGTCGCTTTAGTGACAGGAGGAACAAAAGGCATTGGCAAGGCCATTGCCGATAAATTAAGTAGTAAAGGTGCTCAAGTAGTAGTTACTGCACGAACTGCACCTGAAGGAAACATAAACGGACATCACTTCATCGCTGCTGACATCACTCAACCTGGAAACGCAGAAACTATTGCCAAGGAGATTCTGGAAAAATACGGTAGAATAGATATTATCGTCAATAACGCAGGTGCTAACTTGAGTCCTGGCGGTGGTTTCGAAACCCTTTCGGACGAACACTGGTATAATGACTGGGAATTAAATTTTTTGTCGGTAACCCGCATTAATAAATCACTATTGCCTGCCATGATAAGGCAAAAAAGCGGTGTAATCATCAATATTTCTACGGGTGCCTCAAAACAGCCGATTTGGGAGATGACCATGTCTTATTCTTCAGCAAAAGCAGCCTTGAATGCTTACAGCAAAGCCTTAGCGAATGAATTAGGCTCAAAAGGAATACGGGTAAATGTCGTTTCACCAGGTGTAGTCAAAACGCCGTTAATGCTGGATTTCATTGACAATATAGCGAAGTCGTCAAATAGTGCCGTTGATGAAGCTTTTCAAGCGGTCATGGACAAAGTAGGTGTACCGGTGGGCAGGATGGCAGAGCCGGAGGAAATTGCTAACCTTGTAGCCTTTTTGGCGTCTTCGGAAGCGACGTATATTACCGGAATTAATTATTCGGTAGATGGCGGTGCTTTACCTACAATTTAAAAATTATTATCTTTAGAGAGGTGCTAACAAAGGCATTCCAGAATTTACCCGCTGATAGCGGGTAATCTTTTTTATATCTCACCTATGAAAGTAAATTTGTTATTACAGATCTTATCAGAATAAGCATGTGTACTGTTCGTATATAGTAAGCAAAATTGCACGGAGGCTTTTTCAATTTTAGCAAAGGCTCATAAAAGAGACAATGTTTATTTGTATGGCTTACCGCTTGCATTGACGGCTTTTCAACTAGGACCTGCCCAATAGTTGCGAAAATGACGCCCCATTAAGTAGGTATCCTTGGAATTGCAATGGTTCACTGGAGGAATTTTTCAAGCAGCCATTGAGCTGGTGAAAAAATAAGATTCACATTGAAAAGGAGTTTGGGAATCGAGCGTTGAATGGTTCCGACGACGATTATACCAACCCTCAATGTAGTCAAATGTGGCTAACTTTGCCTGGTGGCGTGTTTCAAAATTAATAGGATTAACCATCCCACATTTTAGCGTTTTGAAAAAGCTCTCGGCCCCGGCATTGTCCCATCAATTACCTTTTCGGCCGCACGGGTGGCCCCGTCATACTTTACAAGACAGGTAACTCCTTTAATTGATCCCGAAACTCAATGCAGGCGTACTGTACACCCCGATCAGACCGGGTCGCCCTTTAGGTTTGTGGGCTGGTAAGAAACCAAGAATTGGTAGCTTGCTAGCAGTCAACCAGAGTAGGGATAACCTAACGGGTCGCCGAGGAGAAAAATAGGACAAAAGTTATGGCTCACCTCTTGCTTAATCCATAGAAATTGTGGTGCCATTGATTAATGCCCATAAATTTATAAATATTCAATAATGTGTTCATAAATCAGGGCCTCCATTTCATCTAAGTAAAGGTTTTGAGACGTGCCAAAGGCAACTGGCTTGGCGCTCTACGTTAATTTTATTTTCTGCGCATACAACTAGTTAAGACAAGGAAAGTCGCCGGCTAATCAACTGGGCTGCCGATCGTAATTCAGCTTCTATTTCCTTTTTTCGGTCATCGCTGAATCGAATTTCGGGTAAAAAAATGCTTAAACTAGCGATCACCTGATTGTGCCGACGAACGGGAACGGCTAAGCCGATAATGTGCGTTTTCGACCGCGTAACGCATAGCTCATGGGCTTGAATCAATAGTAATTCGGCGTCTAATCCTTCGGACGTAGTGGCTTCGGGCCAAATATCTGGACCAGGATACCCGATGACATTAAGTAAGCTTTCCCGCTCTCTGACAGGCATAAAGGCTAGCAAAAGCCGCCCTGATGCGGTTTCATAAATGTTCCGTTCGGTGCGGCTTCGTACCTGGAGATCCTGATCGCTATTGACTAAATGAACAATGAATCGTTTCTGATTGCGCAAAACTCCCAGAATGGACGTTTCGTTGAGTCGGTGGGTCAGGTCTTCCATAATATCCTTAGCCACCAGTACCAGGTCCTGGCTATAGGATAGATTATTAGTCAGATTATACGCCATCGGCCCTAATCGGTACCCCTTCTTGCGCCCCAGGTGTTCCAGATAGTTTTTTTCAACCAGTGTTTTTAAAATGTTCACACAGGTTGCCTGATTCATTTGCATCGTTTCGGCAATCTCCGTGAGCGAGTGCGCCCGGCCAGGGTCCTGGGCAACAAGCTCCAGAATATCCAATGCTTTTACAACAACTAATACCATATTGATGTGGAGTTATTTATATAGTGTGCTTAATAGCGCAGAGAAAGTCTGGCAGGTGTATTACAATTCGTACATCCATCCCGCTTATTATCGGCCCATCCAGCCGCCGTCAACCGTAATCACAGTGCCGTGAACGTAGCGGGAGGCTTCGGAAGCAAGAAAAACGGTAATGCCTTTAAAATCATCGGGTTCTCCCCAACGCCCAGCCGGTATACGAGCCAAAATACTTTGGCTACGTTCAGTATCCTGGCGTAACGCTTCGGTATTATCGGTTGCGATGTAGCCCGGTGCAATCGCATTTACATTGACATTTTTTGCCGCCCATTCATTGGCAAACGCTTTTACCAGACTGCCAATAGCACCTTTACTGGCCGCGTAGCCCGGTACATTGATACCGCCCTGAAATGTCAGTAAAGATGCCGTGAATATAATCTTGCCCGAACCGCGCTCAACCATACCCCGGCCAATTTCGCGGGTCAGAATAAAAGGGGCGTTCAGGTTGGTATTGATCACTGTATCCCAATAGTCGTCGGGGTGTTCAGCGGCTGGTTTTCGTAGAATGGTTCCGGCATTATTTACCAGAATGTCAACGACCACACCATCTGTCTTCAAGGCTTCCAGAAAGGTGTAGACACCAGACCGATCACTTAAGTCGGCCTGATAGGCCCGAAACGAACGACCCACTTTCTGCACGTCCTGCTCAACCGCACTGCCTTCGCGTTCGAGTGATGCCGATACACCGATTATGTCAGCGCCTGCCTCGGCTAAGGCAACGGCCATCGCCCGGCCAATGCCTCGTTTACAACCCGTAACTAACGCTGTCTTACCTGATAAATCAAAAGCTTGCAAAATGCTCATACTGTATCATTGTGATAGTAAATGCAAGATTACATGATTAAAGTGAAATTACAAAGTAGAGAAAGCAGTATAAGACAGCTTATTTGGACTTTTCTAAGCATAAACCGAGGCTAATAAGAGCCAAAATAGTCTTGATTATAACTTTTCTAGTAGCCGAGTAAATGAGAATAGTTCTATAAAAAAAATAATAAGTGAAAAAAGTTGACAAATAGCCCATTGAGACATAGTATTGCATTGATAAATATTAATTTATCAATGATAAATAATAACTAAACTCTCATGTATAACCTTTCAATCTATCGAAGTCGAGCCTGGCTGTTAGGATTGAGCTGGCTTCTGACAATAAGCCAATTACTAGGTCAATCCAACAACACGGTGACAGGGCGAATAGCCGATGAATCGGGGCAACCCTTACCTGGTGTTACAGTACTGGTCAAGAATACCGCATCGGCGGACCGTAGCAACGGTACTACCACCGACGCCAAAGGGGATTATCGACTATCGGTACCGGTTGGAAATGCGACGCTGGTTATCTCGTATGTTGGGTACACAAGCCAGGAAGTTGCGGTTAATAATCGATCAGTTATTAATGTTCAGTTAGCACCCGACAATAAAGCGCTGAACGAAGTCGTCGTGATCGGCTACGGCACGCAGCAGAAAAAAGACCTGACCGGGGCAGTGGCTTCGGTAACGGCAAAAGACATTCAGCGCCTGCCTGTTTCGGGATTGGATCAGGCCTTGCAGGGGCAGGTTCCAGGCTTGCAGATTTCCTCCACATCGGGTGCGCCGGGCGGTAATACCAATATTCTGGTACGGGGTATCGGCTCAGTGTCAGGTGGGAACGACCCGTTGTTTGTCGTTGATGGATTCCCAATCAACAATGCTGGTGTGGGTAATCCGCTGAATACCATCAATCCAGGGGATATCGAATCCATTGAAGTGTTGAAAGATGCATCCGCTACCGCCATTTACGGATCGCGTGGTTCGAATGGCGTTGTTATTGTAACGACCAAGCGGGGCAAATCGGGGAAAGCGCAGATTACGGTCGATGCGTACGCCGGGGTTCAGGAACCTGCCCGGCTGTTGAAAATGATGAACACCCGGCAATTTGCTGAATTCGTCATCGAAGGCCATAACAACGGCTGGCTCGATAATGGCGGTCCCAACGCCAAAATCACCGATCCGAACAGCGTCCGTTCTACTTCTTACCGGATACCGGAAGAATGGCAGGATCTGAACAATCTGCCGAAAGTAGATACTGACTGGCAAAAGGTTATTTTCCGGACGGCTCCCATTCAGAATTATCAGATCAGCGCCACGGGCGGCAATGATAAGCTGCGCTACGCTATGTCGGGTGGATACTTCAATCAGAAAGGAATCCTGATCAGTTCGGGTTTCGAGCGGTACTCCGCCCGCATCAATTTGGACGGCCAACTGACGCCCCGTTTAAAGGTCAGCATGAATCTGGCGCCTACGTATACGGCTACCGATAATGTACCATCAACGGGTCACTACAGTGATTTCAATATTGTGGCCGAGGCTTTATCTATGCCGCCGATGATTCCGGTTTACAATCCAGACGGTACGTATGGCAATACCAATGCATTGACAAACGTAGGAATGGGAGCTATTCCGAATCCGGTTCAAACCGCTAATGAATATAAAAGCACCAATTCACAATTCAGAATACTGGGTAATCTGTTTGGTGAATACGAAATTATCGATGGCCTGAAGTTCAAAGTCAGCGTGGGAACGGACTTTAACTACTTCACCACGAATTCATTTAAACCGTCTACGTTATCAACGAGCGCTTCTATATCACCGGCAACGGCTAGTATCGTCAACTCTTCGGATGTGAACTGGCTGAACGAAAATACGCTCAATTACCGACGAAATTTTGGGTCTCATTCCATTGATGCGCTGGGTGGCTTCACCATCCAAAAATCAACCGGAACCGCAACGACGACGAATGCCACCAATTTCGCCGACGATCTGCTCGAAAACATTAATGGTGGCCAGATTACAGGAGGAAGCTATAGTGTAGGGCAATGGTCGCTGATGTCGTATTTAGGCCGGGTCAATTATGCGTATAACGACCGCTATTTAGTAACAGCGACTGTTCGTTCGGATGGTTCATCCCGATTTGGTTCGGCGAACCGCTGGGGAACGTTCCCTTCGTTCTCGGTCGGCTGGCGCTTGTCGGAAGAGCCGTTTTTGAAAAGCCTGAATATATTCGATGATTTCAAGATCCGGGCGGGTTATGGTCTTTCCGGTAACAATTCCATTGGCAACTATCGCTATTTGGGTCTACTGTCGGCCACCAATTATGTGCTGGGTAATACCCAGGTTCCGGGCCTGGCGCAGGCTAGTTTTACCAATAACAATCTAGGTTGGGAGACTAGCAAACAGGTGGATATTGGGTTGGATCTGGCCTTTTTTAACGGCCGTCTGCAATTCACCGGCGATTATTATAACCGACGTAACACGGACATGCTTCTGAATAAGGCCATTCCGTCGACAACGGGCTATACCTCGGCCTGGGTCAATATCGGCGAACTGGAAAATAAAGGCGTTGAATTGGCCTTATCAGGCAAGCCCTTTGCCACGCGTGATTTCAACTGGACGAGCAGTTTTAACATCACTTTCAACCGCAACAAAGTGCTACGTCTCGGTACGGAGGGCGAACAACTCTTCTCCGACGGTGGCCGGGGCGATGTCAGCATTACGCAGGTGGGGCAGCCTATTGGTAGTTTCTATGGCCATCAGGTCGAAGGCATTTTCACCACGCAGGAACAGTTGGCTACGCATGCCAAGCAAACGGGGGCTAAGCTCGGCGATTTCATGTACAAAGACATTGACGGAAACGGAGTAATCAGCGACGCCGACCGGACCATTCTGGGAAATCCTCAGGCCAGAGCCTACTACGGTTTCAATAATACGTTCACGTACAAAAACTGGTCATTAAACATTCTGATGAATGGGGTTCAGGGCAAAGACGTATTCTGGGCCGGAGCTGTCTTCGTGCGTGGGTATCACGGTGTACAGAATAACCTCGCCGAAGTAATCGAGAATTACTACAAATCGCCTTCGCAACCCGGCGATGGCAACTCGCCCCGCATCATTCGTGGAGCCCTGAACAATAACCTGCGCTACAGTTCTTTTTTCAACTTCGACGGCTCCTATCTGCGCATTCGTAACGTAACACTGAACTACAATTTACCGCAGAATCTGGCCAAACGGATTGGTATGCAAGGCGGCCGGATTTATTTGACTACTAATAATTTATACACGTTCACGAAATATCCCGGCTACGATCCTGAGATCAGCAACTCGGGCGACAACATGCTGGCTTCCGGCATTGATTATCTGGGTTATCCGCCCGCTCGTTCTTATACGCTCGGTTTAAGTCTCACCTTCTAGCCAGCTCATTTATCATGAAAGCCAAGCATCTTTTTATACTGCTATTTTGCCTTCTTTCGCTGGCCAGCTGTAACGACAACTTTCTGGCTCTGACGCCCGAGACGGATCGGAACACTACCAATTTTTACCAGACAGCTGCCGATTTCAATAATGCGGTTGTTGGTACGTATAATGCGCTCAAACTATCGGGCGTATACGGTACGTCGTTGTACTGGATGGGTGAAGTATCGACCGACAACACTGACTTTGGCGTAAACACCCGGCAAGCGGTTAACGTCGATAATTTTCAGTTCGTCGATCATACGTATACGTCGCTGAACGACATCATCTTCGCAGCCTGGCGGGATCATTACAGAGGTATTAGTCGCGCCAATGCTATCCTGACCCGAATTGAAGGGGCCAAAATCGCGGATAATCTGAAGATGCAGTATAAAGGCGAAGCGCAGTTTCTGCGGGCTCTGCTCTACTTCAATCTGGTTCGATTATTTGGTGACATCCCGCTGATTACTACCGAAATCACTACCCCTGATGGAGCTAGTAATTTACTCCGGACTCCCGCCGATGAAGTTTATAAGTTAATCATCAGCGATCTGCAAAGTGCGGAACAGGCACTACCCGTTTCCTACGGAACTGCCGATATTGGACGGGTGCCGCAGGGGGCTGCTAAAGCCTTATTAGGGAAGGTGTATCTGACCCGTAAAGACTGGGCTACGGCGGCTGCCAAACTAAAAGAAGTCATTACGTCGGGTAAATTCCAATTATTGCCCAAATACGCTGATGTGTTCAGCTATGCAACGCCAACCAATGCCGAAATACTATTCAACGTCCAATATAAATCGGGAAATACAGGACAGGGAAGCGGTTTTGGACCCGTGCAGGCCAGTGAGGGCGCACGCATAACCGGTGGTAATATGCGTTACCCGACGGCTGATATGGATATGGCTTACGAAGCGGGGGATCAGCGCAAAAGCTTCTCAATGAAATCGTCCTTCCTTGACGCCACCGGGCAGCTTATCAATCAGCGCTACGTTAGTAAGTACGTGCAATTCGGCGCCTTAGCCAATGATTCTGACATTGACTTTCCCGTACTACGTTACGCGGATGTGCTGCTGATGTATGCCGAATCACTTAATGAAGTAGGTTTTAATCCAGAAGCCGTAACGTATCTGAATCAGGTGCGTAAGCGGGCTGGGCTGGCCGATACGAAAGCCGTAGATCAGGCTAGTTTCCGACTGGCGATTGAGCAGGAACGCCGGGTTGAGTTTGCCTTCGAAAATCAGCGCTGGTTCGACCTGGTTCGGACGGGTCGGTACGTTACGGTAATGAACGCAAAAGGACTTAAAGTTCAGGATTTCAATACGTTATTCCTGATTCCGCAGCGCGAAATCGATTTAAATAAAAGCCTGAAGCAGAATCCAGGTTATTAAATCTGCTCTTAGATAAGCCGTAGTTTATACCGATTTTAACGCGTGTTGCCCATGAAACTTCCCCGAATCGTTCCCGTTGTCCTGCTTGCTTATTTACTCCTCGGGGCCGCTCCGTCGTTGCCGAAGCTGTACGTCATTGGTGACAGTATTTCGATGCGATATGGACCGTTTCTGGAAAAATATGTGCAGGGCGTTTGGCAGTATGACCGGAAAAGCGACGATGGACAGGCGGCTAAAAACCTGGACGTACCAGTGGGTGCCAACGGGGGCGATTCGCGCATGGTACTGGAATACCTGAAATTGAAAGCCCCCGATAAGTCGTTTCAACCGGACGTATTGCTCCTGAACTGTGGGCTGCACGACATCAAGCGAAATCCGCAAAGCAACGCTATCCAGGTGGATTCGGCCAGTTACCGCAAAAACCTGGAAGCTATTTATCAACTGCTGCATAAACGAAACATCAGGCTGGTCTGGATGCGCACTACTTCCGTGGAAGATGAACGGCACAACTCCCGCTCGAGCGCCTTCAAACGCTACGCCCGCGATCTGGATGCGTATAACGCGATTGCCGATGAGGTAATGCACAAGCATGGTGTTTCCAGTATTGACCTCTATACTTTTACGCGGAGTCTGGGCAGCGAGCATTTTGTCGATCATGTGCATTACGACGATTTCGCAATGCAGCTACAGGCGGGCTACATCGCCGGATTTCTACAAGGCCTGCTTCCCTTATCCCAAAACCGAAAATGAGCTCGTTCCATCACGCTTTCCTCGCTGCGAGTTTACTCAGCATTAGCCTGACTACTGCGTTTGGCCAGTCTCCTCCCGAGCCTAAAGGGTATCGAGAGATTGGGCAGTTGCGTCCGCGTTCGGCTAAGGAGATAAAAGCATCAACCTGGTCCATCGGTGGCGAAACCCTCGACCGCGATTATACTGATTACCAATCGTATAAATCCTATTTAGGGCCACTCGGAGCGAAACGTATACGGCTTCAGGGCGGTTGGTCGAAGTGCGAGAAGGTGAAAGGACAATATGACTTCGCTTGGTTGGATGCGGTGATTCCCGATGCTTATTCGCGAGGAGTATCGCCCTGGGTTGAGCTGTCGTATGGAAATCCGTTGTACAATGGCGGTGGTGAGGCAAAACTGGGTGGCAGAATTCCAACTTCTGAGGAAGGGCTCGTAGCCTGGGACAATTGGGTTCGGGCGATGGTAACCCGGTATAAAGCGCAGGTTCCAGCCTGGGAAATATGGAATGAGCCTGACCTGAATAAATTGAATACCGGCGAAGAAGTCGCAGCTTTCTACATTCGAACCGCAAAACTGGTACGTTCCATCCAGCCGAATGCCCAACTGATCGCGTTGGGCGTTGCTGGTGTGCCCGCAACGGCTTTTATGCGCCCATTCATGGAGCATTTAAAAAAGGAGAATGCCCTCGACCTGATCGATATTCTGACGTATCACGGCTACGCGCCGGTTCCCGAAACCTCCTATCCGAAGATTGAGGAAATGCGGCAAATGGTCTGGAGTTATAACCGGACCGCCGGTCTCCCCAAAATCACTTTCATGCAGGGTGAAAATGGCGCGCCATCAACCGCAAGCAACGTTACCATCGGAGCGCTGCGGCAGTATGATTGGACTGAAATCAGCCAGGCCAAGTGGGATTTACGCCGGATGCTGGGTGACCACGGACGCGGCATTGCCACCAACCTGTTCACAATCAGCGATATTCACTACGCTGCTGGCGACCACATGACGGGTGTCAATACAAAAGGCTTGCTGAAAACAAACCCAGACAAAACCATTGATCGGCCTAAACTAGCCTACAAAGCGGCTCAACACGTATTCACTACGTTCGACGATCAGCTAGAACTTCTCGACAAGACAAAACCAACTGTCAATCAACCAAGTGTATCCACTTTTCAATATCGTCACCACAAAAATGGCGGCACTCTCGTAACGCTATGGAGTGGTGAAGCGCGACCCGCCGAAACCTACGAACCAAAGCCGACCGACGTAACGATTGACGGTAAATTTACAACGCCCGTTCTGGTCGATCTGATCACGGGGCGTGTCTACGAAGTGCCGAAAAGCAACTGGAAAAAATCGGGCAATAGCTACACTTTTACCGCCATTCCGGTAGCCGATTACCCCGTGCTGATCGCCGAAAAATCGGTCCTGCCGCTCACAACACCTACGGGTCAATCCGCCAATCCAGCCTTTAAATACCTGGGCAAAATAGCGCCGAAACAGTCGCGGGATATTCGTTCGTCGAACTGGTCGGTGGGTGCCGAATACATGGACCGGGACTATACGGTTTACACCAACTGGAAAGACTATCTTGGCAAACTGGGTGTCAAAAAAGCGCGGATTCAGTCGGGTTGGGCCAAGTGCGAAAAGGTCAGGGGGCACTATGATTTTGCCTGGCTTGATGAGATCGTAAACGACATGGTACGACAGGGCGTAACGCCCTGGATCAATCTCTCCTACGGCAATCCCGTTTATTCGGGCGGGGGCGGCACTACGTTGAATGCGTCTATCCCATACTCGGGCGAAGCGCTGGAAGGCTGGAAGAACTACGTAGCGGCCATCGTCAATCGCTACGGCGATAAAGTAACGGAGTGGGAAATCTGGAATGAACCCAACTACAAAATCTCGATTCCCGACTACGCGGACTTCTTTATTACAAGTGCCGAAGTCGTAAAATCTGTTCAACCGAAAGCCAAAATAATTGCCTTCGCGCTCGGCAGTGGTGTCGATTACAAATTCGCCGACAACGTATTGAAAATCCTACAGGAAAAAGGCAAGCTCGATCTGGTGGACGAAATCAGCCATCACCGACATATTGCCAACCCCGACAATCGGGAACCGGAAATCGAGCTGGAAAAAGTGGTGGCCAACTACAGTCGAAGCGCCGGTCTTCCAAAGATTCGGATTCGTCAGGGGGAAGCCGGTTGCCCGTCGGAGTGGAATAAAAATTTCGCCATGAACAACTACCCCTGGACGGAACTGACGCAGTCGAAACACATTCTGCGCCGACTGTTGACCGATCTGGGCCACGATAAAGAGTCGTGTTGCTTCACGATCATGGATGCCAAAACTCCGCAGGAATGGAACCACAAAGGGTTGTTGCAGGCGAAGGAAGATATGACCGTGGCCTACGCCAAACCCGCTTATTATGCCTTTCAGAACCTGATTTCCGTGTTCGATGACCGCCTGGATCGGTTAGAAACGTACCCGTATTCGGCTAGAAAAGAGGACAACAGTACGCTATCGCTGTACGCCTTCGCCGATAAGACCAGCCAGCTTCAGGCCGTAACGGTCTGGATTAAAGACAACGTACCGTCGAACAACAATGAGCAAACCCTGTGCGATTTCACCTTTGCCAACGCCCGGTTTAAAAACCCGGTTTGGGTAGATTTAATCGCCGGAACTGTGTATGAAATTCCGAAAGAGAGCTGGCAAAAAAAAGAGAACGTGTTCCGCCAGATTCCGCTCTACGATTCGCCGATTCTGATTGCCGATAAGTCGCTTATCAGTCTGGCTGAAAATCAATAAGTCGTTACGTATCATGACTAGTACAATGGCCTATACAACCTATCTCCTGCTGGCAGCAACCCTGCTACCTGGACGAATGATGGCCCAGCAGGAGCCAGCCGTGCCGTTGTATCCAAACGAGGTTCCAAACTCGGTAGTTAGTACGCAACCCGAAAAACGGACGTACGATGCCGAAGGTCGATTAATAGCCTTGTCCAATGTAATTATTCCGCGACTAATCGTGTATCGGCCTGCTACGTCGAACGGAACTGGCATCATTATCTGTCCGGGCGGTGGTTACCGAAATCTGAATACCGAAAATGCTCGATTCATTGCCCAGCGCCTAAGTCAATGGGGTGTTACGGCCTTTGTACTCACATATCGATTACCAGCCGATGGCTTGATGCAGGATCGATCCATTGGACCATTTCAGGATGCGCAACAAGCGCTTCGACTGGTACGGCAGCGGGCAACGGAATGGCAACTTCAGTCCAATCGAGTGGGGATACTCGGCTCTTCGGCGGGTGGACACGTAGCAGCTATAACGGCAACGCAGTTTACGAAGGCATTCGAACCGGGAAAAGACACCACGTCACTACGTCCTGATTTTCTGGTGCTTTGCTGGCCTGTCGTCAGTTTCCGCTCCGACATTGCCCATCAGGGTTCGGTAAAAAACCTACTGGGCGATTACCCAACGGACAAGCAACTGGCTGATTACTCGCCCGAAGAACACGTAACAGCCGATACGCCACCGACATTTCTGGTTCACGCGGGCGATGATTCTACCGTGAAATTCAGCAATAGCATCCGCTTCTACGAAGCTCTCAAAAAAGCGAACGTACCGGCCGAACTACACCTCTACGAAAAAGGTGGACACGGCTTCGGCATCAACCCCGCTCTCCCCGATTCTTGGATGAGCCAACTGGAAATATGGCTGCGAAACCGAGGTTTTTTAAACCGAACCTGATAATCTAAAGCCAAACTTAATTGATGTAAAATAATGGACACCCCTAAAGTTAAACCTCCAATTAGCAGGTCAGTAAGGATAGCTTTTTGTCATCCTGACGAAGGAAGGATCTTAGACTATCCTTATTTGAAAGTCAGGATGCTTTAAGATCCTTCCTTCGTCAGGATGACAAAAAAAACACGGCCATTATTTACGTAAACTATACTCTGAATACAACCAATACGCTAATGGAAACACCCGGTTATCAACGCATAAAGAAAGCATCGCTGGATTTCGTCAACGCCATGAAAATCGGCGATAAACCCGGCGTGTATCGAAAAGAGAAGGGCGAAGGCGAAAGCTTTTACGGCTCCTACCATGCCGCTCACGTCCTGGATTTATTTGGTGAACTACACAACCGTCCAGCCGCTGATCTGGACATCTGGGCTGAGCAATTTCAGAGCAGACAAACCGAGCAGGGCTTTTTCTCCGGAAAAGCCTCGGAGTTTAGCCGCACCCGAACACTAGACGAACTGGAGCCCGTCTGGCATTACACCCGCGGGAACATCTGGGCGCTACGGATGCTCGACCGCAAACCCGAACGCGAACTGAGCTTTCTGGAGCCGCTACTCGATGCCGATCGGATATACCGCTGGGTAAAACACTACGACTGGCGCAATTCATGGTCGGCGGGTAATCAGGTGCTGGCAGCCGCTACGGCTCTGTTTGCCCTACGCGACTGGTTTGGCGCGTCGGAAGTCGACGCGCTGATGGAGAAAGCCATGTTTCCGGCTCTCGAAGAATTGCAGGACAGCCAGACCGGCTACTGGGGGACGCAGTTCGGGGCTGATCGCGACAACGGGTTGTTCGGGACCATTCACGTAGTGCCCATTTATTTTGCCTTAGGTTGGCCACTTCGGCACCTCGAACGTTCCATCGATTCAACGCTGGCCTGCCAGTTACCCGATGGTTCGTTCTGGCCGGGAGGCTCCGATTGCCCCGATTTCGATGGGGCCTATCAATTGGTGAATCTGGCGTCATTGACCGATTATCGTCGGGAGGATGTTGAAAAGGCTTGCCGACGGTATTTAGCCCACGCACTTCAGCATGAAAGTCCGGATGGCGTCGGCTGGTTGCTGCACCGTCGGGATAGCCAGCCTAACGACTGGGTTCCGCGCCCGCACTGGATCTGGCAGGAGGGCGACACGTCCGCCCGGGCTGAGCTGCGCGACGAAGACCCGAATCGCACACACATTATGCTGGGTTCCTGGTTTTATCCGCTTTCCATCGCCCTAGTGAGTCACCTGCTCGGCGATACCGGCTACGAAGGACCCTACCATTTCAATAGTTATTCATTACACGTCTGCAATGTGTTCAATGAACCATTGACCAGTTACTAATCAACGTATGGAAAATAACCGCCGTAACTTTCTGAAAACCTTGTCGGTGCTCCCGCTATCGGCATCGCTCGATCATCTGAAAACGAACGTATCGAATCCCGTTACGCAACCCGGTGATGGTCCAAAGGCTGCCCCCTTAAAGAAAATCGGTGCCGTCCGGTTAAAAAAGCCAACCGAAATCAAAAACTCGCCCTTTGGCATCGGCTGCGAAACGCTGGACCGCGACTTGTGGAAACCCAAAGAGGTCTATCCCTGGGTCGATAGTCTGCCGATCAAATGGGGGCGTCTGCAAACGGGTTGGGGACGAGTTGAACGGGAAAAGGGAAAGTACGATTGGGGTTGGTTAGACGAGAGTGTCGACGGGCTGGTGAGCCGAAACGTAACGCCATTTTTCAATGTGAGCTATGGCAACACCAATTACATGGCGGGGGAAGTTGGCTATCATCCGCTGGACTCTCCTGAAGCCAACGAAGCCTGGAAACGCTACGTAACGGCCCTGACCAAACGCTACAAGAACAAGATCAAGCATTACGAAATCTGGAACGAACCCAATCTGGCGGGCTTCTGGAGTCCCGACAAACCCAACCCCCAAAAGTACGTGCAACTGGTGCGGGAAACGGCTCCAATTATTCGCAAAAACTGCCCGGATGCGGTTATAGTCGGCGGGGTGGTTTCACAGATGCCAACGTATTACATCCAGGAAATGTTGAAAGCCGGACTCGCTGATCTGATCGACATTTTTTCGTTTCACCCCTACACCACTATCCCGGAATCCTACTCGGAGCGAACGGTAGCGCTCCGTAAACTGCTGGACCAGCATAATCCAAAAATCAAGATCTGGCAGGGCGAGAATGGCTTTCCTTCCGACCCAAACAGCACGGGTTATGGCGGAGAAGGCCCCTGGTCGGAAACCATTCAGGCGAAGGTCATGCTACGTCGGTTGCTTACGGATTGTTCGCTGGACATCGACATGACCTTGTGGTTTTTGATCGTCGATCTGCACGACTACCCGAAGGGTTCAGGTAAGGTGAATTATAAAGGTATTCTTCGGCAAAAGCCCGAGGTTAAACCCAAGATTGCCTACAAAGCGTTGCAACATCTGGGGAGTCTGGTGCACGGGGATGTACGTACGCGCAGCTCGATTGTTCATGCCGTAGCAGGTAGTGAATCGGCAACTGAGAAAGAGTATCGCCTGTTTGGGAATGGACTTAAAAAGAGCCTGGATGGGATTTGCACGGCGGTTTTAAATACCGACAATGGAACCGTTTTCGCGTATTGGTCAGGAGCGAAAGCTGCCGATAAAGCAGCTGACAGTACAATTCACGCGTTTTTCTGGGATTGGGAAGGCCGGGGTTTTACTGAACCGGTTCTGGTTGATCCAATCTCGGGCGATATTCTCGAACTGACGAATCACGAGAAAATCTATGATAAGGATAAATGGCGGGTCGATGCGGAGGCTCAGGTGTTTCGGCAGTTGCCGTTGCAGGACTACCCGATGCTGATTATGGAAAAAAGTAACGTAGCGTAACATACTTGCCTGAACCGAAACCAACCATGGAGAACAACCGTCGTACGTTTCTAAAGACACTATCGGTGCTTCCGTTGTCGACTTCGTTTACCGATCTAAAATCAGGATTGGCAGAAACGATAACGCCAGCGTGTGAGAAAGCTACAGCTGTATCGTTGAAGAAAATTGGTACCGTTCGCTTGATGAAGCCAACTGAAATCAAAAATTCGCCCTTTGGTATCGGCTGCGAAACACTGGATCGCGACTTGTGGAAACCCAAAGAAGTGTATCCCTGGATCGACAATCTGCCGGTCAAATGGGGGCGGTTGCAAACGGGTTGGGCGCGCGTAGAACGGGAGAAAGGCAAGTACGACTGGGCGTGGTTGGACGAAAGCGTGGATGGTCTAGTGAGTCGGGGCGTAAAGCCGTTTTTCAACGTTGGCTATGGCAACACCAATTACCAGGAAGGTGAAGTTGGGTTTTATCCATCAACGGCTAATCCGGTAGCCAATGCCGCCTGGCAAAAATTTCTGGTTGCCGTTGCGAAACGCTACCGGGGGAAAGTGCAGCATTACGAAATCTGGAACGAACCGAACCTGTCCGGCTTCTGGAAACCCGATAAACCCGACCCGAAAAAATACGTGCAGTTAGTGCGGGAAACGGCACCCTTGATCCGAAAAAATAACCCGGATGCGCTGATCGTCGGCGGTGTGGTTTCACGAATGCCCATCCTATATGTACAGGAGCTATTTAAAGCGGGCCTGGCGGATTTGATCGACATTTTTTCTTTCCATCCCTACACAACGTTGCCCGAAGCCTATACCGAGCGGACGAAAGGACTACGCCAGTTAATTGACCGCTATAACCCAAAAATCAAGATCTGGCAGGGCGAAAATGGCTTTCCATCTGATCCGAATAGTACCGGTTTCTCGGGCGAGGGTCCGTGGACAGAAACCATTCAGGCCAAAGTCATGCTACGTCGGTTACTAACCGACTGCTCGCTGAATCTACCCATGACGCTGTGGTTCCTGATCGTTGATCTGCACGATTATCCGAAAGGATCAGGCAACACGAACTACAAAGGTATTCTGCGGCAGAAGCCTGAAATCAAGCCAAAAATTGCCTATAAAGCCCTGCAACATCTGGGCAGTCTAGTACATGGTGAGGTACATACGCGGAGCGCTACGGTCAATACGTTGGCGGGCAAGGAGGCTGCTACAGAAAAAGAATATCAGGCGTTTGGCAACGGAACCAAGAAGAATCTGGAAGGCGTCTGTACGACTACGTTGAATACCGATAATGGTCTTATGCTGGCCTACTGGTCGGACCAAAAGGCATCCGACAATTCACCCACCGACAGCGTTCACCTGTTTTTCTGGGATTGGGAAGACCGGGGGTTTTCGGAGCCGGTGCTGGTCGATCCGCTATCGGGCGAGATTCTCGAAATCCCGAACCAAGAGAAGATGTTCGACAACGACAAATGGCGGGTGGGCGCCGAAGCCCAGATTTTTCGTCAGCTTCCCTTATACGATTACCCCATGCTTATCATGGAAAAAAGTAAAGTAGTGTAATCGCATTCACGATGAAGTACGCCGTTAACATTTTTCTTCTCTGGCTATCAATAGTGACCAGCGCTCTCGCTCAAAAACCGTCCGGGGTTTGGGATGTACTGGCCTATGGAGCTAAAGGCGATGGCCAAACGATGGATACCCAAGCCATCCAGGCGGCTATTGACAATTGTCATACTGCGGGAGGAGGAAAAGTGTATTTTCATAATGGTACGTTTCTGTCGGGTACGATCTACCTGAAAAGTAACGTAACACTCTACGTCGAAGCGGGCGCTACGTTGCTGGGGAGCCCCAAAGCCACTGATTTCCCTGACCAAACCTCCAGTTATCCAACCTACGACGAACATCCACTAACCAGCAAAGCCCTTATTTACGCCGAAAACTGTCGGAACATAGGCATCGAAGGGCGGGGAACCATCGACGGACGTGGCGATCTGATCGACAACCGGGGTCCCAATGATCCGTATCTGCGACCATCGTTCAAATACCGTCCGCGCATCCTGCATATTCGCGGTTGTGAAAATGTCCTGATCAAAGACGTAACACTACAGAATTCGGCGTCCTGGGTGCAAACGTACCAGGCTTGCAGAAATCTGGTAATTGATGGAATTACGGTCGACAGCCGCGAAAACAAAGACGTCGAGAATCCGAACCGGGAACACGCCGTTAAGCACCGCAACACCGACGGAATGGACTTGGTCGATTGCGAGGTCGTGCGCGTCAGCAACTGTTTCATTACCAGTGGCGATGACGGCATTTGTATCAAAAGTTTCTCGCCCGACAAAGCCTGCCGGAATATCAGCATCACCAATTGTCACGTCAGTTCGGGCGCTAGTGGGATCAAGATTGGTACCGAAACCGCAGGGCGTTTCGAAGATATCGTGATTCAGAACTGCACCGTATTCGATACGTGGGGCGATGGTTTGGCGATTATAACCGTGGATGGCGCTCAGATAAAGCGGGTTACGCTGTCGGACATTAGCCTGCGGAACATAAAACGGGCTGGGATTTTTGTTCGACTAAATACCCGGAACAAGAAGTATGGCACGAACGCTACCAACAATACACCGGCTTTACAGAACATCCTGATTGCCAATATTCAGGGGAGCCGACTAGCCGCTTTGGGGTGTTCAATCACGGGCCTAACTAATTACCCGGTCGAGAACGTAGTGCTACGTAATCTGAACTTTGAGTTCGAAGGTGGTATTACCGAATTCAAACCGACTGCGGTGCCCGAAAAAGCGGATGCCTACCCGGTCGGAACGATGTTCGGCGCTACGTTATCTGCCTATGGGTTTTACGTTCGCCACGCCCGGAACGTTACGTTCGATCAGATACAGTTGCGCTTCGTGAAAGAAGATCAGCGTCCGGCGTTGGTTTTCGATGACGTTGAAGAACTTGACATTCGAGGGTTGAAGGCGCAGAGCGTAGCCCAAACACCGGAATTGATCAGGCTGATAAACACCCGTAAATCCATCATTGCCGATTCGCGGCCAACAGCCGTTGTGTCTGTATTTCTGTCGGTTTATGGCGATAAATCTTCCGCTATTACCTTGACCAATAATACGTTGAGTCAAGCAAAGCAGACGTGCTTTTTTGAAAATCCGGCCTTAAAATCAATTGTCAAAGAATCTGGGACAATGCAGTAATCGGCCCAATCCATTCGTACTATGAATAACCTGATCAACATCTTTTTCCTCTGCCTGACGCTCACTACGGCCGGTTTTAGCCAGAAACCTACCGGTGTTTGGGATGCCTTTGCGTACGGGGCCAATGGGGATGGTAAAACGATGGATACGAAGGCTATTCAACTGGCCATCAACCGTTGCCACGAAGCGGGGGGCGGAAAAGTTTACCTTCACAACGGTACGTTTCTATCAGGTACGATCTACCTGAAAAGCAACGTAACGCTTTACGTCGAAGCGGGCGCTACGTTACTGGGAAGCGCCAATGTAGCCGACTATCCAAGCACCGCTTCAAAATACCCGACCTACGGCGGAGACCTGGTGACGGATAAAATGTTCATTTACGCCGAGGAAGCGCACAACATTTCCATTGCCGGGCGGGGAACAATCGACGGTCGGGGTGATGACTTTAACGGACCGTATCTGTCGCCGTCGTTCAGTGGCCGTCCCCGCATACTTCATTTTCGAAACTGCGAGAACGTACAGATTCGGGACGTTACGTTGCGTAATTCGGGGTCGTGGGTGCAGTTTTACCAGTCGTGCCGAAACATGGTCATCGACGGCATTACGGTCGATAGCCGGGAAAACAAAGACATTGAAAAGTCCCGTCATGCCGATGCCAAAGGTCGTAATACCGATGGTATGGACCTTGTCGACTGCCAAATCGTTCGCGTATCCAACTGCCTCATTATCAGTGGCGACGATGGTATCTGCCTGAAAAGTTTATCGCCTACCGAAAGCTGCCGGGACATTACCATTACCAACTGTATTGTAAGTACCAATGCGTCGGGGATTAAGATCGGCACCGAAACGAGCGGAGCGTTTGAAGACATTACCGTTCAAAATTGTACGGTCTTCGACACGCGCGTCGATGCGATTAGCATCATGTCCGTAGATGGTGCCCGGATCGAACGGATCAACATCTCGAATATCTCCGTTCGTAACGTGAAAGGCACCGCCATTTTTCTTCGACTAGGAGCCCGAAACCGGACGTATCGAAAAAATGCCCAGGCCACTACGGGCATCCTGAAAGATGTTTTGATCGAGAATGTACAGGGGTCCCGGATTGGTGGTTACGGTTGCTCGATCACCGGAATTCCGGGCTTCCCCGTCGAAAACATAACCCTGAAGCAAATCCGGCTTCGCTTTGACGGGAGCAACAAACCCCTACTGAGCGATGATGATACGCGAAAACCCGTCCCCGTCGCTCCACCGGCTGTCAATCATACGGTTCCTGAGAAGATCGAAGCTTACCCACGCGGTGAAATGTTCGGTCGGTTACCGGCTTACGGGTTTTATATCCGGCACGGCAAAAATATAACGCTGGACAATCTTACCCTTGATTATACCGATGAAGAAAACCGGTCGGCCATTGTCGTTGACGATGTTGATACCTTGCAAATCAATGGTTTAAGCGCGAAGGCCAGTCCGAATGTCTCGGAAATAATCCAGCTCAAAAACGTTCGAAATTCTCCTAACATGTCTAAATCAAACTAACCGTGCAAACCCTGCAACAACTAGACTACTGGGCCATTGCCATTTACATGCTTCTGATGGCAGGTATTGGGCTGTTTCTGGGCAAATTCGTTAAAAACATCGGCGATTATTTCAAGGGAGGCAACGCCATTCCCTGGGTGTCGGGAGCCATCAGCAACTTCATGACCAAGTTCAGTACGTTCATATTTGTCGCTTACGCAGGCATTGCGTATCAGCACGGATTTGTGGCGCTGACGCTGATCTGGAGTACGGTGCTGCCAGCCCTGGTGGGGGTGGCTGTCTTTGCCAAACGCTGGCGCCGGGCGGGCATCATGACGCCAATGGAATTTCTGGAAACCCGTTTCAACGCGCCCGTTCGGCAGACCTTTTCCTGGATGGGTGTGCTGTTCAAAATCCTGGACAACATGGTGCGGTTGTATGCGCTCGGCCTGTTTGTGAAAGCCGCCACGGGTCTCTCGCTGGAAGCGTCCATTCTGGCCTGCGGGATCATCGTGGCGCTCTATACGGTGGTGGGTGGTTTGTGGGCCGTTGTCGTAACGGATGTCGTGCAGTTCATTATTTTGATCGTCGCTACGCTGATACTGGTTCCGTTGACGATTCAGGCTGCGGGTGGTTTACCGAATATGATGGCGACAATTCCCGATCATTTCACCTGGTTAAACGGTCCAAAGGGAATGCCGTTGTACATGACGGTTTACTACCTGATGATTCTGGTCAAATACAGTGGTAACTGGACCTTCATTCAGCGATTTTACAGCGTTCGCGACGAACAGGCCAGCCAGAAACAGGGCATGCTAACGGCGGTATTTTTCTTCCTCTTTCCAGTAATCTTCCTCTTCCCGTCTATTGCCGCCAAAGCCTTGATTCCGAACCTCGAAAATCCGGAAATGGCCTACGTCAGTGTCTGTCTGAAGCTATTGCCAGCCGGCATTATGGGGTTAATGGTGGCGGCCATGTTTGCGGCTACCATGTCGGTACTAAGCGGTGAATACAACGTAACGGCGGGTGTCCTGACGCGCGACATTTACCAACGCCTGTTCAATCCCAACGCTACGGACAAAGAAATGCTTTGGGTAGGCCGATTGATGACGCTGGTTCTCGGCGGACTCATCACAATTGGGGCGCTTTACGTCGGTGGCTTCGGGGGGGCGTTTGAAGCCAATAAACTGTTTACGGGCCTGTTCGCCATACCGATGACTTTACCCCTGGTACTAGGAATCGTGCTCAAGCGGCCGCAGCCCTGGGGTGCCTTTGCTACGTTAGTCGTTGGCGTAGCTTTGGGACTGGTGCTTAATGCTATGCCGCAGGTTTCGTGGGAATGGGCGACGCTGATTGAAATCATTGCCTGCGTAGTCGTCTTCCTATTGTCGGGTGCTATCGGCGCTCAATCGAATACGTACCGTCAGCGCGTTGAAGCCTTCTTCCGTAAACTAAGCACACCCCTAACCGAAGCCGAGAAACCCGCCGAAAATCCAGGATTTATGCAGACCATGAATCGGTTGTACGCCGTCGCACTGGTCGTAACGGGTATTCTGTTTATGGCTATGAGCGTACCGTCGCTGGGCGAAACCAGTGGCCGGGTCGCGATTGGCGCGGGGCTGCTTTGCCTGGTCCTTTCGGCCATTATGTGGTACCGGGCCAGCCGACCGATTCCTTCTATTCCCGTTGCCAACGCTGCCCGCCGTCAGCAGCCTGTCGACTCGGCGGTTAACGACAACTAAAATCGAACGATACGAACTATGAATAATTTACAGAACAAAGTCGTCTTCATCACCGGCGCATCAAGTGGCATTGGGAAAGCGGCCGCCATCGCCCTGCTGGACCAGGGGGCTAACGTCTTCGATTTTAGCCGAACGCATCAATTAACCGACGAAGTAAGCCACGAAAATCTTCGCTCGTTTAAAGGTGATGTCAGCCAGGAAGCCGACGTAGTAGCCGGTTTTAATGCCTGTCAGGAAGCCTTCGGGCCGGTAGATATTCTGCTCAACAACGCAGGAATCGGCCTGACGACCACCGATCTGTCCACCACCGATCTGGAAACGTACGAACGGATGATTACTATCAACATGCGGGGCGTTTTCCTCTGCAACCGTGAAGTCCTCAAACACATGAAACCGCGAAAACAGGGGCATATCGTGACGGTCATTTCGATGGGTGGCCAACGGACCAACCCCACAGCGCCAGTCTACTGCGCGTCAAAGTTTGGCGCCCGTGGACTCAGCAGCGGTCTGGCCGATCAGGTGTTGAAAGAAGGAATTCGGGTGACGGATGTGAATCCGGGGCCAACCGACAGCAACTACTGGGGCGACCGGAACGTAGCGCGCGAAAAATTTCTGAAAGTGGAGGACGTAGCGCGGGTGATTCTCTTCGTGCTCAATCAACCGGAGTACGTCCTCATTCGGGAAATCAATTTTGACAACATGAAATTTCTGGCACAATAATGAACTCCAACGGAAAACACCACCCAGACGGTAAGCAACCCGTCCCTCCCTTCCCCATTCCGGTGTCGGAAATGCGGATGCGCTATCTGCAACTCTATACCGGCGCCATCAACGACGTATTACGGTTCAATTACAACTTGCACGCGTCTAGTCTGCCGGCTGCGTTTGCTCCCCTTCGCGAGGAAATGAAAATGGCTGGCATGGCTTTCACCGTCAAAGGTGGCCCCGATATTACGACCGAGGGTGAATTTGAAATGCGAGCGCAAATGCTCGAAGATTTGCATCAGGATTCCGTCGTTATCTGGGACTGTACGGGCGATTCAGTTACCTCACAGTGGGGCGAGGTGATGACGATGGCCGCCCTCAAGGCGGGCTGCCGGGGGGCGCTCATCAACGGCATCCGGGATACCAAAGCCATTCTGAATCTGGACTTTCCGGTCTTTCACAAGTATAAAACCAGCACCGGTATGCTTGGTCGATTTCGCATGTACTATTACCAGAAACCGGTGCAGATTGGCGAAGTCATCGTACGACCCGGCGACTGGATTTTCGGCGACATCGACGGGGTTATTGCGATCCCGCAAGCCATTGCTTACGACGTGCTGGTAGCCGCCGAAAAGATTGTACACAAAGAAGAAGGTATCAAGGACATGGTTGAAAGCGGCATGACGCCGACGGAGGTCGTGCGCAACGGAGGCTATTTCTGATGGTAGCCGTAAAAACACCAGCTCTGTTTCTGACCGAAGCCGAAAAATCCGCGATTCTGTCCAGCGAGAATAGCGCTGTCAGGCAGTTTCGGCAGGCGTTGGCGCTTCGGGTCGAACAACGACTGGCAACGCCTGGACTTCAGGGCGAAAGTCCGGCCGATCGTCGGGCCACGCTTGGCTGGTGGTATCCGGCGGCTGAGTACCTGTCCGATGCGGCTATGCAATACGCGCTCGAACCCACAGATACAATGGCGTTCTGGCTCCGAAATACTACGTTCCAGATTGTTCGGTTGCCAACAACCGAATGGGTTGGCCCCTGGTTTCGCAATCATGATGAACCGTTTACGGGGCACCTGGAAACGGCGCACGTTTGCTGGGGCGTAGCGGCTGTTTTGACATTAGCGGGTGACGTGTTTGCCGAAACGGAGCGGGAAGAAATTCGGCAGGCGCTACACGACAAAGGCATTGTTCTTTGTCAGCGTTGGTTAGCCAAAAACAATCATCTGGCCAACTGGCGGGGCATCATGGCCTCCGGCGCACTGGTTGCTTCGGCGGCTCTGGGCAATGAAGAATTGCTAATCGAATTGCTGCCGGACGTAGTGCGTATGGCGCAGGCATTCCAGCCCGACGGCTCGTACGGTGAGTCGCTGCAATACGGGAATTACCTGGCTAACGCCCTGATGCTGGCGTATGAATCGCTGATCCGTTCCTACCCTGACCTGGCTCATCAACTCGATGTGGATGCCTACGGGCGTGGGATGAGCTGGATGGCGCAGAGCATGCTATACCGTAAACCGATGACGAACTGGGGCGATTCGCCACGAGCGAGAGCCGTCAACTTCAACGACTCAGCCGCCTTGTTTAGACCCTCAGGTGATCTACTTTTACACGTAGCAGCGCGTGCTACCGATTCCGTTCAGGCAGGGCTAGCGCGCTGGTTATTTCAGGACTATTACGAACCTGATCCAACCCAGGGACCGCACGATCTTGCTACGTTCGGCATGGTGAATGACTGGGGATTTCTGACGTTGCCCCTACTGCTACGTACTCCGAAAGCTGTTTCACCAGCAGATGCAAACCTGCCGCTGACGACATCGTTTTCGAATGGCAATACGTTAGTGCGCGATGCCTGGAATGGTCAATCGGTGCTGGCTATTCAGGGCGGGAATACCGATGGCGTCTACGCGCCGGGTCATTTGCAGGGTGATTTGAACAGTTTTATGCTGGTTTACAATCGCGAACGGCTCCTGGCCGATCCTGGTCACAGTTGTTATCGCAACCTAATTCACGGACTGGAATGCGCTACGCAAACGCATAACACCTGTACGTTTCTACTGGAGCAGGATTCGCTGGGACTACAGGAAGACCTGGCGAAAATCAAGCTGCTGGAGCAACAAAATGTATTGGCTCGTCGGCAGATACGTACCGATGGCTCTATCAGTCCGCCGGTTGAACGCGGGGGTCAATTGGTTGCCGTTCAACGAATTGATGACGTATCGGTAGTGGTTTCAGAAGCAGCCGCTTCGTATGGAGCACCCATTCAGGAGTTTACGCGCTGCTGGATTCAGGTTGGTTCCCACGTTACGTTCGTGATTGACCGCATTCGGGCGAGCGAACCCGTACGTACCATTTGGAACTGGCTGCTGAATAATCGGGATGGCGAATCGATCATTCAGACCGAGGGGAACAGGTTGACCATGCACCGTCACCAGACAGGGTTAAAACTCTGGCATATCGGTCAGGGCACATTAGCTGGTCCTGTTTACGCCTATCTGCATGATGCGTATCATCCGGAGCCAGCTCAACGGGGTGAAGGACGGCCCGGAAGCGGTTTATTATTCCGCCATACAGCTACGCAAAAAGCAACCTCCATCAGTCAACTACACCTATTAGCCGCCGACGATCTGGCACACATTGACGCTTGGCAGGCCGAATTCAAACATCAATGCTGGACAATCAGCAAACCGGGCTTTGCCATTCAACTGACTGGCACTTACGAAAAGCACGTAGCCCTTTCGCTGACTGTCAACAAAAAGTCATATTCCATATCTAACAATGCATCTGGTTTTACCCTTGAACCGAGCTGACCAGTTGCGATTCGTTTAAAACCTAACCTTTATACTTCCTTCATTGATATGAACGAATCCCTGCTTCTGGGCGTCGATCACCCTGCTGTTGCCGCCGATGACGTTGAAACCCTAACCGACTGGTACTGTAAAGTGCTTGGTTACCAACGCTGGTTTCGTCACGACAAGCCAGTATGGATGCTGCGTGCCCCCGATCAGACATTGCTGGAAATCATGCCGAAAGATCAAACGCTACGTCCCACACGGACTACCTGGACGCCTGGCTGGTCGCATGTAGCGCTGCGGGTTGCCAATATTGAGCAAGCCATCACCTGGCTCGATTCGCAGGGTGTAACATGGGGTGGAGAATTGACCAATGCTATCGGCGGGGGCCTGGTGCGCAATTTCTTTGACCCTGAAGGCAACATGCTTCAAATTCTTCAAAGAGCGAACGAGTAAAAGAGCGAATATCAGCAGGAAGGTTCGCTCTTTTCTCATTCACTCTTTCACTCATTCAATTTTCAAAATCATGAAAGCTGCTTATTATTCTGGTAATCAACAATTTGAAATAAAGCCCGCGCAACCAGAGTCGCTTCCGGCGGGCATGGTCCGGCTTAAGGTAGCCTACTGCGGTGTCTGTGGCACCGACGTGCATATTTATCACGGCAAAATGGACCAGCGCGTTCGGATGCCGCAGGTGATCGGGCACGAAGTGTCGGCCGAAATCGCCGAATTGGGCGCAGGGGTTACGGGCTGGCAAGTTGGTGATAAGGTAGCGGTACGTCCCTTGCAGCCGGGGACTGACGACCCATCCGACAATGGACAGCGGCACATTGGTAAAAACCTAAAATTCATCGGTATCGATACCCCCGGCGGGATGCAGACGTATTGGAACGTACCGGCGTATACACTCCATCGTTTACCCGAAACGATGCCCCTTCAACTAGGCGCACTGGCCGAACCATTGGCGGTCGCTTGTCATGATGTCCGGCTTAGTCGACTGCAACCGGGTGAACATGCGGTGATTATTGGGGGTGGTCCGATTGGTGTTTTGATTGCGCTTGTCGCCAGGTACAAAGGGGCTCAGGTGATTATTTCCGAGCCGAATGAAACCCGGTTAGCCTTATGTCAGAAACTGGATTTACCAGCCCTGAACCCCGTGGCTACTGATCTGGTGAAAGAAGTAGAGATGTTTACAAATGGCGCGATGGCCGACGTTGTTTTTGAAGTATCGGGCGTGGCAGCAGGTGTTCAGGCCATGACGCAATTGGCGCGGGCGCGGGGCCGAATTGTCATGGTCGCTATTCATAGCGAACCCAGGCCGGTCGATCTGTTCCGCTTTTTCTGGCGGGAATTGCAACTGATCGGAACAAGGGTTTACGAACCCGAAGATTTTGACGAGGCCATCCAATTAGCCGCTTCCGGCAAATTGCCGCTTGAGCAACTGATTACGCGAATTTCGCCGTTAGAGGATATACAGAACGTTTTTCAAACGATTGATAACAACCCGGCAGGCATGAAATATTTATTGGATTGTACCGCTTAAAAAACGCTTCGAAATAAAACGTGTAAACGTATGCATAGACGCCAGTTTGTCAAACTCTCTTCATCCATTTCAGTGGCAGCGTTGTCCGGCAGATTGACCCATGACACCCTGTCGCAAACCGTCGCACTGAATTCACCCGATGAGGTTTGGGCCCAACTTGATGATACCTGGATTAGTCTGAAGCGTAGCAATGGCAATACATTCAGCGATACAGACGTAGTCGTTACGGTAAAAACCAACGGGAATGCCAGTGGAGTTTATCTGCAATCCCCCTCGCGACCGATAAAAGCAATTCGATTATCCTGGCGTTATTCGCCAAAACCGGCCGTCCATTTCCTCGGTGATCACTTTGAGCGATCGTATGGTGATCTGAGCTGGAAAACGCAACTACAAGACAACCGAAACCCCTGGTATATACTTATTTACGACGGAAAACAGACGGCTTGTTTTGGCGTGAAAACCGGTACTGGCAGTATCTGTTGGTGGCGGCTGAGCAACTCGAGTCTGGAACTCACTTGCGATACTCTTTCGGGAGGCAACGGCGTATTACTGGGCGAACGTACGCTTCACGCGGCTGATATTGTCACCCTGCAAAGTCGTGCTGATGAAAGCCCATATCAGACCGACCATCGATTCTGTGGGCTCATGTGCGCTAAGCCAAGATTACCCAAAAAACCAGTGTATGGTATCAATGACTGGTACTTTGCTTACGGCAACAATAATTTTGATCTGATCAAAAATACGACCGCCGTGATGGCCGATTTGGTGACTGATACGGCGAATAGGCCATTCTCCGTTATTGATGCCGGATGGGCTACGTACTCGCCTTTGTTACCGGGTGATGGGGGCTGGAACGACGATTTCAGTAAACCGAACCCTAAGTTCAAAGACATGCAGTTAATGGGCGATACCATAAAAAAGGTAGGGATGCGACCTGGATTGTGGATGCGTCCCCTCTGCGCGCGTCATGATGAAAAAGCCAGTCTGCTTGCGCCTAAAATTGCCGGTCGCAACAATCCCAAAATGCCGGTCCTCGATCCGACTATACCTGAAAACGTCGAACGGATAAAACGCAATTTCGATGCATATAAAACATGGGGTTTCGAGCTGGTAAAACACGATTTTACGACTTATGATATCCTAGGGCGCTGGGGTTTTTCGATGAACGAAAGCCTGACAGCTGCCGGTTGGAATTTTTACGACCGGAGTAAAACCAACGCCGAGATCATGCTTCATCTGTACCAATCCATGCGAGATGCGGCTGGTAATGGCATCTATATAATTGGCTGTAATACGATGAGTCACCTAAGTGCAGGCCTCTTTGAGCTTTGCCGGATCGGGGACGATACCAGTGGTAAAGAATGGAGTCGGACCTTGAACATGGGTGTCAATACGCTGGCCTTTCGGCTACCTCAGCACAACAAGTTCTATGCCGTAGATGGCGATTGTGTCGGCCTAACAACTAGTATAGCCTGGGAAAAGAATAAGCAGTGGCTCAGGCTATTGGCCGAGAGTGGATCACCACTTTTCATTTCGGCCCAGCCCGAGGCCCTGGGTGAAGCGCAAAAAATAGCCATTAAAGAAGCCTTTGCTAAGGCCGCCAAACCCCAGCCGCTAGCCGAACCAATCGATTGGCTATCGAATCCACTTCCGCAGAAATGGAAATTAAATGGAAAGATTGTTGACTTTACCTGGACGTAATGCTTAAATCCTCGAGTGATAGCGCAATTGTGCGATTATCAACGTATATCTAAAGTTGAAAGATAACCATTTTCAGAATCGAAACTATCTGTTTCTGTAAACACTTTCCGCGAAATGGATGAAATATGGACTTTTTATCAGTAACAAATTTATATTTTTCATTATAAAATATAAATCAATTTTATGATCCAAGTACTTAATAGAGCTTTAGATCTTTTAGAAAAGATTGCCATTGATCCAGAAATACCTAAATCTTTGAGTGACTTAGCAGATAATGCATTATTAAATCACGGAACTTGTGCTAACATCCTAAAGACCTTAGTCAATCGAAGTTATGTTGAACAGATTGGCAAAAAAAAAGGGTACATTCTAGGGGCCAAATCGTATTCGTTAACAGGAAACGATGCCTATCAAAAGGATTTGTTGGAGGCAGCTAAAGACGAAATGGATCGACTGACCCAACTAGTGAATGAAAACTGTTTACTTGCAATTCTTAAGGAAAATCAGCGGGTAGTAATTTATCGTACTTTTGCCGAACAGGATTTGCAGGTACATACAGCGGATATAAAACCGGTCTATGATTCTGCTTCAGGCCGGTTGCTATTAGCTATGCTCCCCAGGGAGAAAATTCAACGTATGCTTCGTAATTGTGGTTTACCATTAGGAAACTCTTGGCCTGAAATACAATCTGAAACCGAACTATATGAAGCGTTACGAATAATCAACCGAAATAAGCTTGCCATACAATCGATTCCATGCCGACAGGTTACGGGGTTATCTGTTCCGATTTACAAGAATAATTTAGTGGTTGCTAGCTTAAGCATTTACCTTCCTGAGTACCGATATATGGCTACCGACAAACTTAAATTGGTAGAATCACTACGAAATAGCGCCCAGGCAATTAATAATAAATTGCTCCGAAATTCGGTCGAATAAAACAGAGACTTTTTCTAGTTTACTCAGGAATTACATTACGTTATTTGTTGGCAAGAGTTGGGTGTTGGTTCTCACATTGCTGCTGATCGAGTTGAATAATTATTTAAAATTGAACCAGTCGATCCGAGAGATAGCGGTAAAAGGAAGTTAGGTTCGCCAGACCCTGCCGATTACTGGTTTCGACAAATTTTTTCTTTTGTAGGTTGTTCGTAACTACCAGCCAGTCGTCGGAGATAGTGGAGATCATTATCTGCAGGGGTTGATCTACAGTGACGATATTGTGTTTAATGGTGTTTTCAATCAGGTTCTGCAAGGTTATCGGTACAATCCGGCTGCCATAATCCGCTTCATCGACGTCGATCTTTATCTGTAGATCTGCAAGACTTTGCCCCGCAAGCGCTATCAGTCTACGTATAATGGGCATACATTCGGCTTACTTTCCCCTGATCATTAAAAAACATGACTTCAATGGCTTTTTTATTCATTACCGATTCATAATAGAGTGCAACCGAATTTACCCCTGTGGTCACCTCCAGCAGCTTAAACTGTAGATCAGGAATGTTATCCAGCGCTTTCTGCCAGTAAGCCCTAACGGCTTCTTTGCCAACCAATGACTCCTGATCACCACCCGTAGCCAGCTTGATCATTGGCGTAAAAATTTCAATATCATCCGCGTAGTGCGCTAATATGGCCGTCAGATCGTGGGCATTCCACGAGGCAATCCACTCGTCTGCAAATGAATAATGGTCCATAGTCTAATTGATCTTAGCTGAAAACCGACTTACTAATTCTCCGATTACGGTTTCCCGAATCGAAAATTAAGTTGTAGAAAATACATTTCCCTGTTTTGTATAGTTTCAATTTACCGAGACAGGTAGCTATACTTTCTCGCTAACTTTCTTTTCTCATTAGTGTGTTTTGCGCGTCAAATTGATGGTTTGCAAAACCCATTTTTTCAACAAGCCGTATGGCTTGGGTTTTTCTTGTTTTTGCCTACCGCTTAGTGGAACCAAAACGATACCCCAAATGCACAGTAGGAAAAATAGACCATTTGGGCTGTGCGTACATCTGGTTTTCCTGTACAAGCAAAGTAGCACCCGGCGTATACAGCAGAGCAATCCACGGAACCACGTAGAAACCTTTGTAATGAGCTGTCGATTGGCCAAACATAAACCGATAGCCGCTACGTATGCCTACAATCAGGCCGCTCAATGATGTCGTTTGGTTGGCCGTCTTAAGACTAATTTTGTCGGTTCCGTAGTCGGATTGAACGCCAAAAAATAATCCCCGTTCCGGCTTCAGCAGGTAGTCTGCCTTTAGGCCAATCCCCGAACTAAACACAGAGAAGTTCTGATTCGTAGTAGCAAACGAAGGCTGCTTAATACCAAAAGTCCCGGCATCAAATCGCCAGTGATTGACCATATAGCCGACATGAATGGAATAGCCATTGAAGATGAAAGCAATGGGATCAGCCTCCAATTCAATTCGTTTAATTTTTTCCTGGGGTTGCCCGTTGAGCGTTAAGCTCGTCATCGTCAGAAGGCCAATAGCAAGATGGGAAAGCCACTGTTTCGCAGAGTTGTACATAGGTTGAGTGTTTTGTAGCTCGCAAAAGTAGTGCGGCTGCTAGCGGGCAAATAGAACAAAACCGACAGTTCTGTTAGGTAAGTTACCGGCTTGCCCAATACTCACTCGATTATTGTCACCACTAAGCGCTATCCATGGCCAGCGTAAAACCGCCTGTCAAACTTTTCTTGATTCTTAGGCCGTTTGGATGAACATTTACCCTGTAAACCGGGCCAAGCGAATCCTCAACTATGCAGTATTGTCAATATCAGCCACCCGCCTATCTCAGTGCATACGTTCGCTGCTTCTGGACGATGGAAAGCCCTGTGACTGAACGGGCTCCCCAAAGCTTCGGTCCCCTGGTAGATGGTTGTCCGGGCCTTCTGTTTCAGCGGGCTGATGAAGGTCGTTTCTATGATCAGGACGGCACACCAATGCCTGAATTGTTCGCTTATGGGCAAACCATAAAACGTACGGCTATTTATATGCTCGGCCGGTTCAGGACGGTGGGCGTTTGCTTGCAGCCTCATTCACTGCCTTCGCTTTTCGGGTTGAATGCCCGCGAACTGACGGACGGGTGTTTAGACATAAAGCTTTTATCGGCCAGCTTGGTTGATCAATTGGTACATACCCCATCGGTTTCTGGTCAGATCGATCTTCTTTCCGGTTTTCTTATCAAACAGATTAGCCGAATGAACAAACCGATCGACGAGCTGACCACCCATGTGCTGACCCAACTCATTGCGTCGAAAGGCACTATTTTTCTGCCCGATTTACACCGTTCACTCCGAATCACCGAGCGTAGCCTGGAGCGGAAATTCGCGCATCAGGTAGGCATTCCGCCCCAATTATTTACCCGCCTGTGTCGATTCCAGGCTTCGCTTACTCAGCTAAACGAAGGGAGCCTGACGAAGCTTTCGGATATTGCTTACGAGAACGGTTATGCGGACCAGTCCCATTTTATTCGTTCTTTCAGAGAATTTACCGGCTATACACCTTCACAGTACCAGCAACAGCCGTATCATACGCGCAATGAACTCCCATCCCTAATCAGCTAAATTATACCCTGTCGGTTTTGTTCTATTTGCCCGCTAGCAGCCGCACTACTTTTGCCCGAAAACAAATTCACAATCTAACAAGCAAAAGGATGGCGCAGGACAAAACGAAGACACTGGTTTTGGGCGGTACTGGAAAAACGGGCAGCCGGATCGTTCAGCAATTAATGGACCGGGGCTTAGCGGTTCGTGTAGGGTCTCGGTCTGCCGAAATACCCTTCGATTGGCTGGATCAATCCACATGGATGCCTGTCTTACAGGACGTAAAAGCCGTATATATTGCCTACCAGCCAGATTTGGCGGTTCCCGGAGCGGTCGATGCAATCCGTGACTTTACTCAGCTTGCCGTTAACAATGGCGTACAGCACCTCGTGCTTTTATCAGGACGGGGTGAACCTGAAGCACAGGAATGCGAGCAGGTGGTTATGCAATCCGGAATCGACTGGACAATTCTACGATCGAGCTGGTTTTGTCAAAACTTTAGTGAGGGCTATTTGCTGGAGCCCATACAGGCTGGTTACGTAGCACTGCCAGTAGCCGATATTGGTGAGCCGTTCATTGACGTTGATGATATTGCCGATGTCGCCGTTGCCGCCCTGACCCAATCAGGCCATACGGGAAAGATCTATGAGTTGACGGGGCCTCGTCTGTTGACGTTTGCCCAGGCAATTAACGAGATTGCCCGTGCTACAGGTCGAGCCATTCACTATGAGCAGGTGCCCCTTGAGGTTTATACTGCTATGCTAGCCGAGTATGGTGTTCCACAAGACGCCATTGCCTTGACGACTTACTTATTTACAGACGTAATGGATGGTCGTAATAGTCAGTTGGCTAACGGTATCGAGCAGGCGTTAGGCCGCAAGCCTACTGACTTTTCCGATTTTGTTCAGAAGTCGATTGCCCTGGGAATGTGGACTGAACCGCTAGTCAGCGAAGAAGCTGGTTCAACTCATCCATCGGAAGTCGTAAACCCCTAGAAAAACCTACCGGTCTGCCCACGGCTCGCCAATCCGTGGGCAGACTACTAACAACCAGTTGCTCATGCACACGATTATACTAGGCGCGACAGCCACGGCAACCGCGCTGATGAGTGGGCTTTTTTATGCCTTCTCCTGGGCCGTAATGCCCGGTTTAAAGCGCTTGCCCGATGCAAGCTATATCATGGCTATGCAATCCATCAACCGCGCCATTCAAAACCCCGTATTTTTTGCTGCTTTTTTGGGAGCGGCTCTTTTGCTTCCGCTCAGCACCTATCTGGACTATTCGCCCACAACACCCGTGTCAGCCCGATTCTGGTTCTTGCTGGCTGCTTCTGTTGTCTATGTAGTTGGGGTCATCGGAGTCACAATAGGCGGCAATGTTCCGCTCAATGAAACCCTGGACGCTTTTGACGTACAAGCTGCGTCCGTGTCAGACGTATTGAATCACCGCCGGGCATTTGAGCTTCCCTGGAGTCAATTCCATACGCTCCGTACTTGGGCATCATTCCTGACCATTCTGCTCGTAGTAACTGCTTGTCTCCGTCCGGAAAACCACTAAGCCGTGCCCGTTTTCATAGATTGACCATCTGTTCAAAGCCTATTTTTAAAAGGGTGATCTTTTAACTTTTGACATAAAAGCTGTTTAAACTTTCGATAAAATGTTGTCAATGAGTTTTTGTCATTCTGACGCAGGAAGAATCTTAAGCTATCATCACTCACAAATAAGGATAGCTTAAGATTCTTCCTGCGTCAGAATGACAAAAAACGCGCTCAAATAAACGTTTAAACAGACTCATATTCAATCAATTATCATGCGTAAACTGATTTATGACGTAGCAGCCTCGTTCGATAGCTTCATTGCCCATACCAATGGCTCTATAGAAGGCTTTAAGACGGAAGGCGATTTTGTCAGCGTTTTTCTGGAACGTATCAATACGTATGGAGCTGTTTTGATGGGCCGCAAAACCTACGAGTGGGGGTTTGCACGGGGTATGCAGCCCGGAGAACCCGCTTATACGCAAATTAATCCTCAGTTAAAAAATTACATTTTCTCCTCGTCTTTGCGCTTCGAGGAGGGGCCTTTGATCCAATTGGTCACAGAAGAAGCAACTAACTTCGTTCAGCGTTTAAAAACTCAGCCGGGCGATCCCATCTGGCTTTGTGGCGGGGGTGAGTTGGCTGGCCAATTGCTGGACGCTCACTTAATTGATGAGTTAGTCATCAAACTGAATCCCGTCGTATTCGGTGAAGGTATCCGTTTGTTCGGATCAAGCCAGACTAAAGTTGGGCTAAGACTAACAGCTAGTAAGCCCTACGAAAACGGCCTGGTTCTACTGACCTACCAAATTCAATACTCAACTTGACCTTAACCTGTAGGCTTATCGCTTGCCCTTTCTGGCATTGTCAATGATGAGGCTGGTTAACTGGTTCGTTAAGGACTCCGGCAGGTCATGCCCCATGCCGTTGATCAACTGAAAGACGGCTCCCGGTACGTTGGCGGCCACATCGCGACCAGCCTCAACGACGACAATGGGGTCTTCACTCCCATGAATCACCAACGTAGATACCTTAATTGTTTTGAGCTGTTCCTGCCGCCCCGCGTAGAAGCCAGCCAGAGAAGCTGCTCCCTGTCGGTGTAAGCCTTCCGGGTGATACGCCCGCTGAACCGCTTGCTCGACTCGTCTCTGCGCCTGCAATTCAGTTAACGGATACACTGGACCCGCTAGAATTTTCATGGATTGCACTTCCCGTTTGATGTAAGCCACCGTATCAGAGGCAGCTCCCGGCGGGGGAATCTGCCCGGCAAGTTCTGGCTTTGCCACCAAAGGGAAAGTAGGCTTCCCCCCACCAGCCATAATACTAGTCAGCGACAGCGTGTGCTCAGGATGATTATAGGCAACCCGCTGGGCAATCATGCCGCCCATTGACACGCCAACAACATGCGCTTTTTTAATGCCCAGTGCGTCCAGCAGGCCCACAGCATCAGAAGCCATATCATCGAGTGTGTAGGGTAAAGGGGGAGTTTTTTGTTCCGCTAATGCTTTACCGATGGCCGCCCAATCAGGCAGTCCTAGCTGGTCAAACTTCGTGGATAGGCCCACGTCCCGATTATCGAACCGAATGACCCGATAACCCCGGCTGACTAATTGCTGACAAAACCCAGCAGGCCAGGAAGTTAGCTGCATGTTCGTACCGGCAATTAGTAAAATGGCCGGGGCTTTGTGCGAGCCCTGACTTTCGTAAGCAATCGTTACGTTGCCGACGTTTACCTGCCCCTTCTCTACGTTCGGGTTCATTTGCGCTATGCACTGACTGGCAACCAGTGCATTAATCAGGAGTACGAACCCGATCATTAGTTGACGCCTACTACTCATGACAATAATTGATTATTTTGACGATTGACAGACAAATGTATTTGGCCATAATTGGCGAGAATAGAACAAATCCGACAACACCAGTCGGGCAGCTATCTCCTGGAAGCTGTTTTAAATTTTTGGGGAAATGTTGCGAATGATGGTTTTTGTCCTTCTGACGAAGGAAGAATCTTACTATATCCTTGCTCGAAATTCTAGAAACCTTAAGATTCTTCCTTCGTCAGAAGGACAAAAAATGCGCTCAAATAAACGTTTAAACAGGATCATAGCTTTGCGTCATTCCTGATAGTCCTGAAGCAATGTTTTAAGTTGTTGGAGTGGTTCAGCAAAGCTTTTTCGGTTCTCAGCGCGGATAGCGACGTAGCAGGAGAGCACCGTAACCGCGTACGTAATGAGAGCGCCAACCGGAAAAGCCTGCACACCACCTGGCACGTATAATTTAAACGTTAGAAAAACACCAATGGCGGTACTTACGGGAATCAGGATCAGTTCATAGCGCTTCTTGAAGTTAAAAAAGCTGTTTAATAGCTGATACTGCTCTACCAGATAGTTATGAATCGAGGCTGACTCTCTACCGGTAAGCCGCCCTGTAGCGACTCGTTTGAACTTGTTCATCAGTATAAGGGTGAAGGGAAAATACAAGAGCATACACAGTAGACTCAGCAGACGAACCTCGGTTTGGGACCAGTATTTGATGAGCAGATGGCTGCACAGGGCATACACCACTAGTTGCAACGTAAACGAAGCCCAGAAATAACTGAAGCTGGCTTTCGTATGCTTCCGTACCTGCGACGTTATGATTTTTCGGAGTGACGCTTCGTCCAGCGAAGCGTTTGCGTTGGGAGCGGACGGCCTGATGGATGGCTCCCAGTGTTTTTTGAGTTGATCAAGCGTTGACATTGTTGGGAAAATCGGCTTGTTTCTTCAGTTGGATCTCTAATTCCTTTTTGATACGTACCAATCGTACGCTAACGTTGGATTTGCTCAGGCCGGTGATGTCGGCGATCTCTTCGTAATTCACTTCGTCTAAGTATAGGAGAACAATGGCTTTGTTCAGGGGAGACAACGTAGCAATGGCCCGATAGAGTGACTGCCGCTGCTCTTCATTGGGGTCAGCAGGCTGCTCGGGTATCTGCTGGTGGCTGAGTGAGAGGCTTTCCCAGCTTGTGCGGGTAGCCTTCTTCCGCCAGGTCAGGGCTGTATTTAGGCACACCCGGTACATCCAGGTGGTGAAACTGGAGCGGCCTCCGAAAGCAGGGTAGGATTTCCAAAGCTGATACAGCATTTCCTGTATGAGGTCGACCCGCTCCTCCGGGTCCTGGCAGTACAACCGGCACACCTTATGGGCAATGCCGAGGTGGCCATTAATGTGCTCCAGAAAGGTCTGCTCTAACAGATTCGCCATCGTTCAGGTACGTTAGTTCCCTTGCTACTTTACCAGTTAGTATCCCGTACTGCTCAAAAACTACATCCCACCAAAAAATTATTCCTGCATCACTGAAAGCGTTATTTGACGTGAATCATAGCGATTCGAATAGCAGCTATCTGTCCATCAATATGTTACGTCAGTTTTTTGTCATCCTGACGCCGCCGGGCCGCCGGAGCGGAAGGATCTTAAAGCATCCTAACTAACGTGTTGAGAAATCGTGAGATCCTTCCGCTCCGGCGGCCCGGCGGCGTCAGGATGACAAAAGTGGCAAATCGATCCTTCATAATTCACGTTATTTAGTCATTCGGGTCGGTTTTGCTGGTGTACAGGCTATTTTGGCCTGGATAAAAATAGCCGCCAGTCCTGGATTTGGGCTGACGGCTCGTTAGGCTATGGATCATTTGCTCCGATAGCCATTCGGTTACGTAGTTGTCGTTATACCACCCGGACGTAGGCGCTGGATCGCTAGCCCGGACAGGCTACATTAGCGCACTAACACCTCATCGACAAAGCCATATGCCCTGGCTTCTTCGGCTTTCATCCAATAGTCACGGTCGGCACGGCGTTCGAGTTCTTCGGCTGACTGGCCGCTATGAAGGGCCATGATTTCGTACAGCTCCGTTCGAAGCTTGACTATTTCGCGGGCGGTGATTTCGATGTCTACCGATTGGCCCTGTGCCCCACCGTGTGGCTGGTGAATCATCACGCGGGCGTGGGGAAGGGCCGACCGTTTACCGGCCGCACCGGCGCACAGCAAGACCGCGCTGAAGGATAAGGCGATGCCGGTGCAGATGGTCGCTACGTCGGGTCGGATGTACTGCATTGTGTCATAAATACCCAAGCCAGCGTAAACCGAACCACCCGGACTGTTAATATACATCAGGATATCTTTCCTGGCGTCGGCCGACTCGAGGAACAGCAACTGCGCGATGATGACGTTAGCAATGTTGTCGTCGACGGCCGCGCCCATGAACACAATCCGGTCGGCCATCAGGCGCGAAAAAACATCGACCTCCCGGAAGTTCATCGGGCGTTCTTCAATGACCGACCGGGTCATGTTCTCGACCTGGTGTAGATACCGGTCGACTGTCAGGCCGTTCAGGTGCTGATGGTGTACGGCGAACCTGCGGAACTCGTTGCGACTAAGCTCTGGGTAATACATAAGACAGGAAACTAACTAGAGGATGAAAATTGATTCGTGAAAAGACGGTCGACTCATGGCAATAAGAAGCCCGATGGCTTGTAAAAAGCCATTGAATAATATTAAACGATTGGGGGATTACTGAGGTTGTTATCCGAACAAACGGACGTGGATGGCTTCTAACTCGGCGCGGAGCTGCCGACGCCCAACCAGACGTAGCGCTTTATACGCCAGTTGCTGTCTGGTCAGTTTCTGTTGTAAGTCCTGATCCCACAGCAAGCGAACTGCTACGTCGAGCTGCTGGTCTTCGGGTAAAGTACCTTTGAGGTAGTTCTCCAGCAGTTGTACTTCTTCCAAGAGAGGACGCATAGGCTTTATGAGTTGAACTGGTCGATGGATAGGTGACTCACAGCTTTTCGCAGCCGCTCCAGGCACTTAAATTTCTGCACCGTCGCGGAACGCACGCTCCGGTAGCCGTGCTGTTCAGCGATCTGCTCTAACCGCTGACCGAAGTAATAGAAGTTGACCAGAATCGATCGACAGGTTTCGCCCAATTGCTCGACGAAAACCATTAATGTTGCGGTTGGCTGCTCATCATCGACCATTACCTCTTCGCCGATTTCATCGACTGGCACGTCCGATAACCCTGTTTTGCGGGCCCGCTTGCCCAACTCCTGTCGCCATAGATTCTTGCAAATGCCCATCAGGTAGGTGCTCACTGATGACGTTAAGGTCAGTTGGCCGTCAACCATCTTCTCGTAATAGGTGATGAGTGCTTCCTGAAAGATATCCTTGGCGTCCTGGTCGGTACCCCTATTTTCCTTCACATAATGCCGCACCATCGGATAGGTTTTGGCATAGATCCGTTCCAGCGTTCGCTCCCGGTCGGTCAGCAGGGCTGCATCCATTGACAGGCTTTGTGTTGACATCATACGCTTACGCTTTTTATGGTTTATCGGAATTACGCGCAACTATCACCCAATCATAAGAAAAAAATTTTCAACGCAGTCAGATCGAATCCGGTTACGTTGAAGATCAGGAAACCCCGTGTCTGGTTGATATTCGGCAAGAGTCGTTATCGCCAGATGCCTTTCACTATTATGAACTCTTTCAACAACAAACCCAACGTACAGGTGGCCTTTTCGATACGCCCCCCAGCGCCCTTGAGGGTAATATCCATAATCAAGCGAATCCCGATGAAGTGGTGATTGGTTATTTTACCACTTCATCGGTGGCCATTACTCACTATTATCTCCCTCGAAGGGATACACAAGGAGCGCAGGCTCCAGGTTTATTTTTTGCTTTCCATGGCCGGTCACCGATTGCTGAAACGTATCTGGATTTCATTTTAAACATACCCAATGATCGGACGGCTCTGTGTGTTCCGCTTGATGAGCGCACCTCCATCAAGCCGGAAGGATGGCCTTAATCAACGAAGTTTTGGGCTAAGCGAATTGTGCAGGTCAGGATACAGTTAATGGTTTACCAGAATTGTGTCAAAATTGGGGCGTTTAAAAAGATAGTATACACATTATTTCTGATCTTCTTTCCGTCTAAAGTCCGTAACGCTTTTACCATCATAACGAAACACGCCACTTATCGACCCCAAAGCACCAAACCAAATACTTCCATCGGTAGCTTCCAGAATCCCACAAAGCATCCCCGGTCCTTCTATTGACATGATCTCAGTTACAGTTGGCGTTTCTTTGTAAAGCGATGGTTGATCGTACCGTGAAAGTGCCCAGACCTTTCCATTTGGAGGATGTACGCTACCCGTAGTCCAGATGTTACCTTTTTTGTCTTCGATTATAGCTGAAGCACCTCGCTTCGATACCAGTGTATAACTACTACCGTCATAACGCCAAAGACCATCATTGTCACCCAACCAAATAGCCCCTTTTTTATCTTCGATGATCGACCAAACGTTGGTAAAGGCTTTACCATCTTTAGTTCTGAAAACAGTAAATGTTTTTCCATCATAAAAACAGGGCTCACCCCTGGTGCCAAACCATAATTTCCCGGTTTTGTCTTCCATGATCGTCGTAAGACTATTGTTAGAAAGCCCGTCTTTCGTTGTAAAATTTCGAAAAGATTTCCCGTCGTAACGGCTCAGACCATTTCCTGTGCCGAACCAAATAATACCAGCTCTATCTTCATAAATTTTACAAACAAAATTATTGGCAAGTCCTTCCCTGGTTGTAAACTGTTGAAAGGATTTCCCATTGTAATAATAAACACCTGAATCCCTGGTAGCTAACCAGAGGTTTCCTTTTCGATCTTCCAGGACATCCCAGAAGCTGGGCGAACTTATTTTACTGGTTATATTGGTGAACGTTTTTCCGTCGTATCGAAGAATACCTTTCCATGAGGCAATCAAAATAGTTCCGTTTCGATCTTGCTTTACATTCCGAACCATTGAGTTAGGCCCGTAGGAAGTGGCGATGTCTTTGCTGTTGTAATTGATAGTATCTTTCGGGAGTTGTGCTGTTTTTTGTCCTTGACAAGAGGTGCAAAAAACAAGCATCCATAGAGCACAAACGTATACGCCTTTAGTCATTAATCTTTCTGTTTTCAAGGATTTCAACTACTGCGCTGGGCCGCCATTGTGGTGGGGTGCAAAGCTAAAAGTTTCGCTCCTATCATCTGTTAATGACCTGTAAAAGATGGTTAACGAAACGTAAAAGCAGCCGCTTCGGCGACCGTCCGCGGCTGCGGTCCGACGCATCGGCGCAGGGCGGCCTGTGCGGTCCGATCAGACCAGTATTTACATCTGCCGAAAGGGTAACTGTCAGTGGATCGGCGCTCACCCATGCGTGGCTCTATTCTGCCATAGAATACATTCGTTTTGTCAGGGGGTTCTTCGTCTATATAAGAAGTTCTATCTTTCTCAATGACCTTTACTATCCCATTCTGAAATTTTGGTGAGCGGAACTTTCACCCGACAAATTTGACCGTCTGATCTCTTTTATTCTCTGCAGTTTCTTTGGTCCTCTACGTTTAATTCACTTTGGCAATTTCAGCACATTTCTGCTTTCACCTTCACCCTACTTTTGAACAAACTTTCAACTCAGTCAATTAATGAAATCCATCTCGCCAAACATCTTTGTCAATGATTTACAAGCGACCATCACCTTTTACACCAAACTTGGCTTTACAGTCACAGATGAAGTGACTACTCCCGAAGGCGAAAGAGTATTTGCCCTGATGACGAACGGAAGCGTCACCTTCATGTTTCAGCTCTTTGCCAGCATTGAAGGCCAACACCCGATGGTGAGTCGTGCCGATGGAGGATCGCTTTTGTTGTACATCATTGTGAATAACATCCGTCAGTATTATGAACAAGTGAAAGAACACGTAACCGTACTCACCGACCTGGAAAAAACGTTTTATGGCGCTACTGAATTTTCGCTCTGTGACAATAATAATTACCTGCTAACTTTCGCAGAACATGACTAAAGAGGAACTCAATCCACTGGAAGTAACACCCGCAGAAGTGAAAAAGCTGCGCGCGTTGAAAATCAAAAAGGGTGAAATGCACCTGCACAAAATAGAAGTATTGCAGACATTGCTTGATACGTCAAAGATCAGGGCAATGGAGCTGTTTGCCTTATCTGAGTTTCAAAGTCTTCCCTCAATCGGGATACGCTTCGCGCATGACCTGATCTGGATGGGATATTATTCCCTAAACGACCTGAAGAGTGAGGACGGAGCGAAGCTCACTGATCAATACGAATTGGAAAAAGGGGTGTGGATCGATCCATGTGTTGAAGATCAGTTTCGGCTTGTGGTACATTTTGCCAACCATCCAACTAGTAAACTCAATTGGTGGGACTTCTCTTCCGAGCGCAAAGCCTTCCGCGAAAAAAATGGCTATCCTTCCACGCGACCAAAGAAGCCCTGGTTTGAATCACCTCAATACCAAACGGTCAAACAAATACCGGCCACGCACGAGGCCACCCAAAAAGACGTGCATAAAAAACTAAAACTCGCCCTGGCGTACATGACCAAACATCCAGCAGAAAAAATCACCATCGCTCAACTGGCTGACTTAGCACACCTCTCCCACTATCATTTCATCCGCTGCTTCCGTAGCGCCTATGAACTGACACCAATGCAATACCTCACGCGACTACGATTGAAGCAAGCATCTTTACTACTAAAGAAATCAGATGCCACCGTAGGCAACATCGTTCCCCAATGTGGCTTTGAGAACGAGAGCGCTTTTGTTCGCTTGTTCAAAAAAGAATTCAGAATGACACCAATCGCTTACCGTAAAGAGTTTGGAAAGAGGAAGCAGTGATCTTGCCTTCAACTCTGCTTACCAGGGGGTTCATCAAGTTGATAATTATGAGTGATCTGCGCACCGCTCGTTCGGATACCGAATTCGCCAAAATCTACTTTCCATTTATACGTGTGTTTTCTTGCTTGCGGAAACTCGAATACTTCCAGAATCGTACCGGCGCGCAGCTCAATTTTTTTCAAAATCGGCCCAGGTAATTTCGTTCATGTAACAAATCCATTTTAACGATAAGCTGTGAAGAAAGATTACAAAACTTTATTATTTCTCAAATCCTGGATTTACTGACGATAAACTTCATCACGCAATTTAACTTAGATGGGAATGTTTACGGTTGTTAAAAAGTATGTCGAAGCTCGTAGCAATTACTTTTAGCTTACTTCCGACTCTTACAAAATCGCTCCCAGGTGATACGAATAAGCGTTCATATATCTGCTCTATAAATGGGGCCTTTCAGGAGACAATCAATCAGAGGATTACTGTAAATCTCACTTTCTGTATCCGTACTCTTTAGTTTGCCAATCAAACAGTTTCCCCTGATTAGTAGTCAATACGTAGACAGACACTAGGTATGCTCAATTGATGAGAGGTCTGTAGCTAACCGACTTTGGCCTATAGCCATCTTATTTAACTACTGAGTTGACAATGAAATCCTTTATGGCCTGCTTCCTGCTGGTTTTAGCCTCAATCAAGATACTAGCTCAGACTGTCCTTCCCAAAGTCGTCGTCATTAAAGACGTGAATATCATTACGATGACCTCACCCAATAAAGTAATCTACCAAGCTACGATCGTCATCAATAATGGACACATTGAATCAATAAACAAGACCGTTGCCAACGATGCAACCATAATTGACGGGAAAAATAAATGGCTTATTCCCGGATTGATCGATATGCACGTTCATCCCCCCACTGATTTTTCCCTGAAGTCTGGTAAGCCCACCGAGCCAGCCAGTATTACCTTCAATACCCAGGATGTGATGACACCCTATCTGGCCAACGGAGTGACGACCCTATTTAACCTCAATGCCAGTATGGAATCGTTTTGCCAGCGAAAAGAAATTCAGAAGGGCTATGCGATAGGTCCCCGGATGGCATTAGCCGCGCTGCTGAATGGAGGTAACGGGGCTGGACGAGTAATCAATACTCCGGAGCAGGGCCGTCAGGCCGTTCGGGATGCCAAACAGGAAGGCTACGAATTTATAAAACTCTATTCGCAAGTGAGCGCCGAAACGTATACCGCTATTATCGATGAAGCCACTAAGCTGGGCATGAAGACAATCGGACATATCCCAGATGCCTTTCAGGGAAAATTAGACCAAGCTTTTATGGCCCACTTGGGCATGGTTGCCCACGCCGAAGAATTTTCCAAACACGCCAAGACCTTTACTGATCAGGAGGCCAGGCAATTTGCTCAGCTAGCCAAACAGAATGGAACCTGGTTATGTGCGACCTTAACGGCCATCGTTCAAATTGCCGACCAAGCGCGTTCTCTGGATGGCCTAAAAGCACTACCGACTCTACGCTATGTGCATCCCTTGTTACAAAGCAAATGGTTGACAGCCAACAATTACAATAAGAATACGAGCCAGGAGCGAGTGGCCTACTTCGAAAAGCTGATCAACTTTCAATTTCAGTTGGTACGTGCGTTTAAGGAAATTGGGGTGCCAATAGTGACCGGTACGGACGCTGGAGTTTCGGGTGTGGTGGGCGGTTTTTCGTTACATGATGAGTTGGCCTTGTTAGAAAAGGCTGGGTTGACACCTGAAGAAGTCTTGGCTTCCGCTACCCGGTTACCGGCTAGCTGGCTGGGGATGGAGGGCGAAGTGGGCACTATTGAGGTGGGGAAATTGGCGGACCTGGTTTTACTGGAGGCCAATCCGCTGGAAGCTGTCACGAATACCCGAAAAATTTCGGGCGTCTTCGTTAATGGGCAGTGGTTGGCCGGGTCTCAACTCAAGGGGATGCTAGCTGATTTGGCGAAACGGAATCTGGCCATGAAAGAACAATACGATTGGCAGCAAGTAATGAGGAAATAAAGCTTTGTTTATCCAAGAAGCGTCACGCCTAACTATCTGCTGAATATTCTCAGAAAAGGCTCAGTTCGTGCTATATGGAATTAATAAGTGACGGATTTTACGGTCGGCCGCTGCCGAACGAAAAAGCAAAACTACCCGTGATTTTCTCGTAGCATCTTAGACTTCATTTCCTGATGGGCCGGATAATGAAGTTTTTCAACGAGTTTTTCTTGATGATCTTCACGAGTTGCCCGTTTTCGTAGTGGTATTCATCTTCCCGGTCATTCAACTTAGCTTGATACGTGCCTTTTGCGGGAGAAGTCAGCGTAAAATAATCACCGAAATACTCAGAATACGCCCGGTTTCGGTTCGTAGGCTCCGTGAAGTACATGTCCGTAACTGTATAATCAATGCGCCGGGTTTCCGTACCCTTGTGCGTGTATTTATACTGGTCGGCCGTAATTTCATAATGATCGCCTTTCCACTCCGTTCGGGAGGAGAAATCGCCCTTATTTGTGTGAGCGTCGACCGTAGAACGAATCAATTTCCCCTGCTGAACCAGGCTGACAACTTTGTAATAAATTATGACTTTATAAATCAAAAAATTGACTTTCACATCGCTAATCAGTGTATATATTACACTTTGGTTATCGCGTTGCTGCCGATTAGCGGTCATCGTACCAACCTTAATACCAGCCACTTCAATCGCATATTCTTTCGTGTGAACAGTGTCGGCATGTGTAGTTTGTCCGTAACAAGTCCATGTCAATACTAGTACTAATAGAAGGCTAATAAACCAACTTCGAAAGCGATTTACGTTCATTGTTGAATACGGAAACTGTTATTCCCCAGCAAAATTGGCCCAGGATTAGTGTGTCGGGTGGTTGTCGAATCGTTTTCCAGATTTAAAACACCCCGTGGGCAAACCGCTGAACAAATACCACATCCCACGCAGGATGAGCGAACGATATCCTGTCCACGCTGCGCATACCAGCGCACGTCGATGCCCATTTCGCAGTATGTCGAGCAGTTGCCGCAGGAAATACATTGACCGCCATTCGTCGTGATGCGAAATCGGGATTTAAACCGCTGAACCAGCCCCAGATAAGCAGCCAGCGGACAACCAAACCGGCACCAGACCCGGCTTCCGAAAACAGGATAGAATCCGGTACCCAGCACCCCGGCAAAAACAGCCCCAATAGCGGACCCATAAACCGAACGGATGCCATAAGAATCCAGAAACCCAAATACAGAAGATTGCCCGCTCCAGTACGTGTAGAGTACCATTGCCGTCATCACAACGGCAAAGACGAGTACTGAATGCACGACGATACGTTCCAGTTTCCAGGCACCCAGCCGTTTGTCGGAAAGTTGCCGGTAGGGATCTCCCAGGGTCTCGGCCAGTCCTCCGCAGCCACATACCCACGAGCAGTACCAGCGTTTACCATAGAAATAAGTCAGAATTGGTACGCCCAGTAGCCAGAGAGCTGTCCCCCAGACGAGGAGAAAAATGCCAAACGTACCGGCCTTGATTTTTTCGTCGATTCGGTAATCAAAATAAAAACTGTAGTCCAGTGGCCACATGTTTTTTAAATCCTGCGCGGGCTGATGAAAAAAAGCCAGCAGTTCAGGAATCAGAAAGGCAAAGACCGTCTGAAAAAACATCACCGAAAGCGTGCGGAACTGTTGGTAGCGACTGTGTCGGTATTTGATCAGCATCCGCACACCCATGACCAGAATCACCAGGGTATACAACGTACCATACACGAACCATTGGCTGGCGGGACCACCGTTCAGCAGCTTACTCAGCGGGTCGAACAGCAGCACCCAGTTGGTTATGTACTCCGGGAAAAAATAGAGAAGGACATAGAACCCAATCAGGAAGCCACACACGACAACGCCAATCCAGCCCCGATTTGTAGCCGGGTCCTGATAGATGCCATTGTTTTTTATGCCGGGTAACGCCTGCTGAGCCGGTAATATGTAAAGTAGGGCTCCTCCCACGCAAAGTAGCAAAATCAGCCAGAAGAAAAGGCCGCTATTATCCGGGAAAAAACCAGTACTGGCGGCCTTCGTGACCGGAAAGGCGTAATCCGGAATAATTCGATTGGTTTCGCCATGTTGTTTATAACCATCGTTGAGCCGAGCGATAGCCGCCCGAAAATCCCCAACAAAACTGAACGATGATGTATACATCTTGTCCTGCATGGATGCTGTAGCCATACGGACAGCCTCCAGTTGCTCTTTCTGGATTGTTTCGCTCAACACCTTATCCGTCAATACGTATCGACTGAGGGGAAGAGTAGCGATAAACAGCGCAAATCCAGTCAGAAAAGCGGTGAGACCAATACGTTGCCCGGTAGTTCGCATAGTGATAACGGATTAGTGCGTTGCTGAAAATAATCGCTGAAACCAACCTTTTCGGCGGTCCGGCGATCCGGCGGGTGCGTGGCCGGTCAGTTGATCGGTATAGGATTCTGAAAATTCCGGGTTGAAATCGGCCTGTTGAAACTGGCTTACTACGTTCTCGAAGGGCGTCCGATCCTGAATCCAGCGGTCGCAGACCGCCTGGCGTAAACGAAGTCCCAATGCATGAATACCCACAACGGAATGATCCGCTTTTCGGTAGTTGATCCGTAGGCACTGTTCGCCAGACGGGTGCTCCCAGTAATAGGTTTGTTCGTCGTCGGTAAGCTGGGCGTTCAGGGTGCCATAGGTCTGGTATTCAATATCGAAGAACTTGGCTGAGTTGAAAAAGACGCCCGGTCGGTAGGCCGTTTGGGAACCGCAGATCGTTCGAGCCAGGGTTTCGCCGTGCATCCGACCTGTATACCAGATTTGTTCATTGGATTTACGCCGTGCTCCGTCGGTACCCATTATGGGTTTCCGAAACTCATTGCAATCGCCAATGGCGTACACGTCGGCTACGTTGGTCTCAAAATACTCGTTGACCAGAACCCCTTTCCCGAGTTCAACACCCGAATTTTCCAGGAATGCTACGTTCGGCGTTACGCCGACGCCCAGACCCACAAACTGGCAGGGAATTTCATCGCCCGTTTTCGTCACAACTGCCCGTACCCGCCCCGACGAATCAGCCGAAGGCGGACTGGCTTGGCGCGGCCCGGCCAGAATTTCCTTGAGTTCGGTTTCAAGTCGAAGATCGACACCGTGCCGAAGCAAATGCCGACCGATTAGTCTACCTTCTTCGGCTGGCAGTGTAGAACTCCAGTAATGCGGATCGCGGACAAGCATTGTTACGTCAATGTGTCGGGAACGTAGCATTTCGGCCAGTTCAACGCCAATGAGCCCCCCGCCAACTACGACAGCCCGTTCGATATTTTTGGTGAATTGCTCCATCCGCTCCAAATCGGGCAGCCCGTATAAACCTTGTACTCCTGATGCAGTCACACCCGGCCAGTCGAACGTAGTAGACACCGAGCCAGTAGCCAGCACCAGTACGTCGTAGTTGAGCCATTGACCATCAGCGAGCCGGATTCGCTTCGCCGACGTATCGACCTGTTCGACGTAACCACGTAGCAGGTCGATACGATTTTTGGCCCAGAATCCGTCTTCGTAAGGCTTGGTATGCGCGTAGGTCATGTGCCCCATGTAGATGTACATGAGCGCGGTACGCGAGTAAAAATGCTCCGACTCAGCCGAAATGACCGTGATACGTACCGTTGAATCCTGCTGGCGAACATGCCGGGCGGTTGTGATACCGGCAATACCGTTTCCGATAATGATCAGGTGTTTCATAACTGCCCGTTTCAGGTGGGATTACTGCTCGTTGAGATTCCAGTTGTAGTCCAGGAACTCAATGTCGGTCTTGTCCGAAATTTTTGTATTCGAGTATTTATTGACCCATTTCACGACCGACTGACCGTTTTTGGTCCAGTCACCTTTGTACCAGTTAAAGTAATTCGACAGTTGGGCTTCGTCTTTACTGATTTTATTCTTGGACGGATTATTCAGAAAATCGCGGCCCTGATCGTCCATCTGCGCATCCAGTTTATCGGCCATGTAAGCCTCATTTCGAAGGCGTGGGCACGAAATAGACGCACAAACCAGCGTAAAGTGGATGCGGGGATCGTTAAATTTTTTCCGCAACGTACCGTGTTCGATGTTATCGAGGCTCATTTTTTCGCCACCAATCGTAAAAAACTTAGCGGCCCAGGGCGTTGTCACAAACGGAATCTTGATTTTAGAGCCAATATCCTTGATGCTTTTTACAGGATAATGGTCGAGAATGAGCCGAATAGTATACGCGTTATAGGCGTTAATCCAGTAGGCCATCTGCTCGTTTTTGCTCCAAGAAGCAGCCGGTGGATTTTTGCTGAGCATCGCCAGATACTCATTGAATACTTTCTCCTCCGATTTGAAGCCTTTATAATTGACCAACCCTTTTTCGTTGACGTATTTTTTCAGGAGTCGGTCATAGGCACTGTGATCAACAGGAGCTGCCGTTGGCTCTGAGAATGCCGTAGATAATAGGCATAACAAACCAAATAGAAGGAATTTATAGTTAGCGTGCATTTTCATGATGAGATTTAATCTTTCTACAATCAGATATACGCCCTAATCTACCGAATGGTTTTAATATTCCTAAAGCCAAACCCTTCGAGGCAACTTTTCGTATGATATTGTAAGCAATTTAAATTCTTGATGTTTCTTTCGTCGCTGGTAACTGCCCTACTCATTTCTGCCCCGCCCGACAGTGTTCCTAAAGCGTTTAGTATCTTACCACTTCCTCTCATTTATTATACGCCCGAAACCCGGCTGGCGTACGGTGTAGCGGCTACTGCTACGTTCCGTTTTAAACGCGACATGGCCTTTTTACGGGCAGATTCATCATCACAAGCCAGAGCCGCAGTACGTCCGTCGCAGATTACGCTGGGCTTCGCTTACACGCAGAACAAGCAAATCCTGTTTTATTTACCCTTTCAGATTTTCTACGATCGGGACAAGTACTACATCAATGGCGAGGCTGGGTATTATCGCTACAATTATTATTTCTATGGCGTTGGCCAGCAGGAAGTTGCGCGTGAGTTGTACGGCGTGAATTTCCCTCGTATACGTATCAATGCGTTCCGGCGAATAAGTCCCCATATAAATCGAGGAAAGCTGTATGCTGGGATTCGGTATCAATACGAAGATTATCAGGTAACCAGCGTCGAGCCAAGTGGATTACTGGCTTCGGGAACCGTAGTTGGCGGATTAGGCAGTCGATTGTCGGGAGCTGGACTTGGCTTGTTTTACGACTCGCGCAACGTCATTTTCTTTCCATCCAAAGGTGTTGTAGCCGATGTTGCGTATCTGGCTCAGAATCAGGTGTTGGGCGGTAATGTCCGCTTCGGGCGTTACACGGCTGACGTGTCGTCCTATCATTCGTTGAGTGCCAAAGCAATCTTAGCGGTCAATTATTTCGTAAGTTTTACAACGGGCGATGCTCCTTTTAATGCCCTGTCATTGCTAGGAGGCACCAAACGAATGCGGGGCTATTACGAAGGTCGATACCGCGATCAGAACGTAGCGCTGATTCAGAGCGAAGTCCGGTTTGATTTGTATAAACGACTGGGTGGCGTGATTTTTGGAGCCGCTGGTATTCTGGGTGATGCGCAATCATTGCTACGAGTTAATGAGCCCAAATTGGCTTACGGTGCAGGATTACGCTTTACCATGAACCGTCGTGACCATCTTAACATTCGATTGGATTACGGACTGGGACGTCAATCGAGCGGTTTTTATCTGACCATTGGAGAGGCTTTTTAAGAGAAAAAAATGCTCGCGGTTCAGGGTGCTTGTCCGAGGATAATAAATATCCTATTTTGCTCACTTATCAATTGCCAATGACGTTTAGTATTATTATTCCCACCTATAACGAAGCCCAGGCAATTGGCCGATTAGTCCAGACGTTGCTGGCACTCGGTGGAGCTTCCTTACTGGAGATTTTGGTGATTGACGCGGGAAGTCCCGATGGTACGGCTGAGGTGGCCAGACAGGCGGGCGCTGTGGTCAGGCAATCGCCAAAGCCGGGCCGGGCTGCTCAGATGAATTTCGGCGCTACGTTGGCTAAAGGGGATGTTCTGTATTTTGTCCACGCCGATGTCGGCATAAATCCTGATTTTATTACGGATATTGACCAGGCCGTTAAAGCGGGTTATGAAGCGGGTTGTTATCGGTTTCGGTTCAATTCGGAAAAAATCATGCTTCGCTTCAACAGTTACGGAACCCGTTTTCCCGGCATCATGAGTCGCGGGGGAGACCAGACATTATTTATTACCCGCGCGCTGTTTGATCGCCTGGGTGGGTTCGATGAGTACTATACCATCATGGAGGATTTTGATATCATCATCCGGATTCGGAAGGTGGCCCGGTTTTGCATCATCCCGAAAGACGTACTGGTATCGGCTCGAAAATACGACACTAATAGCTGGTTTCGCGTACAAATAGCGAACCTGACCGCCTTTTCGCTGTTTTTCATGAACGTATCACCCGGCCGGATTGCCCGTACGTATAAAGCCATGCTGAACTATCGTTGATGGAAACAACCGTACTATTAACCGGCGCGAGTGGCTTTCTGGGAGCGCATCTGACCCGCGAATTACTGGCGCGTCAATACCGGGTAAGAGTCTTGATTCGGCATCAACAGCGTTACCCGACGCTTGACGGGTTACCGGTCGAACGTTGTGAAGGTGACATTTTAGATAGACAGTCGCTCAAAAAAGCCGTTGCGAGTTGCGATGCCATTATTCACGCAGCAGCTCTGGCTCAAGTAAACCCGGCTCGTAATCCGGCTGTCTGGGCGGTGAATCTGACCGGAACAGAAAATCTGATAGACGCTGCCCACCAGACCAATATTCAACGGTTTGTCTACGTTGGAACAGCCAATGTTTTTGGGTTTGGCACGAAGCAACAACCGGGCGACGAAACGTATCCATTTTCCGGGAAACAATACGGCTCCGATTACATCGACAGTAAACGGGCGGCCACTGATCGGGTTCAGAAAGCCGTAGAGCAGGAAAATCTGCCTGCTATTCTGGTTCATCCGACGTTTATGCTCGGTGAATTCGATGCAAAACCGACATCCGGGCGGATGCTGCTGGAACTCTACAAGGGCCGCGTTATAGGCTATCCGGCTGGGGGGAAAAATTACGTGCATGTGCGGGACGTAGCGGTAGCCACGGTTAACGCGCTGACTCAAGGGCGATTGGGTGAATCCTATATTCTGGGGAACGCCAATCTGAGTTATCAGGAAGCGTTTCGACTGATGGCATCACGGATGAACGTATCACCACCGCGCTGGCCGATTCCGCCCGGTCTGGCAAAGCTGTATGGTTTGGGTTATGATGCCCTGGCCAAACTGACTCGCCGTCCGGGACAGCTAAATTCAGCCATGATTGCAGTAGCTAATGATGGACATTATTTCAGTTCGCAGAAAGCCATTTCCGAGTTGGGACTTCCCCAAACACCAATTGAAGAAGCTGTAGACGAAGCCTTCAACTGGTTTAAACGACATAACTATTTTACGCAACGTGCTCGAACTAACTAAACGAATCGTCCCATCGGAACCTGTAGACGTACGATCGTCGGCTTCATCGGCTGTCGTTTCTAAAGTTTCGGGTAAACGAAACCACAGAACAACAGCGATTTCGGGGCCGTTTGTCGGGAAGGTAGCTATTGTTACCGGTTCGGAATCGGGTATTGGTAAAGCTACGGCACGGGCTTTATGCGTAGCAGGGGCTAAAGTGATTTTGAATGGACGCACACCCGAGCGATTGGCCCAAACCGAGGATGAGCTACTTGGTGAGGGCCTGGACGTAGTAAGCTGCCTGGCCGATGTCACCTGCTTCGACGACTGCGAACGCCTGATTGCCACCGCTATCGATACGTTCGGGCAATTGGATATTCTGATCACGAATGCCAGTATTTCCATGCGCGCTTACTTTGCCGATATGACGCCCGACGTATTCCGGCAGGTCCTCGATAGTAACGTGTATGGAACGGTTTATCCGTTAAAAGCCGCTTTACCTTACCTGACCAAAACCAAAGGTGTCGTTACGTTCATTTCATCGATTTCGGCGCTGAACGGCATGCCTAGCGGCTCAGCATATTGTGCGGGTAAAGCAGCCGTGGCAAATTTGGCCCACACGCTACGTCTCGAATTAGACCATACTGGTATTCAGATTGGCGTAGTACACATTGGTTTTACACAGAATGACCCTGACAAACGTGTTCTCGATGCAACCGGTCACCCCGTACCCATTGCGCATCGACCTCCTCGCTGGCAAAAAAGCCAGGCGGAAGTTGCTCAGATTATTCTGAATCACGTTCGGAGACGTCGGAAACGGACCGTAATTTCGGCGTTGGGTAGACTGATTGTGCTGGTGCATACGCATCTACCCCGGTTAGGCGACTGGATTGTGCTCACCACGATTCGTAGGCTCCGGCATTTTTATGAGTGAAATCTATTTTTAGCTTGTTATCGTATTCTTATTAACTTAATTCAACCGGAGCGCCGGTCCCCGACCCCTATGGAAACGTATTATAATCCAGAAGATCTTAAGAAGTTTGGCAAAATTGGTGAGTTTCAGAAAGAGCTGGCCGACAAATTTTTTTCCTATTATGGTTCTGTTTTTGCGGAAGGCGCGCTGACCGCCCGCGAAAAATCACTGATCGCCCTGGCTGTCTCTCACACCGTGCAATGCCCTTATTGTATTGATGCGTACACATCCGACACGCTTGAAAAAGGCTGTTCGGAAGCTGAAATGATGGAAGCTGTACACGTAGCAGCCGCCATTCGCGGAGGAGCTTCGCTGGTACACGGCGTGCAAATGATGAACAAAGCCAAAGAATTATCGATGTAAATCAAAGAGTGAAAGAGCGAAAGACTGAATGAGCGAAAATACCTGCCGGATGGCTTTCGCTCTTTCGCTCATTCAGTCTTTCGCTCATTAATCCTATGAAATCACTTAAAGCCAGTGGGCATCAATTAGCCAACGTTGACGTACAACTGCAAACGCTGCAAAGCGAGGTGGCCGATACGTTGCAATTACCTCTTTTTCATGAGAAACTTCAATCCGCTGGACTGTTTCCACTAAGCATCGTTGAGCCTGCTGTTTTTCAGATCAATCTGGGAAAAATGTGTAACCAGGTTTGTCGGCACTGTCACGTCGATGCGGGCCCCGACCGGAAAGAAATCATGACCCGCGAAACGATGCAGGCGTGTCTGGATGCATTGGCCCAAACAACTATCCCAACGGTCGATCTAACGGGCGGGGCACCGGAAATGAATCCGAATTTTCGCTGGTTCGTTGAAGAGGTTCGGAAGCTGGGCCGTAAGGTCATGGTACGTTGCAACCTGACGATCATCGTTGCCAACCCGAAATACAATGACCTGCCCGATTTCTTTCGGCTGCATGAGGTTGAAGTCGTTAGTTCATTGCCGTTCTACAATGCCGACAAAACCGACCGGCAACGCGGAAAAGGCGTTTTCGAGGATTCTGTTCGGGCACTACGTATGCTGAATGCAGTGGGCTACGGTCAGCCGGATACCGGCCTGCTGTTGAATCTGGTTTACAACCCCAATGGTGCATTTCTGCCTGGTGGGCAGGAAAGTTTGAAGCGACAATTCAAACGGGTTTTGCAGGATGAGTTTGGCATTCAATTCAATGATCTCTATGCCATTACGAATATCCCAATCAGTCGCTTTCTGGATTACCTGATTTCGTCGGGTAACTATGACGGCTATATGGAAAAACTGGTCAATGCCTTCAACCCGGTAGCGGCTGCTGGCGTCATGTGCCGAAATACCCTGTCGATCAGTTGGGATGGGTTCATTTACGACTGTGATTTCAATCAGATGCTCGATTTAAAAGTAGCCAGTCCGGTCCAGCACGTACAGGATTTCGACCTGACTACCTTAAATCAGCGATCGGTGGTTATCAATCAGCATTGCTACGGTTGTACGGCTGGGGCCGGGTCCAGTTGTGGAGGTACAACTGCCTGATTTAGAGCCTATTTGAATTTTTCGAAAAAGCGTAACAAAG
>NZ_BAAHBD010000030.1:3624-137294 GCF_054776975.1 Spirosoma harenae | reverse complement strand
CGGAGCGGGAACGAAGAATCTTAATGTTTACTTAGTTGTGCGTGATGATACATTAAGATTCTTCGTTCCCGCTCCGGCGTCCCGGTCAGAATGACAAAAAACGCTCTCGAATAAAAAATTAAACAGGTTCTTACAGTTGACCGACTAGCTCCCGCATCAACCGGGTTAGATGGGGCTCTGCCGCACCCGCAGCCGCTATAATTTTTTGTATGTCGGCTTTTTCCAGGGTTTCCGGTATGCACATGTCGGTAATGACCGATACACCAAAAACGGCCATTCCCATCTGATTGGCGACAATCACTTCCGGAACGGTCGACATGCCCACGGCATCGGCACCCCACTGGCGAAGCATTCGGTATTCAGCCCGTGTTTCGAGTTGAGGCCCGGTTACACTGACGTAAACGCCACGCTGGAGACGAATACCGAGTTCATCAGCTATAGCAAAAGCTTTGTCGATCAACGACTTGTTATACGGTTCGCTCATATCAGGGAAACGGTCGCCAAATTCGGGCGGGTTTGGCCCTACGAGCGGATTTTGAGGGAGCAACAAACTAATATGGTCGTCAATGACCATCAAGTCAGAAGTTTGAAAAGCGGGATTCATTCCACCGGCAGCGTTCGAAACCAGCAGCGTTCGAACGCCCAGCGCGTGCATAACCCGTACCGGAAACGTAATTTGCTGCATGGAATAGCCCTCATAAAAATGAAACCGTCCCTGCATCACGACTACCGGTTTGTCGCCGAGCGTACCCAGCAGTAATTTCCCGGAATGAAACTCAACTGTCGACAGCGGGAAATGTGGAATCGATTCGTAGGATAATGTCGTCTCAATGGTTAGCTCCTGCGCCAGTGCACCAAGACCGGTTCCAAGAATGATTCCGATTTGAGGGGTAAGTTGCGTTTTCGATTGAATGAACTGGGTTGTCTGCTGAATCTGTTCAAGGATGGTCATAAACGATGTTAGGCTATCTTTTTCGCAAGATAAGCGTTGAGGGTTAATCACACGGTTTCAGTGACCGATTGTTCGTTTGTTTTGTTAGTATTATTTATGGCAGAAGAGCAACTGATAGTTTTTGTTAAAAATCCCATTCCCGGTCAGGTGAAAACCCGCATTGCCCGGACGGTGGGTGATGGTAAAGCCCTAGACGTATACCAACACCTGTTGACGTACACCCAAAATCTGGTAGCTGAGTTTAAAGGGCGCTGCGCTGTCTACTACGGTGATTTTGTGAATGCCGATGATGGGTGGAATCCGTTTATTAAGTATCAACAATCGGGCATGGATTTGGGTGAGCGGATGCACAGTGCGTTTGAGGAACAATTCCGGGCTGGGGCCGGAAAAGTAGTCATTATTGGTAGTGACTGTTTTGATATAACCTCCAGCCATATTCATAATGCATTTACAGCCCTCGATACCGTGGATGTGGTTATCGGTCCAGCTACCGACGGTGGGTATTATTTGCTGGGTATGAATAAGCTTCAGCCATTTTTATTTCAGGATATGCCCTGGAGCCAGCCCGAACTGAGACAGTTGACAGAATTAGCTATTTTACAGCATGGCTTAACCTACGCCCAGCTCGAAGAACTAACTGACATCGACGAATGGGCTGATTATGAGGCTTATCTTCAGAAAACAGGTCAGCCTTTATGATACGTCACCTCTATTTTTCGCTCTTATTGCCACGCTACGTTTGAATCAGCCACTAATCGTCGTCATCATACCCGCCTTCAACGAGGAAAATTCAGTTGGGCAGGTAATCCGTGAAATACCCGCTGAGCTTGTACAGGAAATTATTGTCGTCAATAACAATTCCAACGATCAGACCGCCGTTGAAGCGGCCCGCGCTGGCGCTACCGTGCTCGACGAACCAATCCAAGGGTATGGGCGTGCGTGTTTGCGGGGTATCGCCTACGCGAAACAACGTCAGCCTACACCCGACATCATTGTTTTTCTGGATGCCGACTATTCTGATTTTCCGGCAGAACTGCCTCGCGTCGTTGCGCCAATTCTGGAACAGAAAGCGGATTTAGTGATTGGTTCGCGGGCGCTGGGTAACCGGCAACGGGGTTCCATGACACCCCAACAACTCTTCGGAAACTGGCTGGCTACCCGGTTGCTACGTCGGCTGTATGGCGTCCATTACACCGATTTGGGACCCTTCCGCGCCATTCGGTTTGATACGTTAGTGGCCCTGAACATGCAGGATAAAACCTACGGATGGACCGTTGAAATGCAACTAAAAGCTGCCAAGTTGCGCTGTAAAACAACCGAAGTGCCTGTCAGTTATCGAAAACGGATCGGGCATTCAAAAATTTCGGGTACGATCAAGGGTACGGTACTAGCGGGCTATAAAATCCTGACAACCATCTTTAAATACTGGTAGTCAGGTAAATCCAGTGCTAATTGTGTACTGGAATTGACGTAATGGAGCTATTCATTCTTTTTCTTTACAACCTGTTGATTCTACTGGTCGTTCTGTTCAGCATCGGTCAGTTGGGACTACTTATTCGGTACGTATACGGTCGATGGCGTTTGAAAAATGAGCGCTTTCCTGACACCGCTATCGATTGGGATCAACTGCCTTCGATCACGGTTCAATTGCCCATATACAATGAGTTATACGTAGTGAATCGACTGATTGATGCCGTCGCCCGGTTGCGGTATCCTCTGGACAAGCTGACCATTCAGATTCTGGACGATTCGACTGACGACACTACGTTGCTAATTGCTAAAAAAGTCGCTGTCTATCAAAAAACAGGTCTTCCGCTGGTACACATCCGCCGACCGGATCGGTCTGGTTTTAAGGCAGGCGCCCTAGCCTATGGACTTGACCTCACCGATAGCGAGTACGTAGCGATTTTCGATGCTGATTTTCTACCGGATGCCGATTTCTTATTACGTGTGCTGCCTAGTTTCACGCAGCCCGACGTAGGCGTTGTGCAGACTCGCTGGTTGCATACAAACCAGTACTATTCACTGCTGACTCAGATTCAGGCTTTTGGGCTAAATGCTCACTTTCTTATTGAGCAGTATGCCCGCTATGCCACCGGGCTATTTTTAAATTTTAGTGGAACGGCCGGTGTCTGGCGTCGCGAAGCGATACGAACTAGTGGTGGCTGGCAAGCGGATACCCTGACCGAAGATCTGGATTTAAGTTACCGCGCGCAGCTAGATGATTGGAGAATCATTTACAGGGTTGATATTGGCGTGCCAGCTGAACTGCCGATTACGATGGATGCAATTAAATCGCAGCAGTATCGATGGATGAAAGGGCCAGCCGAATGCAGTCGGAAGCTTTTGGGAAAGGTATGGCAGAAATCGGGCATCTCCGTTCGAAAAAAAATTCAGGCCTGTTTTCATTTGTTGAATAGCTCCCTGTTAGTACTTATTCTGGGTATGGCTATACTGAGTCTGCCTGTTTTATGGATTCACCACCGCCACCCCGACTGGGCAGCCATCAGTCATCAACTATCAAAATTATTTTTATTGGCGACCCTCATTTCAACCCTCTTTTACGGAGTTTCTTACTACCAAGCTGAGATAAAGCAAAGCATAACTGATCCTCAAACAAAAGCCAATATCGTTGGCCGATCCGTCCGATTTTTCTGGCTATTTCCTACCTTTATTTCCGTTATGCTAGGGTTGTCGTTACACAACAGTCTGGCTGTACTGGAAGGCCTGTTCGGAAAAAAGACGCCTTTCGTGCGTACGCCAAAATTCAACAGTACGACAACGCCTGTCGATTGGTCCAGCAATGTCTACGTAAAGAAAACGTTTCCTAAATCTGTTTTTTCGGAAATTGGACTTGGTCTATATTTTCTGTCAGGAATTGGCCTGGGACTATATTTAGGCGACTATTCACTGATTGTTTTCCATGGTTTGCTGCTCATTGGGTATAGCCTGGTGATCGGTTACACGCTCGCGCATAGCTGGACTAAAGAAACGAACGTAGCACCGAACGTAACGGTTTTACAGCCATGATTAATCCCTTCCGGATTGGCTGGCTATTTCTTTCATTAGCTCTATATACTTTAATAGGCTATGGTATTGCCCGGCCACAGTTTAACCTCCTGATTCTGTTATATGGACTTACCTTCTGGGGATACATTCGGATTACCCGGCCGATGTGGTCCGTCTCTGGTCAAGCAACACTCGCGTCAACTACTCAACCTGAGCCTGACCGGTTTCTCTTTCTCGCGGCCGTTTTATTCCGGGTTAGTCTGTTGGCGGTAATTCCGAACCTATCGGATGACTACGTTCGATTCATCTGGGATGGACATCTGGTTGCCAACGGTTATAACCCATATCTCTATTTACCCAACCAGATTATCAATACCCCTCTAGCGGCAACGGCTGGACTAACCGACTCACTGTACCAGAGTTTAAATTCGCCCAATTACTTTACGGTTTATCCCTCCGTCAATCAAGCATTATTTGGGCTTGCTGTATTGATTTCACCCCATGATTTACTAGGTAATGTGATTGGCTTACGTATCCCGATTCTGCTGGCAGAAATTGGTACGCTATGGCTGTTACCCAAACTCTTACGTCGATTGGGTCAAAATCCAAACCTAGCCTTGTTGTACGGTCTCAATCCACTGGTGATTCTGGAACTGACGGGTAACCTACATTATGAGGCTGTCATGATTTTCTTCGCCCTTTTGGCTGTTTGGTTCTATCAGCAGAAACGATGGAGAATATCCGCTTTTGCCTTAGCGCTAAGTATTGGCACGAAACTTTTGCCGCTACTCTTTGTCCCGCTATTGATTCGATACGTAGGCTGGAAACGTGGATTCGTGTACGGTGCAATTACTCTGGGGTTTATAGGAGTGCTTTTCGTACCGTTTATTGATATAAACCTGGTGAGGAATGTGTTCAGCAGTCTGGATCTTTATTTCCAAAAGTTCGAATTCAATGCCAGTATCTACTATATAATTCGGGCCGTTGGCTTTGGACTTACAGGACGTAGCATCATCAAAGAAGCGGGTCAATATCTGTTTGTCTTGATTGCTTTTGGTACGATTGCCATTGCTGTCTGGAGCCCAAGTAAGGCATCTTCTAATAAACTACCGATTCGATTACTACTGACGCTGAGTCTATACTGGCTGTTATCCACAACGGTTCACCCCTGGTATATTGCCTCACTGTTGGCAGTAAGCCTGTTTACGCCGTTTCGATATCCATTTATCTGGTCGGGACTGAGTATACTGTCATACGGAGCTTATCAAACCTATCCGTATAATGAGAATTTGCCTCTTGTGGGTTTGGAGTATGGATTACTTATTGGGTATGGAATAATCGAATGGCAGAAGCAGAAAAGCAAATGGTCGGCTTGTGAATAAAACTCGACTTTTGCCTGTAACATAATTTTATAAACTAATCGTTGAAGCTAGAAACTACCCGGAATTATATACCCCAGCACTTTTATTGGACGGAAGAAAAGATACAAGTCGGGTAGTTAATTTCTTGAAAACGCCCTGTTAGATGATAGGCCACTTAATACCTGCATAGTATCGCTAAGGAGCCTTTTGGGATACTATGCTTTAATGACAAACGCTTTCAGTTCGGCCATTTTGCCGTCCCGAAATTGCCAAACATCGCAGTAAGAATAGGTAGCGGTCTCCCCCGTTTCATCGTTGAGGCAGATCTGACCAATGGCTGTCACAAAATCGCCCTCCGCTATGAACTGGTCGACCATAAATTGAGGGGGTTCTGCATAGGCAGTAGCCATCCATTGCCGAACAGCCTCCTTTCCCAGTAACGTTCTTTCCCCAACAAATTCCCAGTAGGTATCTTCCGTGCAATGAGCTAGAAATCCTTCATGGTCACCTTGCATGATAGCCATGTTGGCTTTTTCTAAAATGGTTTTATTGGTCTCAATCATTAAAATCAGGCTTTTTCCCGGAATATATAGTTAACAAGTGAGCTATACAGAAATTTGTTTGTCTGAATTGGAAATAGCTCAGTTTCCTATAAAATCCCGCCATGTCGTCGAATTAATTTATCTACCAATATGGCTATTCCCTGGCTACTAACTGAGAAAGTCGCCACACATCGCAACTAGGAGCGTTAGCTGCAACGAGTAACCTTTAGTAAGACGTTACGACAAGCCAGCGGACTAACGGCTTGGCCAACACAGGTCGAATCCTCACCGCTAGGCGGGCAGGTACACCTCAAAGCAGGCACCCTGCCCTACTTGGCTACTAGCCCGGATAGCGCCCCCGTGGTTTTCCACCACCCGCTGACAGATGGCCAGCCCCACCCCCGTGCCTGCATACTCGTTTCGGCCATGCAGCCGCTGAAACACCTGAAAAATACGATCTGCATATTTTTCATCAAACCCGATTCCCTGATCGATCACACTGATCTGGTGATAAAATGGGACGTTTATACCCGGCTGCACATCCGCCGGTAACTCACCCGATTCCCGCTGAGCATACGTAATTCGGATCTGAGGACGTTGGCCGGGCGACACAAACTTAAGGGCGTTCGATATCAGGTTCTGAAACAGCTGACTTAACTGGGATTCATCGCCGTTGACCACCGGCAACACATCCAGGCGGAGATCAGCCCCCGATTGACTCATCGCCCAATCCAGCGTAGTAATCACCTCTGCCATAATGGCCCCCAGCGACACCGGGCCATAGGTCTGCTGACGGGTCGAGATGCGCGAGTAAGCCAGCAAATCCTTGATCAGCGTCAACATTCGACTACCCGCTGTGCCAATACGGTCTAGGTAGCTAAACGCCTGCTCATCCAGCTGATGGCCATACTGCTGAGCCAATAAACTGCTAAACGACTGGATCTTGCGCAGGGGCTCCTGCAGATCGTGGCTGGCCACGTAGGCAAACTGCTGCAGATTGGCATTCGAACGGGTAAGATCCTGATTAGCTTGCTCTAGCGCCTGGGTACGTTCAACCACGCGCTGTTCCAGGTCAGCGGCTAAGGTGCGGTAGCGGCTCTCACTCTCAGCTAAGGCCTGCTCTGCCCGCTTCCGGTCATCAATATCAACACCCATACCCACCCATTTAGTGATTTGCCCGGTTTTGGGGTCGCGATAGGGCTCGCCCACGTTTAAAAACCAGCGGTACGCCCCCGAAGCCGACAGGTTGCGCTGTTCAATTTGAAACCCCTTCTCCTGTTGCATGGCCTGCTGGAAGGCAGCTACCAGCCGGGGAACATCTTCGGGATGTAAGCTATCCATGGCCACCTGCCAGGCTGTAATGGGCTCAAACGGGATACCGCTGTAGGTAGCCCACCACTTGTTCATAAACTCGGCGTTGCCAGCTGAATCGGTCACCCAGATGGCCAGTGGCAAGGCGTCGGCTAACAGGCGGAATTGTTGTTCACTTTCTTTCAGAGCAGCTTCGGCCCGTGCCCGCTCAACCCGTGTCCAGATACGCATGGTCAGCTCCCGCATCAACTCCAGCTCGTCCGCCCGCCACTGACGCGGCTTGGTGTCGTAGAAGCCTAACAGGAAATACCACTCCCCCTCCCGCAGCAGCGGCACGGTCACCATTGCCCCAATCTGAAAGGCGGCATACTGCTCACCCTCGGTACGCGGGTCGGCGAATACGTCGTCAATCACCACCGTTTCCCCCAGCCGCGAGGCCCGTTGAAACTCGGGACTGATAAAGTCGCCAATCCGGTGTCTACCCGGAATGGCCACGGCGCCTTCCTGCCCCCAGCCGTAGCTGACCCAACAGACCTCCTGGGCCTCATCGATCTCCACAAACAGACACCGTGACAACCCGAAATGCCTCCCAATCTTTTCCCCTAGCAAGGCAATAGTTTGGTCAATGTCGGTCAGCCCGACCAGCTCCTGGCTGACATCGGCTAAAAAAGCCAGGTTCAGTTCCTGGCGTTTGCGTTCGGTAACATCATCAAACAGCACGGCAAACTGCTCATCGGCGAACCAGAAGGCCGTCAGCGCATACCATTGCTGGAAGGAGGGCACATAATCTTCTACCCGGATCGGCTGACGGGTATCCAGGACCTGCTGATATCGTTCGAACCACTTCGACTCCAGCGCTGGTAAGACCTCCCTCGCCGTTTTGCCCACCGTTTGAGTCGGATCCAGACCCGTCAGTTTACCAAAGGCGGCATTCACCTGCAAGAACCGATAATTGATCAGCTGCCCCTGTTCATTGCGGATAGCCTCACAAACCGTGTAGCCATCCTGCATGGACTCAAACAGCAGCCGGTAGTTGGTAGCCGACTCACGCACTGTCTGTTCAGCCAGCTTCATCTCTGTGATGTCACGAGTCGTACCCGCTATGGCCTCCACCTCCCCCTTTTCGTTGAGCACCGGGGCAAAGACATAGTCGTAGATTCGGTTGCCCAGCATGGCATGCGGAAACGCGACTTCCCCCCGGATGGCTTGCCTGGTGGCCACCACCTGGTCAATTTCCCGCTCGTGCATCTGGGCGTGCCAGGGCTCATAGCCGTTTTCCAACAGCGTTTTTCCGACGGCTTGCTCCCAGCTACGGCCCCACATAGTCAGCAGCGCCTGATTGGCGTAAATGAACCGGTAATCGAGGTCAAAAACGTACATCAGATCAGGAGTGCTGCTGGTAATGGCCTCGTTGATCCGCTGCTGGCGGTGGGCCTGTTGACGGGTTGCCGCTTCCCGTTGCTGAGTCAGTATCTGCCCGGTGACCTCCTGAGCCACCCCAGCAAAGCGGTAGAGCTCACCAGTGGGCGAGAAGTAACTTCGGCCATAAAAGCGAACCCAGCGCAACTGCCCATCATCGGCTCCAAGGGTGCGGTAGGTTTCATCAAAGAGGCCATTCGATTCAGGGCTCACAGCCCGTTGCACCGCCTGATTGACCCGCTCGACATCCTCCCCATGGATGTAGCCAATGGCCTGCTCATAGGATAGGTTGTTATGCTTAGCCAGACCAAATAATTCCCGACAACGGTCGTCCCAGACGACTTGCTGGGTAATTGGGTCCAGCTCCCAAACGCCCAGCCCGGCGGCTTGAAGGGCAAAGTCAAGATCAAGTCGCTGATTGAGGGGTTGGGTTGGCTCAAAATAGGGTTGATCACCGGTCATGGATACATGGAGTAAACAGACAATATTTGTCAAATGAATCCCTAAAGTAACGAGTTGTCTATAGAACAACTAATCTATTCGTCTCAGCGGCCCCATTCATCGACTGGCTCGGTGAAATGAAGCGATATTGGTGGTTTAGCCGTCTGTTACTGACTACCCCTATTCGCCTTACAGGCTAAAATTATCCTCATCTTAGATGGGGCGTTTTGTAAGACAGTTGTATGGGCAACATTACTGTACAGGATATCCAACTACGTAGAGGCCAAAATCCATAGCAGTCCATAAAAACGGCATTTACGTCTCGTTAACTTTCTTTTACGTTTCGTTAACCTTCTTTTACCGATCCCTGACAAACGCAAGGATAATACCGTCTAGCTTTGGTGAAATCGGCAAAACAAAAAAGGAACTAAACGAACGGTGTTTGTAGATACTGCTCCAATTTTGCTTCGCCATTCCGACCAAACCATCCATGAAAAACCAACGCTTCTTTCTATTTCTTTTCCTTCTATTCATTGGCGTTCATGTCCACGCGGATGGTCTGGACGATTTTATCCGCAGCCAAATGCAGAAGCGGAGTATTCCCGGTTTATCTCTAGCTATCATTCAGGACGGTAAAATTCTGAAGGCTCAAGCATATGGATTTATTGATAAGCAGGGAAAGAGGCGTGTCACGACGAGCACCTTGTTTCAGGCTGGTTCGGTGAGTAAATCGGTTGCGGCTATGGGCGCTCTGTATCTGGTTGAACAGAATAAACTTGTTCTGGATGAGGATGTCAACGTAAAACTTAAAAGCTGGAAAGTTCCTGATAATGAATTCATAAAGGACAAAAAGATTACCCTGCGCGGGATACTCAGTCATACTACTGGTCTTACCGTGCACGGATTCCCGGGATATGCTGTGGACGCCAAAATCCCTTCGGTTGTTCAGATTCTGGATGGGACAGCACCAGCCAATACACCACCGGTTCGCGTAGACTTTGTTCCGGGCTCCCGTTGGCGGTATTCAGGTGGCGGGTATACCGTCATGCAACAACTGATGGTAGATGTGACGGGCGCTGGCTTTCCCGAATTCATGAAAAATAAGGTGCTTTTGCCACTGGGTATGAAACATAGTACTTACCAACAACCTTTAGCTCCAGAACTGGCAAAATTGACGGCAACTGGCCACTACAACAATCGACGTGTAGTGGAAGGTCGCTGGCACATTTATCCGGAGATGGCAGCCGCAGGATTGTGGACTACGCCGTCCGATCTGGCCCGATTCGCGATTAGTATTCAGAAAGCTTATGCTGGAAAATCAGGAAGTATGTTATCCCAGTCCATGACCCGCCAACTGTTGACCGATCAGAAAAACAGGGATGGACTGGGCGTTTTTTTGCAGGGTGACAGTACAACGCTTCGCTTCGGCCACACTGGGCGCGACGAGGGTTTTGATGCGTTACTTACCGCTAGTGTGGCCAAGGGACAAGGCATTGTGATCATGATCAATGCGAATGATAACTCGCATATGATGGGTAGGATTGTTGATTTTATCGCTGACTATTACCACTGGGATGGATTTCCTGTAAAGAGGGCTAAACCGGCCGCGGTAGCTGTGGATGCCAAAACGCTAACGGCTTTCGAGGGTCGATATGAATTATTCAACAATCGAATGGTCGCTTTTTCGGCTGATAATCAGAGGCTTTTTACCTTAGAAGATGGTTTTATCGACGAAGAATTTGTGCCCGTCGCTACCAATAAATTTACATCGACGGACCGCAATGTTTCGGTGACCTTCATTACCGGTGCTAACGGAAATGTGACTGGCTTCAAGCTTCAAGACGATGATCAAAAGTACGAGCGAACAGTACCCCGTATTGGGCCGCTTGCAGATGCCCATCAACCCAATGCCGATCCAGATCCCTCACGCACACCCAAAATCAGGGCGGCTTTGCAGGCCATGATTAAAGGTGGTAAAACATTGGAAGAAGCATCAGGCCTCACGTTGGGAGCCAAACGCGATTTTGCCGAAGGAATGCGAGAACCGGAAACGTTGACGTCGCTAACATTTATTCATTCAGAAAACGTCGCAGGCCGTGGCATTCAACGTCATGGAAGCGACGTAAGCGAAATAGTAACTTATCAATTGACGTCCAATCAGCCGGACACCTATATCCTCGTCCATCTGACGGCCGAGGGCTTGGTTACGGATTGCGATCTGGTTGAAAAATAGTAGCTAGTTGAAGGTGGACTTGCAACAAAACACTGGACTAATCTTGAAGCCCCATTTTGACATTGCCTGCTGTAATACTCGAAAGGGGAAAGATAGCCTAACGCTGAATGCCTTCGTTAGCGATTGTACTGTCTGCTGGTCTTCCTGGTTCACTACGTTCGATTACACTTAACGTAATGACCAGTCAACTGTAGCAGGTCCAAGTAGCTTCTTACTGGCAAGATCAGACGAATTCATCCAACCAATGCATCAACCCCTTAACAAACAGCAGTATTAAGGCAATGGAGCAGGCGCATCCGCAAAGTGCTTGTATTTCCCCAGGAGTCGACCCGTCAGATAGGTCAAGGGAATAAGCACTTTTTTGACAAATACAGGCAGATCGGCCATTTCGTATTCACTCGCATACCGACTCAACAGATAAGCCGCATCGAAAGCTTCAGGCTGGGCTTTACCCGATTTGTTCTGGGCCGCATAGATGGCCGATAAATAATAAACAATGCTATTGGCCGGCTGAACCCATCCTCGGCAGATCAAGGGAGTCTCTCCGGCATTCCAGAAGCGGTGGGGTATGCCGCGTTTGAACAGGATCCGTTCTCCTGCCTGGGCATACTGGATGGGCTGACCTGGTAGCTGATAGGCCAGCAAGCCTGATACAACCGTCAGTTCTTCGTCCTGTTTAAAATGCGTATGCATGGGTGGCCCTGATTGGGGGGCTACTTGATTTTCAATCAGCACTTTATCGCCATCCAGGCTTGTCTCAACCGAGAGAAACGTAAGCGTCTCGCCCAGGCAGTTTTGAATCGTATGAGGATATGAAATAGTCATTGCTTTGTTTGTTTTTACAAACGTACTACATTTAGGACATTGTCCTAAAGCAGAAGATGACTAGAGAAGCTAAAATTGTGGCTAAAGCGTTAGAAATGTTCAATGAACGGGGAATTGAGTACGTTGGGCTGCGCGAGTTAGCCGCTGCGCTGGGGATCCGGGTGGGCAACATCACTTACTACTTTCCCACGAAAGATGACCTGGTGAACCGTCTAGCCCAAGATTTATCCTCGTTAAACGAAGGCATTCATCTCGAGGAGCCCCTTAATTTATTTTCCTTTTTGGAGCGGTTTCGACTCGTGTTTAGGCATCATGTTCAATACCGTTGCCTGCTGCTCAGCATCGTGCACCTGATGGACCGGAATAAAGTCCTGTCGGAACGCTATAAGGAAACGGAAAAAAAGCGCTATTCTTCAATCGTAGCTAACCTGATCGTGCTCCAGGAGTCGGGGTATCTGACCGCGGAGGCTGATCTTGACTTTCTGGTATCGGTTTGCACCCTAACAGCTCGTTTCTGGATTTCAGAAGCGAGCCTATCGTTTCGTCACTTAAACGAGACCGACCAAATCCGCCACTATGTCACCCTGTTAGCTAAATTGGTGCTACCCTATGCGACCCAAAAAGGGAAAGGCGAAATTGAATGTTTTCTGGGTTTTCAGCACGATGGCCAGCAAGCAAGCAAAACTAGTTAATGAATGGCTGAAGGTGCTTTCGTCGGTGTCCGGCTAAGGGAGGGTTTTTATAAGATTCAGCCATAAGACAATGGCAAAATGATAACTCTTTGTCAGTCTGTAAGGGGACTGTCCCAAACGGAGTAGTTTATGACCCAAACCGGATAGCCCCTCTTGTTGGGATCGTTTAATTTTAGCGATCAATTTAGCAATACCAAACCTAGCTGTCGTCAGCCTCTTTTAGCTATTTTTTTTACAATGGTAACAACACAACACATCGTAACACTTTGCCTAAGCTTACTGCTACTCCAGCTCAACAAGTCCGCCCAGGCACAGGGCACCCGTTTAGTCAGGCAACCCTCGATTAGTGCTTCACAAATCGCATTTGAATACGGAGGGGACATCTGGGTAAGCGCCAAAGAGGGAGGAGAAGCCCGACGAATCACCAGTACGGCCGCAATTGAAGAAAATCCCCACTTTTCCCCGGATGGACAGTGGATTGCCTTTAGCTCGAACCGCTCTGGCATTGCGCAGGTCTATGTTGTCCCAGCTCAGGGCGGTAGTCCAGTCCGACTTACCTGGTATCCAGCTCCATCGTATCCTCGAGGCTGGACGCCCGATGGTAAGCATATTCTTTATGCTTCCAGTCGGGAAACGGCCCCTACAGGCTACAATCGGTTATGGATAGTTCCCCCTACAGGCGGCCCTTCCACCCTCCTATCGGCTCCCTGGGGTTTCGATGGGCGATACGCTTCCGATGGAAGCAAACTAGTCCTTGACCGGGTCAGCCGATGGGATAGTGAATGGCGGCATTATCGGGGTGGGCAAAATACGCCGTTGCAGATACTGGATCTGAAAACCTTAGCCGAGCAGTCGATTCCAACTACTGGTAGCATCGACATCCATCCGATCTGGCTCAACGATGAGATTTATTTCCTCTCAGACCGTGACTTTATCATGAACGTGTGGGCCTATAATCCCGCTACGGCAGCGATCCGGCAGGTAACCCGCCTAACCAACGGTGATATTAAATGGCTGGATGGCCATGGTAAACAACTGGTTTATGAACACAACGGCTATGTACACCTGCTGGATCCCCAATCGGGTCAAAGTACCCAATTGACTATCACCGTAACGGGCGATTTTCCCTGGACCGAAACTCATTCGGAAGTGGTTACCAAGGCGGCCACCAACGCGTCCCTCTCGCCAACCGGTAAACGAATTTTGCTGGAAGCCCGTGGCGAAATATATACCATACCCGTTGAAAACGGAGATCCCAGAAACCTGACACGAAGCTCTAATGCCGCTGACCGGCGACCTGTCTGGTCGCCCAATGGAAAAGAAATTGCCTGGTTCTCAGATAAAGATGGGCAAGGGTATGCGCTCTACATCGGCGATCAGGAAGGCATTAAAGAGCCCCGTAAAATAGCCATCGGCGAGAGCAAACTAGGCTGGAATCCGGTATGGTCACCGAATGGGAAATTCATTGCGTTTACCGATAACGCGGTTAAAGTTAAAGTACTCGAATTATCGACGGGGGCTATTGCCACCATTGATACGGGCGGCTCTAATCTGGACCGGGACAATATGGGCCTTACCTGGTCACCCGATAGTAAATGGCTGGCTTATACCAAATCGGCCGCCAATAATTTTAGGAATATCATGGTTTGGTCGGCAAGCAGTAAAAAAACGCAGCCCCTGAGCGACCCCATGGCCGACGCTATGTCCCCGGCCTGGGATCTGAACGGCCGCTACCTGTATTTCTTAGCCAGCACCAATACCGCCCTGGGTTCTGGCTGGGCCAATACCAGCTCGCAACAGGCCAAACCAACATTTGGGGTATACATTACGCTGTTGCGACAGGATGAACCCAATCCCTTTCCGCTTAAAACGGATGAGGAGCCCGATAGCACCACCAGCAACAAGCCTGTTCTGCTTGGTAAGTCAGTTGATACGGAAAAGCCTAAAAAACCGGGTAAAGCAGCTACTAAGGACACAACCGCTCTCAAAGAGGTACGAATTGACTGGAAATACCTGGATCGGCGGATTATTGCCATGCCCATTCCCGTAGGTAGTTATGATGCACTGCTGGCGGGTCCTAAAGGCACGCTGCTTATTTCGACCGGTAAATCGGTGAGCAAATACACGATAACCGATAAGAAACAGGAAGATCTGGTCAAATCTGGTTCTCAGTATGCCGTATCGGCCAATGGTGAAAAACTACTGTTTAAATCCGGTTCCGACTGGCGGGTGGTGTCGACCACCAAACCACCCAGCACTAGCGAAGGGACCGTAGCCATGACCTTGCGGATGGAACTGAACCGGCTCGACGAGTGGAAACAGATCTTTACCGAGGCCTGGCGGTATCAACGCGACTATTTTTATGACCGAAACATGCATGGTAGAGACTGGCAGGCCGTCTGGAACGACTACGCTCCGCTGATTCCCTATATCCGACATCGCACCGATCTTACCTATCTGCTCGATCAACTGGGGGGCGAAACATCGGTAGGCCATAGTTTTGTGTTTGGGGGCGACTACCCGGAGCTAGATACCTCACGGGTTGGCGTATTAGGGGCTGATCTGATCCCCCTGGAAGGCCGCTGGAAAATCAAGCGTATTTACACCACCGAAAGCTGGAATCCTGGTCTGGTTGCTCCATTAGCGCAGCCGAACCTGAAAGTAGAGGAAGGCCACTATATTCTGGCCATTAATGGACAGCCCTTAACGGCCGATAAAGATCCCTATGAATTGCTAAATGGTACGGCTAATTTACAAACCATCCTGACGGTAAATTCCAAACCCACGACCCAGGGTGCCTGGCCGATTCGTGTGCAGCCAACGACCAAAGAAAATGCGTTACGTCAGCTTGCCTGGATCGAAGATAACCGGCGGAAAGTAGCGGAATTATCGAAAGGAAAATTAGGCTACGTCTGGGTACCCAACACGGCCGGCGCTGGTTTCAATAGTTTCAATCGCTACTATTTTGCCCAGCAGGATAAGGAAGGAGCGGTCATTGACGAGCGCTTTAATGGAGGAGGTCTTCTGGATGATTACATGGTCGATTTGATGGTACGTCGGCTACGGGCTTCGATCACCAATGAGGTTCCTGCCGGTAAAGCCATGCGGTTACCAGCCGGCATACTTGGCCCCAAAGTACTATTAATCAATGAATTGGCCGGATCTGGCGGAGACTTCTTTCCCTGGATATTCCGCCAGCAGAAAGTAGGTCCGCTCATCGGTACGCGTACCTGGGGAGGGTTGGTGAAGTCGTCGGTACATTATTCGTTCGTGGATGATGGTGAAATGACGGCCCCCGATAACGCCATTTTTGACCCCATGGCGAAAAAATGGGTGGCGGAGAACATGGGCGTATCGCCAGACATAGAACAAAAAATATCGGCAATAGCCGTCTCTACCGGACATGATCTGCAACTGGAAAAAGCGGTCGAGGAAGCATTGAAATTGCTGCAAAAGGAACCCTGGCCATCCGTAACGAATCCGCCCTATTCTACCCCGGCCAAAAAGCCGTAATGGGCCTACAAACTGGCTAATGATTCAACAGGAGGCAAATACTGTGCGACCGATCCTGCAGGCACCTTAACTGATGGGGCACTGTAAGGGTCGGTCGGGTAAAAGTAATCAACTACGCCACAAATGGGACATGGCTATAGGAAGGGCGTTTTCGAGATGATTATTTTAAAATAATTGTCAACGGCAATTTGAATTAACGCACTGGTTTGGTCATAAAACCGATCGGTCGTCCGGTTGATCATGCTGAAAGTAAGTTAATAAGCCAATATAACAAGGTATCGAAGGCGGCCTGAAATAGATCGAGTCGACTTAATCGAGTTTGTTCAACGTCAGCTCATCAGCTAGTTCTTTAGGGAGTTAGCTGATGGGCTGTTTCTATTCGTTTGTTTATCGGGGAGAGGCTCCCTTTTTCGCTTAAGAACGCCGTCAATTCTTGCCAACTCAACGTCTTTTTAAACACCCTATTCCCTGATCGTGAGACTGCCCCCGTCTCAAGGAGGGACCTTTTTTGAGATCTTGGGTAGTATGGCTGAAAGGTACCTCGATAAGAATTTACGAGCCGACTTTGCCAAGACATTCTTTGCACTGCTTCCGAGGTAGCTTGACAGAAACCAGCTCCCAAAAGGAGTAGACTAATTTATGGGCATAACCAAACTACCTCCCGGTGCTCTTCATAAGGATCTTCCTACTGGATCGATGCCAACCAGGGCAGAAAGCCTATACCGGGTACGGGTGGCCGCTTAATTGTCCAGGGCAGTCTTAAATGCACCACGTACCGTAATGGTGCGGTGATCGTTTGCTTTGTCATTGTGTAGAGTGGCCTGAAATATACCCTTTACAGATGGCTCATAGGCGCCACCATGTTCCAGGATGGTCACACTACCTGGTCCCCACACGCCATAAGGTGGCGGATTGTGCAGGTAGGCGTACGCCCACGTGCCACCCGTTGGATTACCATCGTTCGCTGTGATGATACATTTGCTGCTACCATCGGTCTCTCGTTTAATCGTATACTCGCCCGATAGCTGGTAGTCGCGGATGAGAAACGATACGCCAATCCGTATGTCGGGCGTTTTGGGGTCCGGGCGAACCGTCATCGCTCCACTCAGTACATGGCCCTCAGGATCGTAGCTCGCGGTTACGTCAACATTTTCGTACTTCTTTCCATCGATAACCATCCAGTTTTGGCCATCGATCTCAAAATTCGCCACCAGAATAATGACGCCTTTATCTTTCCGGTCTAGTTCTACGCTAACGGCAACTGGATTAAATGCCTTGGCAGGGACACTTTTAGGGGCATAATACGTCCCCTCAGCTCCGGCCGCTTCGGGGGTAAAGTAGCCGGAAACAGGGTCTGGCTCTTGCCCCGGTTTTCCTTGCAAAACGCCATTAACGCGCCAGTTACGAACTTCATCGCTAGTCAGTACAAAGTCAATCGGCTCGGGGTCTGACAATGGAGTAAGCTGATTGGCGGTCTTGTCGTTGCGACCTTTCTGAAAACGGACCTGAATGACTGCTTTCTCGCCCGGATTTAACTTTGTGTTCACATAATCTAAGTAGTACTGCTCGTACCAGGCTATTGGATGGGATAAGTTTAACGATGGTGTACTGATTATCCGGGCTGCTTTGTCAACGGTCACGTCAATGCGGCCCTGCCACACCTGTTGGGCATCCTGGTAGGCAATACCGGCCAGTTCAGGAGCCGACCCCCGGAAATCATTGGGGCCATAGTGATAGACCACCTGTACGGGTTTGTTTACCTTCACCGCCTTGGGTTCAATGGTATAGCCGTTACCTGTGCCGCCCGGAGCCTTGTTTTCAACCGGCTGTACAGTAAAGGTGGTTTCCTGCTGAATGGCCCCTGCTGGAAACACCAGCGTAAGCTTGCCATCGGCTACATTCAGTTGTCCACCTTCCGGCCCGATTCGTTGCGAGGTGGGTTCACCAATCGGTTTGCCCACTTCAGTAACTACACCTAACTTATCATCGTCTGGGTCGTTGGATGGATTTGTCGGGTCAATGGGTTGGGGGGCAGTACAGGTCAGCAAGAGGAGCCCGGCAAGAACAGGAAGAGAATATAGAATGCGGTTCATGGGACGCTGCGTTTACAGGTTGTTTCCCCAAAATTGGCAGACCAACATTGCTGAAAGAAGTTAAGTTTAGGTGAAGCGGTACAAGCCGGTCGTCAACAGGAAGTATTGGTAGATAAAGCACTCATGACGCTTTATTTGGTCGGTTCAGCGTGAAGGAGTTACCAATTCCGGCCTGGAAAGCAATTCCGTTGACTAGTCCGTTCGTCGGCTGATGACCCGGGATATTGATGAGGTCCGATCGCTTGATGAACAATGACCGAAAAGCATCCCTGCGACGCTGGACTCATATTATACATTTCCAGACCTGTAACTTAAGACTAGTAAGGCAATCTCTCCTTAATCCTCCCGGATGTGTAACGAATCAGAAAGTAGGATCGGAGGCTCTCACTTCTTGCAGGAAATAAATACTAGCCTCATCAGTAGAATTGTTTCTGATAAAATGCAGAAGGATACCGAATTCACTTTATCGACAGCAGCCAATCCAGTAGGATTGACTGCTGAATGCCTACGTACGTAAACCAACTACCACTCATACTTAATGCCCATCTTCTTGGCCATATCAGCAAACACCTGAGGGTCAAAATCATCAGCACCCGGTGCATTTAACTGCGGTTCTTCCTCCAGATCCGGCACTGGATAGCCTGGAATAGGTCCTTCTACGACAAAACATTCCTGTCCATCATCCGGATGAGGGCCATTCCAGATCAGACCAGCCTGCTTATAATCCTCCTGGCTAAAGGTGTACAGCGATAAGTGCAGTTTCTGCTCCATAAACTTTTTGGCCTCTGGAAACGCATTATTGCTTAGGTCAGGAATCGGTAAAAGCTTGGTGACTTCAACGCCGGTTAGCTTTTCCAGCGCTTTGGCATAAGCGACAATGTGTAGCCCTCCTCGGACCAGCAGGTAACCCACCATGGTACGCGCCGTCGGATCAGATACGGTTTCATAGGCTCGCATTTTGTTGCCTCTGGCCCCGCATTCAAGAAAGAAATTATGCAGGAGATCCAGCTTTAGATTGCCACTGCTGAATACATTTTGCCCCGTCCAGAAATTGCCCATCGAATCAACCGGCAATGACCCTTGTCCGCTGGCAATGTAATGATAGGTGTTGCGGGCGTTGACGGCATCAGCCAGCGGAGCCGGAACCGGATCATGCCCTCGTTTAGTGACCCCCGTCAAGAGTAAATTAATCGCGTAGGACACTACTTCGATGTGGCCGTATTCCTCTCCGGCAATACTGGCAATTACATCATAGAACGGTCGTATTTTCTTACGACCCCGAAAGTTGAAGGATTGAAAGGTGTAGTTCATCAGGGTTGACATCTCCCCGAATTTGCCACCCAGTAATTCCTGAATCGCTGCGGCATCGTTTGCCGAAGGGTTTTTGGGGATGGGTAGCTCAATAGGCAACCGGTCCATTTTTAAAATCATAGCCTTGAGTTTTTAATGGTTCGCCAAGCGTTAATTTATAGGGCTAACCTATCGGCTTGGTGATAGTTAGGCTTAGGCTATTAACTCCCTTGATTAATCAGCTAACGGTCCCTTTCAGGATTGATTTAGCGAGCTTTAGGCACATTCTGCATTATGAGTAGCCGTTTCCAATAGATCGCTTTGATTGCCCCTAAACCGCCGTCTTATGTTTACATAGCCATTTTTTGTGATTGAAGGGGCTCACTATCCATTTTCCGTCAATAGAATTAACATAACGAGCGGCAGTAATGAACTAGCATCAGGCTAATTAGCTGATGTAGATAGTAATAAATGAATCCCTTGTGCATTTTCAGCTGGCTATACACACTTATCGCTTACACCGGCCACTGCAGAACTGTTTTGTTAGCAGCATGTGTTCGTCTCGCCGTCGTCCCACCCTGCCGACGAAGTTTTCGCTTTTTTACTCTGCTTTTAACACGTTTACCGGTTCAATCTGCCCCGCTCGAAGGGTTTGGGATAGGACAGTCAGTAGCCCGACTATAGCAACCAACCCAAAGCCTATGCTTATATTGATAAACCCCAAATCAAGATAACTGCCCATTTCTTTTCGTAGTAAATCACCACAAAACAAACCAGCTGGAACACCAATAAGGCCGGCAAGTAGGATAAGAAGGCCAAAATTCCTGGTAACTATCCACACCAATTTTATATCGTTTGCGCCTAATATTTTCCGTATGCCCAGTTCTTTCGTGCGCGTTTCTACCGAGTAACTGGCGATGCCTAAAATGCCCAAAGCAGCAATGATCATAACAATCAGAGCACAGCCACCAAAAATTTCCATCTCTCCACTGATTTCTCCTGAATAACGGTACGCTTTTAAGTTATAAAGATTGGCTGTTTTCTGAGGAAAATGGTCTTTCCATACCGATTGAATGGCTTTGGTCGCTTCCAGTTCTGTATTTGGCTTTATTTTTATGGTCAAGGTGGTTATTTCAGTTGGCAAATACCGATAGAGCAAAGGGAGTTGTTGGCCAATTAGCTCATTCGGTATGATGCCAATGACTTGTACAGAGGCAGAGTCCAGCAAGAGATTTTGCCCCACCAAGGTTTCCGATTTAGATGCCAATAAGTTTGCGGCAGCTTCATTCACTAACACATATTGCTCCGTACGTTGGGGCATATGCTTAGGGAAATTTTGCCCAGCCAGTAAGCGGATACCTTCTGTTTCGATTGTTCGTGGATCTATACTTACGTAATTTATTTCCAGCGTTTTATCGTTTAGCGTTACCGAATCTTTACCCATTTTAATGGGTTCATAGTACCAGTTCGTGGCCAACGTCGTTTCTACCTGACTTAACGCATTTATTTCGGCCTGCAGGTTTTGATAGTGTTCACCTTTTACATCCAGTGTCAGCACATTGGATGGCACGGTTGAACGGATGATTGCATTGTTTTTTCGATCATAATCGGCTACGATGACAACCAAGATCATAAACAGGATGGTCACCGAAAATTGAACGACTAGTAACGCTTTGTAAACAGCAACTCCCCGGAATAGCTTTATCGTCTTCATTTTACGCAAAACCTGTATAGGCTGAAACGCTGACAATAGCCAGGCCGGAAAGGCCCCTGCGACTAAGCCTGTGATAACGGCGTAAGTTATCAAGCCTACTACTAAGGCTATATCCCAGGAGAATGTCACATCATCCATATCGGGAATATAGTGGGCTAAAATGTTAACACAGGGCACTGTAAAGGCCAAAGCAAACAGGGCAACCAGGGTCGATTCCATTAAAAATTGACCGATAACTTGTCCTCTTGTTGCGCCTATGGTTTTGCGAACACCGACTTCCTGCGCCCGGGAGAAAGCCCGCGCTAAGGCCAAACTGATATAATTAAAAGCCGCTAACAGGGTTAACGACAGAATGATGAATAGCTGCGTTTTTACGTCTTCCCAACTAGTACCCGCATTGGGGTTATTTTTAATAGCCATCTTTCCAGGGGTAATCTCTTCGATGGGTTGCGCCAAAAATTGAAGATGGCTCTTCTCCAATGTCCGATTATAGGTCTGGAGCGTTGCATTCAGTTGCTCTACATTACCTTCTGATTTTAAACGGGCATAAATGGCTGAACTCTTGAAGCCTCCCCAATCTTGTGAAGTAGTAGGGATTGCTCCTTTTTTTTCAAGCAGTTCAGCAGCACGAATTGATAACATAGCCTCAATGGGCAGATGGGTTGCTAAAGGCGGGTCCTGGATAATGCCCCCAACGGTATAATAGCCTAAATTTTCAACTTGAACCGTATGGCCTAAGACATTGGTGCTGCCAAATAGTTTCTCGGCTGTTTTTTGGGTTAAAAAAAGGGTGGTGGAATTAGTGGCAAGGCTTTGTGCATTACCGGACAATAATTGAAAGCCAAACACATCAAAAAAAGAAGGCTCTGAAAATTTTATGTCAATCGGTACATCACCCTTATCGGTTTGCAGGTTATGTTTTCCTGCCAGCCGTACTTTAACCGTTTTTTCAACAAAGGAAACTTTCTCCAGTTGATTCGCCAATGGCAATGGAGCGGTTGCCCATTTGGTTTGTTCCCCCTCTTTTGTTTCTTGGGTGAGTACCCGCACGAGTTGATTTAATTCCGGATGAAAATGGTCCGTATCAAACGTGGCTTTCAGGCCTGTAAACAGAATAACGCCAACCGCCATACTCAGTGACAAGCTCATGATATTGACGACTGAAAAAAGTTTGTTTTTCCACAGAGTGCGCCAGGCGATTTTAACATAGTTGCGAATCATATCCGGATTGATTAGAGCTGATGAGGGATATTCAGGGGTAAAGTAAGGATGGGTGGTTGCCCGTCGCTTCGGGAAAAAATCTGTTTGCGGGTTGGCCAGGCTGGCTACTCGACGCCGTAGGTAATAGGGGCGAATGACCTTCAGCGCTTCCAGACCATACCACCAACGGGCTCGCCAGGAACCGACCTGGTCAACTCGCTGGGCAAATTGCTCGTGCAGATCTCCCTGCAACTCTTCCAGCAGATCAGGGGGCATCAACCAACTGAGCAGATGGTCGGCCCAGCGGGGCGGCCGGGCCGCCGGGCGGTCCAACGACGTTCGGCGCTGAGGTGTTGGGTTGTGAGAAAGCTTGTCCATGGCTTAGGAAAAGAAAGGGATGGGTAAGGCCTCCCAAAATCCCATCCGGAGTTGACGCATCTCCCTTAGTACTTGCTGGCCAGCTGCTGTCAGGGTGAATAAGCGTTTACGCCGTCCACCCCTGGCCAGGGTGGCTCCGCCTAAGACCGAGGCAACAAGGCCCTTCTCCTCTAAGCGATACAGGACCACGTGCACACCCGTCACAGAGGTGGTTCGTTGGGTACGTTGCTTGAGTTCGTCGGCAATCGTGACGCCATAGGCTCCGGTGGATTGTTGTTGCAGGAGGGCCACGGCGAGTAAGACCAGCTCTTCAAACTCCCCCAGATAGGTTCGACTCATACCAAATGGACTAAAAAAGGCATATTTCTTTACTAGTTGTTGAACAAATAAAATGCCAATTTTATAACTGGTTTATTTTCAGAAACATAATCTAATAAGTAGTAGCTATATGTCCGAAAACGTACAAAAGCTGTCCGGTTCCAGGTACCCTCATTTCATCACCCTGAAGACTGTCTGCCTCCTGTAGGGTTCCATCCAGCTTTTAGAAGCTGTTCCCTAACCGGTGAAACAAGTACAGTTTGGCTATCCTGTGACACTGGAGTATGCATGGACGATCATACCCCGGACGACAGTAACGACGCGTATCGGTTTAGCCAACATCAAAGAAGCGTATAGTTTTCCCTGATTGGCTTACAGCTTGGCTACCGGTTGTAGGATGGGGTAATTGCGACCGACCCGCCCGTATTCCTGTCTAAAGGTGGATAGAATACATGTGCCAGCCACTAAGCCAGTATCAATATGCTTTTCATTAATCAACGTGGGTATCGCTTAGGGACGATTTAGCTGCTTGCGATAGATTCCTGGCGGACAAGAAGTTATCTTTTTAAACGTACGAGTAAAATGAGATAGACCTTCGAATCCCGTGAGTGCAGCAATTTCCGAGAGGGAAGACTGGCTGGTGGCCATGATATGGACGGCCCGTTCAATTCGTTTTTCGTTAATAAATGTTAGTGGGCGCGTCCCGGTATGTTTCTCAAATAAGCGGGAAAAATACTCTGGATTCAGATGCACCCTTTCGGCTAAACGTTTTACCGTAAGGGGTAAGTGCAGGTTGACCAGAACAAAACGCATGGTGTCCAGAATCGTAATGGGAATTTCGGCCGCTTCCCTAGCAGGTAGCATCTCTGGTACAGCAAAACGGGATAGTAATTGAAGAAGAATGCCTTGAGTTTCCAAAAAGAGGGCAAACTTCTGCTGATTGTTAAGCTCCTGGTATTCCTTATAGTAGATATTCTTTTCGTACACCAGCGGATTATCCGACCGATTGATGCCCCTACCGGGGTTAATTTCCACCAGGCGTTTAAAATTTAGCACGTCGATTTCGCTGGCTTTCACTCTGGAAATGAGTCGACTTGCCGAAAATAGAGAGGTACCATCAGCGGACTCTTCGAAGAACTGAACAAAGTACTGGCTGAGGTAACTTTCACAGATCAGGTTACACAGTGTGTAGCTGGGAATAATGTACAAATAACCCGCTTCCAGTTTAAGCGTCTTGGTATGATCTGATAACTTCCCCTCTCCTTCATCAATATAGTAGATGCGGTGATAGGGGCTGATGACATTTTTGTAGTTCCACCGAGAATCCAGTTTGACCCAGTCGACGTTGAGCAGCGATAGCGTATGCTTCAAAAAACGCTTATTCATTAGTCAGTATAAAATTGACATAAAGCTAGAAAAAGTCTGTTTTAGATAAAAAAAAGTCTGTTTTGGTATAATCTACCTCTTTGCGTAATGCTAGTTTTGTTAATTAATCGATAAGCTTAAACACGGCTTTTTAGATTAGTTGTGTCTCTCTATACCAATGAAAAAAGCTTGTGACGTACTAGTTGTAAGTATCTCTCCCGGCTCGATAACGGCTATGTTTTGTCAGCCCTACGATAGCCTGCTCTCAAGTAGGAGCGGCCTGCCTAAGTGTAGAAATATCATGTAGCCATCATGGCAATTTGTGAATCAGATTTCGAGAATGGAACGAAGAATACTTTCGCCCGAAAACCATTCGTAACAAAACAAATATGACGTTCCGGTTCAATTATCCAACGAATGGTAGTTTGGGGAATAGACACCTTCCAGTGCTGATTTTTTTCTTGGTAGGTCTAGCTAGTATCGCCCATGCCCAGGTTAGGGCTCCCCTACCATTCGGGCCAGTTCCCAGCGAAAACCAGTTGCGCTGGCAGAAAATGGAATACTACGCCTTCATCCATTTTTCGATCAATACCTATACCGATATGGCCTGGGGATTGGGCAACGAAGATCCTAAGCTGTTTAACCCGACCAAACTGGATTGTAGGCAGTGGGCCCGCATTTGCAAAGAAGCCGGTATGAAAGGCATTATTTTCACCGCTAAACACCATAGCGGATTTTGCCTATGGCCTTCAAAGTATACCGACTACTCCGTCAAAAATATTCCCTGGCGAAACGGAAAAGCTGATATCGTGAAGGAAATGGCCGATGCCTGCAAAGAATATGGCCTCAAATTCGGGGTGTATTTGTCGCCCTGGGATAGAAACCATCCTAATTATGGAAAGCCTGCTTACATTACCTACTTCCGCAACCAGTTGCAGGAATTATTGACCAACTACGGGGAAATTTTTGAAGTCTGGTTTGATGGCGCGAATGGCGGGTCAGGCTATTACGGCGGGGCCAACGAAACTCGTAAAATTGACGCGAAAACGTACTACGACTGGCCAAATACCTATAAACTGGTTCGTAAACTCCAGCCCAACATTGTGATCTGGAATGATGGGGGTGATCGAGCCGATCTTCGCTGGGTAGGTACCGAAGCGGGATATGTGGGCGAAACCAACTGGAGTCTATTGAATGCAACGGGCGATGTGCCGGAACAGATGTTACGGCATGGGGTCGAAAACGGCAATGCCTGGGTGCCAGGCGAAGTAAACACCTCGATTCGACCTGAATGGTTCTATCACGAACGAGAGGACAGAAAAGTGAAAACCCTACCCCAACTGATGGATATTTATTACCAATCCATTGGGCGAAACGCGACGTTACTGCTCAACTTTCCGATCATGCCGAATGGCTTGATTCATGAAAAAGACGAAAAAGCGGTACAGGCTTTTGCTAAAGCCACTAAGGGAGCGTTTGCCGTAAACCTCGCTAAGAATACCCGTGCCACAGCTTCTCAGGTACGTGGGAAAAGCGCAAAGTATGGGGCTGATAAAGCCGTTGATGCCGATAAAGATAGCTACTGGGCTACGGACGACGCTGTGCGTAACGCATCGCTGACAATCCAGTTTCCCAAATCCACTGCGTTTAACCGATTTCTGGTGCAGGAGCCAATTCAATTGGGGCAACGGGTCAAGTCCTTTTCGGTAGAAGCGTTAGTTAATGGCAACTGGAAAGAAATTGCGAAAGAAACAACCATTGGCTACAAGCGTATTCTGCGCTTCCCGACCGTCGAAACCACCCAACTCCGTCTGACTATTCTGGACACTAAAGCCACCCCTCTGATCTCAAATATTGAGGTATATAAAGCCCCGCTGATTCTAACGTCTCCTGTGATTACCCGTAACCAGGCTGGTGAAGTTGCGATCAAGTCAGGAGATTCCGAATCGGAATTGTATTATACCCTTGATGGCAGTACGCCAACCCCAGCAACTAACCTCTACAAAACGCCAGTGAAAACCAAGGCCGGTAAGGTCGACGCAAAATCAATTGCCTACAACCCCTTCACTAAGCAAAGCAGCGTGGTCAGTGAAGAAAAATATGACATCGCCCGCAGCGCCTGGAAAATTATCAGTACGGATGCCAAGTCGGCGTATCAACTGCTGGACGGTGATCCGGGTACGTCCTGGCGACAACCGAAAAGCCAGTCCTTACCAGTTGATTTAGTCATTGACCTGGGCCAGGAAGAAAACCTGGCTGGTTTCCGCTATCTGCCTGCCCAGAACTGGTGGGAAGAAGCCACTATCATTACCCACTATCAATTTGAGGTATCGGCCGATAACAACGTCTGGAAACGGGTCAGTGAAGGGGAATTTTCGAACATAAAAAACAGTCCATTCTGGCAGGCCAAAACGTTCGAGCCCACCCAAGCCCGCTACATCAAGCTGCGGGCTTTGCAAACTACCCAGGAAGGTTCAGCGCCAGGTTATGCCGAAGTGGATGTAATGACGAAGTAATCCACATGTAACATCTAGTTTTTGTTTTTCTCAGCAGTTTATCAAAATCAAGCCAGACAAATACGCCAATTCGATTGGTTCCGAGCTAAACGTAAAGGGGATTGGAATCAAGAAGGCGTGTATATAGGCTAGATCGTACTTACGAAAACGTCATAGACAAATGAAACAAACAAACGCAACCTTAGTCAGTGACATGCATTTAGTATCAATTACTTTATTCATGTTTGTTTTACCGCTTGTTTCCATCGGGATCGAGCATTTTTTAAGCGATCCGTTGTTGCCTGTAATGGATCTGATCGGTAAATGGTTTTTGTTTTGGGCCGTCGGCGTACGACTCTTAACAGCTGGACTTCGGCAAGCTGTAGATCCCGTATTGGCGGCAAAATCCATTTTTCATCAATCCGCTCAGGATAGTTTTGCACTTATTAGAGAGCTTGGTTTTGCCAATATCTGTTTAGGGCTTATGGCGATCTTATCTGTATTTGTCCCTCCATCACGCCCCGTTGCCGCTTGTGCCGGTGGTTTCTTTTTTGGTATTGCCGGTATAACGCATCATCTTAAAAAGCCACTGAGTCCGGCGGAATGGATAGCGATGGTTTCTGACATTTTTATTGCCTCTGTGATGTTGGGTTTCGTACTGGTTTGTCTTTGACAAAGCCTTATTCAACCACCTCAACGAAACTCAACACTAGGTATAAATCATTGACATTCGCGTTTAATAGAAATAAATAAGTTCAATTTGCGATTCATCTCTATTTACTCCAACCAGACTTCGTCTGATCCCCAGTTTATCTAGCACACACTTTTTCCAGAATAAAAATGAAGAAAATGCAGGGGGATAGAACATTAGTTTGATAAATTCCCTGATTTTCAAAAGTAATCACGAATGAACTATCGTCAATTAGGAAAGACTGATCTAAATGTCTCGCTGTTAAGTTTTGGGGCGTCTCCGCTGGGGAATGTCTTTAATGAGGTATCGGAAGCTGAAAGTATACGGGCCGTACATACGGCCATCGACCACGGTATTAATTTTTTTGATGTAGCGCCCTTTTACGGGGATACTTTGGCCGAGCAACGATTGGGCAAAGCGCTGAAAGGCAAACGGGATTCGATTGTGCTGGCCACAAAATGCTGTCGATACGGGAATGGTGTTTTCGATTTTTCGTACGAGCGCGTTTTGCGAAGTATCGATGAGTCGCTGGAGCGGCTACAGGTCGATTACGTTGACCTATTGACGGTACATGACATCGAGTTCGGCGACCGGCAGCAGGTCCTGACCGAAGCCATTCCGGCCGCGCTGAAGGTTAAAGAGATGGGAAAAGCACGGTACGTCGGTTTTTCGGGGTTGCCGGTTCGCTATCTGGCACAGATTGCCCGGCAAGTGGATGTCGATACGGTGTTGTCCTGGGGCCATTATAACCTGTTGGAGGACGAAATCAATGATGAACTGGTGCCGCTTTCTCAGCAAAAAGGGTTTGGCCTGATGAATGCCGCTCCCCTGATGCAGCGAATCCTGTCAGACGCATCTGTTCCGCCCTGGCAAAGCTCCCCACAGGCGGTGAAAGATCTACAACCCAAGCTTTTAGACCTGTGTCGCGAATATGGGTTGGCGTTAAGCGACGTAGCCTTAAAGTTTGCCGTCGGCCATCCCGCTATTGCCACTACTATTGTCGGTATGTCGGAGCAGGGTCAGGTTGAGCAAAATCTACGGGCGCTACAGATCGATATTCCCGACGAACTACTCCAACGCATCGAAACGCTGGTTGCTCCGGTAAAAAACCAGATGTGGTTTGAAGGAAAACCTGAAAATAACATCCCTAAACCTAGTTTTCAGTCATGAATAAACAACCCGCCCTGGTGTTGGTGGAACCGGGAAAAACGGAAATTCGCGAGATCGACATCCCAACACCTGGCCCAGAGGACGTATTGTTACAGGTTAATCGAGTTGGCTTCTGTGGGGGTGATCTCAACGGCTTCCGGGGGCTGTTCGAGCTTCAGGAGTATCCCAACGTACTAGGCCACGAAGTGGGGGCAACCATCCTGGAAACGGGGAACCAGGTACCCGACACATTTCGGCCAGGTATGCACGTTACGATAAATCCCTACCTGAATTGTGGCGTTTGTCTTTCCTGCCGAAAAGGACGACCGAATGCCTGTCAGGATAATAAAACGATGGGCGTCCGCCGACCGGGGGCTATGACCCATTTGATTCGTGTTCCCTGGCAAAAGCTGCACAGTTCCGCTACCCTATCCGCCCAAGAGCTAGCTCTGGTGGAGCCGCTAACCGTTGGTTTTCACGCGGTAAGCCGGGGACGGGTCGCAGCGAGCGAAAAAGTGGCGGTTATCGGTTGTGGTATCGTTGGTATGGGCGCCGTAGCCGGGGCAGTTCACCGCGGTGCGGAGGTCATTGCCATCGATATTGACGACGCCAAAATGCGAACGGCCCATCTGGCGGGAGCCGCTCATACCATCAATACGACCCGCGTTGATCTGCACAACGCCCTGATGGAAATAACCAATGGCGACGGACCGGATGTGATCATTGAGGCCGTGGGTCATCCGGCCACGTACCGCGCAGCCGTCGATGAGGTGGCCTATACGGGACGGGTCGTGTACATCGGGTATGCCAAAAAACCAGTCGATTACAATACGGGTACGTTTGTTCGGAAAGAGATTGAAATACTGGGTTCGCGCAATTGCCTGGGCGAATTTCCGGAGGTGATCGATTACCTGGAAAAGGGCAAATTCCCCGTCGATGCGGTCATTAGCCGGACGGTTCCGCTGGAGCAAGCCGGAGCTGCACTGGCGGCCTGGTCCGAGAATCCGGGACCGATCACGAAAATCATGGTCAATTTTGATAACCAACCGAACGGATGAAATCTTGCGTAACAATTGCGCTGGTTCCAGCAATCAAAACCGGCCCCTGGATCTACTGGGAAAGCCTGGAAACTAGTATGGCGAAAGCTGCTTCGCTGGGTTTCGATGCGGTCGAATTGTTCACAGCATCGGCGGACGCCACTCCCACTGGACAGTTAGCTGAGTTGGCCAAGCGGTACAACTTAGCCGTTGCGGCCGTGGGAACTGGTGCTGGGAAAGTGTTGCATGGGCTAACATTAACTGATCCTAACCCACAGATTCGGGCCAAAGCCATCGCATTCATTACCGAGATGATTTCGTTCGGGGCTACGGTCGGTGCACCTGCCATTATCGGTTCCATGCAGGGCAACGCCACACCCGGCGCAGGGAAAGAACAGGCTCTCCAATGGCTGGCTGAAGGCTTGACCAGCCTGGGTGAAATTGCCCAATCCAACGGAGTGAAGCTCATTTACGAACCGCTGAACCGATACGAAACCAATCTGATCAATGACCTTCAAACGGGGGTAGAGTTTATTCGTTCACTGGATACCAAACAGGTGGTGTTATTAGCCGATCTGTTTCACATGAACATCGAAGAGGCTTCCATTCCCGACAGTATACGGTCGGCAGGCTCGCACATCGGTCACGTCCATTTTGCCGATAGTAACCGGCACCCGATTGGGATGGGCCACACGGCCATGGCTGAGGTAGCCACTGCCCTGGCCGACGTTGGGTATGACGGCTATATTTCCGCCGAAGCCTTTCCCTATCCTACCCCCGATCTGGCGGCTCAACAGACGATACAATCCTTTAAAACCTATTTTGGATAACCAATCCATTCACCTTCCTGGCCTATTGTATGCAACGATTTTGCTTGGCACTCGACTTGAAAGATAACCCTGAATTGATTTCAGACTATGAACGATGGCACGCGAAAGGGGCCGGGTGGCCACAAGTGCGGGCCAATGATCTGAAAGCCGGGATACTCGATATTCAGATTTACCGAACTGGAAATAGGATGTTCATGATTCTGGAAACGGACGACCAATTTACCTTCAAACAGAAACGGGAATTGGATGCTGACAACCCCTTTGTGCAGGAGTGGGAGCGGCTGATGTGGACATTCCAGCAGCCTTTGCCCTGGGCCAAAGAGGGCGAAAAATGGGTACTAATGGACCAGATTTTTCAGTTTGAGAAAGAAGTCAAGTGATTAATCTACCATTCTCCAAAATAAAGCTATCTCTGTCTTTATGGCTTCCGCTTTGCCTAGGTCTAATCGCTGGTCTACTAGCCTTGACCTACTGGCTGAAGCTTGGGGATGCTGACCAGAATACGCTGCTTTATCAACAAGTGTATGCCAGTACTCAGCTGACACCGCGTCCCGTTCTAGTAGTTGTTCTTCATGGGGATGCGCCTTTTAACAAACCTAGTTATCAATACACGTTTGCTCAGCGGGTGGCTCAACAGAATGCCGACGTAGTGGCGGTGGCCTTGCTTCGGCCAGGCTATACTGATTCGGCAGGACACCACTCGGCAGGTCAACGAGGTTGGACTACCGGAGATAATTATACGCCAGCTATTGTGCAGGCCATCGCTACCACAATTCAACAGTTGAAGAAACGCTATCATCCCCGTAGAGTCGTGTTGGCGGGGCATTCTGGTGGGGCTGTTTTAGCGGCTGATGTCACGAGTCAATACCCGGACTTGATTCAGGCGGCCCTGTTAGTAAGTTGCCCCTGTGATGTGGACGCCTTCCGAAGGCACATGGCTGCTTACGAAGGAAGTTGGCTGTGGTGGTTGCCCGTTGAGCGGTTGTCGCCCATTGAGGTAGCGAGTCAACTTCATCCTTCGACGTCAATTAGGTTGGTGACGGGTAGTGCTGATTCGATCGCCTTATCTAGTTATAGTCATGGCTATGCCGCTCAACTCAGGAAACGAGGAGTACCCGTTCATGTGATCGAGTTAACCAATCAGGGGCACGAGATTTTTTTGCGATGGGAAGTCGTTGCTCAACTAGGGCGATTGCTCTGATTTTGACCTCTCAACGTACGCGGACGTAAGTGACTCCTGCCAAAGTTGAAAAACTTTGGAAACGCGTCAAAGATTGGCGTATGGAGTTGACATTTATCAGCAGATATTCGTCTCAAAATACCCTCCCCAATGCGCCATAGCCGCTTTTTATGGGTAAACACTTAGGGCTGAGCAAAATGAGCTATCGCTTCACCTTCCACCCGTTTGATCCACTCACTTTTGCACTGACTATAGGCTTGGGAGTCCTGGCCATGAAGTCTCTGACAACGGGCTTTCTCCTGATAGTAACTATGGGCTAAATCGGGACGAGCGAGCAAATAATCTCGAAAAGCCAGATGACGCTCAATCTCGAAAGAACCTACTTGATAACAATGCAGATGAATCGATTTGCGCCTAGTGGCCACATCCACCTTGGTGCAGTAACGACGCCCTGCCAGCCCATATGCCCCTCGCCATTGATAGCCTAGGGCTTCCAGTGTGGTTCGATGCTGATCAAACTCCTCCAGGTTCCTCACCACAGGGATCAAATCCACGATCGGTTTGGCCCCAATGGTGGGAATTGCGGTCGATCCAATGTGATGGACTGTGATCAACAGGTTGCCTAACGCATCGGCTAACAATCTACTTTCCGCTTTAGCCAGTAGGCTCCACTGCGGATGATGCGCCACTAATTCTACCTTGTCTTGGCTGGTCATAAGTCGTTACATATTCGTTTTTGAGTTGGCTAAATAAGCAAAAATAAGCCTGTTGTTCTCTAGTGGTAAATAAGTCAATGGGATATAGGTCCAAAATTGGTATCTCAGATAGCCCTCATAATTGAGATGAGGAAGCATTCATGGGACTGCTTCTTTATTTATGCGTTCACATAGACGCCGAAACACTGTCCGATTCTGTACTTCAGGCTGTCCATTTTTGGACAAATAGACCTCCCTAAAACATACCAGATAGTGCTTTCAAGCGAAATAAGGCAATTGGTAAACTTTGGCCGAGTATTTGTACGACAAAGTCTATAGTAATAATAATGACAACCAATAGCTGAATGAAACGAGCCTTTTTAGGTGAGTTGGAAGAAGGCGTCTTGTTGACGGTGGCAGCCCTACAGGAACCGGCCTACTGTGCGTTGATTACCCAAACCATTGATCAGCAAATGGGTCGTAGCATTAGCTTTCCCACGGTCTACACTACCCTGCAACGGCTTCAGCAGAAAGGCTTGATTTCGTCAAAGATGGGTGGAGCGACTGCCGGGCGGGGAGGTCGGCAAAAACGACTCTTTACTGTTACCACAGCTGGACAGCGTGCGCTGATCGAGTGTCAACACCTGCGAAGTCAATTATGGGACGGTCCGGCGATCCGGCAGATTCCAACCTCAATCCTACAACTATGGGACGCTTAACCAATGACCAGCAACATAACACCGGACCACCGGAGCACCGGCCGCCCCGCTGGGCCAACTGGTTATTGAATCAGTTTAGTCCGCCCGGCATGGAAGATGAATTGCAAGGCGATCTACTGGAAATGTACGCCTATTGGATAAAGACCATCGGTTTACGGGGAGCTCGCTGGCGCTATACACTGGCGGTTTTGCGGCTGATTCGCCCCTTTAGCAGGTCCGGTACTGGCCAAATCTCTGACTATTCTCAATCCGAACGGTTCAATAGGGAGCCGCAAACCACCTTTATTTTACAATCTCTTATGGTACGCAATTATCTAAAAATCGCCTGGCGGAACCTGCTCAAAAATAAGCCCTTCTTTCTAATCAATACTCTCGGGCTAGCTATTGGTATGGCTGCCTGTCTGCTTATTTGGCAGTACGTTACCTTCGAGCGAAGTTATGATAGCTTCCACCCTGACGCGGATCATATCTTCCGCATCGAACTGGACAGTTACCAAAATGGTAAGCTGGCCTTTCGCTCAGCTACCTCCTACCCTGCCATTGCACCGACCCTGAAAAAAGAGTTTCCCGAAGTAGTCGAAACGGCCCGGCTCTACGCTGCCCGCACCGATGTGGTGACTTATCGGAACATTCATCATCGGGAGGATAATTTTTACTTCGCCGACAACTCCATTTTCAACATCTTCAAGATTGACTTTTTACGGGGCAATCCGGCCACAGCGCTGACCGAAAAAAATACGGTTGTGCTCTCAGAGACGACCGCCCGCAACTATTTCGCTAATGAAAATCCTTTGGGCAAAACGGTTAAGTTAGGCCGGACCCCCTATTTGGTAAAAGGCGTCTATAAAGATTATCCTAAAAATTCCCACCTCGAACTCGATCTGATTTTCTCCTACTTAACCGAGCCTGACGCTCAGACCAGTTGGGGTTGGTACGCTTTTTATACGTACGTAAAACTAAAGCCCACAGCGCAACCCAAGCAGCTTGGGGCCAAACTGATTAATCTGGTTCAGAAATACGTTCCTAATGAGGCTAAATCCGGAAACCGGTCGGAGTTACTACTCCAGCCCTTACGTGATATTCATCTTACGTCTAACCTGAATCAGGAAGCAGAAGTGAACGGTAATGGTCAGTCGGTGACGATACTGTCGGTGATTGCCCTGTTCATTCTGGTAATCGCCTGGATCAATTACATCAACCTGGCAACGGCTCGGGCCATGGACCGGGCTAAAGAGGTTGGTATTCGCAAAGTGGCCGGGGCCGAACGCGCCCAGCTAATAAGTCAATTTCTGGTTGAATCTGTACTCCTCAATTTGCTTGCTGTGGTGCTGGCGTTGATCATCGTGCAGGCCAGTGCCTCTTATTTTAGTGACCTGACGGGACGCCCCCTATCGCTGAACCAGTGGCTACAACACGACCTCTGGCTTCCTGCCTTTTGTATATTCCTGAGTGGTACCTTGCTGTCGGGCTTATATCCGGCCTTTCTGCTATCCGGTTTCCAGCCCATTACCGCCTTAAAAGGCAAACTAAGCCATCTTTCGGGTGGATTATCACTGCGGCAAAGCCTCATTGTCTTTCAATTTGCCGCGTCAATTATGCTGATGATTGGCACGCTTACTGTCTATCGACAACTGCGCTTTATGCAGGAGCAGGACTTAGGTTTCAGCGCAGCCCAGAAGCTGATTATTCGTGGGGTCCTGGCTCCTGACTCTACCTACGGAGCTAAAGTAGATGCTTTCCAGCAGGAGCTCCTTAAAGCTGGATTAGTGGAAAAAACCACTACGTCGACTCATATACCAGGCATGGAAATTCTGTGGGCCAACAGCGCCCGTCGAGTAGACCGCGCTGATGCTATTGATAACACGCTCTACAATACCGCTATCGATGACCATTTCCTGGAAGCGTATGCCATTCGTTTGGTGGCTGGCCGGAATTTCAACCGGCGCTTCGGCACGGACCGCACGAATGCGCTTCTCAACGAAACAGCCCTCAAACTGCTAGGCTTCAGTAGTCCCGCTGAGGCCTTGGGTAAATATATTGGCACGGGAGATACGCTCCAGATTGTGGGCGTAGTGAAAGACTTTCACCAACAGGGCCTGCAAAAAGGGCACTGGCCTATGCTCTTGCGCTTTCGGCCTGATGCGGCTCGATTCTTCTCGGTACAACTGGCTTCATCCAGCAACCTACATCAGCGATTAGCCAGTATTCAGGCCCAGTACGAGCGGATTTTCCCTGGTAACCCGTTTGAGTATTTCTTTCTCGACGATTTTTTCAATGAGCAGTATAAAGCCGAGCAACGGTTTGGCCGGGTGAGTAGCCTGTTTGCGGGGTTGGCTATTTTCATTTCCTGTTTGGGGCTATTTGCCCTGGCGATATTCATTGCTAAACAGCGCACCAAGGAGATGGGTATTCGGAAAGTATTGGGGGCCAGCGTACCCAGCTTAATTGGGTTGCTCTCAAAGGATTTCCTGAAGCTAATTATCCTGGCGATTGGCATTGCTACGCCCCTGGCCTGGTATGCTATGAACCGCTGGCTGGTCGATTTCGCCTACCACATTGCCGTGCCCTGGTGGGCGTTCGTGTTGTCGGGCGTGGGGGCCCTTGGTATTGCGTTGGTGACGGTTAGCCTTCAAAGCATTCGAGCGGCTTTGCTAAATCCGGTTAAAAGCCTGCGTAGCGAATGATAAGTAAATAATGTTAGGGGCAAAAAAAGATTGATAGCCCTACTTATCTGTATTAGTCAGGGCCGCATCTGACCCCTAGTTTTACTTGACGAGATGATCTTCAGTTACATCGTCTTAAAATAGGCTCCCACACGAGAGGAACACCTTCTGTTAACTTCTTTATCTGGACACTTAGATAACCAATTTCCAGTAGCAAAATAGGCTAATTTCTCTTTTGACGTGGTAAATCCCAGGCGCTGATTCGTATTCAACCAGTTGGGACACACTTACTACTTTTCTGCGATGAAAACCTTTCTTTGGATGGCTGTGGCGGCCCTGCTCATCGGCCCATGGATTCCCCGGTGGGCGACTACCGACCCGCCACCAACTGCTGTCAAACCCAACGTGTTGTTCATCCTGACCGACGACCAGGGCTGGGGTGATCTAAGTCTCCATGGGAATCGCTGGCTGGAAACGCCCAACCTCGACCGACTAGCCACCAGCGGAGCCCAGTTCGAGCATTTTTTCGTCAGCCCGCTTTGTGCCCCCACCCGCGCCAGCTTGCTCACGGGGCGCTATCACCTCCGCACGGGTACGGTTTCCGTCACCCAAGGCTGGGAACGCATGCGTAGTGCTGAACTCACCCTGGCGGAGATCTTTCGCCAGAACGGCTATGCTACAGGCTGTTTTGGCAAATGGCACAACGGGGAACATGCCCCCGAAGACCCAAATGGGCAGGGATTTGATGAGTTTCTGGGATTTTGTGGAGGCCACTGGAATAATTATTTCGATACCGACTTGCAGCATAACGACCGTATGGTAGCCACTAAAGGCTACATCACCGACGTATTGACCGATGCTGCGCTGAACTTTATTGATCAGCATAAAACTCGCCCTTTCTTCTGTTATGTGCCGTTCAATGCCCCCCATAGCCCCCACCAGGTGGCCGACCGGTATTTTAATAAGTACAAGGCCAAAGGCCTGGACGATGAGCAAGCCAGTATCTACGGCATGGTGGAAAACATAGATGATAACGTGGCGCGGCTGTTGGCAAGGCTGGACCAGTTGGGTTTGGCCCAAAACACGATTGTTGTCTTTGCGACTGATAACGGACCTAACGGCCATCGCTTCAATGGGCAGATGAAGGGCATCAAAGGGTCGGTCGACGAAGGGGGCGTGCGTGTGCCGCTATTCGTGCGATGGCCGGGAAAGATTCGTCCTCAAAGTCGGATTCGGCCCAATGCTGCCCACATCGATCTACTGCCGACGTTAGTCGACTTGTGTGATTTACGCTTTGTCGCTGCCAACCCCATTGATGGTCGTAGCTTGGCGGGTATGTTGCTGGGTCAGACCGATACCCTGCCTGATCGCATCCTATTCACCCACGTTGGCGGGATGAGCGCGGGTGGCCTTCCTGCTGAACCAGGGGCTGTTCGAACAGCTCAATACCGGTTAATCCGACAAAACAAGCAGATCCACTTGTACGATATGCTTAACGATCCTTCGCAGTCAAGGGATCTGGCTGCTCAGCAGCCCAAACAGGTACAAACATGGCAAGCTGCCTACGATCATTGGTTCCGGGAAGTGGCTCAAACGATAAGCCCCCTCCGGCCAGTGCCGGTGGCCAGTCGACGGGTTTTATTGCAGGCCCCGGAAGCCCACTTTTCGGGTAAAGTACGCTACAAACAGGGCAACGGCTGGGCCAATGACTGGCTCATCAACTGGCAGTCACCCACCGATTCAATTTGGTGGGATGTGGCCGTTGAACGGCCGGGGGTGTATCAATTAAGTCTGCAATATACCGCACCGGCTGCAGCCCTTGGAACGCTACTGGCTGTTACAATCGGTGATAAGATAGTGCATCAAACCCTACAAACCAGTTTCGACCCACCCCTGACTCCCAGCCCCGACCGGATTCCCCGTAAAGAAGTCTACGAAAAGCCCTGGGCCTGGCTGGTATTAGGGAAGCTTAAGCTGCTTAAAGGCCATCATCGAATTCTGCTGCAGGCAGGCTCGGTTCCGCATGGACAAGTGGCAGAAGTAAAAGCGCTCTTGCTTACGGCCCCAGAGTAGTATGGAATACCAGGGGCACCCACCTCGCCGTTCCCGGCAAAGTGCTGATTGGGAAAGCATCCTTCCAGTGGATTGAGGGTGGAGCCTTTCTGCGGTGGTATGCTGAGGTGGATGAAGAAGGCTTCCCGGCTGGTATTGCCATTTTCGGCAGCGACGACACGACCGGCGAATTGGTTATGCTTTATTTTGGCGAGCGGAACGTGTCGAGAAAAAACGAGGTCTCGGTAGAAAACAACGTGGTAAAATGGTGGCGCAATACCCCCGGTTTTTCGCAGCGATGCACCTGAACCATTACGAATGACGGGAATACCATCGTTGGAAAAGGCGAATTAAGGAAAGACGACACAACGTGGGAAGACGATCTGAGTCAGACACTCACCCGTGTTCACTAATGGCTGCGTAGCACCAAGCTCTAACAGACAATTTGCAATCACCCATGAGAAAGCTCATTTTATTCATGTCAACGTCGCTGGATGGAATCATCGGAGGAAACGACCGTCGAAAACACCATCGACACGCCAGCACGGGTTAACAATCAATCGTATGCGGTTGACCGTTTGGTCAGCGCGGACCATCCCGCGAGTGCTCAAGGGCGGTTAATTACAGGATATTTATCACTACCAGCTTCGCTAATGGATGCAGCCCCTGCGGAGTTCAGCCTATCCATGGCTGTCTATAAAGACAATTACCGAATCAAATGAACTTTATTTGAACAAAGGGCTACCTCACTCGTTGGTGTTAGGAAGGTCTGGTGATAAATACATAAAATCCTCAAGTGAATCAACAAATTGACAACCAACCACTACTTTCGTCCATAATTAACTCGACATGAGGAGTCTTCTCGCGGCATCAAGGATACCAAAGCTTTTAAGCGCTAGTATGCTGACCGCCTTATTATTTACCCTTACCTGCTTATCGTTTATTCTTTATTCCCTTTATCAGAGTCAACAACAACGTCAGCAGCAGGAGGATTGGCTTTTGCAAACCGGAGTACTGATTGTCAAGCTTGAACAGGTTGGTTCCTTAGCCCTAGAAGCTGAATCAGCAACCAGGGCCTACTTGTTGAGCGGTTATCCGGGAGCTCTCAAACCGTATGAAGTAGCGCGCCAGCAGCTACCTATCCAACTAAACGATCTGCGGCCGCTGTTGGCCAAGTATCCGGAACAGAAGCCCCAGTTCACGATCCTCCAGCAACGCATTGAGCAACGACTCCAACTCAGTCAACGGTTGATTGGTCTTTACCAGGTGGGGCAGCATGAGGGCGTAGCCCAACGAGAACTTAAGGAAGGAATGCCGTTGATGGATCGGCTTCAGCAACAGATTCGCCAAATGATCTCGGTGGAAAAGCAACGGCTAGCTCATCGTCAGTCTAGTCTTGGAGAAGCCACCCGCCAAGGCAAGTGGTGGGGACGATGGCTGGCGGGTATTTGTTTGTTGATGGTCTTAACAGCCGCATCCCTGGCGCAACTGCTCCGCAAGAGCGTTCGTCAGCAACGGCAACTCCACCAGCTCCAGGAGAACCTGGTGACTCAACTGGCCCAGCAACAGCAACTCGAAGTGGATCTGATGCAACAAACCGATCAGTTGCGAACCACCTTAGATGCGTCCATCAATGGGATTCTGTCGATGGCTGCGCTTCGTAATGAGCAAGGTGACATCATTGATTTTCGGCTGGAGATGGCCAATGCACCCGTCAAACGCATGACCGGCCGGGATGCCGATCAAATGCGGGGCCGCACACTCTTAGACGTCTTTCCAGGCAATGCCGAAAACGGCTTTCTGGACCTTTATAAACAAGTGGTCCTCACCGGAGAAGCCCAACACTCCATGCAATATTATCAGGATGATCAGGGCTTACAGGGCTGGTTTGAGGTATCAGCCGTTAAGCAAAACGGGGATCGGGTGGTGGTCACCTTCATCAACGTGACCGATCATCAGCAGGCGCAACAAAAAGCAGACCTAACGCTTCGTCAGCTTCAGGAGTCAAATGACAACTTAGCGCAATTTGCGTTTGTGGCTAGTCATGATCTGCAGGCTCCCTTACGTAAGATTCAACGCTTTGGGGAACTGCTCTGGCAACAGGAGGGTGCACACTTATCGGCTTCAGGAACTGACTTACTTCATCGGCTTCGTCAATCCAGTGACCGAATGAGTCAGCTGATTCGGGGATTGCTCGATTACTCCCGGCTGGGGGGTTCTCACAGTACTCATCAACTCGTGGATATGAATGATCTTCTGGCTGGTATTTTAAGTGATCTGGACGTAGTGATCGACGAAAAGCAGGCGGTTGTGGAAGTAGATAACCTACCTCAGGTATGGGGCGATCCGGTTCAATTGCAGCAACTGTTTAGTAATCTGTTATCGAATGCGCTCAAATTTACCAAGCCAGGTCAACAGCCCCAGATTTTTATCCGCTGTCAGCTAGTGCTGGGGCCTATCCAACAGGGTACTGGTTTACCTGCTTTAAGTGACCACCGGTCGTACTATGAACTCAGCGTGATTGACAATGGCATTGGCATCGAAGAGGCCTTTATCGAGCGCATCTTTAAACTCTTTGAGCGGCTGCATGGTAATAGTTTGTATGCGGGGAGTGGCATCGGGTTAGCGATCTGCAAACAGATTGTGGCGAATCATAAAGGGACCATACGGGTTGAGAGTAAACCGGATAAGGGCTCATGTTTCCGGGTCTATCTGCCCCTGATCATTCAGCCCTCGTTGAACTTGTCCAGTATGAATTAATCCAAAATAAAAGTTGGGTGTAGGCATTACCGTTCGAACACGAAGCGAACGATTTGAACTCCGTTTCAGGCCCTGAAGCTGGCCTATCGAGAAAGGCTCAGAAAAGGCAAACAAGTGCAATTGGCCACTTATCAAACGAAGGGCTTTGGTTAACTGGGCCGGCTAGAGCCATTCTTTTGAAGATTGTTCAGTAAAGTACCTAGTGTAGTATGAAACGCCTGATTTTTTGGGCATTACCTCGTCTCAAATCGGATCTATTTATGAGCGATGAGATTAACAGTACTTTGCGAGTTAACAGTATATTCCCTTTTCTTACTTTAGGAAGTCAAGTAAGAAAAGGGAATATACAGCTTCATGACCAGCTTAAGCTTCAATCTCCTTGGCTTTCTTGCCTGGCAAATCTGGGAGGGCCCACCATCAGTTGTTTGTTGAAACAACAGTGGAAGTAAGCCTCTAGGCTGAGTATTATGTTACCACTACTAGTCAATGATAACATATTTATCTCTTTATATTGTTTAAAATAATTATTAACAAACTTGTGACTTGTCTTTTTCGGTATAGTCCAGAAGATACAGTTTACGTACTCAGGCCCAGGTACTGATTTGTTTCAATATAGCCGAGTGCGGCTGTTGTCTAATGCTACATGAGCATTATACCTACCGTTCTGTATGTTACCAACTATCATTACTGCCTTACCATTAATAAGCCAATATCGAAGGAAATCACTTGTTACATCAGCCATAGTTGGCACTAAAAAACGATTAGACGTACTGGACTATCTGAAAGGAGTGTCCATTGTGTCGATCATTCTATTGCACAGTTTTCAACTAGTGGCTTTACCACCCCTGGGAAAAAAACTGATTCAATTCGGAGGTACGGGCATTCATGTGTTTCTTTTTGTCTCCGGATTTGGCCTGTACCTGTCTCATCTAGCCAAACCCTTATCCTTTGGGTCTTTTATTAAAAAACGGTTCCTAAAGATCTATATCCCCGTTAGTTTAAGTGTTACGGTTATTGCCTTAATCAGTTTGGCCCTTCCACTTTACCGCTCTTCCTGGTATGCCTATTTGGGCCATCTGTTTCTTTATAAAATGTTTGATGAGCGCATTGTGGGCAGTTATGGCTACCACTTCTGGTTTATTTCGCTCATCCTTAGTTTATACCTGGCTTTTTTGCCCATTCTTAACGCCAAAGACCGCTTACCTACCCGGCTATTTATTGGTTTGTCCTTTGTAATTAGTCTAGCCTGGAGTGCGTTGATTATCAGCATTGGAAAGGAAAGCGTCCGGGTCTGGAACAGTTTTTTTTTACAGTATTTATGGGAATTTTGTTTGGGTATTTACCTGGCTGATCGATATAAAAAGAAACAGTTCGAATTCTGGAACCAGCCATCGGTCACGCTCCTGCTTACATCCGGAGTTGCCCTACTTTTATACGCTGTTCTTCCACCTACGTTCGGTTCAGTTGGAAAGGTCTTGAACGACATTCCAGCGCTAGTCGGCTATATGAGCCTGGCCATTTTTGTGTATAATACCCATTTACCTTTCCTAAACCGATTTTTTACCTATACGGGTAAAATTTCCTTTGCGCTGTACTTATTTCATATGCTCTTTTTGCAAATGGCTACCTATATCGCGGCCCGATTCCAGATGGAATTTACCTGGCTGATGGTGGCTATCTCCTTTGGGGGTAATTATTTGATGGCAATTTATGTCTATGCCCTTTTAGTAAGGCTCTATAAAGTCATTAAGGTGTAAATCGGCTCCTAAAGTCAACGTCAATTCTTATCCTTGAATCTTGAAGACTTCGCCACCCTTACGGATCCAGGGTCGCCTACCGAAAAAAATTAACTGACTTATCGGTTGAGCGATTTGTGAAGGTGTCCTATAAATACAATTTAGGAGGGGGATGGACCACTATGAAACTAGCAGGAACAAGTCTTCATTCATTTGTTGATACTCGTTTGGACTTACCATTCGTATGGATCGTTTATATAGCTGAAGAACCATCATTTGGTTGATCAGCCAAGACTAAATCATGCAACGTCGTCTATTTACATATGGCTGGTATCTGACCCTAATGACCCTGCTGGTCAGTTGCCAGGATGCCCCGGTAGCCACCGAGCCCCGGTATCGCTTGAAATCCATTAGTTCCACATATGGCACCCTTGATCCGACTAAGTCAAGTAATTCGAGTGGGCAAGAGTCTATAGATACCTATACCTATGATGAATCAGGAAAACTGATCACTCAGCTTACCGAATATTCGCTAAAGGTTGCTCCCCCTCTCACTACGTTGTGGGAGACCAGAACGCTTGAAACTTCGGTTTATGATGCCCAGGGCAGACTGGAAAAAAAAGATGCCGTCTTGACTCAGAACCCTGATGCTTCAGATGCAAAACACCGTCGAATGACGACTTATGTTTATGATACTACTGACAGAGTGACTCAAGTTAAAGAATATAGCTCAACCTCAAAAGAGCCTGTATTCCCCACCAATTTTACATTGGATTATATCTACGAGTACGCGTACAACGGTTCATCCAGGCTTCCCACAAAGCTTTCGAAAAAAACAAATACAGGCTGGCAGTTTGATCCCACCTTTTACTATGTCGAAGAATATACCTATACCGATGGGAATATTACGACCATGAACTTAACACAAATGCCCACTCGTCTTAACCAATATACGGCCTCATCCAGCCTTGACTACTTTCAATATGACAATAAACCTAACCCCTATTTTGGAATAGGGATTGGCACCAGTAGACTATCCTATTGTCGAAACAATCCCATTACAACGGATGTAAACTACACCTATGACGAAAGAGGGTTGTTAATAAAGTCAACCGGGGAGAACGGTCAACTTATAAGAAAATACGAGTACGAAACCTATTAAAAAAGAGGCTATGGCTCGGCTTAGGCTGAAAATTTCAAGGTAACACTCTCGCCAAAAACGCCTGTTTTATCAATCTATTAGTTTAGATGATTTGTTACCAAAACACTAATAACTTGGGTAGGATAAGATGACCTTTTCCTATCATCTTATCTCAACTAATAAATCACCGTTTTATCGGTAAAAATGAACTCACATTCCTGATTATACCTATTATTTTGAGCGATAAAACGGCCATTATGTTGCCTACATCTGATTCAAAAAATATAGTAACAAAGCAATAATTTTTCAGTGAGTTGGGAAGTGGTTCCACTTCCAACAACTGCCCAGGTACACCCTACGCCTTTTGATGTGGGATTGCGCTGTTGGATGCTCTTAGTGAATTAAACCCCAGACCTAGCCTCATCCTGCTGGACCGACACATGCCCGATCTGAATAGTCATCAAACCTTGCAGGTGTTGAAATGGCAGGGACCTTTAAGATGATCCCCGTCGTCATGCTGAGCGCTGAGGCTTCTCTCAATGAAATTAACGTCTGTTATGAAGCATGCGTTAATTCATTTCTGATCAGACCGTTAGATTTTGCCGAATGAAAAGAGTCGATTGAGTGTGTTTGTCAGTAGTTGGTCGAGGTTAATCATCCTCCAATGCATAGGTAATGTAGCATTTTATTGAGCTTTTTCGAAGGTTAACATCATCCCTTTTCGAGCAAGCTCGTCAGCGCAGCCAAATCGACTGGTTTCATCAAATACCCGTTAAAACCGGCTTCATATGCCTTCTGAATAGATTCTGGCTGTCCATACCCCGTTAAGGCAAAGATGAGAACCGATTGTCCCCAAGCCTGCTGACGAATCCGACGGCAGGCTTCATAGCCATCCATGCCGGGCATGCTGATATCTAGTAGGATCACCTCAGGCGGGTTTTGTTCACCCAGTTGCAAAGCCTGCTGACCACTTGTGCAGGTCTGAACCTGATAGCCTTTTAGGTGTAGAAGCATCTGCAAAACTGTCAGTGCATCCTGATTGTCGTCTACCGCTAAAATGCGGTTTGGGAGCCTACTCGTCTGGTTACTCATCATGGAGGTTAGCGTAGTTAAGCCTGGAAAACAGGCAGGTGTACCACAAATTCACTGCCCTGATCCAAGCCGGGACTAAAGGCTTCAATACGACCGCCATGCATTTCGACCAGTTGCTGGACCAGAGTCAATCCTACTCCTAGTCCACCGTTGGAGCGGGCCAGAGAGGTATCCACTTGCACAAATAGGCCAAAGATCGTCTGAAGCTGATCGGCGGCCAAGCCAATACCGTTGTCCCGAACCCGCAATACCGCTTCAAAGCCTATTTTCTCCAACGAAAGCCAAACCTGACCCGGTTCGCCGTTGCGATCGTCCTCAGTATAGCGCAGGCCATTGGTCAAGAGATTGGTCACCACCTGATGCAGACGGGTTGCGTCGCCGTTCATCGGCAGAGAGTCGGTCGGTAGGGCCACTAGCAACTGACGACTGGCCTTTTCATAGAGGGGGCGGATGGCCTGAGCGGCTTGAGCGACGATGCTAGCCAGGTCCAGTGGCTCTTTTTGCAAGTCAATCGTACCCCGACTGATGCGGCTCACGTCCAGCAAATCGTCCACTAGGCGCATCACATGATCCATCTGCCGATTCATGATCGGTAGCAGTGATTTTATCGTTGGCTCACCGCTATGCGTCAGACTCAGCACCTGTAACCCCGTACGAACGGGCGTCAACGGATTGCGTAGCTCGTGAGCCAGCATGGCTAAAAACTCATCCTTGCGCCGGTCGGCCTGACGTAACTGCTCTTCTGCCTGTTTGCGAGGGGTGATGTCGCTGGCCGCCCCAAACCATTCCCGAATCTCTCCCTTCTCATCCAGGACCGGGATCGCTCGGGATAAGGTCCAGCCTACGCTGCCATCCGCCCGAATAACCCGATGTTCCAGTTCAAAGGGCTGTTTAGCTTGGATAGCCTCATGGATAGCCAGTTCTACCTTCGACTGATCGTCATCAGGAATGTAACGCTTTAACCAATGGGTACTCGCTTGCCGAGTATCGCTTAGAAAGCTCATGCCTTTTAGATTAAGCATCTGACTCCAGTCGGCACTCATCTGGTAGAGTGAATCGGAACTCGCCGTTACCAACAGGCGAAACTGTTCTTCGCTCCGGCGTAAGGCTTCTTCAGCGCGGGATCGTTCCACGGCGGCCCAGGTGCGCTCGGCGGTTTCTTTCAGCAGGGCTATTTCAAGGGTTGTCCAGTGACGCGGCACCGATTGATGAATGCTCAAGATAGCTCGTACGTTGCCCGCCTTCACCAGGGGCACCCCAACTGCCGCTCGCACCTGAATGGCGTCAAAAGCCGCTGTTGATTGCTGGGAAAACTCCATGTTTTGATGAACGTCATCGATCACTACGGTTTTTCCCTGGCGATAATACGTCTCCACCATGTCAGTATCAAAGGCCAAAAAGCTCACGCTTCCTACCAAAGGCGACACCCCCTGAGCATAGCCCGGCCCAATGATCAATGTATCGTCATCGGCCTGCAATTCCCCATAAAACGCGCGTTGCACCTGTAAATGCTGGCCCAGCACCTGCATGGCCGTTTGTTGAATAGCAATTGGGTCAGCGATCAGTCGAAGGGCATCGCTCAATTTGAGCAAATAGGCATTACGGTCTTCACTTTGTCGCAGGGCCTCTTCGGTCTTTTTGCGCTGGGTAATATCGTCGAAGACGACGGCGAATAGCTGGCTGCCCAGCGGACCGACCCGTACGGCATAGGCCGAATACCACCGCTGAGTGGCCTGGTTGTAGTTCTCAAAGCGGAGCGACTGCCCCGTTTGTAGGACCCGATGATAGGCCTGGAACCAGTAGGCTTCGGTATGAGGAGCCACCTCACTGCCCAACTTGCCCACTACGTTTTCCATGCCTGTCTGCTGTTCAAACACACGATTGACTTCCAGGTAGCGCCAGTCGATGGGCTGTCCAGTGGGATCATAGAGTAGCTCACTAATATGGAAGCCCTCATCCATCGAATTGAGTAAGGTGCGATAGATGGTTATGTCGTCTGCCAGCGGAGAAGTAGCCATAATCAGGAGGATATTTGTGACTAAACTACAAATTCGATCCGGCGTTTTCTACTTAATGAAGCCATCTCGTTAAGCGCCCGAATTATAAAGCAGCTACATGAACGCTCTTTCGTCTCAAGTAGGAGCATTTTAGGATACACGCACCAGCTGGCGATTTCAAAGCTTAACGCTTGCATAGCTAACCTTATACCAATAACTATATAGGTAGTTTTAAGAAATAGCCTTCTTCTTGTTTCAAAGAAAGCAAGTATGAAGACCAGCTATTATTGTATATTCTTCCTGCTGATCGGTGCCGGATGCATCAGACAGCCCAGACTCTCCGCCAACAGCTCATTCAATGTGACTAGTAAGCTCAACGATTCTACCTGGTACGGTACCGGTGAACTCTTACGCATCAAGGAATCAACACAACAGCCCGACAATGGCAGGACGTTGAACCTGCTGGTCTACACGGATATTGATTATCCAGGCATGGGGAGTGAGCCAAACTCTAACACAACTACGGGATGCGTTAACGGTGACTGTAATCGGACCCAGATCTTGATGATTTATAACATTCCCTTCAACAAAGGTCGAACTACTCTTACTAAGCTGAATAAACGTAGCTTTCTAAAAAATGAACAAGCAAATCTTTCGTATTTGGGCAATTCCGGCGGGTTAGCGAAACGCTATATCAACCAGGGAGCAAAACCTGATTGGATCAGGGTGACGAAGATCGATCAGGCAACCGGTGTAGTCGAAGGGCGCTTTGCTCTTTCCTTTAAGGAAGATATGACTGTCTATAACCGGCTAGAGAACGGTATGCCGGAGACAGTTCAGTTCACGGGTGGCCTGTTCCGCATTAAGATCAAGGATGTGATCTTGAAATAGCGAAGCTAATTCACCTTTCCAGGAATAATCTGTATCTGTTTGCGAAGGCAATATATTACCTATGTTCGCTTATAATCCTTCTAGCTGGGCACCCTATTTAAGCAGAATCTGCTTCGTCTTAGGTTGGAGCATTTTATGAGACTATCATTTTGCAATAGTTGGGCAGTTTTTTTAATATCTGCCCAGCTCAGGTAGTAACATAAGCAATACGCTTTGGTGCCTAAATTGCCAATTCCTAATTGAACGTACACCCAATTTTTGCCCTTGGACTTAGCGAAGTTTAAAGAAACATCGTGAGTTGTTCATTCCGCATTTCTGAGAGTCACCAGAAGAAAAATAGCCACACAAACAAATAATCCCGTAGCTGGACACGTAATAGTTTGAGGGCTTTAGATAAATGATACTCAACCACTTTATCGGTTATCGACAACCGTTGGGAAATTTCGGGAATCGTTTGTCCCTCAAAGCGGCTCAGCCGAAAGACTTCCTGCGTTTTAGGGGGAAGTTTAAGCAATTCTGACTCAATTGTTTCGACCAGATTGTCGTAGGCAACCTGGTCTTCGGTTGAGGAGTTGGCCTGTTGAGCAAAAAAATGCTGGTACGCCAGGTATTTCTCTTCGACAACCTGTCGTTTGATATGGTCGATTACGGAGTATTTAAGGGCGCGAAATAAGTAGAAATTAACCTGACGGACTTCGAGTGATTCTCGTTTTTGCCAGAGTTGCACAAATAAGTCCTGGACCAATTCTTCGGCCACTTCCCGCGATTTTGTTTTTTGAAACGCTACCCGGTAGAGATCATACCAGTACCGTTCGTATAACTCGGCCAGAGCCAATCGATTCCCCTCCGACAGCGCCTTTAGGACCTGTACATCATCCCAATCGTTGAAAACAGAGGTTTGCTGACTCATAACTATCAACTCTAAGTCGCTCAAAAGTGAGTGCTAAATTGCAAATTTTTAATCAAATAGTTCTAGGAACCTTAAGTCGAAACTATACTTTAAATTGTAATTTTAAAAGTATTTTAATAGAATATTGGACTTATTATATAAATAATCTCCTATTTAATAAAATCATTTAGGGTGATTGGATGGCTTTATCGACTTCCATATATACGCCAAGATGCTCAACCGCCCATGATCACGCCAAATGAGTTTGCCAGCCTCCTTAATCGGTATAAAAACGGGCAATGTTCCGACGAAGAAATTAAGCTGATTGATAGTTGGTATGAGCAGTTGGGGAAAGAACATCAACTGTTGATGAACGAGGCAGAACGGTTAGAGATAAAGAAGAAGCTTTGGCAAGCTATTGATCAGCAAACCAATACGGATGAAGAGGAGGCAGTCCAAGAGACTAGACGACAAATCCCATTCCCGGTTATCTGGCGTTGGGTTGCGGCTGCGGCCATCGTGATTTTAGTTGGTATTGGTGCGTTCATAACGTATCGACTGCAGAACAGCGCTTTATCGAGTGGTGTGGCAAGTGGTGCAGCCGAGTCGGGAATTATTGCCCATACGAACACGACCGATAAGTTGCAGCAAATCGCGCTGACTGACGGAAGTCTTATTCAATTACAGCCACACAGTTCAATTCGCTATACGACCAGTTTAAAAAGCCCAAAACGGGAAACCTGGCTAACGGGGAAAGCCTTTTTTCAGGTTCGACGCAATCCGGCCCGACCTTTTTTAGTCTATAGCGGCAAAGTGGCAACGCGTGTATTGGGAACCAGTTTCTGGGTAACGGCACCGACCAACGCGCAGACGGTAGAGGTCGCCGTACAAACGGGTAAAGTGGCGGTTTTTAAACAAAAAGACCATTCCGGTAATCTTGACGAAAAAACCAATGAGGAAGCTGAAGCCGTCATTACCCCCAATCAGAAAGTAACCATTTTCGTTGAGCAGAACCGGGTAGCCAGAGGGTTGATTGAAGAACCAAAGCCCATTCGGTCAGCTAATCAGGTGGCGTCCGTCAACTTTTCCTTCGATGCCAGCCCTTTGCCAGAAGTGCTGAACCGTTTGGAGAAGGAATACGGAATTGAAATGCGGTTGGGTAATAAAGCACTTGAGGCTTGTCGCTTCACGGGAAATATTACTCAGCAGCCACTGTACAGCAAACTGGAATTGCTTTGCCAGGCAATTAATGCCCGCTACGAAATTCAGGGGCCGCGCATTATCATCAACGGAGCAGGCTGTATGCCGTAGCTAGTTATCAACCTTAACCCACAACTGTCTATGCCCTAACCCTATTGCTAACAAAAAGGCCGAATGTGCGGCTACACATTCGGCCTGATATGGCCCCGCTGATTCACGTCATTACTCATCTGCCAGGATGAGCCGGGGATTGTCTTGTCGAATTATTCCTTTCACCCAACAAAACATACCAAAAGTATGAAGTTTTATCGAATGTTCGGTTTGTGTCTTCTAACCGTCATGAAAATCTCATTTCCGCCTATTTTCCTGATTCTGCTACTGGCTGGTACGTCGCTTGCCCACGATGGCAAGGCGCAGGATTTTCTTAAGCGCCCCATTACGATTCGAGTAGATGATGTGGCGTTGAAAACAACGCTTACTCGGCTTGAGCGTATCGCCAATGTCGATTTTGTGTACAGTCCCAATGCAATTCCGGTGATGCGGAAAGTATCGTTGCAGGCACAAAATCAGGAATTAGCTATTGTGCTGGAGCGTTTATTACGTCCATTAGGACTAACGTATCAGGTCGTTAGCGGACAAATTGTTATTCAGCTTCTTCCGAAAGAACAATCTAGTACGTCGGAACAAATGGAACCCGTTGTTGAGTCCTTGCCGGTTGTTGCTGATCGATCAATTACGGGTACGGTCAAAAGTGAAACGGGGCAGGGGCTACCCGGTGTGAGTGTCGTCGTTAAAAATACAACACGCGGTACCACCACCGATGCGGAAGGGAAATACAAACTTTCGCTTCCAGACGAAAGCCCAGCTACGATACTGGTTTTTTCCTTTGTGGGGTATAAGAACCAGGAAGTACCAATTGGAAACAGCACCACCATCGACCTTCAACTAGTGCCTGATGATAAATCACTAAACGAAGTGGTGGTAGTTGGCTATGGTACGGTTAAGAAGAGTGATCTGACCGGTTCGGTGGCTAGAATTGATGAATCGATTATCAAAGCAACCCCCATCGTTTCGCTGGACCGGGCTATGCAGGGCCGGATAGCGGGCGTGCAGGTAACTTCTAATTCGGCCGCACCGGGTGGCTCGTCTACCATTCGAATCAGAGGTACGGGTTCCGTCAATGCGGGAAATGACCCGTTATACGTAATCGACGGATTTCCGACGGGTGATCTTAATTCCATAAACCCAAACGATATTGAATCGATTGAGATTCTGAAAGATGCCTCGGCAACCGCTATTTATGGTTCAAGGGGATCCAATGGGGTTGTGCTGGTAACCACCAAACGAGGTAAATCTGGTCAGTCGACTATCAATTTTGAATCCTATTATGGCGTACAGTCTGTCCGGCGTAAGATTCCGTTGCTGAATGCTCGTGAGTATGCTACGTTCATTAACGAAGCCCGAATCAATGGAGGGGGAACCGCTTATTTCGACGGCTCCACGGCGGCCCGCCCGCTCCCTGAATCGCTCGGAGAAGGCACCGACTGGCAGGATGAGATTTTCCGAACAGCTCCCATTCAAAATTACCAGCTATCCTTTACGGGTGGAGAAACCAAAACCCGGTACGCTATCTCCGGAAATTACTATAATCAGCAGGGGATTATTCAGAATTCGTACTTCAAACGATTTTCCCTACGAGCTAACCTGGATCGGGAGGTAAAGCCCTGGCTGACTATTGGCCTGTCGATGCAGGGGGCGCATACCCGCTCGAATAGTAGCCGCACAGATACCGATGGCGGGGCAGCCGGTGGGGTTACGAATGCCGCCCTGAACTATGCGCCCGTTTTCCCTATTTATGCGTCGCCGGGCATTTACTACCGCGATCAAAGTACGCTAAATGGGAGTCTGGTCGACAACCCCGTGGGGCTGGCTAAAGAGGTGACGAACCTGTATTACACGCTTCGGTTGTTGACTAATTTTTACGCCGATTTCAAAATAGGGGCGAATCTTACTTTCCGTACGACCTGGGGGGCTGATTTACTGGCCAGTAAACAAAACAACTACGCCACCCGCCTTATTCAACTGGGAGCCACCACCAATGGATCGGCTTCGGTGTCGAGCGCGCTGAACATTAATTACCTGAACGAAAATACGCTGACCTATAGCCGAACCTTTGCCGCAAAACATAACCTGACGGCATTACTGGGCTATACGTCTCAAGCGTACAACATCGAAACCGTAACGGCCAATGCCATCAATTTCAACGACGATTTTGCGCTCTACAATAATCTGGGAGCCGGGGCCACGTTGCAAAATCCAGCATCGGGAGCCGCCAACTGGGCACTGGTGTCGTATCTGGCCCGGATCAACTACGGCTTCGATAGCCGTTTTTTAGTCACCCTGACTGCTCGTCGGGACGGATCATCCCGGTTTGGCCCTAACAACAAGTATGGCTTTTTTCCGTCGGGGGCCTTCGCCTGGCGCGTGATTAACGAGAAGTTTCTGCAAAATCAGAAGTCGGTATCGGATTTAAAATTGCGCCTGAGCTATGGCGTAGCGGGTAACCAAAGCATCCCAGATTATTCGTACCTGTCGAATATTGCCATTACCCAGGGCGTATTGGGCGGAGCTACGCCAACCATTCAGTCGGGGGGTGTTCCTGCTACGATTAGTAATTACGATTTGCGATGGGAGAAAAATACGCAGTTCGATGCGGGCGTGGATATTGGCTTGTTTAACAACCGAATCCGACTAGTTACCGATTACTACCAGAAAATAACCTCCAATTTATTGTTTTCGGTTAACGTTCCGCAAACAACAGGTTATAGCTCCATTCAACAGAACATTGGCAAGGTATCCAATGAGGGGTGGGAGTTTGCCCTGTCGACGGTGAACATCGATACAAAGGATTTTAAATGGAATAGCGATTTTAATATCTCGTTCAACAAGAATAAAATACTGACCCTGGATGGTCGGTCTGAGTTTACGGCCGGTGCGTCAAGTGGTCACCTACAAGTATCTAACACCTCATTACTGAAAGTCGGTGAGCCGCTGGGGAGCTTCTATGGACGCGTCACCGATGGTCTTTTTCAGACGCAGGAAGAAGTAAATGCATCCGCTCAGAAAACGGCAAAACCCGGTGATTTGAAATACAAAGACCTGAATGGGGATGGCGTTATTAATGATCTGGATCGTACCATCATCGGGAATGGCTATCCTAAATTCTTTGGCGGATTGAACAATACGTTTACGTACAAAGGCCTCGACCTGACCATCTTTTTGCAAGGCAGTTCAGGGAATAGTATTATGAATTTCGGGCGCTTCGGTTTGTATAACCTGAATGGCAATAACAACGAGTCGAAAGATGTGCTGAACCGTTGGACGCCCACCAATACGAACACCGATATTCCAAGAGCTAACTCGGCAGGTGGGCAGCGTATTTTGTCCACCTTTCACATCGAAGATGGTTCCTACCTGCGTCTGAAAACCATTTCGCTGGGCTACACATTACCGCAGACCGTATCGAAAAAACTGGCACTCCAGCAGGTGAAAGTCTACGTATCGGCCCAGAACTGGATCACATTTACCAACTACAAAGGCTACGATCCCGAGGTGAATTTTTCTGGTACAAGCTCCATTAGTCAGGGCGTAGATTATGGAAGTTACCCGACGGCTAAAACCTTTCTGGCTGGCCTCAACGTGAAATTCTAACTCCTTAACTCCGACATTCTGTGAAAAAATATAGCATCTTTTCCGTATTTCTGATCCTGGTTGGCTGTGTACCGGATCTCGATTTAGCTTCTAAAAGCAATGTTTCGGTCGGAACCTATTACCAAACCCCTTCCGACGCCAAAGCCGCTGTTGTGTCCATGTACAGTATGCTGCGCTCGATGTACCGAGACGAGGTGTTGATGACGCCCAACGTGGTGGCTGCCGACGATGGTATCCCATTTCTGACGGGTAATGCCGACCGGGTGGCCTTGTGGAATTATAGCGTGGTGCCGACCAATACGTTTCCGGGTATGATCTGGCAGAATGCGTATATGGGTATTCAACGCTCTAACATTATTATGAATCGGATTCCTCCAATCAGTATGGATGAAACGATCAAACAGGGGTACGTTGGCGAAGCTAAATTCCTGCGGGCTATGCACTACTTTACACTGGTTCAATGTTTTGGCGGAGTGCCTCTTGTCCTGAATGAAACAACCGGCCTGGCAGAGGTATCCATCGCTCGTGCCACCAAAGACGATGTGTACAAGCAGATTGAAAAAGATTTGAAGGATGCCGAAATGGCCTTACCCAAAGCCTACACAGGCGCCGATGTCGGCAAAGCAACGCAGGGAGCGGCAAAAGGACTTCTGGCGAAAGTCTACCTGACCTGGGCGGGTACCGATGCCGCTTCGCCCTATTGGGCGCTGGCGGCTGCCAAAGCGAAAGAGGTTATGGATTTAGGCCTGTATAACCTGTGGGACAATTATTCGGATGTATTCAGCCTGGCTAGCCGGGGTGGAAAGGAATCGTTATTCGAGGTGCTTTACATTACCGATTTGGCAGGGAATAATTTTACCACTGGCTATGCTCCCCGTGGGTCACCCATCGTTCCGGGAAATGGAAGTGGTATTTTTCGGGTTAGCCAAAGCCTATTCAATAGCTATTCGGAGAATGACAAACGGAAGCCTGTTACGTTTCTGACCTCCTTTGTGAACCCTACTACAAAAGTAACTACCCCTTTATCGGTGACAGATACCGATCCGGCCAAAGGTGTTTCGTTCTGGAAACTAGCAGACCAAACATCTACTGTTGCGGGAAATGGCGGGAAGAGCGCCCCGATTCTTCGGTATTCAGAGGTGTTATTGATTTATGCCGAGGCCCTCAATGAAGCGGGAAAAGGGCCTAATGCGCAGGCGTATGAAGCTATCAATAAAGTACGTGCCCGCGCCGGACTAGATCCACTTTCGGGATTGACGTATCAGGCATTTAAAGAAGCCGTATGGCTGGAGCGCAGGCTGGAACTCTGTTTTGAAGGGCAGCGTTGGTTCGACCTGGTTCGTACAGGCAGGTTGTTGACGGCGGTGAAAGCCGAAACCAGCTTTGGCCGGGCTACGACCATACAGTCCTATCATACCCTGATGCCGATCCCCCAGCGAGAAATTGATGCCAATCCGGCGTTAAAACAGAACGAAGGCTATTGATTCCAGAACGTCAATGAGAAACTGTCTGATTTTATTCTTATTTCTGATTCATGAGGTTCTTGCTGCTCAGCCTGTTTATGACGTTGTTGTGTACGGAGGAACGCCGGCTGGCGTTGCAGCCGCTATTCAGGTTGCCCGATTGGGTCAAACTGTAGCTTTACTGGAACCTGGGCACCACTTAGGTGGCATGATGGTTGAAGGGCTCGGAGGCACTGATATCGACAATCATCAGGAGTTCCAGAATAGCCCGGCTGTAGGTGGGCTCGCGCTTGAGTTTTATCGGCGAATTGCCAAAGCCTACGGACGTTCAGACGAATTCGAGCAAGTTCTTCGGAATGGCACTAAAAAGCCGAATATCTGGCGATTTGAGCCACATGTAGCCGAACGGATCATTCTCGATTGGGTCGCTTCGTATCCGATCAAGGTTTACTATGGAAGCCGATTGCGGGAATCGAACGATGCGGTACTCAAAAAAGGAACGGCTATTCACCAGATCAACTTAGAGAATGGACAAACGTATCGGGCAAAGATGTTTATTGATGCGACCATCGAAGGGGATTTATTGTATGCTGCCGGAGTCAGTACGGTTATTGGTCGTGAATCAAATGCTACGTATGGCGAGGCCAAAAATGGCATTCAAGCCAATACGGATCATGCGCAGTTTTTGGTTAAGGTCGATCCATATCGGGTGATGGGTGATCCGACTAGTGGCCTGATTCCGACCATACAGGATGAGCCGCTTGGAACGCCTGGCGACGGTGATAAACACCTTCAGGCGTATTGTTTTCGCATGTGCCTGACTAAAAATCCGGCAAACCAGATACCGTTTCAGAAACCGGATACATATCGTCGCGATGAGTATGAAATTTACCTGCGTTACCTGAAAGCAGGTGGTAAACTCTATACACCAAGAGCCGATATTCCGAACGGAAAGACGGATTTGGGGGCCTGGCACGATCTGTCGCATAATCTGTACGGCCTGAATATGGCGTACCCCGGCGGAAATTATACAACCCGACTAGCTGTGTTGACCCAGCACAGACAATTCACCCAAGGGTTATTTTACTTCCTGGCGAATGATGAGGAAGTGGGTCGGCTGGCTCCTGACTTGCAAAAAGAATGGGCCTTGTGGGGGCTCAGCAAAGACGAATTTACCGATAACAGTGGGTGGCCTCGTCTATTTTACGTGCGTGACGCCCGCCGAATGGTTTCCGACTACGTGATCACGGAACATCATGTACGAAAAGACAACCCACCGCCCGTTCCTGACCCGGTTGCCGTTGCGTATTGGCCGCCCGATATCCATAGTGTTCGACGAATCGTGAAAGATGGGTATGCCTATAATGAAGGGTCTGTCTTTAGAGATAATACCTGGCAACCGTTTGGTATTTCATACAGGGCGCTGGTGCCCAAAGCATCTGAGTGTACGAATTTGTTGACGGCATCCTGCCCATCATCGAGCCATATTGCTTACGGAGCTATTCGTATTGAGTTCACATTTATGGCAATGGGACAGGCTTGTGGCAATGCTGCAGTACTCGCGAACCAGAAACGGACGAGTGTCCAGGAGGTTAACTATGCAGACTTGCAGAAAAAATTGCTGGAACAACAGCAGGTGCTAGTCATACAGGCAGAGCGTAAGTAGGGAAGAGGATAATTTAATTTACAGATAGGTTGGTTTGGTAAATTCCCGGTAGCGATCTGCCGGGAAATTTATTTTATGTCATCCCACTAAATGGGCTCGTAGATGCTTTACACAACTGAGGATAAAATATGATGTCTATCCAATATGATTTAATCAATAGCGGAAAGCGAATTAACACCCCATTAATGGAGCAGATATAGTAACCTTCTTTCGTATCACTTTGTGGAGGGATTTGTGAGAATGTCTTCATAAACCATGGTTGGCTTTTACAATCGATCTATTAAAAGTCACCGTGATTCAATCAACGGTAGGCAAAGCTGTTTACAGCTTAATCGGTTGACAAGTATAATAAACTAAGACCCATCTTCTTAAGAAATCTTAATGTTGTTTTTAGATTCCACCACATCGCTGGAACAGGATAGCAAGAATCAACACTACCCTGTTCCCTAACTACCAAGCGAATTTGATATCTCTCTGATGAATTGCTTGCCAACATCTGTCGTAAAGCTCGCGGTAACTCTGCTAGTATGGCTAGGAATGAAAAGCTTAACCTTGGCTCAAAAGCCACTTCAACCCCTTTTGGGCTTCCGCTCGGTAAAGACGCTCACCCAGAAGGGGCTGACCTTTAAAGACCTCAACAAAAATGGGAAACTAGATCGTTATGAGGACTGGCGGCTGCCCGTCGAAACCCGCGTGCAGGATCTGCTTTCACAGATGAGCCTTCAGGAAAAAGTGGGCTTTATGCTCATTAGCACCACACGCATGAGCGGAGATAACGGGTTTGGGCAAAATGTGCCAAGAACCGACCGCGGCCCCGCCGAACGTGGCCCGGCCCCAATCACCAGCGCATTTAATGAAGAAGACCTGGTGCAGCCCAACAACATGTTCACCCGCAAGCCGCTTCCCCAACCGATCATGTCGGCGGCCGGTACCACCAAAGGCGTAACCCAGTTTCACCTGCGTCACTTCATCCTGCGGGCGAATCCACCCGCTCGCACTATTGCTGAATGGGCCAATAACCTACAAACGCTTTGCGAGACAACGCGCCTGGGCATCCCCGCTATTGTTGCCTCCAACCCTCGGAACCATATTACCATTGATGCCGCTGCGGGCCTGAGTGTCGGCACAACGGCGTTTTCAAAATGGCCGGGCGAATTAGGTCTGTCAGCCATGCACGACCTTCAACTCACCCGCGAATTTGCCGACATAGCCCGTCAGGAATGGACGGCAGTAGGTTTGCGTAAAGGCTATATGTACATGGCTGACTTGGCGACGGAGCCTCGTTGGCAACGGATCGAAGGGACCTTTGGCGAAGATGCCGATTGGGCATCCAATATGATCCGGGAAATTGTTCTAGGCTTTCAGGGCACCCAGTTAGGAAAGGCATCGGTGGCCATGACGACCAAGCATTTTCCAGGAGGAGGCCCTCAGGAGAACGGCCTTGATTCGCATTTTGACTGGGGGAAATATGCCCATTATCCCGGCGGCATGTTTGACTACCATCTCAAGCCTTTCAAAGCTGCTATTGCCGCCGGTACCTCGGCCATCATGCCGTATTATTCGAGCCCCAAAGGGAAAGCGTTTGAAGAAGTCGGCTTTTCCTATAATAAAGCCATCATCCAGGATTTACTGCGGAAACAGTTAGGCTTTCAGGGCATTGTCAACTCCGATACAGGCCCGATTGAAATGATGCCTTGGGGCGTGGAAAACCTAACGCTTCATCAACGCTATCAAAAAGCCCTGGAAGCGGGTGTTGACCTGTTCTCTGGAACTGCCGACCCAACGACCTTACTAGAAACCATTCAACAGGGAAAGGTATCCGAAGCCCGTATTAATGAATCGGTTGGGCGTCTGCTAAAGGAAAAATTTGTGCTTGGCCTTTTTGAAAATCCATACGTCGACGTCGAAAAGGCGCAGCAAATTGTTGGGAATAGTCAGTTTCAGCAGAAAGCTGATTTAGCTCAGCGGAAGTCCATTGCACTACTGAACAATTCTGCGAAACTGCTTCCATTGCGGCCTAAAACAAAAGTATATTTTGAAACCTATTACGATAATGGGCGTGGTGGAAATCCCATAACGGTGTATAAACCGACTCAATCGACGAGTGAATTAGCGTTGGTGTCCAGCAAAGAAGAGGCCGACGTGATCTTAGTCTGGATCATGCCAAGCGCGGGGGGCTTATTTGCTTCTGCCGATAAGCCCATTGCGTTGAGTCTGTCAAAAAACCGAATCAATGTGGAGCACGTCAATGAACTGATAAAAAGTAAACCCACAATTGTCGCCATCAACTTTTCCAGTCCCTGGGTCATCAACGAAATCAACAGTCATGATGCCCAAACCCTTTTAGCGACGTTCGGAACGACGGCGGATGCGCTGCTGGATGTTGTCAGCGGAGCCTTTAACCCAACGGGTAAACTGCCCTTCACGATTCCAGCTTCTGAACAGATGGTTCTGGAGAACAAGTCGGACGTACCCGGCTCCCAAGAGTCCCCTGGATATGCTCTTTATAAATTTGGCCATGGGCTAAACTATAGCAAGCCCTAAAGGTGGCCACCAAGTAAGTAGGGTAGCAACTAGCTTAGTTTATTCGTGCTGCCATTCGTTATTAATTGATCGACTACCTCCTTAATCACTTCATCAAGACGCGTAATTAATTCTTCCAGTCGCTGGCTAGTCTGGTAGGTTTCTGCGTTTTTATCGATGTCAACCAATACATCAGCTAGTGAGTTAATACCAAGTGTTGCCACAGAAGGATGCAGCCGATGAGCGAGCTGGCTAACTTTTTTAAAGTCGTTAGCTTCATAAGCCGCTTTCATTTCTTTAATGCCTGCTGGCACCATTTCAATAAACAGGTTGACCATTTCCCAAACAAACTCTTCTTCGCCCTGAGCAATTGATCGGAGTTCAGAAAGGTCAAATAGACTATCCTGATTTTTTGTTTCGCTGATAGTCTCAGGAAAGACACTATCTTTTCCCAACCACTTTGCCACAACGGCCAGTAGACTTGGCTCATCGAAAGGTTTAGACAAATAATCATTCATGCCAGCCTTCATAAACTTTTCCCGATCCCCTGAAACGGCTAAGGCGGTTAAGGCGATAATCGGCAATTGGCTTTTTATTTTTTCTCGAATCTGTTTGGTAGCTTCCAGCCCATCCATAATCGGCATGTGAACATCCATCAAAACCAGATTATACGGTTGTGTTGTTAATTTCTCAAGAGCCTCCAATCCATTCCGGGCTTCATCGATCAACGCTCCATAATTCTTTAGGATGGTAGAAGCCAGTAACCGATTCATTTCATTATCATCCACCACCAAAATCGTACTCTCTGAAAGGAAATCCGTATTAATCTGTTCGGGCTGGTTTTGGGGTAACTGACTGAATTCTCCTTTGTTGAAAGTGATGCAGAACGATACAGTGGTTCCCACCTGTTTCTGACTGTTCACCTCAATCTGACCACCCATTAAATCAACCAGATTTTTGCAGATGCTCATGCCCAGCCCTGTGCCACCAAATCGACGGGTGATGGATGTATCTTCCTGGCTGAACGTTTGAAAAATTGTTCGGACAAACTCCTCATCCATGCCTATTCCCGTATCCTGGACACTGGCCCGAATAGTTTGCTGGGTAGCATCTTCCTCAATGACCTGACAACGAATGTCAACGCTTCCCTTATCGGTAAACTTGATAGCATTCGAAATCAGGTTAAGTAGTATTTGCGTCAGCCGATGAGGATCGCCTACTAAAACAGGCGCTGTTCGGGTATCAAAAAATGAATTGGTGAATAACAACCCTTTTTCTTCGGCCCGATGGCTCATGATTTGGATCACCTTCTTTATTAATTGATGAGGCTCGAAGCCAATCTGTTCTATGATAAGTTTTCCCGCTTCAATTTTGGAGAGATCCAGGATATCATTAATAATGACCAACAGGTTGTCGGAAGCGGCCTGGATGGTATTTAGATAGAATTGTTGTTGCTCAGTTAACGAGGTTTTTTTAAGTTGATTACTCATACCCATAATGGCGTTCATGGGCGTTCTGATTTCATGACTCATGTTGGCCAGAAATAATTCTTTCGAACGGGTCGATTCTTCAGCGGCCTCTTTGGCTACTTTGAGTGCAATCTCTAGCTCTTTCTGATGGGTAATATTAATGTGAGTGCCAATAATTTTTAGTGGTTTTCCAGCCGCATCCTGCTCAGTGACTACCCCCCGATCAAGCACCCATTTGATCGATCCATCGTTGTGAATCATCCGGTACTCTATGGCATGTTGGGTACGTAAACCAGCCCGATACATGTTGTCATTCTCTTCGAGCATGGGTCGGTCAGCCGGATGAACCTGATGCCACCATAAACTAGCCAGATCCGTTGACTCATCAATTGGAAAGCCCAGTAACCTGTTTGTTGGGTTGGAGAAATAGGTTTTCTGCGTTCGAAAATCATGTTCCCAATAATTATCGCCAACGTTGGTCAGCGCCATCCGCAACTTTTCTTCGTATTCTTTCAGTTGACGCTGCACAATTTTCTCCTGAGAAATATCTTCCACGATAAAAAAATATTGTGTAACGGCCTGCTGCTTATCGATAATGGGTTGGCCGCTGATGCGCGCCCAGAACCAGCTTTTATCCTGTCTGTAATAGATTCCCTCTAAGGCAAAGCTTTGTCCTTTATTGAACGCATTGTCAACAGTAACGCGGCTGGTGGCATCCGTGTACTGGCCTTGGCAGATGTCAAAGAGGGTCTTGCCTGAAACTTGGTTAAACTTGTATTGAGTAAGTTGTTGAAAACCTTCATTGGCCCAAAAAATCTTACCGCTGAGATCGACGAAAATAACGCCATTTTTGTTGGCGCTGGCCACCAGAGATAGCTTCTCTAATTCAGATTCATATTTTTTGCGTTCGGACACGTCCCGGATGAATGAGCAGAAAAACTCATTTTCTCCCTGTTTTAACGGAATAATGTATAACTCGATGGGAAAGGTTTTTTTTGCTCGGTTTAGTGCCGGTAACTCTAGAGTCTTCCCCAATACCGGTCCTTCTCTGGTTTGCATATACGATTGCAATCCTTGGGTATGACTACCCCGGTGAACGGTTGGGATTATCAAATCCGCTAGTTTCTGACCAAGTGCCTCCTGGCTGGTCCACCCAAATATTTTTTCGGCCTGCGGGTTCCAGAACGTGATTATTCCCTTTATATCTATGGTAATGATGGCATCGAGTGCCCCATTCATAATCAGCCGGTTCTTCAACTCGCTTTGCTCCAGCGCATCCCGGCTCTTTTTTTGTTCAGTAATATTGGTATAGCTCCAAAGATGGCCCTTGTAATTTTGATCGATGAACAACGGAATGTAATCCCTCTGGTATACACTCCCATTCGCCAGTTCCAGAATATCTCCTCTGACCAGCTTCTTATCGGCTAGAATGGTATCAATGCGACGAACAAACTGTTCTGGTTCGTTAAATAAGTATTTTGACGCTTCGGCGGCATGGGTACAGTCAACGCCCTGTAAAGCTTCTGGTGAAACCGGAAGATTAAATAGCTCACAGAAAATTTGGTTGGTGAAGACAACGGCTCGCTTCTCATCTTCCAGTAGTACCCCATTCTCCATGTTTGTAATCAGCGACGTAAAAACTTTTTCAGCATTTTTTCGCTGGTTAATTTGCTGATGAAGGAAACGGGCGATCGATAATAAATCGTTACCTTCCGTTTGGAAATTTGACTCACTAATTGTGGTTATAGCTTCTTCAAGCTGTTGAACGGAGAGTTTTTTTATTTGAAGTTCACTTTTTAACGTAGTGTGTAATGCACTATATTCTTTTTCGCTAAGGGCGAAGGCCCGCTCGGTCAGTTCCCGATCCCGTTCATAAGCGAGATAGGATCGGTCCACTGCTTCCAGAAATTTGGCCATTTCAGGCGATTGTTGACATTCACCGGTTAAATAGCGGGAAATTTGACGGGTGAGTAACTTAGAATAAGCCATATAAATAAGACTAAAAACTAATCGTTACGCGAAATCGAATAGTTAGAAAATCATAGTCAACTGGTAGCCAAAACCCTTCTAAAATTCGTTTACAAATTGATGTTTCTGGCAGCCGCAAATACAATGTCAGGTAGTATACTTTACCTGGTTTTTACTGCGCTTTTCGAAGGCCTTCTGGCTTCAGTTGGCTTTCAATGGTAGTTAATAAATTTTGAAACGTAAACGGCTTTGTCAGATAATCGTCAGCGCCTAACTCCATACCCCGACGCAAATCGGTCGGATCTGATTTGGCCGTCAAAAATATAAAAGGCACTTTCGATATCAGGCGATTGGAGCGGACCACTTCGAGTACCTGATAGCCGCTCACTTCAGGCATCATTATATCACAAAGAATCAGATCTGGTGTATGTAGCAAAGCCTGACAGATCCCTTCCCGACCGTTGGTAGCCGTTTCCACCTGGAAACCCTCCAACGTCAGCAGTTCTTCCACATTCTCTCGCATCTGAACGTCATCTTCAATTAGTAAAATTTGCGCAGTCATGAATGTATTGTGTTTTTGGAAAGTTTGCCAACGACTTTAGCGTCAACTTCTAGCTTATCAGTACTGGGTTAGCTGACTTAACCGGTAAGGAAACGGTGCAAAAGGTCCCCTTTTTCTCTTCGCTCTGAATGTCAAAATGTCCGCCATGAAGCTCAACGAACTGTCGGACAATGAATAAGCCCAAGCCTGTGCCTGGGATACCGTTTGTATTGCTAGCCCGAAAAAATGCCTGAAATAGGGCTGAGAGTTCTTTGCTGGGTATACCAATACCTTTATCAACCACTTCAAAGACAAGGCTTTGTTCCTTGAAAATTAGTCGTAAGACAGGATTACTTTTCGAAAACTTAAACGCGTTCGATAATAAATTGACCAGCACATGACTTATTAATTTATCGTCCAAATAAACGACTTGAGGGATGCCTTCTATGGTGAATTCGACTGCACGATTATCATTTCGGTGGCTAAAATGAGTGTTAATTAGTTCCTCGCAAATCAGTAAGGCATCTACCAGTTTAGGAGAGAAATTCACTTTTCGCGATTCGATTCTACCGATTGTCAATATATCGGTAAGCAGTGTATTGAATTGATCGATCTCCTTTTCAATAACAATCAAATGCTTTTGAACGGATGCCTTCGCGCTAACAGCAGGCTTGTCAAGATAGAGTTTGATTAAATCAACGCTCGACTGTATCGTCGCTAAAGGTGTTCGGAACTCATGAGAGGCAGTAGACACAAACTGCGATTTGAGTTGATTCAGTTCCTGTTCCTGTTGCAAGGATTGTTGCAACACCAACTCTGTCTCTTTCTGTCTCGTAATATCATTGGAAAGACCAATCTGGCGTATGGTTTTTCCGGTTTCGTCGCGAATACTAAAGGTGCGGACCGATACCCAGAACAACGAATGATCTGGCCTGACACCCCGAAATTGACTGTTTACCTCTTCGCCTAAACTATATTGGCTTATGGCTTTTTCAACAACTGGTTTGTCTTCTTCATAAACCGATTCGATAAACGAAAGCGGATTGTCATATAGGCTCTGGCAAGTCCTATGCCATATGCGTTCGTAAGCTGGGTTGACATAAAGTAGCCGAAAGGGATCGGTGGCATGAATCCAGAAGACTTCATCTACATTGTCGGCGATTTCTCTAAACCGCTGCTCACTTTCCTGCACAGCAGCTTTGGCAAGCTCTCTTTCGGTTACGTCCCAGGCAACGCCAACTGCTCGTATGGGCCGCTCCTGTTTATACCGAGTTATTAAACCACTCGACTCAATGTAGCGAATACTTCCATCGGGCCGGAAAATTCGGGTTACGTTTGAAATCTTATTCCCTTGTGCTCCTAAATGAGAATGCTTTAGAAAATTGGGCAGATCGTCGGGATGAATAATGTTTAGGAACTTCTCAAAACTCCAATCGAACTGACGGTATTCCTCACCAAAAATCTGCCATAAATGATCATCCCAAAACAAAGCTCCTGTAATTAAGTCGTTCTCCCAAAGGCCCTGACCAGCCGCCTGCGTTGCTAATTTTAGGCGCTGATTCAGGTTCCGTAGCTTCATATCCGTTTCCTGTCGTTCTGTGATGTCGCGGGCCGAGCCATACACGACCTGATTAATACTAACCGCATTCCATTCAATAATTCGGTAAGAACCATCTTTTCTTCGCATTCGGCTGATCTGATTGCAAACCGGTTTATCAAGAATGTTCACCAAAAGATTCTTGTAAACAAACTTCTGCTCATCCGCGTGAATTAGCTGTAAAAAAGGAATACTTATTAATTCGGTTGCCGAATAGCCGAGTGTAACCTGAAAAGCCCGATTGACGGCCGATATCTTCCCCTTACTATCCGCAATACAATGCATGTCCAACGCGCCTTCAAAAAAACTATTCAGCGCCTGGTTCTTCTGCTGAAGATTACGTTGGGCTTCTTTTAGGAGCGATATATCGGTAGAAATTCCCATATAGCCCATAATAGTGCCGTCATCATCCTGTAAAGCACTAGCCGCCAATAAAATTGGGACTCGACCACCTGATTTGGTAATGGCTATACATTCGCAGTAGAAATAACCTTGAGAAGCTAAATCTTCCATGAAAATAGTGACCGGGCGATTTTCCTGTCTAACAGGTCCATAGACAACAACCGGCACTGTATTAGCGGCTTGCCCTGGTTCCAGGTACGTTTGCCATCCAATCAATTCGTCGGGTCGGTAGCCCAACAAATGCTCACAGGCCTGATTAGCCGTCTGAATTACCCCATGAATATCCGTTGATACGATCGCCTGACCAGCATGCCTAAGAATAGCCTGATGCAGGGTAGATAATCGTCTGATGGCCTGGGTTCGCTCTTCGACCCGCAATTCAAGCTGTTCTGTATACAGTTTTAGTTGTTTATCGAGTTGTTGCTGGTATAAAACAATGGCCAGTGGCCCGGCTAATTCCTGAGCGATTTTGAGATACTCTTCCGTGAAAAAATGGGGAACGACTGACATGAGCGTGAAAGCCCCAATACATTCTTTCTTGCTGAATAAGGGAATGGTCACCTGCGAGCGAAAGCCGTTTAGATTAGCCAGCAAATGGGGTGGTATACCTGTAGAGTCGGCCTGTACATCAGGATAGTAGATGAATTTTGTTGGCAATTCGTTCTGTGGAAACCGGTCAACAAAATAATGTGCGGGGACAGCAATAGTGGGGTCAATATCAAGCTCCCCATCAATGATCCGGCATTTAGCTTCGGCCAGCCCCGTATCTCTATTAATATGAAATACCGAAATTCGATTACAGGGCACCAGACCATACATATGTTTCATAGCAATCAACAGCGGAGGCTGTTCTGCCATTCGGGAGTTGCGTAAAGCCTGATCTACGTCATGGAGGCCTTCCAGACGATGATTTGCACGTTGTAAAGCCATTTCCTGTTGCAATCGTAACAGTACATTAGCGATTAACGTACTGAATGTTCCTAACAATGAAACGTCATTCTGATCCCAGACAGGCGGCTTACTGATTGTATAAAATCCGACAAATCCCTTCGTTTTCCGATCCTGAATCAGGGGAATGGCGATCATGGATCGCACCGAAATAAAGTCAAAAAAAGTTTTCTGTTGCGTTTGTTCTGGAGTAAGCTCATCAATCTGTAAGCGAATCATCTCACCCTTCTCCAACTTCGGTCGCATCCAGTCAAAACATTCGCGGGGCCTGGTCTGAATTTTATCTTTTCTGGACTGATGCCCAGGTGCACACCATTCGTGTACACAATGCCCTTCCTGATAGTCGTCGCTGTACATAAATACAGACGCACGCTCAGCATCAACATATTCGCTTATTAGTTGCAAAGCTTCGATGATATAACCATTTGCTTCGTCGGATTTAAGCGTTATGAATCGACTTGCCACAGTTGAAATGAGCGACTCCATGAATAGCCGTCGCTGCAGATTGTATGCAAATTGCCGCTGTTCGCTAACATCGTGGATAGTCACCATCGCTTGATCATCCATCCGGGTTAACGTAATTTCATGCCATATACTTTCGCTATTGTGTTGATATCGCTTAACTAACCGCTGCGTTTCGCCTGTTTGAATGGTTTGTACCAGCGGAAAAAAAAACTCGTTCTGCTGGGGAGCAGATTTAACAAATTGGTCAATAAGTTCTTCCTGCGTTTGCCGAACAAGTTGGGAAAATGCCTTATTAACCAATTTGTAGCGAAAGTCAACGATGGTTTCCTGCTGATTCCAGACGGGCTCTAAAAAAGCAACTCCTTGCGAAGAAGTATTAAACCAGAATTCTAAATGCTTCTCCATTAAAAGATGGTATTCATGCTATAGTCAGCGTATGTTTATGCAAGGCCGTCTCCCGACGTTGTTGACAGTATTAATAAACTGTAGCTTAGCTCTTTTAAGTATTAGAAACCGATAGATACACCAGGATCTTTATTCCGCTAACCAGTCTTTAAAAGAACGGAACCGCGCTTTCGGTAAAATCACTTCCTGAGGTTTCCCTCCTACGTCAATCATCAAACAGTGCTTGCCTTTATCCCAGTAGGTGTATTTCTGGATACTTTTCCGGTGCAAAATGACATGTCGGTTCACCCGAAAAAACTGATTCGGATTTAGCTTCGCGATTAGGGTATCTAAGCTCATATCGATTTGAAAATTACCGAGCGGATGGTAAACAAAATACCCTCTCTTATGGATGCCGAAGTAAACGCACTCTTCTGTACGAAGAACCATACATCCTTTACTATCTCTACCACGAATCGATTTTAAATAGGCATTTGACGGATTAATATTATTCCGTTGTTCCTGGCTTCTTCTCAATCGGCTCTCAATGGCGTTTAATAAATCTCGTAATAGGAAAGGCTTCGTTACGTAATCATCGGCGCCTAACTCCATACCTTCTCGCAAATGCACCATGTCGGCTTTAGCCGTTAGAAATATAAATGGAATATGAGCCGTTTCCGGATTGGCACGAATACCTTCCAACACCTGATAACCATTCATATTTTCCATCATAATGTCGCACAAAATCAGATCGGGAAGCCATTGTTTGGCTTGATTCAGGCCTGTTACGCCATCTTTAGCCTTTCGCACATCATATCCATTCAAGATTAATTGTTCAGCTATGTTTTCCCGAATTTGGGCTACGTCTTCAATAATTAGTATTTGCTTCAACATGTGTGAATAAGACCTAATGACTCAGTGCGCTCAGCAACAAAGCGTTGCTGAGCACTTTAGACAAATTAAACAGATTGTTGAGTATCAGGGCTTAAAGTCGACTATATACTAGCCTGGCTGAGGTAATTAGCACTCGGTGAAAAGAAAAGAGTTTGGCGAACTAATACGCAAGGACGATTCCCTGAATTGATTTAGTAGCGCCTAGTATCTGTGAAAGAGCAGATGAATCAGGCAAATTTATATACACAATTCATTATTGAAAAATAATAAGTAATAATATAAATTAATACAGTATTAAAATTGGCTATTAATTTATATTATTTGAAAATTTTGTAAACTTATGAACTCATTGTGAGAGCTCATAAGTTTACAAAGCATTTAAAAAAACAGCAATTGGGGTAAGTTATATACCAATCCTTTAAGGATACATTGATTGAACCGTAGCAATATCTATTGCCGACAAAGATTGACGCTGGCCTATAAACGTTGATCCGTCTTTCTTCGTAATAGTGGGCAAACCGTTTCTTGAAAAGTCAAAGGAGCCGTATAGCATAATTGAGCCAAAATCCAATCCTCCGGCATAATCAAAACCATCCATACCTCGCTGCTCATACGTTTGGAAGTCCGTTTCGTATCCACTGGTAATGTTGGCTGTATTGATTGTAATATATGTGTCACGATCAGCGCGTGTATGTTCATGCCATAAGCCAACTGTGTGTCCAATTTCGTGAATTGTATTGCCAGTAGAACAAGTGTTCGCTAAGTTGATGTATTGTAAACCTCCAGCATAACCCACATTGGATGAGCAACCTGGACCAGGGCGAAACAGCACGTAACCGCGTTGAGTCGTCCGGAGCACAAATCGGATAGATGTATTGGACTCCCAGTGTGCAATAGCATTATATACACGAGCCAGATCAGGAAGTGCCGGATCAATTGCATAATAAACTGTTTTATTGGGCCATCGTGAGGATAACTTTGTGCGTCCAGTTCCTCTTATTGCCTGGGTATGCACATCCGCTGAATCATTAATACTATCTGGACTTACCAATATATCACGTTGAAAAACCGCCTGTCCGTTGATTAGTGAATACGTAATTTTCTCACCATTCAGCATACCCGTTTGACGTGTCCCTCCTTGGTTTGGAAAAGCCTCTTCTGGTTGGGCAACATTGACTATAGGCGATATTTTCAACGCTTCTTCGGTTGAATTTTGTGAGCAGCTAAGTAAGCTACAAGTAACTACAAACAATAACAGAAAGATCGAGCTAGTCTTCATAGAATGTTCAATAAAAGGTGAGTGATGGATTGAGTTGAAATGTTGAGCGTATTTGGCCTCTATCTGACCTGAACAAACCTACTGGACGCTCTAATAAAAGCCTACCGGGCAAAGCCAACTTATGCGTGAACTGACCATTTTGCCGGACGAAGTGACCTAAAATTATTTATCTACAATGTTGGCTTTTAGCGAATAGATACGATCCAATACATGAAAGTTTCTATAAATCAAGTTACGGAACATTTTAAGCCGATCAACGCTGATCAAAGGAAAGCATACATGTCCTAAATGAGATAGGATTTGTCTCAAACCGGATAGGCTTGCTCTTCGCAAACCCGATACATTTGCTGCTGTCAAGGGTAGCTAGATCAGTGGGCCGCTCACGGACAAAAAAGATTGATCAAGACTACCTCAGTCAATAGCCATTCCCATGAAAAACAAGGCCGTATCCCAATTAGCAGCGAGGCTATCCGATTGGCAGTTTCTTTGCTTACTCATTATCTACCTAAGCGCTTGCTGTGTGAGCGCACAAAACCTCTCTAGCTCACCAGTCTCTCCTTTATCAGCATTTGTCACGGCGCAACTAGATAGCCTCTTCAAGGAGTTCAACGCCCCCAATACCCCTGGCTGCGCCATTGGGGTGATCCGGAATGACTCCCTCATCTTCGCGAAAGGATATGGACTGGCTAATGCGGAAAAACAGGAACCCATGTCTCCCAAAACCCCAGTTTATCTAGCTTCTGTTTCAAAGCAGTTTACGGCCTATTCAATCGTCCTGCTGGCCAGGGCTGGTAAACTCAAGCTTGATGACGACATCCGCCTGCATCTGCCCTGGTTCCCGGATTTGAAGCGAAAAATTACTATTCGACAGTTACTGAATCATACCAGTGGGATACGGGATGATTTGGAACTGGCCTCCTTTGGCGGCTTGCCCATACCCATGGGCATCACTCAGCAGGTGGCCATTCAATACATCAGTCGATCAAAAAGCTTGAATTACGAGCCCGGTCAACGATACCTCTATTCCAATTCCAATTATGTACTGCTGGCCGAAATTGTCAAACAACGTAGCGGACAATCCTTCAAGGCATTTACCGAGGCTATGCTTTTTAAGCCCCTGCAAATGATCAACTCGCGGTTTATCGACAGTCCTGCTGAATTACCCAGCGAGCGAGCCATTTCGTATATCAAAAATGGGAATACCTACTATCCCGCCTTTCATGCCATCTATACCATGGGAGATGGGGGTATGTTCTCGACCCTGGAAGACCTATCCAGATGGGTCATGAATTTCTACACCCCAAAAGTGGGCGATCAGCAGACCATTCGTCAGTTGACCGAAACAGGGCGATTGAACTCGGGCGAACGGCTCTCCTATGCGTTAGGGATCAGTGTTGAGGATTACAAAGGCTTCCGAAAATTTGAGCATGGTGGCGCTCTGTATGGGTACCGAACGAGCCTGGCCGTTTTCCCCGATCTGAAGCTGGGTATTATCCTGCTCAGCAACAATGGGTCGGTTAATCCCTCGTTGAAAACCAATCAGATAGCAGATATAGTACTCAAGCAGTATCCATCGCCAACCAAGGCGAGCAACCCCGTAAAATCCGCGGCAAAAGATACGATGACGCTGGACCCCATTCTGGCCCGGGCAATCAGTGGCCACTACATTGCTGAAGATGGGCTTCCTTTCACCTTTACTCGTTTGGGTCAAAATCTGTATTGGGAATCCAGCTCCTTTGGACGGAAGCAATTGCGGCAAACCGCTAACATGACCGTTGAAGAGCCATCTACCCAGGTGAGGTTTGTGCTGACCGCCACGGCCAACGATACTACCCTTCAGCAATACTATCCAGGTAATGAGCGGGGCATGACCAAGTATAAACCCAACACTAGCTTGCTTCCCAATGAAGCCCAGGTTTATACGGGTCGCTATTACAGCCCGGAATTAGAAACAACCGTGGAGGTTTTGCTGAACGAAGGGCAGTTGCAGATCAAGACGCCAAAAATGGGAACGGCGAAATTGTCGGTTCTCGATCGGAAACATATGCTGATAACCCAGGGCGGTTATCAGCTTTACCTCAATTTCCTCCTAGAGAAAGAGAAGGTTACTGGCTTTGACTTAAATACCAACCGACTGCGGCATTTGCGATTTGATAAAGTGAACGAATGATCCCTGATAAGGCTGTCTGAAGCCACAACGAATCCGAACATCGCTCCCTTGATGACTGATTGCCGTTTTCCGTTTATGAAGATCCAGCTAGCTTTACTCCTGCTGTGCTTACGCCTGACTCCCGGCCTGGCTCAGAATAGCACTCTGGTGCTGGATAGCACAATGTTCACCGCCGACCAACAGCTTTCGCTGCTTACGAACAAGGACTGGGTCTATCACTCGGGTCATAACCCGCTCTGGGCGCGAGTGGACTGGAATACAACGGGTTGGATCAACCGAAAACCAAGTGATTGGTCGATAAAAGATAGCGATCCATCAGGCCGGGCAGAGGGCTGGTTCCGGCTTCGCCTTCAGCTCGACTCGAGCTTTAAAGGCCTGCCCGTTTTCGTCCGTAAAAGTGGGTGGGCAGCCGCCGACCTCTATGTCGATGGGCGCCTGCTAGCTTCCTATGGGAGTACTGGCACCCTAGGTAAACCGTATGCGCACTACTATTTCTTCAATCAACTAGCAACGTCCGTGCCCTTTAAGCCAGGCCAAACGCACCTGATCGCCTTACACCTGGTCGATTATCCTTCCCCCATCAACCCCGGTCGGTTGAAATCAGAAATTGGCATTGACCCCAACGATTCTTTTCGTCTGGTGAGTGGCCGCTACCGAACCTCGATCATCCAGGTTATGGCTACGTCTCGTTTGTTAATTTTATTCAGAGGTACGGTTTCGCTGGTTGTGTCGTTGCTGCTATGGCTGCTTACCTGGCAACCGGTAGGCCCTAAAGAAAAATCGGTGATACAACTGCTGGCCACCCAGAGTAGTCTGGTGACTGCCAACCTTGCTTTCGCTTTCGCCTGTATGATTAAACCTTCCTGGGGTGATTTTATGGGCGTTGCTGGGCAAAGCCTGGGGGTATTGCTTGATTTTCTGGCCGTGGCGCTGCTCCTGGCGATCCTGCTGCAACTGCTCGACCATCCCTGGGCTAGCCGAGCTATTTGGTCGCTGATGCTGGTTCCAATGGTTGCTTTTTGTATCGATCATCTGGGTATTGTCCATCCGTTTCCGGTCTCGATGGTCGTCTTTGGCTTGCTGGTATTGTCCATATTGTCTACCCTGATTGCCTACCGAAAACGGCTACAAGGTGCTCAATGGGCCATTGTTATTGGCCTGGTACTAGCGCTACTGTTGGCGCTGTTAAGTGTTTTAGGTGGCTTTAATATCGCACAAAATCGAATCTCTGTGATCGGTCTCATTCTGACAACCAGCTATCCATTAGCAATCCCTTTCTCGTTTCTGGTCTATGTGGCGTTACGGTTCAAGGAAATGCTGACCGAGGTACGCACCCAGGCGTCGGCCGTTGTCCAGATTACCGAAGAAAAGCGGGAGTTACTGGCTACGCAAAACCAACGCCTGGAACAACAGGTTGAGACCCGCACGGCCGAATTGAATCAATCGCTAACCGACCTCAAAAACACCCAGGCCCAACTGATCCAGAAAGAGAAGCTGGCCAGTTTAGGCGAGCTAACGGCGGGTATCGCTCACGAGATTCAGAACCCACTGAACTTTGTCAATAACTTCTCGGAAGTCTCCACCGAACTCATTGAGGAGTTGAAGGAAGGTCCTTTCCAGAAATTGCCTACCGATGAAAAAGAGTATGCTGAGGAAATCCTGGGTGATCTGACTAGTAACCTTCAGAAGATCAATCACCATGGCGGACGAGCGTCTTCGATCGTTAAAGGCATGCTGGAGCACTCTCGTACGGAATCGGGAGAAAAACGACCGACTGAGCTGAATGCCTTGGCCGATGAATACCTCAAAATCGCCTATCATGGCTTCAGGGGCAAGGATAAATCATTCAATTGCGAACTCCTCACCCATTTTGATCCGACTCTTGAGCCAATTGACGTCGCTCCTCAAGAAATTGGTCGGGTTTTATTGAATTTGTACAACAATGCCTTTTTTGCCGTTTTGGAACAGGCAAAGAAAACGGCTGATCCTGACTATAAGCCGACGGTTGAGGTTTGCACTCATCGCCAAAACAATCAGATACGGATTCTGGTGAAAGACAACGGTGCTGGGATTCCCGACTCGGTTAAGGCCAAGATTTTCCACCCTTTTTTCACCACCAAACCAACGGGAGAAGGAACGGGATTGGGCTTATCGATCAGTTATGACATCATCACCAAAGGCCACAGCGGCACGCTTCGAGTGGAGAGTCAAGTGGGGAAAGGGAGTACGTTTGTCATTGAGTTACCACAACGTTAAAAATCCAATTTCTATGCGTAATCCCGTCTCTTGAAGCCCGAATTACAAATACTCAACTCTTTCATCGTCTCAAGCATGAACATCTTTTTGAGATTTGAGAAAAAAATTATACCTAAGATTCAGTAGTATATTGAATCTTAGGTATATTTGACGATGAATACTACTTCGCACCAGCTACTCAAGGGCAGTCTCAATGCTATCATCCTTAAACTACTAGCCAACACAGAATGGATGTACGGCTATGAGATTTGCCAAAAAGTAAAGCAAATCACCGAGGGACAGCTCAAGATTACCGAAGGAGCGCTCTATCCAGCTTTGTACAAACTCGAAGCCGACGGCATACTCATCACCAAAACCCAAATCGTGGAGGGTCGCGCCCGGAAGTACTACGCCATTGCCCAGGATCAACAAGGTAACGCCCTGAATAAACTAGCGCAGATCGAGCAGTTTCTCCTCCAGTTGCAACGCATACTGACGCCCACGGATCTTAATAAACTTCCTATTTCTTAATCAACTTATCGGTATGACTCAGGCTCAACAGACGCTCATCACGAACTTTCTGACCCAACAATGTGAGTTGGTTGAAACCACCTTTATTCAAGAGATGACCGATCACTTTGTTGTCTCCGTGGAAGCTCGCATGACCGACTCACTTTCGTTTGAAGAGGCCCTTCAGCAGACAATTGATGACTTTGGTGGGCCAACTACCATCCAGAAGATGGAATGGACCTATCGGAAAGTGTATTTAAGAAGTCTGTTACGGAACTGGTGGACACTGGTAAAAAGCCAATTCGCTATCCACAAACGAATTCGGACACTACTGGTCGTCGGCTTTGTTACGGTTACCAGCCTATACTTTGGCCTGATGCGTGATTTTATGGGTGTACTCGGCGAGACGATGCTCTGGAATTCCGTACAATGGGTGAGTATTATATGGGTTCTTATGCTGAGCTGTTTTTTACTCCAACGGGTTGCTCCCCGGTTTAAGAAAGTGGGAGTAGTTCGATTCCCCGCCTTGTTGATCCGGCTGCTTACGTATCTGCTGTGGGCTGGTACGGTGTTACTTTATGTAGGCTTTAGTAATATGGAGCTGTCGTTGCTGGTAAAAGGGGTAAGTTATTTCGCTTTGTGGTCAACGTCGGCACTATTTTATCTGGGTCTGGTGGATTTCTCGAAGCAAACCGACCCTGATTCGTGGTACTCAACCAAGTAGATCATAGATACCATCTTGATCACTGCCTCAATAATCGCCCTAATTAAAGAGCGTTTAAGGACATGCACCGCTAACAAGTAACCCCGTTTTGAGTTACTTTTTTAACTAATCAATGGAAACGGATGAAGAACATGTCGATAACCTTTCTCCTGGCGGGGGCTGTATTGGGTCTGCTTTTAGTTGTCACGGTAAACCAGGCCCGTACCAACCTAAACCGATCGCTGAAGGCTAACTAGTTGAGCGCAACGGGACAGGGCAGAGTGCCACTGCGACGCCAAGTAGGCAATTCCTCACTTGACTAATAAGAAGCGGAATGTACTGTAAATAGGAGCGATTTAGGAGAATGTAGCCCTAAAACCAAAATTTAGCTAGATTGGCTACCTGCTAACAGATCATCTTATTTATTTACTATGTTCTTGTCAATCCTGCTTGTAGCGACCACAGCCCTGTATGCCTTCTTTTTTGGCATTAGCCTCCTGCAACTGATTGCCCCTTGGGAGCAACATGTCTCAGGGCAAACCTTTGTGGCCTATCATCAGGCTATTGATCCCTATATGGCCAAATGGGCCAAGATACTGGCCCAGCTGCAACTCGGGCTGACTCTAGTACTTATGGCTATCTTTTATCAGCGAGGACTAACCTGGAGTGTTTGGTTGCTGGGTATGGCTTTAGGGATGGTGGTTACTTCGGTCATGGTGGCTATTCGTGGCAATGTCCCCTTAAATAAACTCATCCAGAGTTGGTCAGCCACCGAACTGCCAGCTAACTGGCGGAGCATTCGCGATGGTTGGTTAGGCCACCATCGCAAGCGGGCCTGGGTCAATATTGTCGGGTTTTTCTTATTGATAGCGAGCTGGCTAGCTAGCCAGGGGTCTTTATAATGAACATCCCCCGCTTTCCAAAAGAAGGTAGCGTCGGTCCGTCAGGCCAACGGAGCGGTAACAAAAGAGGCCACAATTCCGGGCATGATAAGCAAATTGGCCACCGCTTTGCTTCGGCCAGGCTCCCATTTATAGTGTCTTAGTAGCTACGAAGCGTCCACAAGTATCAGGAACTGGTTCATCAGCCCGACATCTAAGTCAGAGTAGTCGCAAGGCTCTCAATTAGATAAGCCATTTCTGAGAATCCATGTTTTTTTGATATTTTACCAAAAGTGACAAGCTTGACTACCCTAATTTTCACATCTGCATTAACTTAGTTCAGTAGCCTTGGGAAACCATTTAGAACCCTAGTCGTCGGTCTATATGGTGTGAAACTGTTACATTACCCCCGATCCAATATGAGTTTTAATTATCTGCCCGAAAGGGCATTTATTTTACACATTTTATTATTCTATAAACAGCCTATTCTGCTGTCACACCGTCCTGATACCGTTTGGTACTTTAAGTAAGGAAGTACGAAAATCGGCACGCGTTTATGCTTCCGAACTTCCTTGAAACTTCCTGTTTGGGTGTTTTCCAGTGGATTTATTTTCGTACTATTCCAGGAAGTACGAAAGTGGGCCGTATCGCCTTAAACGCCCCAATAATTGGTACACGAATCTCCCTTCGTCTCGTGAATGAGCCTTTTAAGACACGCTACCAGGAACGTCCATTTTCTTAAGCCCAAAGATGACTTCGTTTCCCTCGACGGAATACACCGGAACATTCGGCCAGATTTGATTCTTTTCTTTGCATAAGCCAATCTAATATTGAAATTACACAGATATAATAACGAGTTGAACGATTTTTGATAGTATTTGGATGATTTCTTATAATCCCTCCGCGTTACTTACCTCACCTTTGTGAACGCTTTCCGAGTCGGTTAGCCGCTTTCACAAACCTGTTTTTCCCATGAAACGCATCTTCTATTTACTGTCCTTTGGCCTGTTTCTGACTCTTTCCGCCTGTCAGCAAGACCAAACCCTAGCACCTGATTTAACCGCCGGTCAGCTCCATTCCGGCGCTAGAACGGCCGTCGATCCGGCAACCACTCTGGAAAATAACATCCAACCCTATCGGGGAAATAACCCCTTAAAACATGATGCGCAACTAAGCACTTACGCGCTTCAGCTTGCCCAGGATATCGTCAATAAGGGACTCACATTGCCGGCTAGTATCAGTGCAGTCCAGAAGCTTTATCAATATGAGGGATCGCTCACGTCAGCCAATTCAGATCCGGTGGCAGTCGTGCAGTCCTGGATCGGCGATCCGAACAAAGCGGTCGTGCTCCTCAGCAATAATTATCAGCGAATCGGGGTAGGCTACGCCAAGCGGACCGATGGCCGGTTGGTTTGGATTCTCTTGCTGGAGGGCGGTGACTTCCTCGTGAAATCAACCACTCCCACAACGCCCACGCAACCCGCTGTCAAGTATCCCGATTACAGTTTTGACTTTCCCCCTAACAAAGCACTTGATAAGCTCTTTCATAGCTACCCGGATTACAGCCAAGCCCAATTGCTACCCATTGGTGCGCCTGTGTATTGTCCCCCCATCGGAAAAGTTGTTGCCGTCGACCTAAATAGTTTTGCTACTGAAAAGTATATACTCTATTTTGCCTACGATATTCATACCAACCTTCTGTTGCATTATGATTATAGTTCCAAATCGTATGTCCCTCATTATGTGGATGGTGCCTTGTTCTATGTGAAATAATAGGATTAGTAGACGATTGGATTATTAAGCTAAGCGCCCGAATAAACACAAAGCCTGCACGGTCCGCTGTGCGGCTTTGTATTGTGGGTCACCTGTGGTAAGTGCCTGGGCCAGGGAGAGTTACTAGCCTAGGTTGGACGAATGGCCAGTCGAATGAAAAACCTACTACTTACATTCTCTCAAAATGCCCGAAATACTGGTACACAAATTTCTCTTCGTCTCGAAACTATAAAATACGCACCTGTCTATGCGTTACTGGTAATGGTCGTTTTTTGCACTTCCTGTCAAGGACAAAATAAACCACACCACCCAAAAGATACTATCAATTACACGATCAAAGACACCCTCACTGCCTACGGACCTCGTAGAATGGTTCGGAATATAAAGCAGGATAGAAACGGAAACATTTTGTTTGCGGCATCATGGGGTGGTGTTTTTGGACACGATGGAAAATCGTTTACTAATATCGCCAGTAAATAGGGTCGCGCCGATGCTGGGATGTTCTGGAAGATCGACGCGGAAACCTTTGGTTCGCTACCAGTGATTCGGGAGTTTATCATTACAATGGCAAATTCTTCCAACATTTCACCACCAGGGAGGGACTTGTCAATAATAGGATTGGGGAAATTTATGAAAATAAAGACGGTACTCTTTGGTTCGGTGCCGTAGGTGGAGCAAGCCGTTACGATCCCGGACGGGCCGTTGGGAAATCCTTTCAAACTTTTACAAAAAAAGACGGACTGCCTCATAATCATGTTAGGGCTATACTGGAAGACGAAACTGGTAAATTATGGATCGGCACAGAGCGTGTAGCCTTCCCTCGATTAGGCCAGTAAGCTTTTAGACTTTTATCACTTTTTCCTGTCTAGCATAGGCGACTGGTGCCAGACCAGTCAACGACTGATGAGGATGAAAACGGTTATACTGATCCATCCACTTATTCGATATTATACGAACCTGTCAAGTGATTCAAACAAATAAGCATCCAGTACATTGAAAAGTCAGCACCCGGAGTCCTTATAAAACTTAATCTTTTTGATAGGTTTACCGAATGCCATAAACCTTTCTTTTCCGAACGGCTTCGCTTAATCAAGTCATTGGTTTTCATAACTATAAAATTTGAGTTTACTTCGTAGCGGATTTACAGTCTTGATTACACAGCCAGCGCTACCCAGGATACGCGGTACCGAGTTCAACCTTCGGGACGCGCAGAATGATTACTTGACCAATGATCAACAAATAGAATGGACACCCCGTTGCAGTTACTCGTCGTGGAGGACGACATGATCATTGCTGCCACCATCGCCCTGCAACTCACTAAACTTGGTTATGAGGTGAGCGGGATTGTCCCTAGGGGCGAAGAAGCCATCCTACACGCCGAAACGGCCCGACCTGACCTGATTCTGCTCGATATCAGTCTCAAAGGCGCGCTCGACGGTATCGACACAGCCCATGCGATCCATCAGCGGTGGAATATCCCGATTATTTACGTCACGGCCAATACCGACGAATCCACTTTTGCCAGAGCAAAAAAAACGCGTCCCTACGCCTTCATCTCCAAGCCGATTCGGGCAATTGAGCTACAACGAGCTATCGAACTGGCCATCAGCCGCCTGGCCGACGAACCGTCTGCCTCTGCCCAACATGTCCCCGACGCGCCCTTTGTGCTCAGTGACCGGATTTTTGTGCGGCACCGCGAAAAGATCGTCAAGATTTTCATCACCGATATTCTCTACGTGGAAGCCGACCGCAACTATTGCCACCTCTGTACGGCGGACAAAGAATATCTGCTCACAACGACCCTGAAGGCGATGGAAGATAAACTTCCAGCTAACTATTTTGTGCGGGTCCACCGATCTTATCTGGTGAACCTGACGCAGGTCGATGAAGTGGGCGAAGGGCATATCGGTATTAAGGGAAAAACGATTCCACTCAGTCACAACCTGCGCGAGGCATTGCTGAAACGAATCCAGACCATTTGAGGCCGCCGGGCAAAACCGGCATTATCGTTCACACATCCGGTAAAAAAATACCCCCTTTCGGACAGTAAAAGGATGCGCTCGTCCGGGTGAACTTGGCTGGGGAATACGCTGGCGATAGTTTAGATGCGTTGTCGGCCAAATCGCTTTTCCGAATCGATTGGGCTGCTCATTTCTAAACATCCTCAATCTGCTTCCTCAACCATGCCGCTCCATTTCACTATTGCACGGGCTCAGGTGATTTTTTGCATCATCTGGCTACTGCCCACTGCCATACTGCAGGCTCAGATTATTTCCTGTCTTCTATAACCACATCTAGTCAATTCCCGTCGGGGTTTGTTGCCCGACGGCTTAACCCAAAACTTTATGCAAACAGTAGGCATCATTGGAGGAGCCGGTTTTATTGGCAGTTACGTCACTCAAAAATTTCTGAATGAGGGCTATACCGTGAAGGTATCCACTACGGACCTTGCCAAACCCGAAAAATACCAGCATCTGCATCAGCTTTTCAACGCTGAAAATCTGACCGTCAGGGAAGTGGACATAACCAACGAAGTGGCCCTTCGCGAGTTTTTACGGGATTGCAACATTGTGGTTCATAGCGGCACTCCCTTTCAATTAGCCGCCGAGAATCCGCAGGAGGAGGTGTTCGAGCCGACTGTCCGCGGAACCGAGAACTTCCTGAAGGTGGTCAGCCAAACGCCTTCGGTACAGAAGGTGGTGTTTGTGGCCTCAGTAGGTGCGCTCAACACCGCTTACCCGATGCCTGTGCCCCACTACCCTGCCGACCACCTCTATACCGAAGCAGACGAGCCGTACCTGGACCCCGAATCCATTCCCTATGCGCAGGCCAAGTACTACGCCGACCAGGCCGTGCGAACATTCGTGGCCACGCACCCTCAACCCGGTTTCGAGATCGTGAGCGTGTCGCCCACGGGCGTGATGGGTAAACCGATGTCGGCCCGTGAGGATTCGACGTCGGTGGGCCTGCAATACCTTATCAAGCATAAAATTGCTCCCAATCCGTTCGTGCAGATGATGTTTGACAACGACGTGGAGATGGCCATTGTGTCGGTTTCCGACGTGGCCGAGGGGATTTTCCGGGCCGCAACCACCGCCGGGCTGCACGGCAGGAACTACCTGCTCAACAGCGAAAGCTATAAACTATCAGACATGACGCTCATGCTGAACGGCAAAGCTCCGGTCAACGCTGCCCGAAACGTGTATAGTTATGCGTTAGCTTCTCAGGAGCTGGGCATGCAGTTTCAACCCGCCCACGTGCCGCTCAACGAGTGGGCCGACGCTTGATCCAGATATATGCCCGTCAACTAACTAAAACAGACCTTTTTCTCTAAACCAAAATCTTCACAAACCCCAATGAAAACCCAACCTACTTCGCTCATCCTGGCCATTTTTGCCGCTCTGCTCCTGTTTGCCGCCGGTTGCAATAAACCCGCAAAGGATACTGATACAAAAATGACCGACGTGTCGGCAATGACACCTGAACACAAGCAAGCGATTGAACAGGAAATTTCTTCCCTGGTGAAAGAATTCTTCCAGCAGGTCGAAAAACTAGACATTGAAACGTGCATGACCTACTTTGAAAATACGCCTGATTTTCAGGCCGTCAATCCCGATGGCACATTCGGGGATTATAACGCACTCAAAAAATTGAACGCAGATGGGTTTAGCCAGATGAAGACGTTGAGTGTCGTGCCAGCAAAGGAAGCGATTCGGGTTTTGACTGACTCGCTGGTGCTGTATACGTTCTCGATGGAACAGAATGCAACGCTTAAAACCGGCCAGAAATTAAAGTTTGAGCACGTAGCCGGAACGATGCTCTTCACCAAAATCAACGGCGCGTGGAAAGCGACGTTTTACCAGGAGTCTGCATCGCCACCGGTAGCCGTCAAGTAGTAAAGACTGAGCGCCTATAAACCTTGTAGCCTCGCAGCCTTTTTTCTATTCGATAGACCCATGAAAATCAGTCAATTTCTTTCTTCGCTCTTACCGGCCGCTTTTGCTGGTTTGCTCATTGGCCTGACCGTTGCAGGCTGTGACCCAAAACCAAACGCCGACAAGGCTAATGAACTACAAACCTACTTTGCCCCCGCCGATACAGGTATACAAACCGGGGGCGTAAAAATAATCCCGATCAAGACCCCGAAAGGCACATTCAACGTGTGGACGAAGCGGATTGGCAACAACCCAACGGTCAAGGTTTTGATTCTGCACGGCGGTCCCGGTGCAGGTCATGAGGCCTACGAGGTGTTCGAGAGTTTTCTGCCTAAAGAAGGCATCGAGTTCATTTATTACGACCAACTCGGCGCGGGTAACAGCGACCGCCCAACCGACAAGAGCTTGTGGGTGCTGCCCCGTTTTGTCGACGAACTGGAGCAGGTTCGGGTCGCTCTAGGGCTAAATAAAGACAATTTCTACGTCTACGGCCACTCGTGGGGCGGCATTCTGGGCATAGAGTACGCACTCAAATACGGGCAAAACCTCAGGGGATTAATTATCTCAGACATGATGAGCAGTGCGCCCGCCTACAGCCGCTATGCCAACGAGGTACTGGCTAAACAAATGGACCCAAAGGTGCTGGCCGAGATCAAAGCACTCGAAGCCAAAGGCGACTTCGCCGACCCGCACTATATGGAACTGTTGCTGCCCAATTATTACGAAAAGCACATCTGCCGTATGCCAACGGCACAATGGCCAGAACCGCTGAACCGGGGGTTTGCCAAACTCAATCAGGAGCAGTACGTGACCATGCAGGGGCCAAGCGAGTTTGGCATGGCGGGCAATGCCAATCTGAAAAACTGGGATCGTAGCAAAGACCTGCCCAAAATTACCGTGCCGACGTTGGTTATCGGAGCTACCTACGACACGATGGACCCCAAACACATGGAGTGGATGGCCGGGCAAGTGAAAAACGGCACGTTTCTACTATGCCCCAACGGTAGCCATTTCTCAATGTATGACGATCAGCAAACGTATTTCACCGGGCTGACTTCCTTCCTGAAAAAAGGGAATTGATCCCGTTACATTAACCAACTAAATCCCAATGAAAACCAACCAATTCACCATGAAGCTGGCCGCTTTTGCTGCCCTGATCCTGTTTGCCGTCGGCTGCAATACCGCTCCCCAAAAAGCGGATGAGAAACCAACCGCTCAATCCGATGCACCGGAGTATTTTCTGTTACGGCCCGAACTCGAAAAAGCGTATGGCTATTCCCATGCCGTTCGGATTGGCAATGAACTGAAAATATCGGGCGCGGTCAGTATGGACGAGAAAGGAAACCTGACGGCGAAAGGTGATCTGGGACAACAAATGAAAAACTGCTACGCCGATCTGGACAAAATTCTGAAGCACTATGGCTACACCTGGGACGACGTTGTGGTGGAGAATATTCTAACCACGAACATGCCCGAATTTGTGAACCAGTCGGCTTACCGAAATACGATCTACAAAAAGCAGTTTCCGACCGGGTCGTGGTTTGGCGTAAAGGAGTTAGCGCTGCCCGGCCAGCTAATTGAGATTGAGTTAGAAGCCTATAAAGTGCGCTAATTCAGGTAAGCGGACTCGATGATGAGGCTCATCGTTTTTGACAGATTCCTGCCTGAGGTTATCCAAACTATCCCGAACACATAAACGAGTGTTAGCCGCTATCGACATGACTTTTCCGCTCACCCATAAATCGGCAACCGCAGGCTCGCTCAATCCAGCGCCTTCATTCATCAAAAGCCGCATCGAGTCCATCGACGTACTGCGGGGCCTGATTATGGTCATTATGGCACTGGACCATACCCGCGATTTCTTCCACGCTCAAGCCTATACCGACGACCCGCTCAATCTGGATACCACCACGCCGGTCCTGTTCGTCACCCGCTGGATTACCCACTTCTGCGCCCCTACGTTTGCCTTGCTATCTGGTACGTCCATCTACCTGCAGGGTTTACGGAAATCGCGTAGCGAGTTGAGTCTGTTCCTGCTGAAACGGGGTCTATGGCTCATTGTAGCCGAGGTACTCCTGATTGCGCCGGCTGATACGTTTACCCTGTTTAATCCCATCACGCTGGTCGTTTTCTGGTCGCTGGGCATCAGCATGGTGTTCATGGCCGGGCTGACGTGGCTGCCGTTCCGGGCCATACTGGGCATTGGTTTAGCGATCGTTTTAGGCCATAATCTGCTGGATGCGGTAGAACAGGCACCAGGATTTACATCGGGTTTTTGGTGGGCGCTGTTTCATGGTGGCAGTCACCGTGTGTTTGACTACGCGCCTGGTCGGGTCATTGTGGTACTGTACCCGTTTCTTCCCTGGCTGGGACTAATGATGCTGGGCTACTGCCTGGGCCGGTTGTTTGAGCCTACGGTTGCAGCCTGGAAGCGTCAACAGGGACTGGTTTATCTCGGTGCCGGAGCCATTGGGTTATTTGTGGGGCTGCGTTTGCTGAATGGATACGGCGACCCCTTCCCCTGGAGCGTCCAGAAAGACGGCCTCACAACGTTGTTCTCGTTCCTGAAGGTGCATAAATACCCCCCATCGCTGCTGTACATGTGCATTACGGTAGGGCCGGGCCTGCTGGGACTGGCGCTGCTGGAGAACGTACACAATCGCGTTACGGGCGTGCTGCGCACCTACGGACGAACGGCCTTCTTTTATTACACAATCCATTTTTATGTCCAGCATACCCTGCGCATGTTAGTGTTTTTTGCCGCTGGCCATACCATGGCGGAGGCCGACAGATCGCTGCAAACTATACCGATGCGGTTTGTGCTACCCGGCAATGGAGGCTACAATCTTGGGGTGGTTTACCTTATCTGGATAGCCGTTGTCGCATCGTTGTATCCCCTATGTCGCTGGTATGATGCCTACAAGACAACGCATAAAGAGCAGTGGTGGCTGAGCTATCTATGATCAACTAATTCGGGATAAAACAACGGTAAAGCAGAAAACAGACCAGAGTAGGCAATAAAAAAATCAACACAATGAAAAAATCAATGACCTCTTTTGCATTGGCAGGAGTGACAATGTTGCTATCAACTTCAGTGAACAGCTGTAAACAGACAACCGCAGACTCCCAAAAAACAGAAATTTCTCAATCTGCGACTGTCGAAGAACTTGGACAAATGAACCGAGATTTTGGAAAAGCATTGACGGCTCACGACGCAAAAGCAGCCGCGATGCTTTATGATGAAAACGCATCTTTACTTCCTCCAAACGAACCAATAGTAAAAGGACGAGAAAATATTCAAAAATATTGGCAAGCTTTTATTGATGCAGGTGTGATTGATGCAACGACAAAAACAATTGATGCAAAAAGTGACGGTAAACTTGGATATGAAATTGGCACTTTTGCCATACATTTCAAAGGATCTAAAGGAGACACCTTGCTGGAAAAAGGGAAATATACTGAAATTTTTATAGCTTGATAGCCTTTCGGGAAAATGGATTTCACTTTACGGAATGTGGAGTGCTGACGAACCTGTGCCTACCAAATAGAAGTACGAACCCACAACAGGCGGTTTGCTACTATGCTGGCGAATAAGTTCTCATCTTTTTGTTCGCTGTTCAGCAGCAGTTTGGGCAGACGGAACCAGAAAACCAGTACAGTAACAAGCCGTAACCTTTGGGTACAATTAAAAAGCGGAATCATGACAAAAACTGCAATACTATTTACGATTTTATTTCTATCGTTTTTGTACGGAAAATCCCAACCGAAAGTCATTGATATGCACATTCATTCTTACACAAGCAGTGACTTTGGTAAACGGGAACAGGCTACCGATTTTTATGGAAATAAAGGTTCGCTAAATGCAGATAAACATCTAAAAGAAACGTTTGCTGCCTTTAAAAAAAATAGAATTGTTAAGGCTGTCGTAAGCGGTAATCCTGAAAGTGTAGAAAATTGGAGCAAAAGAGACAGTAACAACATTGTTATCAAAGGAATCCTGATGTATTCGGCAGACGATTATGGCATGGACAGTGTTAAGTTTGAACAAATGGTCAAGGAGAAAAAAATTGAAATATTTGGCGAACTAGCACCTTATTACGTAGGCAAAACTCTGAATGACTCCAGTTGGCAACCTTATTTACGCATTTGTGAAAAATATGACATACCCGTAGCCGTACACAGTGCAGGTGGTGACCCTGGTGGCACCTATTCATGGGCACCTAAGGCACGACTTGCTATAAGCGATCCTTTTTTGATAGAAGATGTGTTGGTGAACTATCCTAAACTCAGAATTTATCTCATGCACTCAGGCGAAAGCTATTATGAAAACGCACTCAGGCTGATGGCCTATTATCCTCAACTTTATTCAGATTTGGGTGTATTGTTATGGGTGGAGCCAATGGATCAGCGTTATGCCAGATTGTTTTTAAAGGCAGCTAAGGATTCAGGCTATTTACACAAAGTTATGTTTGGTTCAGACCAAATGACGTGGCCGCATGCCATCGAAAAGTCAATTAAGTTTTTAAATAGCCTGACATTTCTCACTAAGCAGGACAAGGAAGATATACTGTATAATAATGCAGCTAAGTTTTTAAAGCTAAAAAAATAACTGTGCCTGACAAACTATTGAAACGCCCGGGCGGCCCCGTTTTGCGCTAAAAACCCCCACCTGTGGCAATTTCAGACCGACACACACCACAGATAATTTGAAAACTAAAGCGATTAAAACAGGCAACTAAAATGAGACAGTTACTTTGCATAATTGGCATTATGTCAATATTGTCTTGTAATCGAAAAGACGACAAATTTTATATGCCTGCAGAGTGGGAACAGCAGGATGCGGTTTGGCTTGGTTGGGAAGCAGATAGTACACTTGGCTTTTACCCAGTAGTTATTGACATGATAAAAACACTTACACCGCACGTAACAGTAAAAATTGCTTTCGATAATGACAGTTTAATGCAAACGGCAAAGAGATATTTAACTCAGCAAAAAGTAGATACAACAAATATAAAATTCTATTTAATACCAGGTGACCGATATTGGATTAGAGATAACGGTGCAGCATTTTTGGTAAATAATAAAGGGCAATTAGGTGTAGCTGATTTTGGCTGGAATCATTATGGATTTCCTCAATTTTTAAAAGAAAAATATAATAACAATCAAGACAGTGTAAATAACTACTTAAACAAAAGGTTGCCTTCTATGACTAAATCAGGAACAGTTGATAGCTTAATGGCAATAGCAGAAAATGCCAAAATTTTTAGAACAATTGTAGTTACCGAAGGTGGAAATATAGAAGTAAATGGAAAGGGAACACTTATTATTTGTGAGTCAGCTATGAAAAATAGAAACCCTAACCTAACTAAAGAGTTCATGGAAAGTGAGCTCAAAAAAGTTTTGGGAGCATCAAAGGTTATCTGGCTCAAACAAGGACTTGCAGAAGACCCAAATGGTTTTTATAGACGCATAATGGGCAATTATGTTGGAGGGGGTGTGCAACATTCTGATGAATTTGTTCGATTTTCAAATGCAAATACAATTTTGTTGGCATGGGTAGATGAATCCGAAAAAGACTTAAATCCAATTAATAAAATGAATTATGAACGGCTTAATGAAAGCTATCAACTATTAAAAATTTCGACAGATCAAGACGGCAAACCATTTACTATTATAAAAGTCCCACTACCTGATTTAACGACAAAAAAAATCATAGCTACAAAGGGATATTCCAAAGAACCTTCTCTTAATATTCCTGCAAATCGATTTTATAGTTCAGAAGCTCCTTCCGTTGGAGATACGTTACTTCGAGTACCTGCTTCAAGTTATATGAATTACTTGGTAACAAATGGACTTGTACTTGTATCAAGTTATGTTGTGGTAGGTTCCTCAAAAGAAAAAGAAGAGCGAGTTCGTAAAATTTTTAAAACTCAGTTTCCGAATAGAAAAATTGTGTTTATAAATGCTATGCCTCAAAATTGGGACGGTGGAGGTATTCACTGCTCGACACAGCAGCAACCAAGTAAAAAATAAAATATTCTTGGTGGGCAGGTTTTAACTTTTGATAACTAACAGTAATTGTACAAGAGCAACTACCACTAACAAGATATTGGCGAAATTGAGGCAGAAGTGATAAATTTAAGCATTAGTATTTCAATCAACATTTGCACGAAATTTAACATTTGTTCCTTGAATTCCACACCTCCAGCAATACCCAAACCATTGCAGAAACTTGTGACGACCTTCTAACTAAATCGAAATGGGGGGAATTTTTGACAATATAACTACTATTAACCCTGACATTTTCATGGCAGTGATATTGGCTTGTCTATTTTCCGTAGAACAATTTTTTTCAAGTGTTGCATCATTTTTTAAAAGGGCTCCGCATTTACTAAACAGCATCTTGCTTCAATTTGGATATGCATTACTAAACTTTGGACTGGCGACCTTGGTTATTAAAGCTTTAAATTGGGCAGACGCAAATAAGTTCGGACTTTTTAATAGTATCCAATCCCCATATTACCTAAAAGTAATTTTTGGTGTTCTTTGTATTGACCTTGTTAACTATTGGGCACACCGACTTAACCACACATGGGAACTATTTTGGCGACTACACAGAGTACATCACAGCGACACAGTTATGGACAGTTCCACAACTTATCGATTTCACCCGCTTGACGCTTTGTTAGACAATTTTGCAAGTGTCGTTGCAGCCTTGATATTTGGCCTTGACGGCTCTATTTTAATTTTTTGGCTCATCTTGTATATGCCATTATTAGTTTTACATCACACTAATTTTATCATGCCAAAATGGTTTGACAAAACTTTTGGAAAAATAATTGTTTCCCCAAACTTTCATAAAATACATCATCACCAGCAACAGGAATATACAGATTCTAATTATGGATTAATGTTTATCTTCTGGGATAAGTTATTTAAAACCTTTAAGACAATACCAGTTAGCGAAATAAAGTATGGACTTTCAGAGTTTGACAAGGCTGATAGACAAAAGTTTTGGTTTTTACTCAAAAGTCCATTTATAGACGTAAAGAAATGAAAAGCTGCCACCAACATGGGGTTTTGTGCAAGTATGGCTTGACGTTGTAAGCATCAGCAGCAGTTCGCTATTGGGCTGCGGTTCCGGGCTGGACGTTCAATGAATGCCACACCTTCGGCAATACCCAAACCGTTAGCTGCAAGGCTACTACAGAAAGTAAACAACCAAAACCTAGTCAGGAAATGAACAAGAGTGAAAAAGTAAAAACAAGAACGGTTGTCATTCCTGACGACCTGGAAGCCGTTAAAAAATTATGGTTCGATTATTTAGTTTGGGGGAACGACAACATGCAGGAACTCTATGGCGTCCATCCCCATAATCCAACAGAAGCTGTTGAACAGGACATCCAACAGATTAGCAAGTTTCAACCGCCTTACGGACAGCTAATCCTGGCTGGTTATGACGGTAAACTATGTGGACTTGGAAGCCTAAAACGTATCAACTCCGATATCGGTGAGATAAAACGAATGTTTGTTGATCCAGCTAGCAGACGAATTGGGACTGGACGAGCGATCCTCGAAGAACTTCTACTTGAAGCGAAAAAAGTCGGTTATAAAAAAGTTCGGCTCGATAGTCCCAAGTTTATGGAAGCCGCTCATTCCTTATACAGAAGTGTTGGATTCCGTGACATTGACGCGTATCCAGAAATGGAAATCCCCGCAGAATTTAAAGACTATCTGCTGTTTATGGAATTGGATTTAACTGACAACTAGTTATCTATTTAAAAAATAAAAATCGACTCAAAATGCAAAGGCGAAAATTAATTCAGTTGTTTCTTTCGATAGTACCGATTGCAACGATCACGCCTTTTCTTACAAATGCCCAGGAGAAACTCAGATTACGAAAAGGAGGATTTAAAGTAGAAGCTGATAAAGACCGATGGAATGAGGATACGATTTTTGGGAAGGAAAAAAATATGAAGTGTAAGTTTCAGGTAAAGACACTAACAATAGTTTATATGTTGTAGAAGAGAATGACCCCGTAGATGCTGGCCCACCTTTACATATTCATCCGAATCAAGATGAAGTGTTCTTTATCACAAAAGGAAATTACCTTGTAAAAATTGGGGATGAGGTATTTAATCTTAAAAAAGGCGACACTGCGTTTGCACCAAGAAATATTCCTCATTGTTTTCTTACAATTGGAGAAGGTCCTCACCAAATGATTCTCACCTACCAACCTGCGGGTAAAATGGAAGAGTTTTTCTACAATAGAAAAAATCCAGCCTATACGGACGGAAAAACTCTTGAGCAGCAATTTAAGGAACATGACATGGAAATTGTCGGCCCTAAACTCACTAAATAAAAACCGATCTTAAAACAGTCAAACCAAACAATCAAATCCATGAAACAACTCCTGATTTCCCTCTCTGCTCTTTGGCTGCTGGTTAGCCTCAGTATGTCGTCATCTGCACAGGCTCAACAAACGGCAACGACTCAACTCAAAAGTATCCACCTGTTCGATATGCCAGCCGGTGTAACGGAGGCCCAACTGTCGGCGGTGATTGGCGAGTTGAACACGGTCATTAAACGCCTGGGGTACAGTAACGCCGGATACACACTCTACAAAGTAGAGGGAAAAGGAGCCGACAAATACCGCTACTACTTCGAGGGCAATTGGCCCAATGCCAACGTGTACCAGAAAATCCACGACGACAAATCGTTTCAGGAAGCAGACAAAAAATTGGGTCTAGTGTACGAGAAAATAAAAGCCGTTGAACTCTACCGTCGCTTAGTGAAGGTGCCCTAAATCGCCTAAGCCAAACTAATGAGAACCAATTCATTTACCTGAATCCTAATGCTCACTTCCTCCCTACGTATCCTGTCCATTGTTCCGGCCCTTCTCCTGTTTGCCGCCGGTTGTCATTCACCGGCACCGTCAACGCCCGCTACGGCCGAAGACCTGTCCCAGATGAACCGAGATTTTGCCGCTGCGATCAATGCTAAAGATGCAGTGGCGGCTGCGAACTGCTATACGGACGAGGCTACATTGTATCCGCCCAATGAGCCTGCCGTTACGGGTCGGGAGGCCATTCTCAACTACTGGAAGGGGGCTATTGACGCGGGCGCCACTAATGTATCCGTCAAAACGATTGCTACGGGTAGTGAAGGGAATCTGGGGTGGGAAACGGGTCAGTTCCGGATGGACGTAAAAACGCCCGATGGGAAAGTTGTGGTCGATAAGGGCCGGTACACCGAGTTGCTCAAACGCAATACAGACGGGAAATGGGTCTCCATGATGGGTATGTGGAATGCCGATGCACCACCTGTCCCTTGACAAATCACCTTCGCTGGCTCCGAAAACCTATTTTCGTATCTTGTGAACTACAGCATTCCGGTTGTCCCAATATGGGTAAATACGTTGTTTTTAGGTGGCTTCTCCTGCTATTGTGCCTGTCCGCACCAGACGGGCAGGCACAATCCACGGTGCTTTACTTCGACGAACCCCCCAAAGAGACGCTGGGCCGCAACCGAAATCAAACAACCATTAATCGATTCTTTACTGACCGCGACGATTTTCTCTGGTTCGTCACCGGCAGTGGTCTGAGCCGGTACGACGGCCATGAGATCGTAACGGTACGCTCTGATCCGGCGAATTTGAACTCCCTCTCCTCGGCGCGGGTGGCGGATATGATTCAGGATGAGCGAGGTACGTTCTGGATAACCACCCGCGACGGGGGCCTGAATGCCTACAATCAGCGAACGGGCAACGTAGCCCATTTTCGCCACCTGCCAACCAACAATACCAGTTTATCGTCGGATAAGCTTCGGTTTCTTCAATGTGATGAATCCGGTTATCTCTGGATCGGCAGCGATTATGGCATGAATCGATTCGACCCCAAAACAGGTAGTACTGTCCGTTTTTTGCCTAAACCCGGTGAGTCAGGGCAATTGCAGGGCAACCCGCTGTCGCCCATTCTGATTGAATCGCCGAGCCAGTCCAGGCCGGGCCAGTCCAGGCCGGGCTATATTTACGTTTGCACAACGGCCGGGTTCGAGCAGTTTGACCGAACCCGTAACCGTTGGCAGTGCTTTCCGACGGTAACTAAATCCGGGGTGCCCGTCATCAACGCTACCGATGGTCTCAATACAATTAACGGCCTCTGCAAAGATCGTCGGGGCCTGATCTGGATGGGGGTTCCGGACCAAACCGGGCTGCGGGTTTTTAACCCTAAAACAGGGCAAATCAAGTGGTTCGATGGTCGAACAACCGATGGCAAACCCATTTCGTTTCCAAGAGTGATTCTGGAAGATCGGGCGGGGCGGCTTTGGCTTTGCTGCGATAACGACATCTTCCGCATTTCAGCCGACCGGACCATTGTGGAGCAATGTACACCCGTAGCTATCAGCAATGGGGAACAACTCAGAGAGCTGGTAACGCTGTACGAAGATAGACAGGGGTTAATCTGGCTGGAGCGGGCGAGCGACAAAAATCCGCTTTTTTTCGACCCCCGTCAGGAACGCCACCCCAACATTCCACTGCCAAAATTTACTAACACCGCCGGTGGGGTTCCAGCCCGACCCGTAACGGAATCCCTCATGCCCGACGCGGAAGGCTTCCTTTGGATCAGTACCGATCTAGGCCTGATTCGCTATAATCCGGCCCGGAATGAAATGAAGATTGTACTGAAACAACCTCTCACCTATTTCACCCTCACGCTGCCAGGTTTGACCGGGACCGGCCCCGATCACTACCTCCTTGTAGGCGCGGAGGCTGGCCTGTTCGTTTACAACAAAAAGACGGCTCGTTTAACACCCGTCCGTTTAGATAAGACTGGACGTAATACGATCCCAAATGCCATCGCTTCGGTTATTGACCGGGATGGCGACCTCTGGATTTCGACCTGGGGGCAGGGGCTCTTCCGCATTCCGAAGGGCGGCTTATCAGTCGAGACGGGGCTGGTGAGTAGCTATGAACAGTGGAAAAATGATCCCACCAATGCCAACAGTTTACTCTCAAATACGCTCCAGAAAATTGCGGTCGATGCCCAGAACACCGTGTGGGTCTGCGGAGCCGCTCATGGGCTTAGTCGGGTAAACAAACGAACCCGGCAAGTGCAGCGGTTTGTACTCCGGCAAGGCGACCCCTACGGACTGGCCAGCAACTATACCTTTGCGCCCCTGATTGATAAACAGGGTGATGTATGGATAACGAGTGGGTATGCGGCTCCCTTACAAAAGCTGTCGGTCAAAACGGGGCGATTCAAAAAATATGGTGCCGCAAACGGGTTCACGGACGATTATTTTGCCCACGCTACCCTCGACAGAACCGGCAAAATCTGGTTCAACCAGCATCAGGTGGTATCCTGTATCGACCCTCTTACGGAACGCGTAACCACGTTTCCGCAGTTTGTCGGCAACTCAGTTTACTCGACGCCCATTACCGCACTGGCGACTACCGGCGAGATTTATTTCGGCTGCCAGAACAACTTACGGCGATTTGGGCCAACCGATACCATCCATACCATTCCTAAAGCTTCATCACCGCTGCGGTTGGTGGGCGTTTCCTGCTTCGACACCGACGGAACGCAAACCATGCGACCCCTGCCTCTGGATCGCTGGCGAGCCAATGAACTGACATTGTCGCACCAGGAAAACACCCTGGAGCTAAAATTTGCGCTTTTGGATTACCGCAACACCAGCAGTCGTGCCTATGCCTATTCCCTGACCGGACCGAATGACGAGCCACAATGGATAAGCATTGGCCCCAAAAACACCGTTGATTTTGCCCAGATGAAGCCGGGAACGTACCTGTTCCACCTGAAAGCCCGCAATAGCGACGGAATTTGGACCAATCTGGCTCCCCTCCGCCTACACATCAGCCCACCCTGGTGGCAAAGCCTTTGGGCCTATGCGGCTTATGCGCTGCTGCTGCTACTCGGCTTTTGGTACTTATTGAAGGTCCGGCTGCGTGAACAAGCCCGTGAACTGGCCCTGCAGGAAGCCGTCGTCATAAAGCAACAGCGCGACGAGATTGCTCAGAAAAACGCCCAGAACGAACTCCTGCTGAAAGAGATTCATCACCGGGTCAAGAATAATCTGGCCGTGGTGTCGGGGTTGCTGGCCTTGCAGTCAGCGAAAGTTACCGACCCTAACGTATTGGAAGCGATCCAGGCCAGTCAGAACCGGGTACAGAGTATGGGCATCATTCACCAGAAACTGTATCAGGGCAAACAATTGGGGGTTATTGAAATGCGAGACTATTTCATGAATCTGGGTGAAAGTATCCTCCATTCATTCGATGCCGTAGGCCGCATCACCATCGATTGTTCGATGCCTGAACTGGTATTAGATATCGACACAGCGATTTCCGTAGGACTACTAACGAATGAGTTAATCACGAACTCGCTCAAATATGCCTTTATCGATAAGGATAGCGGCATCATTCGCATCAGTCTGACGCGGGTGGGCGACGATTCATTACTGCTACAAGTGGCCGACAATGGTACCGGCAAGCCCCCCGTGGAAACGGTCAATGGGTCGGGCTTCGGCACCCAATTAGTGGACCTGCTTGCCCGCCAGCTTGAAGGTATTCTGACCTACGAGAATCAGGACGGCACACTCGTCAAACTCCGCTTCAAGCGGCCAGCCATTACCTAAGTCCAGTCAAAATCAGACCCCTGCATTCGACCATTTTCTTATCTGGCAACCAAGTTCCGGCTTTCGATAGGGGTCGTTTTTGTTAAGTAACGAACCTGTTGAATACCGTCTCTTTTCGACTCCTCCTTCTGGCCGTTCTCGACTACTAAAAGGGTCACTTACTTGGTCAAATTGCTTGACTGACTTGTCCTGGAAAATATTGTCCATAAATTGGCTATTTATGGACAGGCTTGTTAAACTGCGCATGAAACAGCCCGAAGGTGTCATGCGCCAAATTGTCGCCCAAATTCTACTCGGTCAGCTCAACATCGACCAAGCTGCGGAACGTCTAAAAGTTAATCGTAAGACGGTGATGCACTGGATAAGGAAAATTGAAGAGGAAGCCGAGGCCAACAAGCATATGGCCCCAATTGATTTCGAGTAGCCCCCCTTCACCAAAACCAACCAGCCCCCCGAAGTCAAAGACAAAATCCCAGGAAGATAAATTACGCGCTAAGGTCCTAGCTTTAGAAGAGCAATTAGAGGAGGCCAACCGCATCGGCGGTCCGATTCAAGGCACTTTACTATTCTACTTTAGTTCGAATAGCCAAGCATGAGTTGGGGGTGGATATCGAAAAAAAGCCGCCGTGGCCCGGTCCGTTACCAAGCCATCCGGTTCATGCTGACGAATCATCCCAACATTTCGATTCGGCGGCTAGAGGATGTGCCGCTTCGGCGGTCCGATTGGGTTTACCCGGCAGGCTTACTATCAATATTGGCAACGGCAAGATGACCGAGAGGTAGACGATGACTTAACTGTGTTGCGGCTGGTTAGGCCCATTCGTCGCCAACATCCCAGGATTGGTGGGCGAAAACTCTACTATTTGTTGCAGGATGAGTTCTTGGAAAGGGCTGGGCCGCCGGTGCGGAATAAAACTGGGGCGGGATGCTTTTTTCGAGTTGTTAGCTAGGCATAAGATGCTGATTAGACGGCGTCGACGAAAAATAAAGACGACCTTTTCGGGGCATCCGTTTCGTAAATATCCAAACCTGATCAAGGATTTAGCCGTAGAAAGGCCTAATCAAGTTTGGCCGGGCCGCCGGTGCGGTATCGGACATCACGTATTGGTTTACGCAGGGCGGATGCTTTTATATTTCGCTGGTAACCGATGCCTATTCCAAACGCATAATGGGGGGCTACAATGTAGCCCCAACACTGGGCGCTGTTTATTGCAAAGCAGCTCTAGAAATGGCCCTCAAGAAGATAAAGAAGCGAACGGCCAAAGCCTTGATTCATCATTCGGATCGAGACCTTCAGTATTGCAGCGCTATTTATATTGGGTTGTTGGACAACTATCATGTCCAGATTAGCATGACTGAGACGGGTGACCCGCTGGAGAACCCCATTGCCGAACAGATCAATGGCATATTAAAGAATGAGTATCTGGCTCATCGATCGGATTGCTCGTTAGCCCAGGCCGAGCTGGTTCTCGAGCAATCCGTCTTTCTTTATAACTACAAACGGCCACACATGAACGGTCCGCCGTAGCGGCTGTGATATGCTAGTTCCGGATCAGGCGTACAACGGGGAAAAACAGCTAAAGAGGAGATGGGGAAATTATTACCCCCAAAAGCAGGTGATCACTACGGCAGATGATAAAAATAGGGGTTAAATTACTGGTCAATAAAAAGATGGATAATCAACAAATGGTCAATACTTTTCAGGACGAGTCACCTATGGGAAAGGCGTTCGTTATTGACCAGGATTTGGCCGAAGAATTAATTCAGGCTCTGAATACCTGCCAACAGGAAATCAATGCACTACGTCAAGAGCGCAAGCAGATGGAGCAGGATAAACTGTTTGGCATTCGGCAAGCCTGCGAGTACTTAGGTGGAATCAAGGAAGAAACCTTGCTATACTATCGTCGGCTCGGCCTTGCTTATTACAAGAAAAAACGGGGCGGTGTCTGGTATCGAAAGGGGGATATTGATGATTGGTTAGCGAGTGAAAAAGTGGCTCGGCATACCCGGAAAGGTTAAAATCGGGAGACTGTTAGTTGTTAACTGATTATAACCGATGGATAAGTCAAAACTACTTATCGCCATTGAAAGTGAATTGCTAAGCGACGTAGTGAAAGCGCTTAACGACGCTACTGCACAGATGAAAAAGCAGGAGAGTAGGGAAAGCGAATTGCAGATAGCCCTTGACAGAGCAACGCTTTATGCCGAGCAGCAGGCGCAGACTTATTTAAACCGTGCCGGAGAAACGTTACGATATTACCGACTGCTTGGCTTATCCCCTTTAAGAAAGAAATTGATCGCTGGTATTTAAAGGAGGATATTGACGACTGGCTAATAGAGGGAAAGGCAAATCGTCATGCTCGATGATGTAAGCGTTATAAGTTTTTTCGGATCGCGATATATTCGACAGCCTTACCCGTTTTGAGAATAATAAACGGGTAAGGCTGTCGAATATATCAGTCAGATTACTCATATAATAGCCAGATAGCTGAAGGGCAGTAATAGGGTACGGTGTTGCTTTCTCCGCCGAGCATCACAACCATGGGCGCAAGTTGAATTAAATATCTAATTCGCTTTGTAGGATGAACAGCTGGCTCGTATCGGGCTGGCTGTTTTTTTAATTCACCTATTGTGCATTACCACATACTCACTTTCAGCACTTCTCTCTCGAAATCAGCCTTTGCCTCGTCAGCATCGACATGCTCAGACCAGCCCGTTTGCTGTAATAATCCTCAACAGAGGTTCTTTGTGTATACTTGGGTTCAGGCCCCCAATAGCTAATCCTTCATTTCTAAGCACATACAATGAGCCTCACTTACCAATAAACGCTTTGGGGTAATGTGATTTTGCCATAACTGAAGATAGGTAAACCCGGCTAAGATTAGGGCGTAATTACTAGCGTCAGACGCTTCAGGCAACCTTCATCTTAGAGCTTAATTTGTTTAACATTTAGCGTATATATTTTAAAAAAGATTAAACGATTGGCCTTATCCCGGATTCATTTGGACCGAGTAAAGAATGTTTACCTTTTTCGCAATTCGTTAATATGTTAATACATGTTCTTCCTTAACTTGTTGAGGTACGGGGGCATGCCTAGCCCCCTCCACCGTCCTCTTAACTTGTACGATCATGTTTCTTCCCATTGAATTGCAGGGATTCCTGTTATTTCCGCTCATCGCGTTTGGCCTCTTCTGGCTGTATCGAAAATTAACGTTTAATCGAACCTGTCCCGCTTGTGGGGATAAGCATCCTGACCGTATACCCCGACCGACGGCTATTCGGTTACTGCTGGGTTTTCTCCCTTTGCAACACTACTGGTGCGTCGTCTGCCGAAACAAATTTTACAACCTGGGAAAAGAGAACCTACAAAATGCATAAGTAACAGCGTCATTGATTTCCTGTTCAACTCAACATACTTATGGTACAAAAGGTACTTCATTTCCTGTTTCCCTTGCTATGCCTACTGGCACTTTTTTGGCTACTGGCTCACTTCTGGTTCATGTTCGTTGGTAGCTATCTATACTGCCTACTCGCATTTGGGTTACTACTATTGACCAATCTGTTGTTACTGCTGGTCAATCAAGCTCTAATGGGGGATGATGTAAAAAAGTCGGTTGATACCTCCGTTCGCTAATGCTTTGCATACGAATAATCAGCATGAGGATTCTTTACCCATTTACGGGCTTTATTCTTGATGGTCTTAATTACACAAGCTTCAAGAATCGATTCAGGCAGTCGTTTTCTCGGCTGAGCATCACAACCATGTGAGAAGGATGAATTGACCAATAACGGCCTTGACAAAAGTCAGGCCGTTGTGAATACTTTTAATTGATTCAAGTGGCATTTATTTTGCAAGCTGGGCAAACTTATAAGTTATTCGTTATCGCCATGAAATACATTTATTCTATTCTCTTGACTGTTGGCCTTGTTTTAGTACTAGGCACTTTAGTTTATGTAAAAGGCAGCCAATTAACTATGTGGTAACTACGCCTGATTCTGTGACTCCAGGCTTTTATAATACCTTAGTTGGACCTGGTGCAGGTGAAGCGAACTTATTGACGCAGGATATTATGCAGTCGTGAGGTTTAATGCCGGTAGCGTCCTTGGGTAGGGTAAACGAAATGCATTCCTAGGCACAGAGGCTGGAAAATTAAACACAGATGGCTCTGAGAATGTGATAATTGGTTATCAGGCAGGCTATAACAATACGACCGGCAGTGATAATATCTTTAATGGAAGTGCAGGTAAAAAACATTCTTTTTTTCTTGCCTATCTTCGGCTATGGCAATCACACCTGCACTTCTCTTCTATCTGGGCTTTACAGCGATTCCAGATCGGTCGGATACCTACGATTATAAGGGCATCACTGGGCGGCTAGTGGCCGATATGGGGCAGTTCTATTTTCGGGGTTTCTCTCAGCCTATGAGTAAGGAGGAGAATGTATGATTTATGTTAATTCTGGTTTTACTATCGAATGTATCGTCACCGACCATTCAGTATTATCCTGAAAACGTGATAATTGAGATTGTTGATCAGAGCAATTTCGCAAAGTTAAAATGGATTGGTTTAGTTAATCAGTAGAGCTTTTAATTCCCCAACTTAAGCCTTGCGCCATTCCGGAATGTAATTTTACCTCTTAGTCCCAACGTTTTCGCTCTAACTGGCACATCGATCGTAATAATGTGACCTCGCTGGATCACTGCCTGGTCGGTCACCGTTGGAACGCGACCACAGGCCCAGGTAGTAGGATCATTCCAATTGCCGGATTTGATACTCGTTACTATATCTGTATAGCACAAGGACTGCGACAGAAGCCGAAGGTAAGCGCCCTGCGAATAAATAGCAGGTTCGTTGATCTGCCAGGAGTTCTCGGGATAACTTGTGTTCCAGGCTTTATACGATTTTTGTATTGGCTGATTCTGAGGAGGACTGATTATAGGGCCAGAGTAGGCCGCATCAGGAGCATACGTTGGATTAGCACCACCCATTAAATAGCCCGGTGGGGGATTTTGATCGAAGACCGTTCCGTCGCCAAACCACGAATGATACATCGTCGGGACCGAAAATTCGCTACCGTAAACGCTCATATTAGTCAGATAGCAATAAGCGGTTGGATTTACTCCATGCAGGTAGTGAAGGAAGCCCATTCCCGCATCCCGATAATTCGTCTTATTAACAGCATCCTGAGTATAGACATTCATGGTGAAAAACATGGCCCCCTGGTGAGACTTGGTTTCATTACTGCCCCAGGTATAGTTGTCGTTCTTTAGAAAGGCCCGATACGCATCTGACTGATTCAGATAGGATGGCAGATTATCTGAATTGGCGGTTTTCAGACTGTTAGCATAGGTCGATAAGATCGCATTCTTGACACTCGTTGTGGCTCCCGAAGCACGCGTGTAATATAGCAATGCGTCCTGATATGTGGCCTCAAATGGATAGGCAAAGCCCCACTGCATCAGATGAATATCATTATAATGATCATCGAAAAAGGTCCTGTAAACATTTTCGCCAGTGAGTACATAAAGAAAAGCCGCTGCGGCTACACGACGGCTCAGTCGGTCGTTGTCAGCATAGGTAGCGGCTACGCTTTGAAAACCTGCATTACTAAATAATACCGACGGATTACTGTTTGCCCAGTTGAACGCATTAACAGCTGCCGTCTGAAGTGTCCTTCCATAGTCTTGCATGGTTGGATCACTCAGCGATTTAAACTGAATAGCGGCTAGGGCAAATACAGCAGCGCCCGTTGCGGTGGCGTCGGTACTGGCCGCTCCGTACCGACGCGTATGTGTATCTGCGCTAGGGGGCGAGGTAGCACTGAAGTCCGTTACCGAAACCTTATGCAGCAATGAACCATTGGATTGCTGCATACGCAAAAGCCAGTCAAGCTCCCATTTAACTTCGTCGAGTAAATCTGGTACGCCATTGCCCGATTCTGGAATGTTGAAATCGTCAGTCCAGACGGCTGGGTTTTCTTGATAGGCCAGAAGCATATCGACTAATGGGCCATAGGTAAAGGGGACGTACTTGTTGTAATCGCCCGCATCAAACCATCCCCCCCGCAAATCCTTCGAGCTATCTTCGGATGTATTGCTGACCAAACGGCAATCGGTATCCTGCTGAGTTCCCAGAAAGGCGGCCCCGTCGGTCCAGGGGCTTTGCGCATAGGGTGGTTGTTTAGCCAATCCGCTTCGCTGGTAAAAAAACACCCGAGTCGCCTGTTTCAGAGCATTCTGGTAAACGGTATTGCTGATCTCAAAATCATATGAACGCTTATTCTGGATTACATCATAGATATAGTACGTCCCTGATGCCTGAACAGTTGAAAAATCGAACCACCACACTTTATCACCCGATTGAGTATGCGTAGCGCCAGCGTTCCAGGGAGTAGGTGTTCCTGTAAATACAACTGCATCGTTGGTCGCTTTACGAACCTGATACGTATCGGATGGCGTAAACGAGTCATTCGCATTATAACCAGTTTGAGGATTGCTGATGATGGCAATTTTTGTGGCCCGTGGCAAATACCCAAACTGATCGATCTTGATATGATTATCGATTTGAGAGCTGGCGTCAGAGCTTAACCTTAATTGGTAATTCTTAACGAAATTCCAGATCGTTTGCGGGAGATTGAACTTTAACGTCCAATCGTGAACAGCATCTTTGGTCAGGAATAGGATCACCTTTTTGCCAGTAGCACAAAAGGTGATCGAGTCTACTTCATTGTTATAAGAGCTGGCTGAATACGTTCCTAAATTATTGCAGTTCAATTGGGCATACATCGACAGCGGCCAGGCATTTGATGAAGGGGCTGGATAAGCAGCAATTGGAGCTGCAACCGCCAGATCACCAGCACTATGGACATGTAGAATGGGTACTGGAACATAGTGCTGGGGCGTAAAGTAGTTATTCAGAAAATCTTTGTTACCCCACAGACTGGTCGCAACTGGCGCAAAAGCAGCAATTTTATTGGGTAGGGCTACACTGGCATAATAACACATAACCCCACCGCCAGAGTGTCCCGTAGCGTACACCCGACTTCGATCGATACGGTACGTCTCGACAAAATAGTCAATTAGATCAGACGTAAACAGTATATCGTCTGGGGCATCGGCGATAACTTCACCTGGCCCATCAGGATCGCCTATTGTGCCAAAACCAGGCGCATTATCTGCATAATAATTAAAGTGAACTTTACTGCCGATAGAAACGGCATCGGGATAGACAACAATAAAATTCGCATTCGTCGCAACAGCATCCAGGCCAGAATACATCTGAAATATGGCCCCCGAATTACCGTTGCCATCGCCGTGATAAGCCACGAGAAGAGCAAGATTGGCCTCTGGGAAATTACTAGGTAAATGGTAGGAAAAAGTGCGTGTACGCCCACCTGATGTAATACTCCCAGTACCATTGACAGGACTTTGTGACCAAGCTGTATAAGCCAGCATTACGCTTAAGAACGAAAAGATAATCTTCGCATTCGTCACCACGTTTCGTTGAGTTTAATGTGTTAATTAACGTATTAATTAATTCCTCGCTTAACAGGCTCCGTACGGCATCATAGACTATTTCCAGACCCAATTAATGCCAGACAACTTTTCGAAGCCCTACATAACCACCTATTGAATTTGCATAAAGCTGACCAAAATCCGCAGCCATTGAAGCCGTAAGCGTTACACCCCCAATCCAGGAAAACGACGTACTCAATTGAGTTAATAAGGACCATTGGTCTGGTACTCCCAAGAATGGTGAATTATATTCTCCATGGTTTCGACTATAGGACACTTTTGTTAATAAATTGATTTGTCTATTGATCGTAGCCTGCATCCCCACGTATGCCATTTGAACACGAGTATTGTTGTTCAGCCAAACAGACGTAGTCTGATACGTTGGCTGAACATCTTGTTTGCGAGTAATAAAAGGTGTACCGATAATATGGTTTTGATAAGCCCAGCCTTCCAGGTACTGTCCATTATTAAAATAATTATCATATCCTTGCAAGCCAATCCAGGGAGCTAAAATGGGGCCACTTTGGTTCATTGTCGATAGAAATTCGACTAGAATATTGTTCACACGAAAGCCAGAAGAGCCGGGCGTTTGTCGACGCAATCGAAGACCAGTCAATCCATCGGGAATATTACGCATTAGAACGCCCGAGGCATCATCGAAACTGTGTTGATGATAGAGTAACAGATTGGCATGAGGGAGTCTAACTTCAAGTCCCAAATCAATGCTACCCAAGTGATTCCCATAAAGATTGGTATAGTCGAAAGAAGTAATGCGTGGATTATCGAGCCCATTAGTCCGAATAGCAAAAAGTACATTGGGGAAATCACGCAGTTGGCTAGGAAGGTCTCCATTGACAGCATAGTGATAATCTAATGAATCCGAATGGCCACCCCATTGTACAAAATGATTGATACCTGCATAACCTCGCACGGTGGCTGTCGGTTTACCGATTCGGATGATAATCGATTTCTGATGTAGGAAAGATCGTTGAATATAGGGTGTGTTGGCGAACCAACCATGCGCCATAAAGGCGTTAACGGCCAACCACTGTCGACGCCCCAAGGGCGCAAACCCTTTCGTTCCTAACAGAATTTTAGGGATTGGTAAAGCATTGCCTGACCAAGTGTAAGAGCCTGATGTAAGTGTAGTATCAACCAACCCAATGGCTTCACGCTGGCGGCCAATAGATAGTTGAATTTGTCGATGGGTCAGTTTAACGTAATATTCGGGAGCTAGTAGCTGATTCACTTTACCCGCATTTCCAACCGTTTCTGCGCCATAACTAAACACCCAGGCTCTGGACAAATTGGCATTCGCTGTGTCTGATAGGATAACAGTTCCTTTAGCTCCTATTCGCATAGTAGCAATGGGGGATGAATAGGGCACAATCCCGTATTGATTGGCCCGAAGCCAAAATGGTGTTCTCGCCGTTGATGCAACAAGCCCTCCTGCTTCGGCGAAAAACTGATGCTGTTGGGTTGATTGCGCATAGAGTGAACGCCAGACCAGGAAAAGTAATGCAACTAAAAGGCAGATGTAGTTCATATGTTTAATTGTTGGTAAAATTAAGAAACAAACAGTCTTGGCAGGCTGATCAATGCCCCGATAACTAAATTTCCAAGCGGAACTGGAAAATCGAAGTCGCAAATTCTAGCCCCAAAATGTCAATCCAGACAAAATACCAGGGGAGGCCAGCTAACATGGGGCTACTTTGTGGAAATTCTGCTTAACAGGCTTTAATAAATCAAACTTTGGTCAGGAATAAAGTTGCCTGTGTAACACGATGCCGATCCCTTCCAGGCTGCTGACAGATGCCAGCTACACCAGTTGGCTATGCCGGTCGAATTGTTGTAAGAAAGCGAATACGTTGGCCGTGCAATAAGGTATGCGTTAGAACTGGATCGGATGCTTTGGCTCCATCGGGATTACCCAGCGCCATTTATCATCGCGAGTGGGTGTAGTATCGCTAGATGCAGGAACAGACGGCTGTTTACAATTAGAAAGAGCGATTCCCAGGAAAAATAAGAGTAAAAGGTGCTTATATCGGCTCATATGCTCCCGGCTTTCTATACTAACCCAAGCAAATGAATTGCAAGTTGTATTGCAACATCAACAAAAAGCCACTCATATTTACATATAAGTGGCTGATAATCAAGTGCATTCGTAGGGATTTACAAGTAAGCACGATTTGTTTGTTAATTGAGCCCATCCGCTGATTTAAACGGTAGGTGTACCCCAAATTGTCCTCAATACCTAAAAAAATTAGGCCACAGCCAGTTGAGCTTCTTTTTGCATCAGACCTGAAGTTGATGGAATAATATCATTTTGACTGTTTGTTTTCGGAACAATTCGGCCCTTATTGGATACACCCTTAAGCTTTCCCCCTAAAGCAATTGCTTTCCAATAATCTCTTTCCTGTTGCAGGTCTTTAATATATTGGTCTCGTACTTGAAGCTTTTGGTCAATAATTTGACCAGAGTTTACACTATTATCGCTTATTATCATTTCCCCTTCCCCAAACAGCAACCAGTTAGCACTTAAGTTAAGTTCTTTACCGATTGCGATAAGAGTCCTTACGTCTGGGCTTTCAGTAGTACCTGAAATTATCTTATTAATAGCCCCGTCTGAAACGCCAGCCATTCTAGATAAATCCCTGTTTTTAAGCCTAAATCGCGCTTTTATCTGCTCGAACCGCTCGGAATAGGCGGTGGCGGTTTGCTGCTCCATAAAAAAATTATCTTAAAGTTTTGGAAATTTTATCCTAGACTACCTATTATTGCATCACAAATAATTGCGTCCAGCACAATTTTATGTTTTCAGCGCAAAAAAGCGCACTAGAGTTTACAAAAACAACTCTTCTAGGGACAAATCGTGAAAAACAGCTATGGCAGAGGCTCAAAATCTACTTCCCGGCAAAAATGCCCTGTGGCTTGAGTACAAAATGGCTCATCCTAAGGTGCATGAATAGATTGCTAAGGATTTAAATGCGGAAGGTCTTTACCGGCACTGGCAGACAGTGGCCAGCAAATCCGGCTACAACCTGAAAATGGCGAAAGGTCCGCTCATTGATATTTTTTTAAAGCATATGCCGGAAACGGCACCCTTGTTTGGTCGAACCCCTGTCAATCAATCGTAAAGCGTATGGAAGCGATTACCCCAGCCCCAGAAGTGACCTCCACTCCTATCCAAGGAGTTGTTTTCCAGGTAGGCGACGTGGTGCGGCTCCGCTCGGGCAGTGCCCCCTTGACAGTTCATTATGTATCGAATACGGTTGATAAGTTATGTTATATGTACTGGGATGCCGAAAAGCGGGAAGTGCGTAGCAATTACAATTACTATGAGTTTTCGCTGTTTGAGCTGATTCAGTCCCGAGCGGATGCGATCACGGAATTACCCAGTCGATTCCTACCGGAGCCTTTCCAGTTAATGCTGATGAAAGCAGCCCAAAAGTTTGCCGTCGATGCGGCTGATTTCATTGTGCAGTATGGGAAGCTATACGACTATTTGTGGGGCTTGTATCGAACGGGACGAAACGTAGGCAAGGAATCCCTGTATACGGGCTACCTCAAGCACGCCCATTCGCGGGGGGATTTCATTCCGAACCCTAGTCAGGCAGTCCGGCTCCAGATCATGGAGACTTGCCTTCACTTTGCCAAGGATGCCGGTGAGTTTATGCTGCTCTATCCGGAGACGCTGAGGACGGCCATCATAGAGGATTTTGAAGCTTATAAAACTGGGGGACGGCCCCGCTGGCAATCCCCCAAATCGGAAAGTGGTTAGCCTAATAATTCCTCCAGCCGCTCCAAATCGTCGATGTCTTTCACGAGTTGGCAGGCTTCTGCATAGCTGGCCATTTGCATGGCCCTTGATCGTAAGGAGGCATGGTTGTCCCCAGACTGTTTTATCGACTCGTAGTCGTCCAGGTAGTTGAGGAGATTCTCCCGGATGATCCCCAGGAGCCGCGTAACCTCAACCTTGTTACCCTGCTGCTCGGCTCTGGCGAGATTGTCGATATCGTAAGTAGGGCTCTGCATATAACGCTCGAGCAAAACTCGATACGTTGTGTTGTAATAGCCCGATTGAGCATAGTCGATTGCCATAACAATAAAACATTGGGGGGTTAAAAGGTAAAATGATTGACTTGTCATCTGCAAAGTAACCTTTCCCCCATACTTACAAAACCCTGAGAACCAAGCCTACTATGGAAACCCTTGCCCAAGCCCAAACCCTGCTGGAGCAGCTCGAATCGAGCCAAATCCTGGGGATCACCTTTCTGGATAGTGATCTGCGTCAGGTGTCGCTGTTTCATGATGATCCGGCCCTGCGGGAATCGATTCTGGAGTATCAGCGGGAGCGGGTTCGCCAGCTGCGTTTATCCCAAAACCCCCTCCCCTATGCTACGCTCGACGATTAAGCAGCGCCCGGTACTCCAGCGGAAACGGTCCCTTCGGCCGCCTGGCGGCTTACGGTCAGCTATAAACGTTGTAAGTCTATCGGATTACAGATTGATAGGGCCGTCCCGTTCAGCCCGGGGTGAGGTCTTCCCGGTAGGGTTACCCGATGATCCGCCCTAGCCGGTCAACTGGGTTAGTCGAGCCGGTCTTCCGCCTGGTCCAGGGCATCGATTTTAGCGATCAACTGCTCAATCGACGCGTACGAGGCCGCTTCTCTGGCTCTGGTTAGCAGCAGAGCTATCCGCTGGCCGGAGGTGCGACCAGGGCCCAAGGTGTCAATGAGCCGGATCAAATTCAGCCGGACCCGGTCCAGGACAAGGGCAAACTCAGAGGGTTGGTCATTGGCTTCGGCCCGGGCTAACTCGATAATGTCGTGGGTAAGCACAGGTGACCATCGGCTGATCAGCCGCTGGTAGGTCAAATTGACTTGACCTACTTGGATGTAGTCAATCATTGCGGGAATATTCTGAAAGCTTTATAGAATGGATACGAGCCGAAAAACCAGTAGCAACCCTGATTGTAACGACTCAAGGTAAAGACCGTTCTGACCCCGTTTTGGTTTGGACTTATTATAAATAATTTACCTAAGTGACTACTCCGCGTGGGTGCGACTACAACGAACGGGCATTACCCTAATCCCTTACTCTGATGAAAACGCTTGACGAATTATTCGCTGAATCCGACCGGCTAACCGGATTGTCCGGAAGCATTATGATCATATGGTGCCGGTCAATTAACTCCTTCTATAGATGCCTGACCAACCGTTTTCAACCACCGCCACCAGCATTCAGGACGCTAACCCCTACCCGCATCCAGTGAGGCCCAGTGATATGCTACCCCTGGTGGGCATGATCCTCGTGATCATCCTGTATTCAAAAAGCAAGCTTTGGGTCGAGCAAAAAGTCGCTGCCTTTTTAAATCGTAACCGCCTTTAACCGCCTTTTATATGCCCAATTGGTTCATCGGAAAAATTCGCTACCAGCAGCCCATCGACGAGTCGACGGTTGGTACGCGAAACGAGGAGTTTATCAAGCAACAAACCGTCACAGAAGCGTATCTGGTCGATGCGGTTAGCTACACGGATGCCGAAACAAGGCTGTATGAAAAAATCGCGGCTAATACGCCCGACTTTGTTATCACTGGCATCACTCCCATCAAATTAGCTGATGTGTTTCATCACGAAGACGGCGGGGATGCCTGGTATAAAGTGAAGGCTGTTTTCGTGACGGACGATGAAAAAACGGGCAAACAGAAGAAAACGCCCAGCACAATGCTGGCCAATGCCGAGAATCCCAAGCAGGCGTATGAGCGGGTGGAACAATCGCTGAAAACGGCGCTCGATCCGTTTGAGATCACCGATGTCAACACGACGAAGATTCTGGACATTTTTCCGTACAAAGCTGATTCACAACCTTCTGTAACTGCCTAGCGATATGGCAAATCACACGTTTTCCCCAGGCGATATCGTCAAGCTGAATTCCGGTGGGCCGGACATGACTGTTGCGGCTCACACGACTAGCTTGGCAACCTGCTACTGGTATTCACAGATGGATCACCAAATACATACGATCCATTTACCTCCTGATTGTCTACGTCAGGTTAAAAGCGATGCCACAACGAACCAGGCGGCCCAACCAGCTACGTTCTCTGAGGCTGAGGTGGCAGTGGTAGCTAGCGCGGCTAAAGAAGCTAAAAAAGCCCTTTCGATTCGTCTAGCCGATAAAATAGGAGAATTTCTTCCGCTCACTCAACAGGCCAAAGATCTAGGGATCACCTTCCGGGTCTTAACGTCGGAAGGGTGGGTCGATACACCCGTTTTTGGGGTATCGATCAATGGGACTTTTTAAGACGCATTACCCAATTTTTCATCTATAAATATGTACGCTAAATGAAAGCACGTTCAATCCGGCATTATCCACCGAGTCTGGAGCATGCCCTGACCACACTCCAAACTACAGCGGGGCCGATCCCCCAACCGCTGGAGCGATTTGTCGAGCGCCTGAAAACCGATTGCGGTCCCGAGGCCCGTATCAATGTCATTTCCGATGGAACCACCCATGGTGGCACCCAGCGAAAATACATCGTTGAGCTGATCAGCAAGAAGCAGAAGCTCAATAGTCTCTGTACGCAGCAAGAGGTTGAGGTTGTGGAGGTGAACTCCAAACGTTCGGGTGCTTACGTGAGTACCAAGATTTTCGTAAAAGTCGAGGCTGTATCCGTTCACCCTGTAACCCTAATCAACTGATGCGTCTTCGACTTTTTTCATACCGCAAACCCCGGCCTGTGTCGCCTAGCTCGATTTTGGCTCCATCCGATGAGTTACTTCGTCAGTTGGAACCGCTTCAACTGGATCTGCTTCTGTTTAGCCGGGCCGTTACGCCCATCGATCTGGAGACGTGCCAGTTCGTGGTTCAGTTGCCCCTGGCGTGCCTGGCGGTGCTTCGGCGTCAACTCGAAATCGACATCGATGCCAATACCCGGCGTTGGTCACCGATCCGGTTTAAGACGATGGATCTTTTTCGCATCGAGCGGCTGATCACGCGCCATTCGGACAGCAAACAGCCTATTCAGGAGGGGGATTGGATCACCTACACCCACGAAGAGCGCAAACTCATTGCGCGCTACGTGGCCCGGTATCGGTTGTGGGCGAAGGAGGCCGATGCCCGGATGCAATTCCAGGCGTATGAATGCTTAATCGCCAATCTGCTCAATCACGCTAAACGTCAACCGCTACCGGCATGAACTGGCCTGAATTTGTCCTGCTACACGCTGACTGGATTTTTCCGGGATTCTTCTCGATTCTGCTACTTCTGACTGTCCGGTTACTAACCGGTTCGATTCGACCCAACCGAGATCCTAAACCTAAATCGGGTTAGCTATGACTGTACAGCAAATGGTCGACTCGGGACAAGTGCCCGACGACACAGTAACGGAGGACCTTCAGTTGCTGAACCGAGTACTGGATTTTCATATCCGGGATTTGCAGGAAGATATGGAAGGCCCTACGGCCCGACTGATTCAATATCAAAAGCTGCAGGTAAAAGTAATGGATGTTTTAAATCGCCGTCACGGAGCCGATGGCATGACCCCTTTAAAGGACTAACGCGATGGAGGAATTTCGGATTTTAATTGTCCAAGGACTTCAGATTTTAGTGGCTCATGTCAAGCTAGAAAAACAGCCCCGGTTTTCACTGGCTGTGCATCTGGATGATAAGCGCTATTACAACGAGCTTGAGAAACCCGAACCCGTAGACCAGGTCAAGACCAAAGTCAAGCGGTTTACTGAATCGGATGCGACTGAATTTTTAAAGCGGGCCGAAGCTCATTTCAAGGAGCCGAAGCGGAAGCGTTTGCAGACTTAACCCATAAGAGTAATGCCGATAGATCGCAAAGCCTACCCGCCCGACTGGACTGAAACCAGCAAACGGATTCGGTTCGACCGGGCGGAGGGGCGATGCGAAGAATGCGGAGCGGTTCATGGCGAACCGCATCCGAAAACAGGTAAGATTGTCAAGCTGCAGACGGCTCACCTCAACCGTGATCCTCAGCAGACAAGGGATGAAGAGTTGAAGGCGCTGTGTCCCAGGTGTCACTTCGCTTATGACAGAGCTGATAATCAGGCAAAGAAGGCCTATGGCCGACTCTATAAATCCCTGACTTTCGACTTGTTTGGACGCAAAACAGCCCGCTTACAATTGCGAGCGGGCTGTAAAATTTCATCTATAAAAATGTACAGAGTACATCGTGGCGCAAGTATACAGAAAAATGAGTTGGGATTCGGTAGCGAATCGTCTGATCAACTGGGATTGTGCGCGCCTATGGATGCAAGTTCGATGTACTGGCGTATGATTAAGACCTTCTAAACTGATGATTGAACTTAAGGAATTTGCCGAGGCTGTCGAGGAGATGCGTAAGCTCCAAACCAAATATTTCAAAGAAAAATCAAAACCGCTACTGCAGCAGTCCATGGCTGCCGAAAAGCGTGTCGATAATATGCTCAAACAAATAGGCGTAGCACCGGCCCCAGAGGCCCAGCAAACCCGTTTGTTTGGCTAAAGAAACCTCACCTGGCTCATATGGGTGCTGGGTGAATGGTGTGGATAAGAAGGAAAGTCTGGCCAGCGAACGTTTCCGCTGGCCAGCTTAACAACATCAAGGCATACCAGGCGAATCGTCAGCCGGTTTTTTCACATCATCCCCCATCAGGGCGTGATTAACCAGCAATAGAGCCAGATTTGTCAGTAGCAGTAAAATAAACGCTACGAAGCAGTACAGATAGTTACCCGTGAACATCATCCAAAAGTGAGCGACCAGCCAAAAAAGCGACGTCGCACACAGCAGGGGAAACAGCGCGTGAAGCAGTTTATGCACCATGATTGAGAACGTTGGACAGAAAATAAACCAGTCAAGGCAAACCGACCTAGGCCGTTTTTTTACCCAGGTAATAAAACCGGTGGCGGCACACCAGACACCGCAGGTGTTGCAGGGGCAGAAAGCCGAGCAGGTTGCGCACGAAAGCTGGGCGCGGAATTCGCTCGGGCGAGGTATCGCCACAGGCGGGGCATTTGCGGCTAAATGAAAATTTTCGGTACAGCCAATACAAGCCGTAAGCGGCTACTGGGAACAGCAGAATGCCCAGCAATTCAGGTGAAAGACGCATAAGATTACAAGTTTACGAGGAAGGAAAACCAGGACCGAAGCCTCTGCTTTTAGCCAAGATACTTAGGAAAATAAAGCATTGTGTTAACGAATCATCAAATGCGTAAACATTCTTTACTGGGTCCAATAAAAAGCTCAATACGCCCAATTCTGGGGCGTTTGTGGAAGCTTTATGCAGCAAAAGCGTTGGCCTGGTTAAACAAAGTTCTGGCATTCCGTAAGTCATCAGTATGGACTGATCATCCAGAAGGAGAAGTGATGGCCCCTAAAAACGGGAAGGAGGTGCTGGCCAACCCGACCAGTGCAGGAAAGACGGAAAGCGATAGGGTGACAATCAGGAAAGACTGGTGGATGTGGGACAGCTTAGTTGGGGGCTGGGTAGGGAAGACTCTATCAGGCGGGTTCGACTCCCGCTCCCACAGCCATAGGTTTGGGTTTTTATATGAAACGTTCGGGTGACACTGGTGGCTTTGCGGCCAGTGTCCCTATCTAAAAGCAGTTGAATAACCAACCAGGATTATGACCTACGAGCAGCGAAAAGACATGTATGCGCTAAAGATGAAACTTTACGCAATCCATGAAGAAATCCGGAATAAATATCTGATTACTAATCAGGTCTGGAGCACACCATTTGGCCCTGAACTAAGTCCTGAAGAGGTCAAACAGCTTTGGGAAGTAATCAAAATATTTATTCCTGCACGTGATATTCTGAATACGCTGGGTTTGAGTGCAGAAGATAAAATGTGGAGCCAAATGGCCGACATGAATGATCGTCATAATGCAAAATGGGATGAAGCCTTTACGCGCTTTGAAGCTAGTAATGAGGACACAGAAGACTAGGTTAAGGGTTTAGAAATAATCGGGCGATGCCAGTGGCGCTGCCACTGGTGTCCCTTCACCCTCAACCTACTACGGAATTTGTCAGCTGCTCGGTGACACGGTAGCTAAAAACGCGGATAATCGGTCCAGGGTGCAAGTGACCAAAAACGAAGACACTGCGGCAAAGGAAAGTTGATGACCAAACCTGACAGATCGGAAGCAGACGATCAACACTGTGGGATGGCGGAAAGGTAAACGCTCTGTTGCTGAAACCTGGTTCACTGGCTTTAAAGCTGCGCTAGTGACAGTGTGATCGACGGTCAAACGCTTAGAAATTTCGATATGACCTTGCCAGTTCGAGTCTGGCTCCCACAGCTACCGGATGGTCCGGTATTGGTAAATATTGAGGGTTAGGAATGGGAGAACTCTGGAGGCTATGTCTCCAGAGTTCTTAAAAGCCAAATCAGGTCGGGTAGCTCAGTGGTAGAGCAGCAGACTCTAAACCTGTTTGTCGCGGGTTCGATCCCCGCCCTGTACCTCCAGCAGCGCTCATCCGCTGTGATTATTTAATCAACTAATGATCATGCGAAACGACTTCGCCCGGTACTTCTATACCCCTCCATAGCTGTGTAGCCATCATACGGCCAACAGGATGCCTGGCATGGGTTGCAAACCGTGCCGGTCGAAATGCTACGTGCATCCCGTACCTGCTATACCCCTGAAAAAAATGATTTTCGGGTGTTGACCAGGAAAACTATGCTCTTTCCGATCTGCCTTTTTTTTGGGCCCAATTCCGCAGTTGTTCGGTTAGGGTAGAGCTATATCAAAAGTTAATCGGGTTAGTCCAAAGTCTCTAAAGTTGTCAACTTTCGTTAACAGGTTAACGTGTTAACAAGTTAGGGCGCTCGAAAATTTTTGAACGACTCCCCCCACCCCAAGTCCCCAAAACCTCACCCTGGCCACCCCTGCCTCTGTAGCAGCCCAGCGCCAAAAAAATTTTAAAAACCATGACCGCCAACTCTGGATACATTCCCCGCAAGCCCAATACGAGAACCCCAAAATTTGAAGCCGATCCGATGAACAGCACCTTTCGCTGGGAGCTGTATTTGACCGCTGGCCGCGCCGGTAACAAAGTCCCGATGATGGACGGCTATTCAAAAGGCATGGGTTTCGAGAATACCAACAAAGTAGAGCTGCTCTATAAGAAGTTGATCAACCCGCTGTTGCCTTATATGAGCAAGTGTGACGTGATCATCGTCTACGAGCAGAACCGAGCCCTACCGAAGCATTTACACACCAAACTCCTGGAGCTTTATCCGCGCAGTTTTGGCGCTCACAGCTGGCTTAAAGACACGCCCACCATTACCGATTTCATTGGCCAGTATTACGCGGAATATTTGAAATCAGGAACAATGCCACCCATTGAGGATCGGCGCAAGAACGTTCGCCAGCCGGTGTACATGAAAGAGCTCGATCACAGCATTTACCAGTTTAAATCGCTCCAGCAACTTAAAGACTTCTGCCGGGAAAAATCACCCAAGTATTCCGAGCAGTGTATGTTCGGCTGGTTCCACCGGCACGCTGATTTTCAGCCCGAACTCTTCGAAGTCGCCAATCTCGCAGCGGATCTCTCACATGCCGCAAGTACATCGACTACAGCTGAAGGAGCCGGGGCTGCAGTGAATGCCATTGATCAGATGAACAATAAGTTTAAAGTGAACCGCTGACTATGCTTCAACTTAAACTTTACCCATCGGAGTTTCGCGTGCTGATCCACTACGTACGCATGGCCACCCAGTACCAGGCAGAAGTGCCGCTCCAGCACCAGCTGGTGAGCAAACTGATCCTGATCAATTACCTGGTCAAGTGGACACCGGCCCGGTATCTAGCCTGGCGGCAGCGACGAGCCGACAAAGCCTTCTCCCTTCGGCTCCCCCTTGTGGTTGCACTCTCCCTTTACCAGGATATGCTGAGCGTACTGCTCAATAGCCATCAGCAGGCACTACTCGATAAACTCGATCAGGCCATCGTCAACTATCGATCCCCCACGGATCAGGCGCTTCTCACAGAGTTTTTCCCATCTACTGTTTAACCGTTCATCAAAAATGGTAACATCTAAAACTATTCGCATTGTGCCCACGCAATCAGCGCCCAAACGCTCGCTGCGCGTTCGGATCTGGCAAGCGGCCAAACCCTTCGTACCGGGTCCCTGGACTGTCGCCTTTGGGATATCTGGTTATCTGTTTATCCAGTTTGTTAAAGTTGTACTTTCAGTTCTTCACTTTCTAATTTACGAATAGCCATGCCAAACGAATTAACCTACCAGGCGTACGAAACCGCGCTTGCCCATCCCTATCCGGATTATGCCATTAAAAACGAATATGCTCGCGATCGGCTGACTTACCAAAGCCGTCGCCGATACGAAGCTGGGCTTGATCAGCTGAGTATGAATCTCTATCGAGCTATTGATGAGTATGGTAAGCAAAAAGGCTGGGAACGCTGGCAAGTACTATCAGCACTTGAAAAAGGTGAGATAAGGGACTCCGTGCTGCTGGCTTCCTACTGGGCATCAAGAACTGTATCGAGTATTCGGGTTCATTCAAATTCTGATACTGAAAAGTTGCTCCTAAGCCTGACCCGGTTCTTCCCAACCGATTCGGAGATAGTCCCAAAAACAACCTGGGATTATAAGAATGATTCGAAAGTCATTGATTGCCACTTGCCGCGCGGAGGAAGCCAGATCCGCAGACGCCAAATCGCTATGAGTCTAGCTGGTCAATTGGAAGTGCCCAAAGGGCGCAAGTTTATTGACCGTACGGTTGAGATATTACCGGATGAAAACCTGGTACGGGTTACGTTTTATCCTGAAAAGACGCGTTCGGATATATACGAATCTGAGAAATGGATTCTTCGAAAAGCTTATGAAGTCGTGCTGGTGGATCATTACGAGTGGGCCAAAGGTTACGTTATGCCGCTATTTTTAGAGCCAACTGAATCTTCCCCTAGTTTGACGGAATAACCATGGCCCACGAATGCATTTCCTGCGGTGGCGACTGTTTCTGCTCAGGCGATATCGACGACTCAGTAGATTCAGAAACACCCGATAATTGCCGGGGCTGCGGGTGCGAAGAGGACTCGCCTAACTATGATCCGGATCAGGACCCCTACGCGAATGATGATTGGGATGACATTGTTATCGAACAATGTCCTACCTGTCACTGCTTCAAGGAACTCGACGAAATAAACTACAAGGGGGAGGTTTTGCGAGTCTGTTTTGAATGTTATAACAAGTTTGAAGACATGATTTCAGAACAAGAACGCTTTCGCGTCCTGTCCGCAAAAACTCCATAGTGATAGTCAATACCACACCGTGTATGCCGTATTTTCAAATTCGTCCAGCCGTGTTCCGGGACATGCTTCCCACGCATGATTACCTGTTTGGTTTTTACTGGGAATTCCAACCGCTTTCTGTGCTCCTTTTTTACGTTACTAAAAAAAACTACAAGTATGCCTGAATTCAACAAAACCGATATCCCGGACCTGATCGATCAATTGGATCTGTTTGCGAATTATTTAGTGAAAACAATCTACGAATCGTCTGATTCCGCCGAGCAGGACCGACTGCGGAGTATCAGTTACGAAACGTCGGCGCTGCTGCTTTCGCTGGAGTCGCTCCAAGACTAACTGTCATTGTTTTTTTTTATCCCACTCTCTCAACACTTTTCTTGAACCATGGTCAAATCCATTTCTCAGTTGTTGCGCATCATTTGCCACCGACCTCGTAGACTCGTCCCACTGGCGGACATTGTCTGGGTGGAAGGCCAGGGGCCTTACAGTCTTATTCATTTCCAGAATGGCACCAGCCTGAAAGTGGCCATTCCCATCGCCGGCATGGCCAGCCGGCTCCCGGAGCTAGTACGAACGCACCGGGGACAACTGGTTAACCTGGTTCACGTGAAGCACCTAGAGCGCCTGCCTAATGCAATGGTACTCTCAACGGGAGTATCGTTGCCAGTAGCCCGAAGGCGGTGGTTACAAGTCCAATGGGGATTTCTGGATCACCGAACCAAACGAACCCTTGATTAGCCTTGTCACGCTCGCCCGGTACAGTCCAATAAAAGCCCGTAATGCTTAGGATTTCTGCCGAGGCCCAGTTTATCTTTACACTAACAGGCTGACCTGTAGTCCGTCAGATAATCAATCTGCTTGTTAGTTCTTCTTCCACATTCAATGAACCATTATTTTTTATTGGCTTTTCTTTGGGCGAATTGTCTTGTTTTTAACGGAGTTGCGCAGTCCGCTGAAGCTGGAAGCCGGGGCGGTCACGTATCTCAAGTAGTGCATTCTCCCAAGTTTACTTATGCTATCAGTATTGGCATCTCCCGGTATGATACTATACCATCCTTACAGTTTGCTCACCGGGACGCGGAGGGATTTAGGCAATTCCTTAAATCCCCCCTGTATAAAGGTGGAGAGCTTGTTGACACAATTTTTCAAGATACACTGGCGACAAAATTTACGATTGAGAGGTACATTAAAAAATTTAGTACTAAAGCTCAGAATGGGGATCGTTTCATCGTTTTTTTTGCGGGCCATGGCGACAAGGAAATCGAATCTAGGACGGGCTTTTTGTTAACCCACGATGCACAAACTAATAATTATCCCCAGACGGCTGTCAGTATCGACTGGTTAAGCAAGGTTATTTCAACAATATTGAGTGAAAAAAGAGAGATAGAAGTTTGGCTGATCGCTGACGCATGCCGATCCGGTGAGTATGTTTTGGCAGGGGACGAGATTCAGGGGCGTTACCGGGTATGGGAAGGCTGGCCTAAAAACATTACAGAAATTACGTTTCTTTCCTGCGATGCCAAAGAGCTTTCTTTGGAAGATAGTAGATTGGATGGAGGTCATGGGGGTTTTTTCCTATTACCTACTCAAAGGGCTGAAAGGCGATGCGGATAAGTTACTGGCCATCCATGACGATACGATTCGGGCGTATGAGCTGGATGCGTATTTAAAATTGAACGTCCCAATGGCAGTCCGTCCAGCCAGCCAAACTCCAAGGATCGACGGCTCCAATCAGCAGACCATTGTTAGTTTTTTAAAACCACCTATTAAGTCAGTTACTACCCAAAATTCAGATCAGGGTAAAGGTAATGCTCAGCCAAAGGCTAACTCTGAAGCACCTAAACAATCCTTAAACCCGTTGAGACGGGGATCGAATAGGAGTAAACCACTGGACACTCCCAAGTCAATTTCAGTTAAGTTGGAGAAGCCAGCTGAACAACCCGATACCTTACTCAATAAGGCGAAAACTGATACGTTGGGCCTTAACCAATTGTTAGAAATTGAGGATGAGTATTATACGCAAATGGGCAAACTACAGCCCATTTTACTTCGGTATCTCAAAGAGGATCTAACCCTAAATTCGGCGAAAGTTGATACAACCCAACTAACGACAAATTACCTGTTAGCCCTAGCCATACTACTAAAAGCCAAAGCACGTTTACCAGAAAGTCACATGGAATATAAGGAAACGTATGCGTTGCAATACTTTCTCCTTGGATTAACATTATCCTTTTTGGGGAGTCCTCTTGAAGCCGTTGGTGCATTAGACAATGCGATTGCTCTTGATTCAACCAAGGCATTCTTTTTTTATGAGCGGGGAAAAGCGAATTGGATTTTGAAACGACGCCAGGAGTCAACTAAGGATTTTACCCAGGCTCGGCACCTAAGTCCAACCTGGTCCTTTTTAAAAGCTGATAAATTAGCGGAAACGCTCCGTCTATTAGATAAAGTAAAACCCTATGCCGGGTTTTCAAACCCGGCCAACCTCTCAATTTTTTCCATGCTCTTATTAGGAGAAACGAATAAGTAGAAATTTAAATCAGCAACTGCGTCTTCTCTCCAATAGACGTAAATCTTTCGTAAACGGTAGGTCACCTAAACGGCCTACCGTTTTTGTTTTGGTATCCTTTTTTTACGGTCAAGTATTTGCGCAAAGTGAGGAATCATGGATAAAAATACGCAAACGTTTCGCGTATTTTCGCTACAGCTTTTGCTCAAAGCTACTACCGTAATTTGTATGATCTTCCTGGAACCCGTGCTCTTTGAGCTCCCTGTACTCCCCCGGGTACAGAAGTTCATCCGGCACAAATTAACTGATTCGTCCGGTCAGGCGCATCCTATGTACGCCCATCCGACCGCCTTCGGTCCTGGTCTAATCATTTGGACGATGGCCCAGACGGAAAAAAAGCAACTCTTCTCCAATTATGCCTACCGGCCTGGAAAGCATAATCAGCAAGCCGATCGGCCCGTCAGCAAACGGGTGTATTACGACCCTAAATTCACCGCGCAAATCGGGGTTGGCATCGCCGAATTTCATCACTCCCGCCACCAATACCTGCTCAACTACAACGAACTCGAGCAATTTTCCCGGCTGATCGATTACCTCATTTTCAGCGACGTTGTCGACTTCTGTGAAGCCAGGCCCGACGTGGCCCCCATGGTGCGCATTAAAGCCTTCTGCGATCAGTACGATTTCGCACCAGGTGAACTCTCCGAAGATTCCCTGAAGCAAATGTATCTCAGGCACCGAAGGGGGAAATCAGGGTCAAACTATTCTAGAGTCGTTGTATCCCAGTTTCAGTTTGTCCCCTGCCCCATTGCGGCTTAACAATAAACCTAATGAAAAAGCCCCAACCGAGCACTCCCGATCAGGACTAATGTACTATTTTGCCCTTCTTAATCAACTTTATGGGCAACGTACTGAGGGATCGCTGGAAACACTGCCTGTGATAAATCCCCTACTGGTAAACTGATCACCTGTCGTGCAGTCCAGTAGCGTTTTGCCCTTACATTCGCGGATCAAATTCACATACGTTTGATACGAAAGGGGGCGATTCTGGGCGAAGCTACCTGATAACAAAACTCGGTATCTGCCTTCCTGGGCCTCTTTCCCATTAACTGAGCCATCCCATTTTGCATCCAAAGCGTTGGATTGAAAAACAATTACATCCCCCTGGTAGATGGTTGTGGACAGGCTGCTGATCGAGGTGCCGATCGGGCCATACACATCATTGATGCCGTCTTTATTCGGCGTAAACAGGCCGGGAACAAAAACGCCACTCCCGTCTGAATTGGTTTGACTCCCACCTGAATTGGTACAATTGACAGGATCAACGGCTGGTGTGGCTGGAGTATCATCCTGCTTGCAGTGAATCAGCAGGGTCACTAGGGATAGTATCGCTAGAATACGTTTCATAAATGGTTTGTAACAAGATGTGAATAATGCCTTTTATTGCTCTTCAGGGCAGCATGGATGGGGTTTAGCAAATAACAGGACGGTGATTGCCGTTACTGCTCTTCCTTGATAGTCAAAGTTGATAAGCGCTTAATAGCCTCTTTATCGAATATCTTGTAGAACATGTCTGGCGTTAGCCCTGCTTCGTAAATGCGCTTTCGCCTGTCATTTGAGACATCAAAACTTTTGAAACAGATGATGGCTTCAAATCGGTTATCAATCAAAGTACTAAACAACTCTTCGGTAAATTCAGAATAGTGTTTTCCGCCCGTTTGATTGTAGAGATATTTGATCCAGGTCGTTCCATTGGCGTCAACAACTTTTGTCATCTGTGGGTTTGTTGACGCATAGCTCACCAGTGTATCCCACTTGGCGGCACGCTTCCATTTGGATTCATTGCCAGTATCCACTAACACGAAATACAGCTCTTCGTAACTATTGTCAGCCGGATTAGTGAAAGAATAGTTAACGTTCGAATAATAATAGTCTCCCCCCTTGTCAGTCGTATAGGGCGCATTACTTCGATGCAAAGGGCCTACTTCGTCTGGCAAGGGCACAATTATGGTTTTATCCATTGAATCCTTGGGAACACCAGCGTCTGGTGGGTATTTTATCGATAGGTTTAGTTCGTCCGTTCGCAACTCATCCCGTGCGTCTTTACTTAAGGTGGGATCGGCCATTTTTTTGAGAAGCTCCCGGCCTTCGGCGGCCATGGATTCCGTGTCGGCGCTTTTTTTTGTGCTACAGGCTAGTAGACTACCGAACATAAATAAGAGCAGAAGGCCCCGGTAAACCCAGGATAAGCGCGGTTGGGTAGGCATGAAAGATTTGGGTGTGGCAATGTAGATCATAGCTTTTCAACAAAAGGGTGTGAGACAAAGTAAGATAGCAATCGGAAATTGAATCTGCATAATCGTGGACCGGAAAATCAAAAATTACCCATATAGCGCCTTGCTCATTGATTTTTTATTGATCGTTAAGGGATAACCTGCGTTTCTTCCACTTTCTGACTAAATTTCTTGGCGTAGCTTTCAGGCAAGTGAAGGTTAAACCATGTTTCAACTGCATCTCTTACTAGTATTATTCATAAACTGGCGATTTGTAACAGGTAAGTCGGCAATTTATTTTTTTTTGTTTTCCATCAACTCATCAAGCGTTGGCGTTGGTTCCTGCTTCTCGACCTTCATGCAGTAGTTGAGCAGTTTGTTGATAGCCTGCGTGTCTAATAGGGTGTCGCGGCTAAAAAAGCGCTCTGGCGATTTGTTTGTACCCATGACGGACCTACTCTTCGCTGGGGGCAACAACACCGCCGGACTGTTTCAAGTCCGCTGCGCGCCGGTAGTGGGCTTCTCCACCTTTCCCCTACCGGCCCCCTCCGGTCCGATTCAAATTAATAGCAACCCTACGTTTTCTGAGGGTTTCGCTTGGTATACAATTTATGGTACCGAAGGCACCAAGGATTACCAGGAAGAGCAGCAGAATACGGAAAACGGTCCAGTGTGGGCTGTAAAATTCAGTTTGTTTTTGCCTGGCGATTCAGCGGCTCTTCGCGGCTCTTTGTCAGAAATGGTTCACCATCGGTTCGTCATCGAAGTCCAGGACAATGTGGGTATCTGGCGACGCATCGGTACACCTGAGCAGAATCTGGAGCTTTCCTATCAGTTTGCTATCAATGCAGCTGCTGGTGGTCGTAGGGGGTATGTGGTCGCCTTTTCGGGGCAGATGACCAACCCACCTCCCTACGTGGTCAGTTGATGCCGCGTGTTTTTTATTCAAATTTCACGGAAAACGACCCCGTTTCCCCTTTTCCCTTAATGTATCCACCATTTACCGGAATAGTGGATGTTTCAAGGGTACAGGGAAAAGTCTCTTTAAACTGAAAAATGGGCTGTGGAAACGAAATAGTTTTAGGCGATTTACTAACCGTTAGAGCAGACCCCTGATTGATGTCTTTATTAGAAAGGATGATTCTGAATTTATAAACACCTGGGTTTTCACGCGGCTTAAAATCGGTTGATGCTAAATTTTTACTGGTAAAATCATCGATTGAGGCCGCACTAAATGCCTTAACGGTTTCGTAGGTTATGATTTTTGCCAAATCATTATCACCAGATGGGGAAAACGGAATAACGAAAAACTTCTGCTCGTCAGGCGTAATCAAATACAAATACCGGTAGGGAAATGATTTATACTCATCCCCAAAATGAGCCGTAAAGCGGTATTCCGTTTGAAAATTACCTGGAATCGGGCTGGTAACCGGGTTATAGTACGCCGTACAATAGTGTTCAAAATTGAGCGTACCCCTCGGAATAACTTCGGAAATCGTTTGCTCTGGCTCTTCGGTTTCACCTTCGGCTACGAGCCGCAGGACTTTATAGGTCTTATCCCCATAATTATCAAGTTCAGTAGAGATGGCTTCTGCTTGCCTAACGCCCCGGGTAGAGGGGACTTTTTGACCAGGTTCGGTGTAATTTGTCCGGCATTGGTCACTAACTGGCTTCCCGTTTTTTAATTTCCCACAATTATCATCATTGGTAACCCCATTGGCACCTAATATATTGACTCGTTTAGTAAGAGGGTTAACCAGTACGATAGCAATATGGCCCTTATACGACAAGATATCCCCAGACTGTAGTTTATCTGCCGACAACTGCTTCTTATTAACCATTTTAATTTTAGTCAGCTTAGTATTCTGATTGAGCACTTTGGTCATCCAGTGTTCTGTCGTGCCGTAGGTATTGGCATCTACGCCTGTAATTGACGAAAAGTAGTTTTTATCCGGAATCTCTTTATCGGATACTTCTTTCGCTTCCTTCAACAGATTATCAATAAAGCCGGAGCAGTCAAGCCCTTGCAATAAATTAGAGCAGGCTTTTGATTTACAATCGTTCGGAGGAAGGCCATCTATAGGAGGAGAAGCGGCACTTCTGACATCATACCGTTTCCCCCCGAACACGTAGGCTAATCCATCTTGAGCCGGTTCATTGTCTTTTTCTCCTTTCTTGATCTGAAAATTAGCTTTATCGCAAAGTTTAAACGCCACGCGGGAAATAGCGGCAATAAGGTAGTATTTCTCCTCAGTTGGGGTAAAGACCGGGGCCTGCAACCGGCCTCCACCGGCCGTTTTCCATTTTTTTTTGTACTCGGTTTCAAATGCCGTTATTGATTGCCCATTAGGTAAAAGAAACTGATCTAAGGGTGTATTTACAGTTGGAAATTTATCCAATAGTTCATTGATCTCCGGTGGCGTCATATCGGCCGGGTTGCCCTGAGCCCTCTCAACAGGTTGGGGTACAGTCGTTTGTTCTTCAGATTTTTTACACTGCACGGTTAAAAAAATGAGAACTAAGTAGACAAGTATGCGTCGAACTGCCATGGGAGAATCTCTTAAGAAAGTGGAATTTTAAAGTTGCTAATAAATAGCGTACGATAATCTGTCTGTGAGATAAGGAATTAGAAGTTATTTCAAATAGCGTTTAGTCTGTCCCTTCCGTGTCTAATAGGGTGTCGCGGCTGATGGGCCAAAATGGGGGCTGATTCGCCCCATGAATCGGCAATTTCGGAAAATTTCGGCCTTTAAACGGGGCGTCTGGCTTATCGAGCCAACGTTCGCGGAAGCGCACCTACCCCTTATTCAATCCTTCCTGGCCGGTGAATTCAATCCTAAACTTCTGCAAGACGATGAAGACGACAGCCCTGATCGGCTTAGCCGCGTTGGCTACGCAGTTACTGCAGCTGCCAGCGACAACGGCCCCTCAGCCAACCAAACCGCAACGGCGGACCGGCGCTACGCTTTAGACGATCCAGAACTTCCCGACGATTCCATTTTCGTGCTCGATATCCGGGGAGCCATTTTCAAAGAAAGTGACTGCTGCTCGATTGGTACCGAGGATTACTGCAAGCTGTTAGATCAGGCCTATGCCCATGAGAAAATCATCGGTATTGTCTGCCTGGTCGATTCCCCGGGTGGCCAACTATCGGGTACCCCTTCTCTGTACGATGCCCTTCGCAATCCAGTCAAACCAACGGTTTCGATCATTAACGAAGGCATGATGGCCAGTGCGGCCTACTGGTTAGCGTGTGGCTCGGATGATATCTACGCGACCCAGAAATCGGACCAGGTCGGCTCCATCGGTGTATATGTCCAATTCGATGATTACACCGAGCGGAAAAAGCAAATGGGGATTACGACCCATTCTATTTACTCCGATCGCAGCTCCGAAAAGAACCTACCCTTCCGGGAAGCCCTGGCCGGCAATCCAGCCCTGCTTCGAGCCGACCTCAACCAGGCTGCAGACCTATTCCGGGAAGCCGTTGAACAAGGTCGTGGTGACCGCCTAAAACCCGTTAAAAAAGGTGGCGCTGATGTATTCAAAGGCAGCCTATTCTACGCCAGTCAGGCGATTGAATTAGGTCTGATTGATGGATTTGGCAATCTGTCGACAGCTGTGGCCCGGGTGGTTGAACTCCACAACGCTCGAAAATCCAGTAAACAATCCGCTGCGCCCCGATCATCGGGTGGAAGTTATGCCGTCGAGCAGGTAACGACTGTTGAAACGGTCAATTTTCCATCAACCTCCGGCAAATCTGAGAACCTGATTGCCCCCCTTATTTCCACCGAAGAACAAGCTCCCACAACTCAGGAGCCAACGATAACCGACGTGCCTGACGCGTCAACGGCCGCTCCCGAATTGAGCGATATCCAGCCTGACAGCGCCCTAGCGGAGAGCGAGGCACCATCTGTATCTCCAACTCCAAACCCTAACCAATCCATGAAGTCCATTTTTGGATTTGCCCGCCTGGCGGCTTTGTCTGCCATAGCGGGTGTTGCTGCTGATGCCATCACGGAAGAGCAGCTCGACGCCATCAACGCTGAATTCCAGGAGCAAAACTACAACGTCCATGTGATCAGCGCGTCTCAGTTTGCTGAGATCCAGACTCTTGAAGGTCAGCTCACTACATCGAATAACGCTATCGCTGCCAAAGACAAAGAAATCGCTCGCCTGGGCAAACAACCCGGTGCGACTCCATCGAAGGTCGAAAAAATAGAAGAGCCTGTGGCCACTTCGGAATCGGAGGCCAAAAACCCCTTCTGGAGCGAAACCGACCAGCAATTGGCTGACCAAAAAGCCAAAATGAAGCTAGGCCCAAAAGCCTAATCCCGGATTTCCCAACCGCTTTCACGGCCAGCCGAAAGGCTGGCCACCCGCTGTAACTACAACCTTTAACCCTGCTTACCTACCGTGGCAACCCCTCAACAAGATCTCACCGCGATTAATAACTATGCGGGTGAGTATTCGACGCAAATCATCACGTCGATTTTCAATGATCTGGACATCGCCAATGATCTGGATTTAATCACTAACCTGACGGCCCCTCGTAAGCTGCCGAAATACAAAGCAAACGATGGTCTGCGGCCGTTCGACGTCGACGTCACCGAACCCGATGGCCAGGCCGGTACCGCCACCCAGCGGACGATCGTTCCGCACACGGCGATGAAGATCCTGAAGGTTGTTCCCGAGGAACTTCGTAAAACGTATCATTCGGAGCAGCTGCGCGCGAATGCCAAAGACTATCCCGGTGGTTTCGCTCAGTATTTCTGGGAAGAGCAGATCAAAAAGCAGAAAGCCGAGATTAACGACAATGCGTACCTGGGCGTAAACTCGGAAGATGTACCGGCGTACAACGCGGGTACAGCCTACAACGTAGGCGACCGTATGTTCTACACCAACCGGTCGTATTACTCGTGTATCGTGGCGACGACGGCGGCCCAGACACCGGATTCGCACCCAGCCAAATGGCTCAAAGTGAACAACTCCAGCATCACCAAAGGCTTGGGTGTGATCATCGCTGAAGAGTATGCTGGCCTGCCAACGCGTAACAAAATCGCTACCGGTACGATCGACAGCACCAACGCTTTCGACAAAGTAAGCGCGTTCTACTTAGGTCTGCCCGAAGCCATCCGCAAGAAAGGCGGTATCATCCGCTGTTCACAAGGGGTGTATGATAACTACAATCAGCACGCCCTGAGCAAATTCACGGCCGGCACTTCATTCCTCGACGTCCGCAACGCCGGTGGTACCATCGTCGGTAAATCGGTGATGAATTCCGATGGCAAGTTTGTGCTGCAACCTTCTTCCTGGATGAGTGGCTCCAAGCGCCTGATTGTCGATATCGACAAGAACCTCAAAATGGGTACTGACCTGACGGCTGACTTTACGTCGGTGACCGAACTGGTCAAATTCATCCACGGCTACTACGCCAAAATGCAGCTGATTCTGGCTTACCAGATCGCTGATTTGGTAAGCCCTGTTCGTCAACGACCAGGCGTAACCCACTCGCACTTCCCTGATTATTCCTAACCCGCCTTTTGCGTGAAATCCTGACAGAAGTGACAGGATTTCACGCAAAAGGCCAAACCCCATCACCGACCATCATGGCGGACTTAACCGAAGACCAACAAAAAATCAAGTCGCTCGAGGATAGCCTGGCCGTTGTCACTAAAGAGCGCGATACGCTAAAGGAGCAACTGACCAAAGCCAAGTCCGATAGCACGGGTGTAAGCCAGCAATTGGCTACGGCTCTGGAGAAAAACAAAGAATTAGTGTCGGAGAATACGGCACTGAAAGTAGCGAAAGAAGCCGCTGAAAAAGATGTTGAACAGGCGCTGACGGTCAATAAAGACCTGAAAGAGCAACTGACGGAACTGGCTTCTGGCTCGAAAAAGATCCCAACGATCAAAGTTGGGGCCCAGACCTACGAATTCCTGAGTGAATTCTTCTACCGTGACCAGGAAATTACCCTGGATGTACTGAAGAATGACACGGAATTAGCCAAAGAAGTTGTGAAACAGGGCATTAGTAACCTTCGCCTGGTAACAACCAAAGCCTAACTGTAGGCATCACAGCACGATCGCTAAAGCCTGGCCGCAATCAATTGCGGCCAGGCTTCTATTCCAACCCACGCATTTAACGCCTTTTTAGGACAATGCCTACTTACAAAAACCTACTGGGCCCCGATGGTACCGAATCCAATATGGGTGGTACCCGCCAGTTTTTCTATTTCGCACCCTGGGGCGATATCCTCACCTTCGCTACGCCCGCTGCCAACCCAGCGGATTCGGACGATCTGTACAACCTGACCGTTGCGCACATCATGAAGTCGGGCAAGAAATTCCTGACCATGTATTGCACCATCGATACGAGTTCGCTTGAATCCGGTTCGAACGGTGAAATCGATGGTAAGAGCTTCAAGCCGGTGTTCAAATTCTTCTATCCAGGCTCCAAGAAAGATGCCCTCGCCTTCGCTAACCTCTGTAAAAATGACAAGTTCGTTGTCATTGTACCGCTTTCGGATGGTACCCAGATTCAGTTAGGTGGTGCGTTCTTCTGCGCCTACATCACACCAAACTTTAACAGCGCAACGACATCCGGTCGTGGTAAAGGCTGGGAGTTTGAGGTGATGGCCTTCCAGCCTGATCTGATGCAGTACACAGCTGCTGTTCCGCTAACCGCTGCTGCCTAACATGACTAAACCCAAAACCACGGAGACCGCTTCCCAGCTGGGAGCGGCTCCCAGTTGGAAAGTCGTGGGCTTAGAACCGGCTGAATCGATGCCCATCCAATTTGAAGGTCGCACGTATGATCTGGCCAGGCTAACGGATGAAGAAGCCCAGTATCTGCTAACGTTTCCAGACCAGGTGCCTTACCTGCTACTCGTTGATTCTTCCACGCCAATTGAAAAATAAGATCCAGGCAACTGGTGATGTACAAGTGAATAATTGGCAAAGGAGCCTGGTTTTGCCGGGCTCCTTTTGTTTTAGCCCTTTCCCATGAACAACCCCATCGAAGCCCTTTCTGCCTGGTTGGAGCGGCCTGTCTACAGGGACGGCGTGCTGCTGTATGAGCAGCTCATTGGCAGCGATTTCTATCTGAAGATGTTTAAAACCGGGGACGATGACTACAACCGGGATTTACTGACGACTTCCCTTCAGAAAAAGCTAATCGAACTACAACAGGCCGAACGGGAGCGTGTTGCTGCTTACCTAGAAAGCCTGGTTGAACAACTCGCTGATGGGGGACTATTGCAGGACGAACGCACCATTATCAAAGTGCGGATGCGCGACCTCTATAACGCCGGCATTACCGAGAGCGAAGAACTAAAAACGTATGCCTACCGGATTTTAGAAATCAAAGATGGTCTCGATCAGACCTATGGTCGTCGGGATTTTTATGAGCAGCACGGCTTCCTGCCCGAAGCAGCCAGCCTTCCCGAGGCCGATGATCCTACGGATTTACTTCGTAAACGCAATAACCTGCGTACCTACGTCAGCAAGTACACCAAAGAATTGGACGAACCCATCTCCCCGGGTCGTCGCAAAAAGATTGGAAAAAGGCTCCAACGCTTCACCAGTGAACTCCACAAGTTGGACAACCAGCTCCAGCACCTCTCCCCATGAGCAAAGCCCTTGCCACCACAACCTCCGAGAACGACCCATCGAAATGGGACGATAAGTTTGATCGTATCATTAAGTGGTACAACGATGAACGCGAAGATGATGATCCCAAAAAGATCAAGCTGCACGCCGACCTGGAAGAGCAGCTGAAGCGTTGGGATTGGCTCTATAACAAGATTTGTCTGCCCAAAAATCAGTACAAAACCGACATTCAGCTGATCAAGCTGGTCAAAAAGCAATATCCTGAGTTGTCTGAACGAACGGCCCGACGCACGCTCCAGGACATGCGCCGGTTTTTTGGCGTGGTTTCCCAGCCAGAACTGGCGTTCGAAAAAGTCATGCTCATCGCCAGCATCAAACAGACCCAGCGCGAAGCCGTCGAGAAAGGGGATCTGAAGGCCAAAAATGCGGCCGACAAAAACCTGATTGCTGTCATGGGTGCCGATAAACAGCAGCAGGCCATTGAAAACACCACCATCATCAACATTATCGGGTTTCATCCTGAGCAGCTTGGCGTGCAGCCCCTGCCAGAAGATCAACTGCAGGCGATGATTGACCAGGTATTAGCCGCTGACAAAAAAGCGGCCGAACAACCCTTCACCGATTTTACCGATGTCACAACGCCCTAACCTACCCGACCACCTGGATTTGGAGAGTCTGGTGAGTCAGGACCTGCATACAGCGGTCAAATTGGCTCACGTGGATCTGGATGCCACCCGGCTATCGGATGATATCCGGGTCTTTCACCGCCATTACAACAAACCCCAAATCCGCTCGATGCTGGTGGGCGCCAACGAAGAGTACGCGGTCTGGGGCCGTGGCACCGGTAAATCCGAAGGATTGATTTCGCCCAGGTCTGCTCGCAATGTTGAGATCATGCCCCAAAGCCATGGCTGTTTTGTAGGCGCTACGTATTTGCAATTATTGGAGCGGACCCTGCCACCGGTCATCAAAGGTTGGGAGCAGAATTTAGGTTGGCAGCGCGGTCGCGACTTCTGGATTAGAGAAAAGCCGCCCAAACACATCCCTCAGCCCATTGTCGGCCCCACCACGGCTGAACACTGCATCTATTTCAAGAATGGGACGGTGGCCAGCATGGTCTCCCAGGACCGGCCGGGTAGCGCCAATGGGAAAACGATCCACTGGACGATTGGGGACGAAGCGAAGTTTTTAGACCTAAAAATGCTCGAAACGGAGCTTTTGCCCACCAACCGGGGTGATGAGCGCTATTTTGGGGGAATTCCCGAATTCCACTCGCTCCTCTTCTGTACCGACATGCCGACCACCAAATCGGCGATGTGGATCGTGGAGAAGGAGAAATTGATGCTCGATCAGACCAAATCGCTGGGCATCGACCGGATTCGGGTGCTGATTAGCATACGCGCTGAGATTTATCAACTGTACGACCTGCTGATAAAAAAACCAGCCAAACGCGCGGCCATTTTAGCCGAAATTGAGAAAAAGAAAGCCGTTTGGGATCAAATTCGGGCGAATACCATCTACTATTCGGCCGCGTCGACGCTGGATAACGTGCATGGGTTTGGGCTAAAAAACATAGCCAAACTGCGCCGGCAATTACCGCCGTTTATCTTCCGAACAGCCATCCTGAATGAAAAGCCCTATCTCTCCGAAAAAGCGTTTTATTCCGATCTCGACGATCGCCATTTTACCGATGCGATCGATTATGGGCATGTCGATAAGTTTGACATTGGCACTAAATTCGAAGACTCCCGCAAAGATGCGGACGTCGATCCCTGGAAGCCCCTGGATATCGGTGGTGACTACAACTCCAGTATTACCAGTATTCTGGTGGGGCAACCCAGTGGCCGACAGTACCGCGTACTCAAAGAGTTCTGTACGATGTACCCTAAGAAGGTGCGCCATGCGGCCCAGGCCTTCTGTGATTACTATAAATATCACGGCTGTAAGCAGGTGCGTTACTACTATGACCATACCACCATCTGGACCAACGCATCGATGGAGATGAGCTATGCCGATGAGTTCGCTGACGTGCTTCGTAAGAACGGTTGGGATGTTGATATGATCTACTTAGGTCCAACCCTTTCGCCTATGATGCGCTATGAGTTATGGAGCTATTGCCTAACGGGTGGTGATGAGAAGTTTTTCGACGTCAGCTTCAATAGGCAGAATACGGATTACCTGCGCCAATCGATGCAGGGAGCCGATATCAAGAAGCGGGGACGTGGGTTTGAGAAAGATAAAGCCGATGAGAAAAAGATCGGTGAGATTGATCAACGAACGACCACTCACCTGAGTGATGGCGTCGATACGCTCATCGTTGGAGCGCATCTGTTCTACCAATTTGAAAGCGCGGAAGCGTTTGATGCGGTGTTCTCAGGCAGCTAACAACCCCACTTACTAACCCTACCAACGGCCTGCCCGATCGATCGGGCAGGCCGTTTCATATATGGCGGAGTCCCTCTTTTTGCAATTGCAAAACTGCTCAGTGCGTGACTTGGGGGGCGATCTGGACCCGTGCACAAGATTTTGGCGTTTTTTCGGGAATAAAATTCTGATTCTAAGCCGAATGACTAAAAACTGAATGTCAAAAATGGCGAAAAACAAAAAAGGTCCTCGTCTACCCCATTTATTCAGTGGGTTTGGTAGTCAGCGCATTAAACGTAAATTTTGCAATTCTGATACCGTAACCCATAAACGTATTTCCTAAAATGACCCCCGTTTTTGTGCGAAATCGGCCTATGCTGTCCATGGTACCGGCCAAAAAAGCCATTTATCGGCTCCTCCGTCGGGGCGATCTGCTCCAGGCAAAAGATGCAGTGTACTGCCCCGCCGACGATTACTGGAAAGCCATCCCGGCCGATATCATCGGCACCCGGTACAAGACCAAACTAGGGCCGGTTCGTCGGTTCAATAAGTAAGTTCCTCAGCGCAGCTTCAGCCTGCTTCCGCTCCTCCGTGTCTAATAGGGTGTCGCGGCCCTAGGCCAGACAGGCCTGCACTTTCGCGCCTATGATCAAGGTGCCGGAAATGCTGAAACAAATGCGCAGAACCAATTCAGTGGGTAAACCGCAGTGGTTTGACCTGATTGTCTGCACAGCGGATCGTCAGCGTGGCACCGGTGGCAAAATTCTCGACTTACGCAAGGTTATTTTGCTGCCCATGAAGTGGCAGAATGAACGGTTTGTCAAGGTTCAACCCCTGGGCACAAAGGACGTCATTCGCCTGCACCTTGACCTCATCCTGTATTTCAACAATCTGGAGGTGGTCTAATGCGCAAAAACAAAGGAAACCTGGCCATTTTCGAGGGCGATGCCAGCACCGTAGCCATTCTAGCCCAGGCGGGTATCACCGTAACCCTGGAGAACGACCGGCCGGCCAGCCGTCGGGCTTCTCAGGCCTCCGCCGATATGGCTCCCCGTTCGGGTAAACAGCCTGGCGCAACGCCGAGCGTCGCCATTCCGGATAGCACTGAGTATGGCCCTACGATTGAGGATATTATGCCCTGGGGTGAAGGGAATGACTTTCCGCAGCGCCTTTCTGAACTTTACAACCAGGATTCGTTAATCCCAGCGACACTTGGCGATCTGGCCAATACCGTTGTGGGTGGTGGTGTCATCGCGGTTGAACAGCACATCAACGAGAAGGGAAACAAAATCTATAAACCCTTAACCGGTGATCCGGCTATCATTGCCGAGATCAATGATTTTCTGTCCAATCCCAAATTCGGCCTGTACCTGCAGGAAATGGCGGCCGATGTGACGGAATTCTTCAACGGCTGGGCCGAACTGATCATCAGTAAAGACCGATCGATCATTACCAGCCTGGAGCCGCTGAGCGCGGAAGAATGTCGCTGGTGTAAAATGCGGACCAATGGCGACCAGCCCTACATCTACCTCAATGCCAACTGGCCCCGCTACCGGCCCGATTTAACCCTGCAACTGAATACGCTTGATCCCTACCGGCCGGATGCCATCGAATGGATCAGGGAGGCTGATTTTTATAAAGTTGTTTACCCCATTCGCTACCCCACACCCGGGAAACGCTACTATTCACTACCACACCATTATTCCATTGTGGAGTCGGGCTGGCTGGACGTTCACCGGGCAATACCCCGCTTCAAAAAGTTTCTGATGCAAAATCAGATGACGCTGAAATATCACTGGAAAGTCGATAAAGACTACTGGAAAGATATGTACGGCGATAAATACACGAAGGGAACACCCGAAGAACGACGCTCGATTAAAAAGCGCTGGCTCGAGCAGATGAACAAAAGTCTGACGGACGTCACCCGCTCAGGCAATTCGATTGTAACTGACGTCAGCTGGGACCAAGTGAACAAAGTCTGGAAGGACCACATCACCGTTACGCCCATTCCAGATCCCCTGGCCGATGGCAAGTACATCCAGGACAACATGGAAGCGGCCGTCAACATCCTGTACGCCTTCAACGTCGACCCAACCTCATCGGGTTTTGCGGGTGGTTCCAAATTGGGAGCCAAATCAGGAGGCTCCGATAAGCGGGAAGCTGACCTGATCAAGAAACAGAAAGTTCGTCCGTTCCGCAACATGGTGCTGGAGCCCCTCAAGTTTGCGGCCCGCTACAATGGCTGGAAAGCAGCCATTCCCCTACTCGACTTTGTCTTCGACGATACGATTCTCACCACGCTGGACACTGGTGCCGGCACGGATAAAATCTTAAGCTAATGGCCACTTTATTTGACGGTACAACCGAGGAATTTCGCCAGTTTATTCCGGGCATGGTGGCCAATTTCACGATCACTAAGGCGCTCAAGAGCCTTCTCGACGAAACGGCCCAGACGCTACTACCCCGCTTTTTAAGTCAGCCGATTACTGATCAACTAGTCGGCGCTGGCAGTAGCGACGATGCGGCATTAAAAAAAGCGTTCGGACTGACTCAGATCGTCGTGGCTAAGCTGGGGTTTGCCGAGTATCTGCCCTTTGCAGAGGTACAAATTGGCGATGATGGAATTACCGTCACGGCCGCGGAAACGCGCCGAGCCGCGTTTGATTACCAAACCCAGAAACTCGACGAATCGCTTCGGGAAACCGCCTGGCAGAAACTCGATGAGTTGATCAAACTTATTGCGGCCAATTCAGCCACGTTTCCAGGTTGGGCAGAGGCTCCTTATAACCTGGAACTCAGTGAGGCCATTTTCAAGAGTGCGGCTCAGTTTTCAGCTTCCTATCAGATTCAGGATCGCTGGCTGACGTTCTGGGCACTACGGCCCTACATCAGCGCCGTGGAAGACAATTTTGGTCAAACGTACCTGGGGAAAATCAATGCATTGCCTGGTAGCGTAACGGCCGTTCAGAAAAAGCCCCTGCTGCGCAATCTGATGCGCTGTCTGGCCTACGAAGCCGTGATCGCTGCCCTTCCGAACCTGTCAATTGAAATCAAGGGCGTGAATGTGCAACTCAATTACGGCGCTCAGTATGGCGGCAATGTGAAGTATTTCACGCCACCAACTCCGGAGATGCTCGACTGGGTGAAGCAAAACCTGCTCAACCAGGTAACCACGTTCTGGTCCACGGTTGATCAGCAGCTGGATACACTGAATCCACCGTTAACCACCGCTCAGGATGACTGGTCGGGCCTGATTGATTGCGATGGGCCTATTGTCATGCTTTAACCGTAACGACTTACCCCACATGAACGAACTCGCCCATAAAGATCGAAAAACGCTTAGCTGGCTGACCGGGGTCAGCTTCTTAATGCTGTTGTTTATCGGCAGCCTGCTATTCTCCAGCTGTACCAGCCTGTACGATCGGGCCAAAGCCCGCTACGCGAAAGAAGATACGGATACGACCTATTCAACAGTGACCGCCACCGTGCCGGCAGAAACCGTTACGCACGTCTTTCGCACGGATACCACCCATTATATCGAGCGAGTGAAGCAAGGCCGGGCCACGGTCACCATCGTTCGGGAGCCAACCAATACCACGGTTATCGCCGAATGTGATTCGGCCAGCGTCAGCCAACGAATTGCCACCCAAATTAAAAACCAAACCTGGGGCGTCGATCCTAAATACCAGCGTCGCTATTGGATTGCGATCGCGGTGGCGGCTGGCCTCTTTCTTCTCTTTCTGTTTTTAATCGCCGGCGGCTTTGTGGCCTACAAACTCTCAAAATCCTTTTCTCTCGTACGCAAAGACAATGGACCATCTCCGGTTAACCCAGGCTGATTACGAAGCAGCGGCCGCCCTGCTGCGCATACCCGTTGCCTACGTCAAAGCCGTGCGCGACGTGGAGAGTAATGGCTTTGGCTACCTCCCCGATGGTCGAATTACGATCCGCTTCGAAGGCCACCGGTTCCGGCAATACACCAAAGGACGATTCGACAAGAGTCATCCAACCATTTCGCATAAATACATGCGGAATTGCCCGTACAATAAAGGGCCGGTTTCTGATTATGCCA